>NZ_JBUZLI010000003.1:174126-179170 GCF_055285355.1 Rothia sp. 18CD1-1 | reverse complement strand
CGATCCTCTTGGCGGCCCGGTGTCCTATGCTCGGCGGTAACCGGTGGGATTATTTTTTTGCCAGTTCCAGTGGTCGGCCACCATGGTATCGATATCTCGGCTGGCGCTCCAGCCGAGGTCGGCTAGTGCCGATGCCGGATCGGCGTAGGAGACGGCGACATCGCCGGGGCGGCGGTCAACAATTTTATAGGCCAGTGTTTTACCGCATGCCTTCTCAAAGGCGTGGAGGACCTCGAGTACCGAGTAGCCGTTGCCGGTCCCCAGGTTCCAGGTGTGGAGTCCGCCGTGTTCACTGATATAGTCGAGCGCTTTGAGGTGGCCGTCGGCGAGGTCGCAGACGTGAATATAGTCGCGAACCCCGGTGCCGTCTACCGTGGGGTAGTCGTTGCCAAAGATATTGAGATGATCGCGAAGACCCACCGCGACCTGGGCGATGAAAGGTACCAGGTTGTTGGGGATACCCGCCGGGTCCTCACCGATTCTGCCGGATTCGTGGGCGCCTACCGGGTTGAAGTAGCGGAGCAGAGCGATGTTCCAGGTGGGGTCTGAGGCGGCCAGGTCGCGCAACATGTCTTCGATGTGTTCTTTGGTGCGGCCGTAGCAGGACTGCGCGTCCATATTAATTTTTTCGGTCAGGGGCATCTCCTCCGGTTCACCGTAGACGGTGGCGGAGGAAGAGAAGACGATGGTTTTGCAGTCGGCCTCCCGCATGGCGGTGAGCAGGTTGAGGGTGCCGGTGACGTTGGTTTGGTAGTACCACAGGGGTTTTTCTGCGGATTCGCCCACCGCTTTGAGGCCGGCAAAGTGGATAACGGCCTCGGGCCGGGTACGGGTAAAGAGGTTTCGCATACCGTCAAGATCGAGTAGGTCAACCTTGTGGAAGTCCGCCTGCCGTCCGGTGAGCTCTGCGACTCGGTGTAGTGATTCCTCTGAGGAGTTGGCGAGGTTATCCATGACGATCACGTCGTGACCGGCCTTGAGCAGTTCGAGCACGGTGTGCGAGCCGATGTAGCCGGCGCCGCCGGTAACCAAAATTTTCACGGTGTTCCCCTGTGCGAGGTAGTGGGTGGATATTCTGCCTCTAGTTTACCTTCCCGCGGGTGTGTAGCCGGATACGGGGTATCAGAGGTAGTAGTGTCTTCGGCGACAGAGACAAGGTGGTCGATTCTGCGTGCCACCGTTTGGGGGTAAAGGTGTGCGGACATAAACTGTAGGGCGTTCTGGGATTTACGGCTAACATCGTGTGGGTTTTTTGCCAGCGAGAAAACTGTATGTGCCAGTTCCCGGATGTTTCCCTCCTGTACTGTCCACCCCAGGTCCTCTTGAGCTAGCATATCCGAGGTCTCGTTGGAGAAGGCAAGTATGGGGACTCCCTGCCCCAGGGCTTCGTAGTAGGTCATGGATGGGTCCCCCTGGGGGTGGGGAAAAATCATAATATCGATAGCTTGCCGAACAAAGGGCTCCCATTCTTCCCGGTATCTCATAAAACCTTGATAGATGATATTCGGTGCGGATTCCCGGAGCACCCTTTCACGGTCAGAACCGTCGCCCATAATAAAAAATTTAATGTCGGGATCAAGGTTGTATAGCTCGTGTGAGATTTTTGGCAGGTAGTGGGATCCCTTAAACGTTTCGATACGCCCGGAGAAACCGACGGATAATTTTTTGCTGCCGGATGCGGGTTTTGGTAGCGGTGAGTTGACTGAGTTGACGCGGTGGTCGAGAAAGGTGAGTGGGGACCGCGTGAATCTGGAGTACTGCCGGGCAGCTGCCGGCCCGTTAAACTGTGCAGAAGCCGCCCTTCTGAGGGCCCCAATATTTTTTATTTCTTGCCGTAAAAGACCGAGCCGCACCCGGGCTTTTGCCAATGACGAGAGACTATCTTCTGCCTGCGCGGTGAACATTTTCCAGCGAATTGTGGGGGTTGCTTCAATCAGGTAAACAACTGTGTGGCCGAGATGAATAAAATCTGCGGTTTGCTCTCTCAACAGAACGTGCACGAGGGCGCGTTGGTCGAGTTTCTCCAGGTATAGATGAGCTTTCTCTGGCTCAAGATTGATGTCTGCCGCATCGCAGGCGTGGAGTGTTTCCAAATCTTCTTGACCGGAGAACTCCCGGACACCATCGAGCGCCAGAAGGGTCATTGAGAATTGCGGGAAATGGTGGCTGAGATATTTTTTATACTCTCGGTAGCCCAGGTAGCTCCGTTCGGGAAGGTAGATTTTTCCATCTCTACGAATAATAGGAGCTATATCAACAAAAACTATGCGCATCGAGGCCATTCTAACGGGGGAGGGGGGGAGCCTATTTTCTCTCAAAAAGCATAGCCGAGCACGCCTACCCCGGGCAAGCAAACCCGGTGCAGTCGGACATAGGGTAGAGATCCCGGAGAAACCCGGGCACATCGGCCCGGGCGGCCAGCAGTCTAGTTGGTGTGCAGAGCCGTGTTGAGTTCCACGGTCTTGGTACCTCGGGGTAGCACTTCAATCGCACCCGTAACCGAATTACGGCGGAAAAGTAGGTTTGAAACGCCCGAGAGCTCCGCAGCCTTCACGACACGTGTTTTTTGCCCGGCGCCCAACACGGTCACCCTGGAACCGGCAGTTACGTAGAGACCGGCCTCCACCACACAGTCGTTCCCCAGGGCAATGCCCACACCGGATTCTGCTCCCAGTAGAGAACGCTCACCGATAGAGACCCGTTCACTCCCGCCACCGGAAAGGGTACCCATAGTGGAGGCGCCGCCACCAATATCGGACCCATCGCCCACGGTGACCCCCTGCGATATTCGGCCCTCAACCATTGATGTGCCCAGTGTTCCGGCGTTGAAGTTCACAAAGCCCTCCTGCATGACGGTGGTGCCTTCCGCCAGATGGGCTCCCAGGCGTACCCGGTCAGCATCACCGATCCGTACTCCGGCGGGTACCACATAGTCGACCATGCGGGGGAATTTATCGACGTGGGAAACAGAGACATGCCCGCGCTTGCGCAGGGCGGGAAACACCGTAGAAATCTCAGAGGCCAGCACGGGCCCAAAATTTGTCCAGGCCACATTGGCCAGTTGGTTAAAAAGGCCCTCAAGGTTGATGGTGTTCGGCTCCACCAGGCGGTGGGAGAGCAGATGCAGCCGCAGGTAGGCATCGGCGGTGTGAGCAGGGGCTTTTTCAAGGTCAATGGATACGGAGACTATTTCGGTGCGCACATTGCGATCTGCTTCTTCGACCACCAGGGGCTCAAGAAGTCCGCGCACAGACTCCTCGGGGGTGTCCGCTAGTACGGGGCGGGGAAACCAGGTATCGAGCACAACCCCCTCGTTGTTACCGTAGTTGACGACGGTTGCCAGTCCTAAACCGGCCGCGGGACGCTTTATATTTTCAGTCATGGGTTTAGTCTAGTGCCTAGCCTACCGGGCACGGCAGCGGTGTTTCTACTACTGAGACAGGCCACCTAACGTCTCGGTGGTAGCCGGTTTGCCGGCTAGAGTTGAGGTATGACTGAGACAGATAATCCCGCCGGACAACAGCCGCCGGAAGGTGGCGGTCTTCTGAATGTGTACCGCGATGTTGCCCGCCTGGCAGCCGATCTGATCAATATTTATTCGGTCTCTGGTAGTGAGAGCCGTCTTGCTGACGCGGTGCAGGTAGCCCTTGGGCAGTTGCCGCATTTGAGCACGGTGCGCGACGGCGATGCACTGATCGCCCGCAGCAACTGGGGCAGAAAACAGCGGGTGATACTGGCCGGGCATTTAGATACCGTGCCGCTACCTGCCACCACCGGTAGCCTGGGTACTGTGCCCGGCACCTGGGTAGAGGACGGGTCCGGTGGGCAGCTGCTCTACGGCCGGGGGGCCACGGATATGAAGGCCGGCGTTGCCGTGCAGCTGGCACTGGCGGCAGCCCTCACCGATGCCGCCTATGACATCACCTATATTTTTTACGACCATGAGGAAGTGGCCTCCCATCTTTCGGGCCTGGGTAGACTGATCGACCACCTGCCCGGTCTGCTCACCGACGCCGATTTTGCGGTGCTCCTCGAACCCACCAACGGCACTATTGAGGGCGGCTGTAACGGTACCATGCGTTTCTGGATTCACGCGGAGGGAAGACGGGCGCACTCGGGGCGGGCTTGGACGGGGGAGAACGCAATCCACCGGCTGGCAGATGTGCTGAACAGGCTGGTGAGCTACCGGCCCCGGACCCATAGGGTGGATGGCCTGGACTACCGGGAGGGGTTGAATGCGGTAGAGATATCCGGTGGGGTTGCCGGCAATGTTATACCCGATCAGGCATCCGTGCACATCAACTACCGTTTTGCCCCCGATAAGACGGTGCATCAGGCTGTTGCGCACATGGAAGAGGTTTTTTCCGGTTATCAGCTGGATTTTGTGGACCGGTCGCCGGCGGCTCGACCCGGGCTTGAGGCTACCCTGGCGCGGTCGCTCATTGATTCGGTGGGGCAGGAGCCTCGCTCCAAGTATGGTTGGACAGATGTTGCTCGTTTCTCACAGCTGGGTATTCCCGCCGTGAACTTTGGTCCCGGTGATGCCCTGCTTGCCCACACCGATGATGAACACGTTAGCGCGGAGGCAATCCGGCGCTGTTTCAGCCAGATGAAAAACTGGTTAGAAGGGGGCTAGGGGAAGAGTAGTCCGCCCCGGGGCCTTGTAACATTTCGTCATATTCTGCTGCGGTCCGGAAGGAAGGGCACAGGATGGGGGACAGATCTGTACTGCTATCACGGGTAATCACCCCGTGGTGTCCACATAAATGATGACAGGGTGTTTCTGGTTCTCTGATGTATTGATGGTGCTCAAATGGGTTAAATAGTTGAATATAGGGGTGCATGGTCAACCCGAGTGTCCCCTAGGAGAGCGCAGTCTCGCACAGTATCAAATAGTGTAAGGAGTGGTTTTTGTGTCTCGTCCGAGTAGTTGGGAGCCTTTGACGGGTGGGGATCCGTGTCCGGGTAATCCTTCGTCGTGGTCTTCGTTGGCGAATTTTTGGGATGGTCGGGCTCTGGTTTTTCTTAAGGTTAAGAATGATCT
>NZ_JBUZLI010000003.1:0-174088 GCF_055285355.1 Rothia sp. 18CD1-1 | reverse complement strand
GGAGGCTTTTGATACGATCCGGCAGGAGTATGAAGAGGCTCTTGCGGCTGTGCTTGATGATTATTATATGTATAGTCTTGATGAGCTGTATCAGCGGATACCGGTACCGACGGATAGTAGGAGTCTTCAGGCTCGTAATCCTTTCAAGGATAGGGAGAGTGTCCGGGGCCAGTTGTGGGAGTTTGATCCGGTCTATTTGGAGCGTGCCTATGAGAAGGCGGCACGGTATGGGGGTGAGAGTTATACCGAGTACCTGAATCTGGTAGCTGAGCTATCTCCTGACGAGTTAGCCGGCTATTTTGAGTCTCATCAGGACCAGGGGCTTTATACTCTTCAGATTAAGGACCTTACTTTAGGGCAGGTTCAGCAGACTCAAAAGTGGTGGAATGCTGAGCTGTCTTTTGATGAGAGGGGGAATTATATTTCGTCGGGGGACGCGCAGGTGCCTGGGGCTGGTTTGCTCACTTATGAGCAGCGGAAGGTGTTGATGCTTTATGCTCCGGGGTTGATCGGGAATCTGGACGGGGTGCCGTATTCTCATCGGTCGGTGGCGAATACGACCCTGCTACACATGGTGTCTTCGGATCCGGAGGATCAGAAGAACTGGGATATTCCTTATACGGTGGAGGGTGATATTGCCAAGCATATTGGGGATACTGCGGCCGCGATACTTCAGAAGAACCGAGATATTGCTGTTCTTCACCCCGGTGCGGATGTGCAGGTGGTGACGCTTCAGTTTTCTGATCTTTCGGGTGAGGGTAGGTCTTGGGATGATATTAAGACCGCGGTCTCGATCGGGAATCTGGATACGGCCGAGAACGCCTCTTGGTTAGTGCACGGGATTAATACTAATGCTCAGAAGAGTGTAGGAAACCATATTGATGCGGCCAACAGCCTCTACGACCAGGCATTACTTCAGGGTTCGAGTAGACATGCTTCGGTGGCGTGGATGAATTACGAGGCTCCGGGAGGGATTGGTACGCCCCAGGTCTGGGGGAATACTAACGCTCACGTTGGTGGTGCCCGCCTGGCTCAGGATGTAGACACTTTTAATACCATCCACGGTGGTGCTGATCAGGTACGCACTAACCTGGTGGGGCATTCTTACGGGACTGATGTGGTTTTCTCTGCTCTGACCGAGATGGGTACGAAGGCTGATTCTGCGGTGTTGTTGGGTTCGGCCGGGCTGGATAGGAAACAGGTTGCCGCCTACAATGACGGGGAGCTTGACCTGGCCCTGGAGGATAACCCGAATAAGGAAGGGGCTCAGAATATCTACCATACAGAAGCTTCTGGGGACGGGATTGATAACTGGGGCCGGTTTCCTGCTACTAAAGCTCACCCGGATAAGGTTGAGGGTATAACACCCTTCTCCTCAGAAACCGATCCTGAGGGGCGGTTACATGATGTGGATCAGCATGGTCTCTATACCGAGGACGAGTCTAACCGGGGCTATCTCTCGGAGGACACCACAGCCCGCTGGGATACATCCCTGATTATCCGGGGTGAAGAAGAGAAAATTACCGAGTATTCCCCGACTCAGAAAGAGCTGGATACTCCGTCACCGTCACCATCGCCGGGTCCGGCCCCGGTCCCGCCTGCTGATGATCATCCAGCCTCGCAGCCGGAACAAGACCGGCCAAACCCGATACCACAGCCATCGCCTGGGCCGGCTCCTGCTCCGCCTCAGGATTAGCCCCCCCCTACTTCTAAGGTGGTTTCACAACCCATGCTCAACCCGACCCGTTCTATGAACCGTATCAAGATACTGATCACAACCTGTCTGACCAGCCTGCTCATTCTGAGTGGGTGTGCTCTGAACCCAGGAGGAAAAATGGAAGAACCTACCGCTAATGAGCTCTTTAAGGATTATTATTCGGCTTTGACCGGGACTATTGCTGCGAGCGTGCACGGGGAGAGCTATCGCTGGAGGGATGAGACTGAGGCTTTCCCTTACCCTGAGGAGGCCAAGTGGACTGATTTCAATGTCTTCATCACCTCCTGTAGCTATGAAAAAAAACTAGCCAGAATAGACGGATATATTAATACCTACAGACAGGATCTAGGTCTAGACACTGATCAGGCTGGCCGGGCTATTGAGAGAGTTAAGGCTTACTGGGCTTCCCGGGGTTGGGAGGTGACTTCAACCAATACCACAACTGACCCTGATATTACGCAGATTGCTACGACCACGGATACCGGTATTTATCTCGCGTATCTAGCTGGTGATCTGGGTGAAGCGATTGACACAGAGACCCCTTGTATTCACGGTTTCTACGATAAATACAATGATGATGGCCCCGCTGAGGAGCCTATCACTTATCCGGCGGACAAGCCCGATCTGGATAATCTGCCCGCACCCAGCACTACGGAAACTACCGGTGGTCCTGAGGCAACAGCCTAAACAAACATTAGGGGTAGTGATGAGAGGGAAGGGGCCGTGTGCCAAGCTCGGCTGTGGCTGCCTTTTTCTATCTCATAAAAGACAACGACATGATGATGTTACGTAAAACCTTCCTGTGCAGGTTCTTAATCCCGGTGTGCAGCCTGCTTATCCTGAGTGGGTGTGCTCTGATCCCAGGAGGAAAAATGGAAGAACCTACCGCTAATGAGCTCTTTAAGGATTATTATTCGGCTTTGACCGGGACTATTGCTGCGAGCGTGCACGGGGAGAACTACCGCTGGCGTAACGCAAGTGAGGACTTCCCCTACCCTAAGGAGGCTAAATGGACTGATTTCAGTCCCTACATCACCTCCTGTAGTTCTGAGCAAGAAACCGCCAGAATAGACGGGAGACTGCGCACCTACGGGCAAGATCTAGGTCTAGACACCGAACAGATCAGCCAAGCTGCCGATAGGGTCTGGGCTTACTGGGAGTCTCGTGGCTGGGAAGTCAAAGATATTACTTCCGCTAAAGAAACACGGTGGAAGGAAATTATCACTACCACTGATACCGGTATTTATCTCAAATATATGGCCAGTGATGGCGGTGAAGTTATTCACGCTAAGACCCCTTGTATTCACGGTTTCTACGATAAATACAATGATGATGGCCCCGCTGAGGAGCCTATCACTTATCCGGCGGACAAGCCTGATCTGGATAATCTGCCCGAACCCAGCACCACCACCGGGGATACCGAGACCAGCAACGAACCCGAGGCAACAACTTAACTGTCAGAAAATTAAAGAAGAGGCAGAGAACGGGTCAACCCGTTCCCTGCCTCTTAGCGGTACGTCTATGCCTTAGGAATCTTGAACATCACCGCGGTAGCCGGGTTAGCGTGGTCAACTTCGCCCGGAATACCGTCTGCTTTCTTGATCCCGCTGGAGGAGCGAGAACGTAGGAAACCGGACAGCCAGGTAGCCAGTGTGGTGAGCGCAAAATTGATGACCACAAAAAGTACCGCCGCCATGATCAGGGTTTGCAGCACGTTTCCTTCGCCCGAGCCGAGCCGGCGCGCTGAGGCAAGAAGCTCGGGGTAGGAAATAATGTAGCCCAGCGCAGTGTCTTTGAGGATCACCACAAACTGCGAAACCAGAGAGGGCAGCATCGTCATCATAGCCTGAGGCATGAGCACGGTGCGCAGTACCCTACCGGGGGTGAGCCCGATAGCGAGACCGGCTTCGCCCTGCCCCTTGGGCAACTGTTTAACACCGGAGCGCAAAAGTTCGGCGATAACCGAACCGTTGTAGAGGGTCAGGCCGATCACCACCGCAATAAAGGGCAGCTGCTGGGGTGAGAAAACCGAGAACCTACCCAAAAAGAGCCAGAAGAAGATCATCATGATCAGCACGGGCACCGCCCTAAAGAACTCGACCACTACCACGGCAAACCCGCGCACAGCCCTATGGGCGGAGAGCCTCATATAGCCAAAACCCATACCGAAAACCAGAGAGGTCACCACAGAAAGCAGAGCAGCCTTCAATGTTGAGACCATACCGGGAAGAAAATAGTATTCCCAGGCGTGCGCGGTAAACAGAGAGGTCCACTTCTCGGGTTCAAGCTGGCCCTGACGGTGCATCACACCCAAAATATAGGCCACAAAAGCCAGAATCAGCAGAATAGACACCAGATTAAAGACCCGGGTAATCTTCCGGCCGCGAGGACCGGGCGTATCAAAAAGAACTGATGTACTCATCGTTTCACCGCCAACTTACGTGATGCCCAGGTGGTCAAAATACCGATAGGGACCACGATAATAACGAATCCCATGGCGAAGACCGCAAAAATAAGAAAAATGAGATCGGAGTTGAACTCGATCATCGACTTCATCATGCCCGATGCCTCCGCCACCGACGCCACAGTGGCCACCGTGGTGTTTTTTGCTAGGGCAATCAGCGTGTTACCCAGGGGCGTGATAGCCCCGCGCAGGGCCTGAGGAAAAATAATGTGGCGGGCAGCGGGAAAGAAGCCGAGCCCGATAGCGCGGGCAGCCTCCGCCTGCCCCACAGGCACGGTGTTCACACCCGACCGTATCGCCTCACACACAAAAGCTGCATGATAGATAGAGAGCACGATGACCGCATAGATAAAGAAGTTAAGCTCAAAATCTGAAACCAGCTGAAGCTGGAATTGGGTCCACACACCCAAAATCGCCAGGGTCATCAGAATAGTCAGCGGAGTATTGCGGAAAAAATGCACGTAAGCGGCACCGGAATACTGGAGCGAGGGAACCGGCGAGATACGCATAAACGCGAGCACGGTACCCAACACAAACGAGCCGATACCGGCCCAGAAAGTGAGCTGAACATTCACCCAAAACGCGCCCAGCACGTTGTAGGTCTCAAAGAGCGTGGAGAGCTGTTCGCCGAACGACACGGGAGCCTCCGTTTCTAAAAAATTGTTGTGCGAATAGGTTAGTTATCTTCGGTAGGCTGGGCGCAGCTACCATCCAGCTCGGGCGGATTGAGCGAGGCGTTGTAGCGGAAACCCGAATCGCCCACATTCTTTGCGATAGCATCCTCCCACGCCCCGGTGGACACCATCTTGTTAATGGCATCGTTGATAGCCTGGCACCTATCCGTCCCCTTGGGCAGGCCCACACCGTAGCGCTCCTCCGTAAACGTGTTACCGACAAGTTTGAGCTGACCCCGGTTTGCCCTGGTGGAGGCTAGACCGGCCAGAATAATGTCATCGGTGGTAACAGCATCGACCATCCCCGCGTTGAGGGCAACCACACAGTCCGAGTAGGAGTTCTGCTGCACCAGCTGCACCGATGACGAATATTTATCCTGAATCTTCTGCGCCGAGGTGGAACCGGTGACCGAGCACAGGCTTTTACCGTCCAGTGAGTCAGGGCCACTGATGTCGGTGTTATCCTGCTGCACCAAGAGGTCCTGGCCCGCCACAAAATAGGGGCCGGCAAAATCTACGGTCTTCAACCGGGTATCCGTGATGGAATAGGTCGCAAAAATCATGTCTACCTGCCCGTTAGAGAGCATATTCTCGCGGTTGGCCGAGGGAGACTCTACCCACTCAATCTGATCTTCCGTATAGCCGAGTTCTTGGGCGACATAGCGGGCGACATCGGTATCGAAACCTGTATAGTCCCTACCGTCCTGATACCCCAGACCTGGTTGGTCAAACTTAATGCCGATACGAATCTTATCGTCGGAACCGCTTGAGGTACTACAGCCAGAAAGCGCCAGAGCCGCGGCAGCCAACAGGGCGGTAGCCGCAAGTGTCTTACGCCTGAGAAAAGCACGAATAGTCACGGATAACACCTCCTTAGTGGTTCAGAATTTTGCCAAGAAAATCTTTTGCCCGGTCTGATGAGGGGCTGGTAAAGAACTCATCGGGGCTGCCCTGCTCGACAATTTCGCCGTCGGCAAGAAAGACAATGCGGTCTGCCGCCCGCCGGGCAAAACCCATCTCGTGGGTGACCACAATCATGGTCATACCTTCCTGGGCCAGGGAGATCATGGTTTCTAACACCTCGTTGACCATCTCGGGGTCAAGCGCGCTAGTGGGTTCGTCGAAAAGCATCACCTTGGGTTGCATGGCCAGCGCACGGGCTATGGCAACGCGCTGCTGCTGGCCACCGGAGAGCTGCGCGGGTAGCTTGTTTGCCTGGCTGTCTACACCAACTTTTTTGAGCAGGCCCATGGCTAGTTCTTCCGCTTCTGCCTTCCCCATGCCGCGCACCTTGCGCGGACCCAGGGTGACGTTATCGAGGATAGATTTATGGGCAAAGAGGTTGAAAGACTGGAAAACCATGCCCACTTCTGCGCGCAGTTTGGCCAGCCCTCTGCCCTCCTCGGGCAGCTTCTGACCGTCGATAATGATACTGCCTGAATCTATGGTTTCTAGGCGGTTAATGGTGCGGCAGAGAGTTGATTTTCCGGACCCGGAGGGGCCCAGCAGAATAATAACTTCACCGGCATCGACCTCGAGGTTAATATCTTTGAGCACGTGGAGGTCGCCAAAATATTTATTGACGTTTTTGAGCTGAACCAGTGAATCTGTCACGCGGTCCTCCTAACGGTGTGTGCGGTGTTATCCGCCGCTGGCCCGCTGTGCCGGCGGGTGTTTCTCAACGGGCAGATAGGTGTGAGTCATACGATACACGCTTTTCGTAACGATACTGTTACACCATTGTGTTCTAAGCTGTTGTGGACTCTTACAGTAGACGTTTGGGAGATTGCGCATGGGATATGTGCTGGTGGGGGTGACCCTGATAGTGATGGCCGCTACCATGGCAGGTGTGGCTGTCTTGGGTAACGACCGTATTTTTCCGGCGCGAAAAGTGCTGGGTTATATCGCTGCCGACGGTATCGATGTGGAGACAGACTACCGGCCGGTGTGGACGACCACTGATCGGGCCGGTAACGGGTATCGGAAGATTCAGTTTTCGACCTCGCCCCACGGCTACACCGTCGCTGAGGTGGATGAGGCTTTTGCCGCTTTGATGGAGGAAAACCGCCGGATGCGTTCCGAACTTGAGCTCCTACAGGCCCGACCTGAGTCCCTGTAGCGGGATAGATAACCGGGGGGTAAGAGAGGCGTGGAATCGGTGACAGACCGGCTGATCTACGGCAGCTATGTGCGGCTTCGACTGGTGTTTGGGGGCCTGCCTGCCGCTATACAGGTGACCCTCATTTATGCTGCCAGCCGTCTTTACGGGTTCGCGCTTTTTAGCCTGGTGGGCCGTCAGCAGCTGGTGAGTCCCTGGGGTAGCGGCCCTATGGGCTATCTCGAATTTGTGAGTATCTGGGATGCCGGATGGTATGAGCAGATAGCTACCGACGGCTACCCGGCCACGCTACCGGTGGATTCGGGCGGTTCGGTGGAGCAGAACCCCTGGGCTTTTTATCCGCTTTTTCCTCTGACCGCGGCCGCGTTGGGGAGGGCCAGCGGGATGGGCTACTATGCGGCGGCAACTACCCTGGCCTTACTCGCCGGTTTTGCCGCGGCCCTGGTCATTTTTTACCTCCTGCGGGATTCGCTCAATGGTGTGTCAACCCGCGCGGGACAGGACGCGGCGCTGGGTGCCGATGAACTGACCGGTGCGTCTTCGGGTAACCGGCAAACTGCCCTGTGGGGGGTAGCGCTTTTCTCGTTCCTTCCGGTGTCCCCGGTGTTGCAGGTGCCCTATGCCGAGTCTTTTAACCTGGTTTTTTTGGCGCTGACCCTGTTTTTGATGATGCGGGGCAGGTGGTGGTGGGCTCTGACCTTTGCGGTTTTTGCCTGCCTGTCGAGACCGGTGGGTGTGCCGCTGGGGGCGACCGCCGGATTATGGTGGGCCTGGTCCACCTGGCGGAGTGTGCAGCGGCAGAGAGTTCAGGGTGGTACCCGTTGGGCCGGGATACTCGGGGCTGTGAGACAAACTGCCGGCCAGTTGTGTGCGGCGATCCTCATGTGCGGGGCTGCCCTGCTGTGGCCCCTATACGCGTGGTGGTACACGGGAAGGATTGATGCGTATACGGCCACGGAGACTGCCTGGCGGGGGAGCGATCTTGCCCTGCTGGTGCCCTGGATTGAGCAGGCCGAAACCTATTTCGGTGTCTTTGGCCTACCCCTACTACTGGCCCTCATAGGGGGCGGGCTGTTGTTTCTGCGCACCAGGCCGGTGCGGCAGAGTCTGCACCCGATACTGGTGCTCTGGTGCGGAGCCTACTGCCTGTATCTGCTGCTTTTCCTCAATCCACAGAGCTCGCTTTTTAGGATGCTGCTACCGCTGTTCCCGCTCTGTCTACCGCTGGTGGCTCTTTCTGTATCGCGAGCCTATCGGGGTTTGCTGCTAGTCTCTTCGGCCGCCCTACAATTCGGATGGGTGGGTTGGCTCTGGCACTGGAAACAGCTACCGGGTGGTGGCGACTATCCGCCCTAGTCGCGGGCTGTATAGGGCCGGGGCGAGAAATATAACCCAATACGGGAGAGGCTTGCTGTGTTGACCCTCAAGAAACCATCAGCTGGTTTATTATGGTTCCTGTCAGGGGTTTTGAGGCTGGCGGTCAGCCTCCTGATACCGCACACGAAGGAGAATGATTGATATGGCGGCACAAAAGCCTCGTACCGGCGATGGACCTCTTGAAGTCGTGGAGGAGGGGCGCAGTATTATTATGCGGATCCCACTGGAGGGCGGCGGACGCCTGGTACTGGATATTAGCCCCGAAGAGGTCGAGGCCCTCAAAGCCTGCCTCAAAGACTTTAGCTAGCCGAGCTGGCTTAGGCCGGTAGCCAACACCCCCGTCTAGCGCTTGTAGACCAGGTAGAGGCCGGGCTGGGCGTGGGCCAGCGACACAAAAACATCCCCGCGGCAGTCCTGAATCTCGGACAGCAGCCTCCGATGAGAAACGGTCAACTCATCGCGCTGAGTGGGATCTGAAACCCTCCCCGAACGCAGGGCATCGTTGAGAATCAACAAACCGCCAGACTGCAAGAGCGCCAGCGACCGATAAACACAAAACTCGGCGATCCGAGCCCCGCCATCAATAAAAATCAGATCGTAAGAATCCCGTGAGAGCCGGGGGAGCACCTGCCGGGCATCACCGGTAATCATACGGACTCGATGATTCTGACCCGCTGACGAACCACCAATAATAGACTTTGCCTTCTGCACGCGTGAACTATCAATATCGAGCGTGGTCATGGCCCCGCCACGCGGCATCCCCTCCAGCAGGGCCAGCGAAGAGACCCCGGTACCCGTACCTACCTCCAGCACATTCTGGGCCCGACCCGTAGCCGCAAGTACAGTCAGCAAAGACGCGGTGTGAGGGCTCACCGGGTCAGCCCCCGCAAGCTCAGCGTCACGGCGGGCAGCCGCAATCTCCGCACTCTCCTGCGGAAAAGACTCCGTATAGGCCCAGGCCATCGTGCGATCCACCCTGTGCGATGCCATGTTTCCCCTTCTCACCCCGCTGAAGGATAGAACTTCAGGACAAAAACTTGTGCTTGAAACATCATATAGAACTCAGGACGGTTTTTAGGTTTTTGCCGGTTAAAGCTGGTAATCTTCGGTACTGTGTTTGGTATTAGCGGCATGGAGTTCATCATCCTGGTCATCATAGCCTTTGTGGTGATTGGCCCCGCACGTATGCCCGAATACGCACAAAAGCTCAAAGAGGCCGTTAAATGGGTTCGCGCCATGGCCTTTGAGGCCAAAGACGACCTCAAAGAAACCCTGGGCGACAACCCACTGGGCGACTTTGACTGGAAACAGTATGACCCCCGCCAGTATGACCCGCGGACCATTGTGCGCGAAGCACTGGCAGAAGACGACGCCGAACGCGCCGCCCTCCAAGCCCAGCAGCAAGAGAATCGTTCGGCCGCCTCTTCCTCCAACCGTCTTCCCCGCGGAGCGTACGCGCCCTTCGACACCGACGCCACCTAGGACCGGCAGCCCCGGCGAACACCCAAACGTAAGAGAGCGGCTAGGGGCTAAAAGGTAGCGGCCTACCGGCAAGATTCCGGGAACGGTGGGAAAGCGTGCGCGCAATCTCTGTGATCTTCTCAGCCGCCGCTGTCTTGACAGGATCCCACACCAGCGGCAGGCCCCTGTCCCCGCCGGCACGAAGCCGCACATCCAGTGGCACCGACCCCAGCAGGGGCACCTCATAGCCCAAAGACTCCGTCAACCGTGCGGCAAGCTGTTGCCCGCCACCGGAGCCAAAGATCTCCATCAGGGTGCCATCGGGCATGTGCATGGCGGACATATTCTCGATGATACCCACCACTTTCTGCCCCGTCTGCAGACTCAGTGTGCCCGCCCGCTGAGCCACATCAACGGCGGCGTGCTGGGGCGTAGAGACCAACACCAGCTCGGCACCGGGTAACAGCTGCGCCATCGAAATAGCGATATCGCCGGTACCCGGCGGTAAATCGAGAAGCAGCACATCGATGGCACCAAAATGCACGTCGGTTAAAAACTGTTCCAGGGCCCGGTGCAGCATGGGGCCGCGCCAGGCTACCGGCTGATCGGGCTCGACAAACATGCCGATAGAAATAACCTTCACAAAACCACCGTCCGCCGCCTGCCGGCCTGCCGGGCCGGTAACAAAATCGGGCACCTCAACCACGGGCGGTATGATCATATCGTCCATACGGGTGGGCTGCTGGGTAATCCCCATCAGACCGGGAATAGAAAAACCGTGAACATCGGCATCAACAATCCCCACGCCCAACCCTTCGGCGGCGAACGCGGCGGCAAGATTAGCCGCCATCGATGATTTACCGACCCCACCCTTGCCGGATACCACCGCATAGACACGGGTGAGCGAGGTGGGCTCGGTGAAAGGATTCTTGCGTGAATGCCCCAGCCTTGTACGCAGCTGCGCCCTCTGCTCAGCATTCATATAGTCGATCTCCACGGTCACCGTCTCCACACCGGCAACCTTCTGTGCCGCCGCCCGAACATCCTGCTCAATCGTGGACCGTAGCGGGCACCCCTCGATAGTCAGCAGCACCGTCACATAGGCATCTGACCCCTCAACCACGGCAAGATCCACCATACCCAGCTCGGTAATCGGGCGCCGCAACTCGGGATCGTAGACCTTAGCAAGCGCCTCACGCAGCGAATCGGTGGGGGTGTGCATGTCTCAGCCTCTTTTCGCTTAATCGGTTCTTCAGTGCTCAGGTGGCCTGTCTACTCGGTATCATCGGTGGAAGACTCCTCAACATCTTTCACCTTAACCCTCTTCAACTTCTTCTTGGTCGAGTCCTCGCTCACCGCGGTCAGCGCACCGGTTAGCGGGTCCCGGACCTCCTGGCTGCCCCGGTCACAGCGCGCCTCAATTTCTTCGAGCTTCTCCATAATATCGCGCAGCTCACCGCGCACATAGTCACGGGTCGCGACCTCGCGCAGAGCAACGCGCAGCGAGGCAATTTCACGGGTCAGATACTGGGTCTCCTCCAGATTCTGCTGGTCACGCTGCCGGTCCTGGGAGGCAATCACGCGGTCACGATCATCCTGCCGGTTTTGAGCAAGCAGCAGCAGGGGGGCCGCATAGGACGCCTGGAGGGAGAGCATAAGAGTCAGCAGGGTAAAATTCAGTGCCCGCGGGTCAAACTGTAGAGACTCCGGTGCCAGCGTATTCCAACCCAGCCAGAGACCACAAAACACAGTCATCCAGAGCAAAAACTGCGGGGTTCCCATAAAACGGGCGATAGACTCGGTAGCGCGCCCAAACCTATCGGGATTCGACCGGGGAACCGCCCTGCGGCGCGACTCCTGCGGGGTGGCCAAACGCTCGTCGTGGGGGCGCTCTCTATTTTTATCACTCAAAGCGGCGGCCTACCTTCCGAATAGGGGTTCCATCATCATAGGTTCTCCAATCCTCGGGCAAAATGGCGTCGAGGACATCGTCAATGGTCACCGCGCCCACCAGGCGGTGAGAATCATTGGTCACCGGGATAATCGTCAGATCATAGGTTGCCAGCACCCGCGACAGCTCCTCAAGACTGGACATATCGGACACCGGTTCGATGGAGGTATCCAGCATATTACCCACCTGCTCACTGGGCGGATAACGCAAAAGCTGCTGCATATGCACCATACCAAGATACCTGCCGGTGGGGGTTTCCAGCGGGGGACGGGCCACCAGCACAGCCGCGGCCATTGCCGGCGGAATCTCCTCCTGCCGAATATGGGCCAGAGCCTCGGCCACCGTGTTCTCGGGCGAAAGAATAATAGGAACCGGGTTCATGAGCGACCCGGCGGTACCCTCCTCATACTCCAGCAGGCGGCGCACGTCTTCCGCCTCTTCCGGCTCCATCAGATAAAGAAGCTGCTCCCGCTGGGCATCGGAAAGCTCGTTGAGCAGGTCGGCGGCATCATCGGGTTCCATCTCCTCCAACACCTGGGCGGCCCGCTCCACATCGAGGTGGGAGAGGATCTCCACCTGATCGTTTTCGGGAAGCTCTTGAAGCACATCGGCCAGGCGCTCGTCCTGAAGCTCATGGGCAATCTCAACCATGCGCTTGTCGTTCATCTCGTGGATAGCGTCGGCGAGGTCGGCGGCGTTTGCGTCTTCGTGGTTGGCCACAAAAGCGGTTGCCGCCTGCGGCTCAAGATCGGTGGAAAGAATAGCCTCATCCCAGTCGATCACGAGAGTTTCTTTGCGGCGGCGTAGAATCCCGCCCGTCTCGTGTACGCGGGAGATAAAGAGCTCGGCAAGAAACCAGTCACCGTTGCGGTGCTGCTCCATAGCCACGTCCTCAACCGTGGCTTCACCGGAACCGTCGGTGAGCTGTACCTTGCGGTCAAATATTTCACCCACCACCAGCGACTCAGACCCTCGCTGCTCAAAACGCCGAAGATTCACCAACCCGGTACAAATAATCTGCGACGACTCAATGGACAAGACCCTGGTCATGGGCACAAAAATTCTCTTCTTCCCCAGCACCTCAATAACAATTCCCACCACAACAGGGCCCCTGTCCCCGCGGTGGTCGGAGGTGAGACTACCAAACGGGCCAAAACTACGTTTGAGCACCACAACATCGCGTAGACGACCCAGCCGATCCCCCAGGGGGTCAAAAACGTCGAGACCGAGAAGGCGGGCAATAAAAATTTTATTCGGTACAGTACTCACCTATACAGGGTATCGGCAAAGCAGAAATAAGGCAGAATACCACCGCCCCCAAGAAGTGAGAGTTTACCCGCAGTTGCCGCTGATCTGGAGAGAAGAACCGGTGAAACCCCGCGTTTCGCCGGTTGCGATACCCCGCGCAGGCTCCAGTGATTATCCAGCTTCCTCAGAGAAAATGAGGGATATGGACTTCAACCAGTACACCCCGATGATCGCGCAGGCAGAACCGAATAAAGAACCCGACGGCGACCTTGTCGCCTACTTCGATAACCGCCAACAGCTCGACCACGCCATGCGCCGGCTAGCCGAACAAAAATTCCCCATGCAAACCATCTACGTGGTGGGCCGAAACATCACCCACATCGAATACGTGGGCGGGGAACTCACCTACCCCAGGGTTATTGCGGCCGCAGCTTTCCAGGGAGCATGCTTCGGTGCTTTTATCGGCGCGGTGACCGCCATACTCACCGGAACAGCTATCGGGGCTCACCTCATCTCATCGATACCGCTGGGCATGATGGTCTGGGTGCTCACCGGCCTCATAAGCTTCTCCCGTAACCGCCAAAAGGGTCGGGGCTCGTTTGCCATGCGCGGACAGACTATCCCCGGAACCCTGGAAATGAGGGCACACTTTTCAACATCGGACCGGGCACGGCAGATCCTTAGGGTGGGCCCCTACGCTCGGCAGCCGGGCAACCCGGCCGGTGCCCCGGCTCCCGTGCCGCACAACACCCCCGGTGGAACACCGGTCCACGGGGCCGGTTGGACCGGGCCTCAGGGGCAAGAACAGGTGCCACCAGCGGGGAATCAGGAATCCACCTTTGTGGGCCCCGAATACAACCGCGACGGCTCCAGGGCCGGAGGAAAATTCGGTCTGCGTATCGAAGACCCCGAAGAGTACGCCCGCACGGTACGCCAAGAACCGGCACCGGCACCCAGCAACGAGCGTATCGAACAAATCCGTAAAGAACAGAACCAAAGCCGCTACGGTATCCGAGTCGACGACCCGGCAGAACTCAGCCAGAGTATCCGCCAGAACCCCCGGGAAAACGAAGAGAGCACCGGCGATAAGCCGCGCTAGCCGGTATACCCGCCCGGCACGGGAAACCGGCTAGGTAGCTTTCAACCCAAAAGCCTGTCCATCCAGGCTTCCACATCGGCGATCGTGCGCGGTAGTGCGGCAGAAAGATTCTCGTTACCGTTTTCGGTAATGAGCACATCGTCTTCAATGCGCACGCCGATTCCTCGATACTCCTCGGGAATAGCCAGGTCCTCCTCCTTAAAATAGAGGCCCGGCTCAATGGTGAACACCATACCCGGCTCAATCACGCCGTCAAGGTAGAGCTTCCGCTTAGCCTGAGCGCAGTCGTGCACATCGAGCCCCAAATGGTGGCTGGTACCGTGCGGCATCCAGCGGCGGTGCTGGCCGCCCTCGGCAGAAAGCGCGGCTTCGGCGGTAACAGGCAGCAGCCCCCACTCGTCCAGGCGAGCAGCAAGCACCTTCATTGCGGCCTCGTGAACGTCACGAAATTTGCGACCGGGAACTGCCACCTCAAACGCGGCATCGGCGGCGTCCAAAACCGCCTGATACACCCTAGCCTGCACCTCGGTAAACCTACCGTTGACGGGGAAAGTGCGGGTGACATCGGCGGTATAGAGACTATCGTCCTCAACACCCGCATCCACCAGCATGAGCTTGCCATCCTCCACGGGACCGTTGTTGCGGATCCAGTGCAAAATGGTGGCGTTGTTACCGCAGGCGGCAATGGTGTCATACCCCAGGTCGTTGCCTTCCTCGCGTGCCTTGGCGAAGAAAACACCCTCCACCACACGCTCGCCGCGCCTATGACCTATGGCGCGGGGGAGTGAGCGAATAATATTCTCAAAACCGGCCACCGTGTGATCCACCGAGCGGCGCAGCTGAGACACCTCCACCTCATCTTTGACCAGGCGGGCCTCAGAAAGAGCCTCGGTCAGGAGCGCATCCTGCCGGTCGGACTCCTCAAGGTCCACCCCGGTGTTATAGCGAGAGGTGTCCACCAGCGCATCGGCCGCCGGGTCAACATTGCGCACCAGACGAATCTGCACGCCGCCCAGGGCGGGGTTACCGGCATTTTTGGTGACAGCAACCTCAAGCTCAGAAAGGTCGCGGCTCACCAGGCCGTACTCGGCCTCAATCTCCGCCAACGTGGGGCGGGGACCAATCCAAAATTCGCCGTAGCGGGGATCGTCGTAAAACTTTTTTGAGTCGCGGCCGGCCAGGGGAGTGAAATAGAGGGTGACCCGGTGGTGCGAGCCGCCATCACCGCTACCCTCTTCCACCGGTTCAAACACCAGCACAGCATCGGGCTCGTGGTCGGTTCCCAGGCCCGTCATATGGGCAAAAGCGGAGTGGGGGCGAAAGCGGTAGTCGGTGTCGTTGGAGCGGGTCTTGAGCGGGCCCGCAGGAATCACCAGGCGCTCACCGGGAAAGAGCGCCGAAAGAGCGGCACGACGGCGGGCTGCCCAATCAGCCACCCGGGCACGGGAGGGGAGCCTCCGATCGGTAGGGGCCCAGCGATCCCCCATAAAATCGGTGAACGCCTGCGATTCGGGAGGCTGAGAGCGGTTGGTGACCCGCTCCTCAACCGGTTGAGTATTGTCATCTGAAGTAGTCATAGCACCACTGTAACTATTTATTTGTCTCCGGTCACGTCAGCGGCGGCAGGCAAGCCGATAGAGCCGGCAGGGCCGGGGCGCAGTATGATGTGGGCATGGCCTACGACCTTCATACCCACTCAAAAATTTCGGACGGAACCCAGACCGTTGCCGAGCTGGTCGCGGACGTTTCCCACCGCGGGCTTACCGGCTTCGCCCTCACCGACCACGACACCACCGCGGGCTGGGCAGACGCCGAAAAGTACGCTGCCGACTACGGCGTGGACTTTATCGCCGGTATGGAAATATCGTGTGCCGCCGCGGGGGTGAGCGTGCACCTGCTGAGCTACCTGCACGATCCCACCTACCGACCGCTCACCGACACCATAGCCCGGGTCAGACAATCCCGGCTCATCAGAGCCCAAACAATGGTGGAGCTTCTAGAGCGAGACTACCCGATCACCTGGGCAGACGTGGTGCGCGGGGTAGACGAAAACGTCACGGTGGGCAGACCCCACATTGCAGATACCCTGGTGGAGGCGGGTGTCCTGACCAACAGGTCCGAGGCCTTTACCGGGCTGCTCAGCCCCCGCTCAAAATACTATGTCCCCCACGACGCACTGGATCCTGTGCGGGCGGTGGAGCTGGTACGCGCAGCCGGCGGGGTACCGGTCATGGCGCACCCGCGGGCGCGGAGCAGAGGCAGGGTCGCCCCCGATGAACTGATACACAGCATGATAGCCGCCGGGCTTGCCGGACTCGAAGTCTATCACCGCGACAACAGTGACACAGACCGCCGATGGCTCACCCGGCTAGCCCACGAACACGGCCTTCTGATCACCGGATCATCCGACTACCACGGGAGAGGAAAACCCAACCGGCTGGGGGAGAACACCACTCATACCGGTACCGTTACCCGGATCCGGCAGCTGTCTAGCGGCTACCGGCAGACCCCCTAAGCCGAGGGCCGCCGCCGGCGCCGCCGCGTGCTGCCGCTCTCCGTCTTCTCCACCGACTTCTCCCGCCGCCGGCGCCGATCCCGGGAACCGGAGGCACCTCGTGCGCGTGCCCCCGCGCTACGGGGTGCCCCGTGGCGGCTGTGTCTGCCGTCGCGGCGCAAACCGTCCGGCTGCCGGATACCTTCCTTGGTCTGCTCCTGGCGGGGGAGCCTGCCCCGGGTACCCTCGGGAATATCCAGGTCAGCAAACAGATGCTCAGAAGACGAGTAGGTTTCAACAGGGTCGGGAACTCCCAGCTCTAGAGCCTGGTTAATGAGCGACCAGCGCGGAACGTCCTCCCAGTCCACCAGCGTTATCGCGGTGCCGGTGTTGCCGGCCCGGCCGGTGCGCCCCACCCGGTGCAGATAGGTTTTTTCGTCTTCGGGGCACTGGAAATTAATAACGTGAGTGACATCTTCAACATCGATACCGCGGGCGGCAACATCGGTGGCCACCAGAATGTCAATCGTGTTTTGGCGGAAAGCCGCCAGAGCGTGCTCGCGGGCCCCCTGGTGGAGGTCGCCGTGGATAGCGCCGGCGGCAAATCCCCGGTTGATCAACTCCTCGGCAAGTTTGGCCGCCGAGCGCTTGGTTTTGGTAAAAATAATGGTGCGCCCGCGAGATCGGGAGCGCAGGATACGCCCCACCAGCTCGTCCTTATCCAGGGGGTGGGCACGGTAGATGAACTGCTGGATCGAGGCTTTGGTGACCGAATCGTCGTCGGGGGAGCTGGCCTGGATATGCATGGGCTTGGTCATATAGCGCCGCGCCATGCTCAGCACCGGCCCGGGCATGGTCGCCGAGAAAAGCATACTCTGGCGGGACTCGGGAAGTGCCGCCAACAGGCGCTCGACGTCGGGCAAAAATCCCAGGTCAAGCATTTCGTCTGCCTCGTCGAGCACCACAATCCTGACCGCGCCCAGGTCCAGTTTCTTTTGCCTGAGCAGGTCGATCAGTCGGCCGGGGGTGCCCACAATTACCTCGGCACCCGCCCGCAGCTGTTTGATCTGGGGCTCGTAGGGTACACCCCCGTAGAGCGTTACCACGCGGGCGTTGCGCTGCTGAGCGGCTAACTTGAGATCGGAGCCCACCTGCATAGCAAGTTCCCGGGTGGGAACAACAATCAGAGCCTGCGGTGCCCCGGGGGTAGTCATCTCTGCCCAGGCGGGGTCGTCCCGCCCGGTAACCCGCTGGAGGGTGGGCAGGCCAAATCCCAGGGTTTTCCCGGTACCGGTTTTTGCCTGCCCGATGATGTCGTGCCCGGCCAGGGCCACGGGTAGGGTGAGCGCCTGGATGGGGAAGGGGGTGGTGATCCCGTGGGCAGCCAGCGCATCACAGAGATCCTGACGCAGACCGTAGTCTGCAAATGTTTTACTGTCTTCAGTCACGATAGGTTCCTTGAGGATAGCGGCACAGCCGGGGGCCGGCGGTGCGTGTAAAGTGGAGCCGATCGTGTGTAAAAATGAAGCTGTCACCGCGGTAACGGCACCGATGGGGTATCAAAGAAAATGTCTGTTTGCTCTTACGACCGGGCAGCCATGACCCGTTTATTCTATCAAAGGTGCAGCGAGACAAGGTGTACCCCGAGCTATCGGGGCTGTGCCCGTGGCCGGGATACACCTGGCAGATACCGGCCTAGGCTCTATTCGGAGAAACCAAACCCGATACGTCGCTTAGACTCCTCACCGAGCTCCACGTACCCCACCTGGGCACCGGGGATCAGAGTGACCCTGCCCTTAGAATCCTCGAGTTCCAGCACAGAACCGTCGGCGAGAGCGGCGGCAACCTTGGCCTTGATCTCGGCAGACGTCTGATCGGTTTCGAGAACAACCTCCCGCTGAACATGCTGAATACCAATCTTAATTTCCATGGGTCTCCTTAGATAAAAGCGCTTGAGTCACACCCAATTCTAGGGTTGGCCGGTGAGAGCCCGAAAGCAATTCACTGTGAGCGCACAAAACTGTAGCCGATCAACCGGTTGCTTGGTGGTCTACTTCCAATCCTCGTCAATCACGGAAATACCGCCCCAGGCCAGACGGAACACCAGCTTTTCAACATGGCTAAGATCCACGCGGTCTGAATCCTGACTCAGAGCGTGCTGGGTTGCCGATACCGCCATACCCGCCAGCGTGCGAGAGAGAAGTGTGGCCTCGGCGGTTTCAAGCCCCGCATTGGGCCCCAAAAAACTGGCCACATGGTGGGCAATGGTGTCATAGAGGTGGTCCAGCCGCTGCTGCACCGCGTGATCGCCCTGAATATCCGACTCAAAAATAAGCCTGTACCCCTGCGGATTAATGCGGGTGAACTCAAAGAAAGCACCCAGTGCCCGCTCCACCCGCTCCCGGTTCACCGTGGTCTGATAGAGAGGTTTAATGATGCGGTTGACCAGATTGTCTATCTGCTCGTCAAGCACCGCCAAATACAGCTCCCGCTTCGACTTAAAATGCTGGTACAGCACCGGCTTAGTGACATTGGCTGCCTCGGCAATATGGTTCATCGTTGTCACGTGGTAGCCGTGAGAGGAAAAAACCCTGAGAGCATAAAAAAGTAGCTGCTGGCGGCGCAACTCTTTGGGTAGACGGGTCGTTCCGGTAGACAGCCTGCTATCTACCGCTTCGTCGGGTTCGGGACTGGCTGAAGGTACGCTCAAGATTCTTCTATTCTTAGATGCCGGTGGCTCATCCCCCAAAACCGCCTCGATACCTGCGGCCTAGGAGGCATCTGCCTGCCTTATTTCCCGGGGGAATTCGCTACCCCGGGAGTCCGGTAGATCGATCTCTATACCGTACAGTGCTTCGAGGGCTGAAATATATTCGGTTTCCCTCCCAGCCTGCGCGAGAGCTCGGGCACGAACGGTGGGGACATGGAGTAACGACTTTACCATACGACGCATAGCCATTTCCATCTGATCGGAGGCGGCGGTACAACCGTGCTGGGACCGCACCTTGCTCAGCTCCTCCTCGAGTACACTCATGGTGTGCTCCCGCAGAGCCACAATAGCGGAGTCAATGGTGCGTGCCTTCTCCCTGACCGCGAACTCCGCCGCCGCCTTCTCCACGATAGCGTGCGCCAGCTCAACAGACTCTACAGTCTCATCGGGAGCCGCCAAACGCACCGACTCAAGCGTAATAAGGTCTACCCCGGGCAGGTCGGCGACCTCCGGGGAGAAGTCGCGAGAAAGCGCCAGATCGACCAGCACATGCTTACCTGCGGGGATATCGGCAGCACCCAGGGGGGTGGCGCTCCCCGAACAGCCCACCACAAGGTCGGCGCGGGCAAGGGCCGCAGAAAAACCCCCGTCATCCACCGCATCAACCCCGCGCCTAGACGCGAAGGTGGCCGCCCGACCCGAGTGAGAATACACGGTGATGTCGGTGCATCCGCGCTCGCGCAGGGTAGCAACAGTGGCCCCCGCGTAGGCACCGGTACCGATAATAAGGGCTGAGCGCTGCTGCCAGGTCTTATCGGCCAGATCATCGGCCACGTCGAGGGCAACCGAAACCACCGACCGCCCCCGAGACCCCAGCAGGGTCTGCTGGCCCACCTGGCGGGCGGTATGAGCGGCATGGTCAAAGAGGCGCACCAGGTTTCCGGTGGCGTGGCCGGCTTTTTGCGCCTTGGAGATAGCGCGGCGCACCTGCCCGGTGATCTCGCGCTCACCTACCACGGCAGACTCTAGCCCGGCGGTCACCGTAAAAAGGTGCAGAGCCGCCTGCTCGTTCACGTAGGTTTCAAAGCTTGAGGACACAATATCGAGACTGAGCCCCGATAGCTCGGTGAGCTGGGCGTAGACCTGTGAGGTCGCCTTAATGACATCGGAGTGAACGGTGTCTTGTGTTGCCCCCGGAACAGAGGGGGTTTCCCCGTAAATCTCCACCCTGTTACAGGTGGAAAGCACAACCATGCCCCTAACAGAGTTTTTCTGGGCGTTGTCGGATAGAGCAGCGGCACCGTTGGCCAGGTGGGCCACGGTGCTAAGATCAACGTTCTTGTGTGATGCAACGAGGGTAAAAATAGTCACGACTGATTCATCATAAACACGCTAGCGCTCGGTGTGCGAATATCGCACCATACAATTGTGCACCATTTTTGGGTTTGGACAAACCGGATCCCACCCGCCCGTGCCCTGTACGGGGCAGACATAGGGTAAAACTGACACCGTGTCGGCAAAATTTCTTCCAATCCTTGGCACAATAGAGGACATGACCAAGCCACTGAAGCAGCGTGACCTCCTCACCCCCGCCCAGCGGGGGCGGCTTTCGCCTCAGCACCCTCTTAACGCTGCCTCGGTAGCAGACTCACCCATGATGCGCGCGCTCACCGGGCAGCCGGGCCCCTACCGACCGGTATGGTTTATGCGCCAGGCGGGACGCTCCCTGCCCGAATACCGAGCGATCCGCCGGGGAGTGCCCATGCTACAGGCATGCCTTACCCCATCCCTGGCCGCCGAAATCACTCTGCAACCGGTACGCCGTCACGGGGTTGACGCCGCTATTTTCTTCTCCGACATCGTGGTACCTATGAAACTTGCCGGGGTCGATGTCGATATTGTTCCCGGTAAAGGCCCGGTACTGGCCCGGCCCGTGCGCACCGTCGGCGACGTGTCTGCCCTGCCCGAAATTGACGACCGGGCCCTAGACCCCATCCGCGAATCAATCACAGCTATCACCGCGGAACTGGGGGACACCCCCCTCATCGGTTTTGCCGGAGCCCCCTTTACCCTCGCCGCCTACATGGTGGAGGGAGGCCCCTCCCGGGACCACCTGCGCCCGCGCACCATGATGCACGCCCAACCGCAGACCTGGCGGGCACTAGCCGAATGGGCGGCACGCACCTCTGCCCAGTTTCTGCGCGCCCAGATAGAAGCGGGGGCCTCTGCCGTGCAGCTCTTCGACTCCTGGGCGGGATCTCTGGGGCACGAAGACTATCGCAGATATGCGATGGAGCATTCGGCCGCGGTCTTAGCAGCCGTTGAAGAATACGGTGTGCCCAGAATCCATTTCGGCACCGGAACCGGAGACCTGCTCACCTCCATGCACGAGGCGGGCGCCGATGTGGTGGGAGTCGACTACCGCCTACCGCTTGACCTCGCCCAGCAGCGCCTCGGCGGCGGGGTAGTGCTTCAGGGTAACATTGACCCGGCCCTGCTTTCTGCCGGCTGGCCAGCCCTGCGCGAGCACACCGACCGGGTCCTGAGAGCCGGCCAGGCGGCCCCGACGCACGTGGTCAACCTGGGCCACGGCGTCCCGCCGGAAACCGACCCGCAGGTGCTCACCCAACTCGTTGACTACATTCACACCGCAACCCTGAGAAAGTAACTGATTCTACCTATGGCATCCTCCCTCGCCCGCTCACCCAAAAAAACCGCGATCGTTATTGGCGGCGGTATCTCGGGGCTGCTTGCTGCCCGCCAGCTGGCGCAGGCAGGACTGAAAGTAACCCTGGTTGAGTCCCGAGACCATCTGGGGGGTGCCGTGGGTGCCCACCGGGTGGCCGAGTTGGTACTGGACTCGGGGGCGGAGTCGTTTGCCACCCGCACCAGCACGGTCACCGACCTCCTCCGCGAACTGGGCCTGTCCGATCAGATCGTGACACCCAACCCTGCCGGTTCCTGGCTCTACCTCCCGGAAGGGGCCCGGCCTGCCCCCCGCACCGGGGTACTCGGTATCCCCGGAGACCTCAGCGACCCCTCGGTAAAAAATATCCTCAGCCGGGCAGGACTGCGCCGCGCTAAACTTGACCGTTTCCTCCCGGTATCCGCCGGAGAAAACGCCCAAACACTCGGGGAGGTGGTACGCACCCGCATGGGCCAGCAGGTACTGGAAAGAATGGTGGCACCGGTGGTCTCGGGCGTGCACTCCACCCACCCCGACGAACTCGAGATAGACTCCGTCATTCCCGGCCTCAAAGACAGGGTGGCTCAGCTGGGCTCCCTCGCCGCGGCCTCGGCGGCCCTCCGCAGGGCCTCGCCGGCGGGAACCCAGGTTGCCGGAATAACCGGGGGCATGAACCAGCTCTCCGAAGCACTGGTTGACGAGGTCATGAAGCTCCGGGTGCGCATCATCACCGGATTTGACGCTATCGCCATCGACAGGGACCCGGTCACCGGTGGCTGGACCATTATCCAGCGCCAGCCCGAAGCCGGGGAAAAGGCGGCGGCTATGAGCGGCACCTACGTGGTGGTGGCCGCAGACGGCCCCACCGCAGCCCGGATTCTGGGTACCCACCTACCGGCGGGTAAGGCTCCCACTCTCAACCCCGGACCGGATATCGCCCTGGTGACCCTGGTGGTAGACCAGCCAGCACTCAACTCCGCCCCCCGCGGCACCGGGCTGCTGGTCAGCGAGCACGTGCAGACGGTCCGAGCTAAAGCTCTCACCCACGCCACCGCCAAATGGGACTGGATGAGGGAACAGGCAGGAGAAAACAGGCACGTGCTCCGCCTCTCCTACGGGCGCGGCACCGACTCGGGCCCCCTCCAGGAAGTCAACCTCTATGACGACCAGCTCATCACCCTGGCACTGCACGATGCCGCAAAACTCTACAACCTGCCGCTCACCCGCTCCCACCTGGTGGGGGCCGACGTTGTCCGCTGGCACAGTTCCCTGCCTACCGCCACCGCCGGGCACCGGCAGAAGACAGAGGACTTTCGTGAAGCGCTCAAAGAACTTGAGGGCGTGACGGCCGTGGGCGCATGGCTCGCCGGTAACGGGCTGGCGGCGGTCACCGCCGACACCCAAAAGACCGTGGACGATTTTATAGCCAGACACCGGAGTGAAAACTAACACTTTGCGTGAACTTTATCAGGAAAAACAAGAACACCACCGGGCGGTAAATCTACCCACCCGTGAAAGGACGGAGAACATGTCACAGCAGCACGGTGACGGTCACCACGGCTACCCCCACAGAGGGGCTGCCGCTATGCCGACCGCCAAGGACTCCGAGGGGAAGATCCAGGGGCAGGTTCCCGGTGCCCCAGCCGAGGGCGATGACCAGCTTTTCTACACCCTCTACACCGTTTTCGCCAGGGATACTCCGGCCGCTGAAACAGCCACCGGCCCCGAAGCCGCCGACGAACTCAACCGGCTAGTCGATACGCTGGGTCAGAAAGGTGTCACGGTACGCGGCTTCTACGACGTATCTGCCATGCGCAGCGACGCGGACATTATGGTGTGGCTGCACGGTGCCCTGCCCGAAGAGCTCCAGGCGGCTGTGCGGTCTATCCGCCGTACACGGGCATTCAGCGGCACAAAAATAGTGTGGTCAAGCATGGGGGTCCACCGCGATGCTGAGTTCACTTCCGGTCACACCCCCTCATTCGCCAAGGGGATTGCCCCCGAAGCTTGGGTTTGCGTCTACCCCTTTGTGCGCTCCTGGGACTGGTACTACTCCAACCCCGAAAAGCGGCGCGAAATGCTCAAAAACCACGGTATGAAGGGTATTGACTTCCGGGAGGTGCTCCCGAACACCGTCGCCGCCTTCGCCCTCAACGACTACGAGTGGATTATCGCCCTTGAAGCCCCGGAGCTGGTGCTGCTGACCGACCTCATGCGGTCTTTCCGTAACACCGAGGCCCGCCTGCACGTGCGCGAGGAAACCCCCTTCTACACCGGGCGCCGTATCCCCGCCCACGAGGTAGCCGGAGTGCTTGCCTGATGGGTTTCCTTCCCCACGACGTTGTACCGAACCGTACCGACCCGCACAACACCGCCACCAACGGGCCGTCGGTTCTCGACCGGGCAACGATGGGCCACTACCGCGGAGAAACCAGTCTCACCCGCCCCCGCGCAGAGGCACCGGAAGACTACGACCTGGTGATCCTGTCTTCGTTTGGCGGGCCCGAGGGCCAGGACGATGTGATCCCCTTCCTGCGCAACGTGACCGCCGGAAGGGGAATACCCGACGAACGCCTGGAGGAAGTAGCCACCCACTATCGGGCAAACGGTGGGGTATCACCGCTGAACGCACAGAATCGCTCGCTGATGCGGGCACTCCAGGAGGCCCTGGACAGCAGAGGGCCGCACATACCTCTTACCTGGGCAAATCGCAACTGGGAACCCTATGTCACCGACGTGGTGTCCCGCGCCTACCGTGAGGGTGCCCGCAAAATTCTGGTGCTCCCCACCAGCGCCTACCCCGGTTACTCTTCCTGCCGTCAGTATCGCGAAGACTACGGGCTTGCCCTGGAGAAACTGGGGCTGACCGGCAAGCTACAGATTGATAAGGTGCGCCAGCATTTTGATGCGCCCGGCCTCATCGAAGCCTTTGCCGAGGGTCTGGCTGAGGGGCTGGATACGGTGCGGTCGCAGCTGGAGCGGGCCGGGCAGGTGGCGGCCGGCAACGGCATGGTGCGTATCATGTTCTGTACCCACTCGATCCCCACCTCTGCCGCCAATGAGGCGGGCCCGCGCGGGGTCGACTACGAGGGCGGCTCTGCCTACGTCGAAAAACATTTGCAGACAGCCCGCGCCGTACTGGCACGGGTCAAAGAGAACCGGCCGGATCTACTGGCCAAGACCGAATGGGAGCTGGTCTATCAGTCGCGGTCGGGCCCGGAGTCCACACCCTGGCTGGAACCCGATGTCAACGACGCCCTGGATGCGCTTGAGGGGCAGGTGGACGGGGTGGTGCTGGTGCCGCTGGGGTTCATCTCCGATCACATGGAGGTGATCTGGGACCTCGACACCGAGGCCCTGGACACCTGCGCAAGACTGGGTTTAGCCGCCGTGCGCACCCCGACTCCCGGCACCCACCCCGCCTACATCGAGTCGCTGCGCAGCCTCATTGCCGAGCGGGTGTCCACGGCATCGGAGCAGCCGCACCCGCGCGAGGAAAACGCGTGCGCGGGGAAAAGGTGGTTTGACTCCTGCAACCCCGACTGCTGTCTCTCCCGCCAACCGGGCGCACAAAAACCCACCATTGCAACCTACACCGGCGCAGACTACGCCGCAGGAGCCCACCCACAATGATCTATAAGGTAGGAACACGCGGCTCGGCACTGGCCCTGACCCAGACAGCAACCGCGGCACAGCTGGTCGCCGAGGCCGGAGGTTTTGACACCGAACTGGTAAAGATCACCACCGAGGGGGACGTGCTCACCGGCCCGCTCTCGCAGCTGGGCGGTACCGGGGTTTTTGCGGCCACCCTGCGCACCCGCCTCCTCGACGGCACCGTAGACCTCGCCGTGCACTCGCTCAAAGATCTCCCCACCGCCGCCTACCCGGGGCTGACGGTTGCCGGAATCCTCCCCCGGGAAGACCCGCGAGACGCCCTGTGTGCACGGGACGGGCTCACCCTCGACACCCTACCGGAAGGTGCGCGCGTGGGTACGGGGTCCCCCCGGCGGGCAGCCCAGCTCAAAGCGCTGCGACCCGACGTCACCATCGTCGATATTCGCGGCAACGTGGGCACCCGGCTGGCCAGGGTCGCCGGGCTAGAAGATCACGGAGAGGGAAAAAGCCCGCGGGGTGACTGCGACGCGGTGATTTTGGCTCTCTCCGGTCTGAGAAGGCTGGGGCTCACCTCCACTGTCACCGACCGGCTTGACCCCTCACGTATGCTTCCGGCCCCCGGCCAGGGTGCGCTCGCCATCGAGGTCCGCGACAGCGACTGTGCCTCCGGCACGGTGTTAGCCACCGCCCTTGCCTCGGTAGACCACCTCGAAACCCGCCTGGCGGTCACCGCCGAACGTGCCCTTCTCGCCGGTTTGGAAGCCGGCTGCGCTGCACCGGTGGGAGCCTATGCCCGTATTGATGAGAGCAACCTGGTGCTCGAGGCTTTGGCGGCCAACCCCGACGGCTCCGAAACCCTGCGGGCGCGTCTCACCACGGATCAGCTCAGCCCTTCCGCTGCCCGCCAGCTAGGTCTCGACCTGGCCGGTCGCCTGTTGCAGCGCGGTGCTGCCCGGCTGGCCCGGCTGAGCCTCTAACCGGAGCTATCATGACAGAGAATACCGACCGGGGCGGGGGAAACGGGCGTGTACTCATCACCCGGTCGCCAGCTAAAGCCGAGTCTTTTATTCGCCTACTCACGGGGATGACCCCCGGGGTGAGAGTGGATTGTGCGCCGCTGAGACAGGCTGTTTCTTTACCGCCGTCTAAGGGTTGTCTTCTGGACCTCCACCGAAAAAAATATGACTGGGTCACACTGACCAGTGCCAACGGTGTCGCGGCTCTCACCGACTGGGCCCAGCGGGACAGGGCGGGGCTTTCAGACCTTCTTGCCGGTGTCCGGGTCGCCTGCGTGGGTACAGCAACGGCGGCAGCGCTGAAGACTGCCGGGGTGGAGGCTGATTTTATACCGCGGGTTCAGGATGCCAGGCACATGGTAGCCGAGTGGCCAGCGTCGAGGCCCCAGAGTATTCTCTGCCTGCAGGGAGCTAATGCCCGTTCCACCCTTGCGGAAGGACTTAAAGGGCTGGGACACCGGGTGACGATCGAGACCGTCTACACCATGAAGGCATACCCGGCAGATCGGCTGGGAGACCGGGCCCTGAGCCGGCAGGAGGCAAGGCAGAGACTCAGGAGCTATACCGCGGTGGTGGCTACCGCCCCCTCGCTGCTCACCGAACTGTTCACCGATCACACCTCGGATCCGGTTCCCCACTATTTGCCGGATAGCGCGGGTCCGAGGCTGCCCGTTGTGCTGGCTATCGGGGCAAGCACGGCAGCTCGGGCACGGGACCTGGGGCTAAAATACCGGGTATCAGCCAGCCCCGACCCAAGAGACCTTGCCACAGCAGCGCACGAGATACTGACCACCGAGTCAGCGAGCACACCCGGATAAACCCAGCACAAAGGAGACAACCGTGACCGCCCTTCACTTACCCTTCCGCCCGCGCCGATCCCGCACTACCGCGGCTATCCGCTCCCTGGTGGCTGAGACGAGGCTGGACCCTGCCGATCTGATCCAGGTGCTTTTTGTGCGCGACGGTATTGACACCCCGCAGGAGATTACCTCCATGCCGGGCCAGTACCAGCACACTCTCACCTCGGTGCTGGGGCAGGTAGAGAAAGCGATAGAGGCGGGCGTGCGTTGCGTTGACCTCTTCGGTGTGCCCCGCGAGACCGATAAAGACGCTGAGGGTTCTGCCGCCCGACACCCGCAGGGAATACTCAACCGGGCAATCCGGGCTATCCGCACCGAGTACGGTGACAGCGTGGTGATTATGGCGGATACCTGCCTTGACGAATTTACCAGTCACGGTCACTGCGGCCCCGTGACAACGGACCGGCACGGTACAACGGTGGTTGACAACGATGCCGCGGTGGCCGCCTACTGCGCGATGGCGGTGGCGCAAGCCGAGGCCGGCGTGCATACGGTGAGCCCCTCGGGCATGATGGACGGACAGGTGGGGGCTATCCGGGAGGCCCTGGATTCGGCGGGGTTTCAGGACGTATCCATCATGGCCTATTCGGCCAAATACGCCTCGGCCTTTTTCGGGCCTTTTCGCGAGGCGGTGGGCTCCTCTCTTCAGGGAGACCGCAAGATCTACCAGCAGGATCCGGCAAACCGCAGGGAGGGTCTTCTTGAGGCTGCACTGGATATTGACGAGGGCGCAGATTTTGTGATGGTCAAGCCGGCTATGGCCTACCTTGATATTGTGCGGCAGGTTGCCGATATGTCACCGGTTCCGGTAGCTGCCTACCAGGTTTCGGGGGAGTACGCCATGATTGAGGCTGCCGCGGAGAGGGGCTGGGTGGATCGCAAGCAGATGGTGCTTGAGTCTCTGACGGGTATTAAACGTGCCGGTGCCAGCATGATACTCACCTACTATGCCGCTGAAGCTGCCGGATGGCTGAATGAGACCCGACCACCTTTAAACCGCGCAATCTAGGCTTGCGTCGCACCCCCTTTTGATCAAGGATTATCACTATGACCAAAAACCAAGAACTTTTTGCCCGATCCCGAGCCGTCATCCCCGGCGGCGTGAATTCCCCGGTACGCGCGTTTGCCTCGGTGGGGGGCACGCCGGTCTTCATGGAGGACGCATCCGGGCCCTACCTGATAGATGCCGACGGTCAAAAATACGTTGACCTGGTGATGAGCTGGGGCCCCGGCCTGCTGGGGCACAGGGACAGCCGGGTGGTTGAGGCGGTGCACCGGGCGGTAGAGCACGGTCTGACGTTTGGGGCCTCCACCGAGGCCGAGACACTGCTCGCCGAGCTGGTTGTTGAGCGTGTGAACAGGGTGGTTCCGGCGGCTATCGACCAGGTGCGGATGGTCTCCACCGGCACCGAGGCGACCATGACCGCTATCCGGCTGGCACGCGGCTATACCGGCCGAGATAAAATTGTGAAATTTTCCGGTTGCTATCACGGGCACGTGGATTCTCTGCTGTCTGAGGCGGGATCGGGGGTCGCCACCCTTGCCCTGCCTGGCTCTGCCGGGGTAACCGCCGCCACCGCCGCAGAGACCATTGTTCTTGACTACAACGATGCGGCCGCGGTGGCCGCTGTTTTTGAGGAGTATCCCGGTGAGATTGCCGCGGTCATCACCGAGGCCGCACCGGCCAACATGGGGGTGGTGACCCCCGCACCGGGCTTTAACCGGGCCCTGCGCGAAATCACGAGCAAGCACGGTGCACTGCTAATCTTTGACGAGGTACTGACAGGTTTTCGTGTGTCGTCAGCCGGATACTGGGGATACACCGCCGCTGACGAGGGCGGCTGGGTGCCGGATATCTTTACCTTCGGCAAGGTGATGGGCGGCGGTATGCCCATTGCGGCGCTGGGCGGTAAACGGGAACTGATGGAGTATCTGGCACCCACCGGGCCCGTATACCAGGCGGGGACACTCTCGGGTAACCCCGTTTCGTTGGCTGCGGGGATAGCCACCCTTCAAGCCGCTGACGAGGAGGTGTATCGCGGGGTTGATCGTGGCTCGGAATTCTTGCGGGACCGGGTTTCTGCCGCCCTCCGGCAAGCGGGCGTGGACCACTCGATCCAGACCGCAGGAAACCTCTTCTCGGTAGCCTTCGGTACCGCCGAGAACGGTGTGCGCAGCTATGAGGATATCAGGGCATCCGAAACCTACCGTTACGCCCCCTTCTTCCATTCCATGCTGGACTCGGGTGTCTACCTACCGCCCAGCGCCTTTGAAGCCTGGTTCTTATCCTCCACCCATACCGATGAGGTGCTAGAGCGGGTAGCGGCTGCCCTGCCGAAGGCGGCCCGGGCCGCAGCTGCGGCCCAACCCTAGCGTAGGTGGTGGTCGATGTTGAAGTAGCGCACCTTCTGCACGTCGCGGTTGAAAAACCAGTTTTTATCCATGAGGAAGCGCGCGAAGACCAAGCCCATGCCGATGGCTAGAAAAATCAGCAGCGCATCGACCATACCGACGACGGCCTGGCTGAGGGCGCCGTTAGAGAGGTTCGCCATGGACCGGTAAAAGGTGACACCGGGGACCATGGTGACCACGGCGGGCACCGAGAGGGAGATACGCGAGTAGCGGTGCCTGTAGAGCGGGGCAATAATTTCTGCCAGCAGTGCCGCGGTAAAAGCGGCAAGAAAAACAGCTACCTGCGCGGCCAAGCCCGCCTCCGCTGCCGCTATCCGTAGCGGGTTGACCACCGCGGCGATCATCCCCGCCCAGAGGCAGCTGACCGGCATGGCCGAAAAAAGCATGGCAAAACCGTAGGCGGCAATAAAAGAGGAAAAAACTCTCAGCGACACGAGTAGGACCGGATCCAGGTCCTGCTCGGGGGAGACCTGGAGGGGAAGATCAAAGACAAAGGTGAGAACCCAGACTGCCGAGGACGCGCTGACCAGAAGCAGGAGGACATACATGAGCCGGGGAATACCGGCCGAGAAATCAAATCGAGCGAGGTCGAGCATCCCGGTCACCAGCGGAAAACCGGGTACCAGAAAAAGAACGGACGAGATAAAACCCACCATGTGCTCCTGCGAGGCCCAGCCGGCCGTCCACATCAGCGAGATTGCCCCGATATAGAACCCTGCCGAGAGCACACCGCACAAGAACCAGATGGCCAGGTGGTTGACTTCCCTCGTCATCAGGTGTGCCCGCAGAAACTGGCCCAGGGCTGCGGCAACAAACACCACCGTGCACTCGACCACTCCACCGCCGTTGAGGAAGGCGAAAGCACAGCAGGCAAAAGCCGACGCCAGGGTGAGCATCCAGCGGGTGTACAGGTGGGGCAGCGCCTCGATCCGGCTGATCTCCCTCTGCGCCTCACGCGGTGAAATATGGTCGGGAAGGTTGGAGACAAAGTCACTGAGCAGGTCAATGCGGTAGGCGCTGATACCCATAGCGCGCTGCTCACCGATCTCGGTACGAAAATTACCCACCGCGTAGGCGCTGGTGGTGATCTCGGTGAAAGTCACCTGCGAATGATGCTCCTGTAAGCCCACCGCCCGCGCTAGCCGAGCCATTGACTGCTTCACCCGGTAGGCACTGGCACCGGATTTGAGCATGAGCAAACCCAGCTTCATCACCACCGCAGACTGCTCTACCAGACGCTGGTGCTGGGCCCGGGAGGAACCCAGATAGATACTGCCCGTATAGTTGTCCATACCGCTACTCACCGGGTCCCCCTACCGTCCGCCTCGACGGACGGGCCAGGACCCATCAACCGTTTCATTTTTGCCCTGACGGCGCAAATAGTCCTGAAACTCTAGGGCCTGCTCCCGCGCCCACACCACCTGGCTCTCATGCAGACTGGGGGCATCGACAACAAGCTCGGGGTAGCGGGCGGCCATTGCGGTGAGTAGCCGCTCGGCGGCCAGGGCGTCGTCTGTTGATCTGTGGGCGTTGTGCAGACTGACCCGGTATTCGGCGCTGAGCACCTCAAGGGTTCGCTTGCCCTTCCGGTATTTTTCGACGTGCTTGTTGACTACGTAGGGGTCAAGGACCGGGGCGCAGTTAAGCTCGGGGTAGCCGTAGCGGAGCAGCTCGTGGTGGAGCACCGAAAAATCGTAGGAGGCGTTGAAGGCGACCACGGGCACGCCGTCATGAAAGAGCCCGCCCAGCGCTGAGGCCAGGGCATAAACCACCTGCTGGGCATCGTGGCCGTGTTCGCGGGCATATTCGGTGGAGATGCCGTGCACTTGCCGGGCACGCTCGGGGATTTCAATACCCGGGTCTGCCAGCCACTCGCCGGTGCGGATGACTGACCCGTCGGGGTTGACCAGCACCAGGGATGCCGTAACGATACGTGCCTGTGCCGGGTTAATACCGGTGGTTTCCAAATCGAAGGTGGCTCGGGGAAGTTCTGTCCATGCAGTAGCAGTCATGAAAATGACTATATCGCGTGGGGTGACTTCACCATGGGTCGGCAGCAAAAATGCCTAAAATGTCATATCCTCGTGTCACACTGGTACCGACCGTCAACACCGTGAGGGGAGAAAGAATGCCACACAGCCACCGGGGCCGCGTGCGGCTGGTTTTGGGTGCGCCGGGCACCGGTAAAACCCGCACCCTACTGGATACCGCCCTAAATTTTTTAGGGGAGGGGGACCCGGCCCGTCTGCTGGTGCTCACTCCCTCAAGGGCCGGCGCCGGCAGATTTCGTGAGCAGCTGGTGGCAGAAACGGAGGCTACCCTATCGGTTTCTCCCGTGCGCGCCTGGCAGGCTTACGCTTTTGACCTGCTGCGGCGGGGGCATATGGCCGGGCTTCTTCCGGGCCTGGATTTTTCCCCCAAATTGCTCTCGGGCCCCGAACAGGACGTGATGATCACCGAGCTTCTCGCCGGCCATGCCCGGGGGCTCGGCGCGGCGGTCGCCTGGCCGGAATACCTGAGTGAGGCGCTGGGTACCCGGGGGTTTCGTCACGAGGTCCGGGACTTCTTTGACCGCATGGCAGAATATAATCTTTCCGCCGAGCAGGTGAGGGACATGGGGTTGCGCCAGCAGCGGCCAGAGTGGGTGGCGGTGGCGGACCTCTACCGCGAGTACCGCCAGATTCGCCGGTTGCGCATGCCCAACGCTTTTGACCCGGCTGCCCTGATCAACGAGGCGGCGGATTTGCTTGCTCGGCACCCGGATTTTCTTGCCGATGAGCGGGGGCGGCTAGACACGGTACTGATCGATGACATGCAGGAGGCAACCCCCTCGATTTACCGTCTTCTCGACGTGCTCTGTTCCGCACAGAGCTCACGGGTAGTCCCGCCCGCGCTGGTTATCACCGCCTGTACGGATACGGTGGTGCAGGGTTTTCGCGGTGCCCGCCCGGATCTCACCGGCAGTCTGCCCAAAATTTTTCCCGGTCTGGAGCGGGTCCAGTTGGAGGTCTCCCACCGTATGCCTGCCGGTATTGCTCGTGCCTGGGAGGCTGTAGCAGCCAGGCTGCCGCAGGTGGCAGCTGCCGCCCACAGCCGGGATTTAAGCCAGCCTGCCGAACAAGGGCCACCGGCTGAGGTACCCCTGTGGGAGCTGGGTAACGACGGCAGTCTGCTTGACACCGAGAGGTCACAGGATACCGAGGAACAGGTGCTGGGGTTCACCCTGGATTCTGCTCAGCAGGAGGCCAGGCTCTTGGCGCAGATGATCCTCGAAGACCGTCTGTACAGGGGCCGTGCCTTTTCTCGGTCGGTCATTATTGTGCGCAGAGGGGCCACGGTGTCACAGCTGAGCCGGATCCTTGAGGGACAGGGGATTCCGGTCACCACCTCACAAGCGCTGAGGCCGGTGCGTGATGAACCGGCTGTGCGGCCCTTTCTTGACTCTCTAGCCCTCCTGGTGAAAGACCGGGTTCCGGGCCTGGGGATTGACACCGCCCTGGCCCTGCTCACATCGCGACTGGGCGGGGCATCCCCCATGGATATTCGGCGGCTACGGCAGAGCCTACGGGCCCAGGAGCTGCGGGCCGGTGGCCGCCGGGGCAGCGATGAGCTCGTGGTGGAAGCTCTGCTACAGCCGGAGAAGCTGCCGGCGGGCAGAGTATCTGAAGCTGCCCACCGTATCAGCAGGGTACTGGAGGCGGGGAAGAAAGCCCTTCGGGTTCCGGGGGCGACCGCCGAAACCGTGCTCTGGGAACTGTGGAGTGCATCGGGCCTGGCAAAAACATGGAGAGAGCTGGCCCTCCTGGGACAGGCAGCCGGTGAACGGGCCCACCGGGATCTCGACGCCGTGATCGGTCTTTTTGAGGCCGCCGCCAGGTACGTGGATCAGATGCCCGGTGCCACCGCGGAGCAGTTTCTTGACTATATTGATGCCCAAGAGCTACCCATGGATACCCTGACGGAGCGAGCCAGTACCGTTGACGCGGTGGAGATCCTTACCCCGGCGCTTGCCGCTGGCCGCAGCTGGGACACCGTATATATAGCCGGTGTCCAAGACGGTGTCTGGCCCAACACCACCGTGCGCGGCACCCTGCTGGGCAGCCAGGACCTCACCGACATTTTTGAGCTGGGGGCAGAGGCCGGCAGCGGGATAAAGACCCTCGACAGGGTGCGCGAGACACGGTTTGACGAGTTGCGCATGTTCTCCACCGCCGTGTCGAGGGCCCGCCGCAAGCTGGTGGTGACCGCCGTGTCGTCGGCAGAAGAGTTGCCCAGTGAACTGCTGGATACGGTGGCACCTGCGGGTGGGGTGCGCGGTAACACCGCTGTGCGTCGGCCCATGACCCTGCGCGCTATGATTGCCGAGCTTCGCAGGTGGAGCGAAGCCGAAGACACCGACCCTCTGCGGGCCGATGCGGCAGCAAAAATCTTGCACCGCTTCAACGACCCCGAACAGACGGCCGGACTCACGCTACCGGGTGCGGACCCCGATCGGTGGTGGGGTCTCTTGCCGCTGTCCTCCACGGAAGCGACTTTTGATGAGCGTGCCGTTGTGCCGGTGTCGCCCTCACAGGTGGAGACAATACACCGATCCCCGCTTGACTGGTTTGTTTCCGCTGCTCGGGCAGAGGAGGCCACCGATTTGGCGCGCTCTATTGGAAACCTTGTACACGAGCTAGCCGAAGACATGCCCGACTGGGACGCGCAGACGGTGAGCGACTCGGAGTCTTTTAGGACGCACATCGTGCGAGAGCTAAGGAACCGTTTTGACCGGCTGGGACTGGCCGACACCTGGGAAACACGGGTGGTCTACGAACGCGCCGAGAAAATGATACTCAAGTTTGTTGACTATGTGGCTGATTTGCACACCGATGCTCGGCGCGAACTGGTGGGGGTTGAGGGGGCTTTCAGCGTCCATATTGCTGGCCCGCACCGCGAGGCTTTGCTACAGGGTCGTGTTGACCGGCTGGAACGTGACCTTGAAAATCATAAGTACGTGATTGTTGACCTTAAAACGGGTAAGAGCGCCCCGGCCCAAAAAGAGCTCGCCGAGCACCCGCAACTTGCCGCCTACCAGATTGCCCTGGAAGCCGGCGCCGGGCAGGTCATGGCAGAGAACACCGGCGAGGATTACCGGCAACGAGGGGAGCAGCAGACCCTCAGGTTCGAGGGCCTACACGAAGAATCGGGTGGCGCCTACCTTGTGCAGATCGGTAAAGACACCAAAAAATACGGTGCCCAGGAGCAGCCTGCGCTCTCTACCGACGCGCAGTGGGCGGTGGACCTCATTAACAGGGCCGCCGATCTCATCGCCGTCCGCCACCTGCAGGCCCGCCACGACTCGTCCAGCGGTAGTAAGTACGGCAGAAGCTGCCGGCTGCCGGAGATCTGCCCGCTGTGCGCACGCGGGCGGCAGGTGACCCAGGGCTAGAGGAGAAGGAAAGAGCATGGACTATACGTATTCGCCCGAAGAAATTGCTGCTGCTCTTCGGAGGCCCGCGCCCACGCCCGAGCAGTCCGCCATTATTTCCTCGCCGCTTTCCCCGCGTCTGGTGGTGGCGGGGGCGGGATCGGGTAAAACCGCAACCATGGTTGACCGCGTGGTTTTTCTGGTGGCCAACGGCCTTGTGCGGGCAGATCAGGTATTGGGGGTGACCTTCACCCGCAAAGCGGCCGGTGAGCTGCGTGAGCGTATGCGTATGCGCCTCGAGGAGCTGCGCAGGTTGGGAATGATGGAACACGGCGAGCCCGACGAGGTTGCGGTGCCGGTGGGCGACCCGGAGGTTTCCACCTACCATTCCTACGCACAAAACCTGGTGGCTAACTACGGGTTGCGTCTGGGGTTTGAGCAGGATACGCAGATGCTCGGTGGCGCCCAGTCCTGGCAGCTGGTAGCCCAGCTGGTGGAACAGGTTGATCCCCGGCTGCTACCGCCTGAACCGCAGTCCAAGCAGACCATGATTTCCGGTGTGCTCAAACTGGGCTCCGAATGCGCCGAGCATCTGGTGGAGCCGCAGCAGCTCATCGACTGGTGCAGTGACCGGCTGGATCATCTTGGCCGTCTCAAGCTGGTTGGAAAAAATAAGGGGGCCGAACGCGACAAACTGTGCCGAAAGCTGCATGACCGTATCTTCTACGCCCGGCTGGTGCAGATGTACACGGATATTAAACAGGGTATGCAGGTGATGGACTACGGTGACCTTATCCGTGTAGCGGCCCGGATAGCCCGCGAGGTTCCGCTGGCGGCAGAGGTTGAGCGTGACCGCTACCGGGTGGTGCTCCTCGACGAGTTTCAGGATACCTCGCATGCGCAGATGCGGCTTTTTTCCGATCTTTTCGGCTCCCGCGCCGGAGGGATAGGGCACCCGGTGATGGCGGTGGGGGATCCCAAGCAGTCTATTTACGGGTTCCGAGGGGCATCGGACGGGCAGCTTTTCAGCTTTTACGACTATTTCCCCACAGCAGATCGACAAGTGAGCTACCTTACGGTTGCCTGGCGCAACGATACCGCGGTGCTCGATGCAGCCAACACCATTGCTGCCCCCCTCAAAGAGCGGGCAGACTGGGTGCGTTCGACCAGCCGCGTGCAGGTACCCGACCTGCGCCCCCGCCCGGAGCCCGGCCCCGGCGAGGTACTGCTGGCCCGCTACCATACGGATACCGACGAGGCGGCTGCGCTTGCCGAACAGATTGTTCAGCAGCGACAAAAATTCGTGCATGAGCCGCCGGAGAAGATGCCCACCATGGCGGTGCTCTGTAAGAAGCGGTCTCAGATGGAGCCGATTGCACGCGCTCTGGAAAGTCGGGGGGTCCCCTACCAGATAGTGGGTTTGGGCGGCCTGCTGGACACCCCCGAAGTGGTTGATATGGTTTCTATTTTGCGGGTGCTGGCTGACCCGGCCCGCTCTGACGCCCTGATGCGGCTGATGGCGGGCGCCCGCTGGCGGATTGGCGTTTCTGATCTGCTTGCCTTCTCGGATTGGGCTGTACACCTGGAGCGGCAGCGTAGCGAGTCGATCCGCCTCGGTATCCGTGAAAATCTTCATGAGCCGGCAGATGAGGAGACGACTCGCGAGCGGGTGCGGCGAATGCAGCGCGAGACCGTTCTTGACTCGGTAGATTCGGCCTCACTGATCGAGGCGCTCGAGGAGCTGCCGCGGCCCGGCTGGGTATCGGTGAAGGGGCGCTCTCTCACCGATGAGGGGCTGGCACGCCTGGGTCGGCTTGCGGACGAGCTGAGAGAGTTGAGGCAGCTGATGGCCGAGGACCTCTCCACCCTGCTCTATGCTATCGAGCAGAAAATTATGCTCGATATTGAGCTTGCTGCCCGCCCCGGTGTTTCCCCCGATACTGCCCGGCGTAATATTGATGCTTTCCACGACGCGGCTGCAACCTACTCGCTTTCGGCACCGAGAATGGGTGCGGCGCTTTCTGCCAGCGCCGCACTGGCAGGCGCTGGCAGGGGGGAGAGCGGAGAAGAGACTGCTGAGGCGGTTTTTTCACTTGCTTCCGGCAACTTAGTGGGTAATGTGAACGGTTTTCTTGCCTGGCTCGATGCGGCCGCTGCGGAGGAAGCGGGCCTGGAGATGGCGGTGGATGAGCCGCGTCGTGACCTGGTGCAGATCCTCACCGTGCATGCTTCCAAGGGCCTGGAGTGGGACTGCGTGTATATTCCGGGGATGAATCGGGGAGATTTTCCTATCACCGATGATCCGCGGTGGAGCCAGAATTCCGATACCCTGCCCTGGCCCCTGCGCGGCGACAGAAACTACCTGCCCGGATGGCGGGACGACCTTGAGGATGTCCAGGAGCTGAAGGAGACGCTTGAGACGATGAAAATGCAGGCGGCGGAGCACCGTTTAGCTGAGGAGCGTAGACTCGCCTACGTGGGTTTCACCCGTGCCCGCCGCCTGCTGGTGCTCACCGGTTCTCTATGGCAGGGAACCAAAGCTAAACCTGCGGGAGCCTCAGAATTTTGGGAGCAGCTGCGGGGGAGCCCGTCGGCCAAAGAACTGTATGTGTATCCCGAGGACCGGGCGGAGACAGAGAACCCACAGTCTGCCTCTATCACCACTGCCCTGTGGCCCTTTGACCCCATTGACGGGCCCCGGGTTTTTGAGTGGGCTTCCCAAGAGGAGCTCAATGCCGCCCACGACGCGGGTTTTTTCCGCCGGCTCGGGGGAGAGAGGCAGGCAGCAGAGAGGGACAGGAGCCGCCAGCCTTCTCGGCGGGCGCGAATGGAGCGGGCGGCAGCCAACGTGCGGCGCGGGGGCCTGGAGGTTGCAGCTGGCAAAGAGTCTGCCACCGGTCTGCAGCCGGTCACCGGGGAGGGGCTCCCGGTGGTCGAGGACTGGTACCGGGAGGCGGATCTTTTGTTGACTATCCTGCGGGAACCGGCGGGGAGAAAGACTTTCGATTTCCCCTCCCACCTGACCGCCTCTGACCTGGTGAATCTTGCCAGCGATACCGGGGCGGTGGTTGACCAGATGGTTCGACCCATGCCGCAGAAGCCAACCATAGCCGCCCGGCAGGGGGATATTTTCCACACCTGGGTGCAGTCCCGTTTTGAGCGGGCGGCAATGCTGGACCTCTTCGAGGATGACTATGCCGATAGCGACCTCGAACAGGAGCTGGATCTACCCCGGTTGAAGGAGAACTTTCTTGCTAGTCGCTGGGCAAACCTGCAGCCCTGGGCGGTGGAGTACCCCCTGGAGACGCCCCTGGGCTCGGTGTCTGTGCGCGGAAGAATCGACGCCGTCTACCGCGGTGTGGGGGAGGACGGTGAGCAGACCTGGGAGCTGGTTGACTGGAAAACGGGTGCCGTGCCAACGGGTCAGGCGCAGCGCCGGCAGAAGTCTGTGCAACTGGCGCTTTATCGGCTGGGTTTTGCCCGCCTACAGAACATTCCCGTGGACCGGGTGAAAGCCACGTTCTACTATGTGGCCGACGACGTGCAGTGGAGCCCCCACGAGCTATACGGTGAGCGGGAGCTGGTGAATCTGGTTCAGCGGGCGGTGAAGGAAGCGCAAAGACGCGCCTAGGACGGGTCCAGGTGGGATTCCTCGAGTTCTACGGTGGCACGCAGATCTTTTTCCAGGGTTTTGAGCATGTCTACCGCCTCGGACACCATCTCGTGGTCCTGTAGTTCGATCCCTCGGACCAGCCACTGGGCGAGGGCGAATTCGGCATAGAGGTTAGCGCGCACCACCAGCGAGGAGTCGGGTAGCTGGGGCATCTGCTGAGCGTATGCCTGTACCACCCTGTCCGTGAAGCTCTGGTCCTGGCAGGCTAGCAGCCAGGAGAAGTCGGTGGCGGGGTCTCCCACACAGACATCAGACCAGCCGGTTACCGCGGTGATCTTCTGCCGGTTGAGTACCAGGTTGTCTTCGCTGAGGTCTCCGTGGATGACACGCGGCCGGAATTCCCACAGGGAGTCGTCGTTCAGTTGGTTCCTCCAGCGCTGTAGTAGGCTGGCGGGAACCCTGCCGGTTTCGGTGGCCCGGTCCAGGTCGCTCAGTATGCGGGCGCGCACCTGCTCGGCGGTGTAGACGGGTAGGTCTGCCTCGTCGATGATGGTTTCGGGTAGCACATGGATAGTGGCGATCATGTGCCCCAGGGTGTCGGTGAGATTGTCGGTGCCGTCGGTACTGGTGGCGAGCTCGGCGAGTTCGTCGATGTCGTAGTGGGATCCGGGAATGTGGGTGTAAATGAAGGTTTGCCTGCCGTCGGTGGGAACGGAACCTACGACGGTGGGAACAAGAAAGGGTAGGCGTGCGCGCAGGCCAGCGGAAAAGGATTGCAGGATAACGTGTTCAGCTTCAAGGCGTACGCTGGCTTCCGGGTGTTTGGGGTAGCGTACACGCCAGCGTTTATTGGTGGAGTCTGTGATAATGGCGGAGTCGAAGTCAACGGTGTCATCTGCTGAGGGCAGTGCGGCCACCGGGTAGAGCCCGGGCACTGCGGCTGAGAGGATGGCGGCAAGCTGAAGCGGTGTAACGGTCACAAGACTAGGGTACAAGAGATGGGGCCGGAGAATGAACCGGGATATGCGGTGTGTGCGGTGCGGGACCGCATGCGTGGGGCTTCTTGCCCCGACTGTGGGGGTAGTCTAGAGGGGATTGAGTTTTTGTGTTTGCTGTCAGGAGCCCTATGTCTTCTCTCCCCGTGACCGGTGATACGTTTGAGGCGGATAGTGCACAGGCGCCGGTGCCGAGTCCCGAGAAAATTTTAGCGGGTCTGGATCCCGAGCAGCGTCGCGTAGCTACTGAACTTTCGGGCCCCATGTGTGTGCTGGCGGGTGCGGGTACCGGTAAGACGAGGGCGATCACCCACCGGATAGCCTACGGTATCGCGACGGGCAGGTATGTGCCCCAGCAGGTGCTGGCCCTGACCTTTACCACCCGCGCCGCCGATGAAATGAGAGTGAGATTACGCTCCCTGGGCGCCCCGGGAGTGCAGGCGAGGACTTTCCACTCGGCGGCGCTCAGACAGCTGAAATACTTTTGGCCGCAGGCGGTGGGGGGGACTTCTCCGCAGATTGTTCCGCATAAGGGGCAGCTGATTGCCGAGGCGGCCAACCGTTTGCGTATTACCACGGATAGGGCCACCGTGCGGGACCTTGCGGCGGAGATTGAGTGGGCCAAGGTTAACATGCTCACCCCGGATACGCTCCAGAAACATCTGGGGCAGCGGCAGCTTCCCGCCGACATGAGCGAGCTCAATATGACCAGGCTTTTCCGGGCCTATGAGGACCTCAAGGATGAGCGGAACATTATTGATTTTGAAGATGTTTTGCTGCTCACCGTGGGGGTGCTCGAAGACGATGATCGTGTGGCGGCAGCCGTGCGTAGGCAGTACCGGCATTTTGTGGTTGACGAGTACCAGGATGTCTCCCCCCTGCAGCAGCGTCTTCTGGACGCCTGGCTGGGGGGCAGGGATGAGCTGTGCGTGGTGGGTGACGCCTCGCAGACCATCTATTCTTTTACGGGTGCCTCCAGCCGGTATCTGCTGGATTTTCCCCGACGCTATGAGGATGCAACGGTGGTGAAGCTTGTGCGAGACTACCGGTCAACCCGGCAGGTGGTTGCCCTGGCCAATACTCTTTTGCGGGAGCGTAAACCGGCACCCGACTCTACCGCCGGTTCTTGGGCAGCCCCCCTACAGTTGCGGGCGCAGGCTGGCAGCGGGCCCGAAGCCCGGTGGTTTGAGTATGCCGATGATGAGAAGGAGGCCGCCGGTATTGTCGAGGATATTCGAGATCTCATCGATCACGAGGGTGTACGGCCTTCAGAGATAGCAGTGCTTTTTCGTACTAACGGGCAGTCGGCGGCTATCGAGCAGGCTTTGACCGAGGCGGGGATTGCCTATGGGCTGCGCGGTGTCGAGCAGTTTTTTAGCCGGGCTGAGGTGCGTAATGCGCTGCTTCAGTTGCGTTCGGCGGCGCGGTCTAGCGGCCAGGAGCCGGTGCCGGAGGCGACTCGGGCGGTACTCAGTTCTCTGGGGTATACGGAGCGGGGGCCGAGCAGCTCGGGTGCGGTGAGGGCGAAATGGGAGTCGCTGGCTGCCCTGGTGTCTATGGCCGATAGTTTACAGGCCGAGCGCGATGACCAGCGTGCCAGAGCGAAAGAAAACGGTGCGGAACAGCTGCCCGCACCATTGTCGATGCAGGAGTTTGTGGGCCACCTGGCGCAGCGTATGGCCCAGCAGGATCCACCGGTGCTGAACGGGGTGACCCTGGCTTCACTTCACTCGGCCAAGGGGCTGGAGTGGGAGGCTGTTTTTCTGGCCGGTCTTTCCGAGGGGTTGATGCCCATCTCTTTTGCCCGCACCGGTGACGAGGTCGATGAGGAGCGGCGTCTTCTCTATGTGGGGATCACCCGTGCCCGCCGCTATCTTTCCCTCAGCTGGTCTCTATCGCGTACCCCAGGTGGCCGCCCCAACCGCAGTATCTCCCGTTTTCTGGCCGCTATAGCACCCAAAAACTAGCGGGAGGTTATTTTCTATGGCTGATTCTGCCTCGCCGCGGTCCCGAACAGAGATTATTGCCGCAACCGGTAGCCGGCCCGAGGTGATACTGGTGCGTTCGGCACGGCGAACAAAAACGGTGAGCGCCCGTATGGAGGAGGACGGCAGGATCCGTCTGATGGTACCGGCCTCCACCACGGATCGGCAGGCCCACGAATACGTGCGGCAGCTATTACCGAAGATCCTGCACAGGCAGCAGCGTAGGAGCAAGCAACAGCGGCACTTTGCCTCCGATGACTACCTGGTATCTCGCGCCAGATACCTGGTGGAGAATTACCTGCCGGGCCTTGACCTACCCGGGTCTATCCGGTGGGTTGAAAACCAGCGGGAACGCTGGGGCTCGGCAACCCCGGCGCGGGGCAGCGTCCGGCTGTCACACGTACTCCGGGGTGCCCCGGAGTACGTGGTTGATTTTGTGCTTTACCACGAGCTGTGCCATTTTGTGGAGCTCAATCACACGCACAGGTTCCGTGCCCTGGAGGACCGCTACCCGCGCAAACTTGAAGCTGAAGCATTTTTGGAGGGCCTGACCTTTGCCCGGAACGGAGCCGGCGGGGGTAGAGAGCCCGGCCGGTCCGGGCTTTAGTCGGTGTGGTCCTCGTTCTGCCCGTCAGCGTCAGTGTCCGGCTTCTCACCGGTATCCTGGTCGGTGCTGTCACGGTGCGAATTGTAGCCACCGGAGAGGAGTTTCTCTAGGGCAGCATCGAACTCGTCATCGCTGGCGTCAAAGATTTCTACGCGCTGGTTGTAGGAGTCGATGTTGCTGATCTCTTCGGCGGTGGGGAGGGTTTCGGGTGCCGCCCAGAGAGCGTCGCGGCTTTCGATACCGTGTTCTGTGCCGTAGGTGCGCCAGAATGCGGCAGCTTCACGGTTGAGCTTTGGCTTCAGTTCTAGCCCGACTAGCGAGGCAAAAAAATGTTCTGCGGGTCCGCCGTCGGCGTGGCGGCGGTTCATGGTTTCGGCCAGCTGGGCCGCCATGGGAAGGTTGCCGGTTGCCTGCTCTGTCACCACGGTGACCCATCCCTCTACCAGGGCGAGCAGGGTTTCTAGGCGGGACAGCGCCAGCTGCTGGTCTTCGGTGTTGTCCGGGGTGAGCAGGTTGAGGCTGAGGGCGTCCTGGATAGCCTGGGGGTCTGTGGGGTCTATATCTTGGGCGGCATCCTGGATACGCTCGATATTAATATTGATTCCGCGGGCGTACCGTTTGATCAGTTCGAGGATGTCGTCGCGTAACCAGCTGTTGGTGCGGTAGAGCCGCACCATGGCCGCCTCCCGCACCGCCAGGTAGAGCATCACCTCTTGGGCGGGGATTTCGAGGCCCTCACCGAAGTCGGTGACGCCCTGAAAGACCAGGGCGGAACGGTCTTCGGCCAGGGGTATACCGATATCGGTCGATGAGACCACGCCGTGGGCAAGCTGGGAGACCGAGTGTCCCACTATCATGCCGAAGATCATGGAGCCGACTCCCGCGAACAGGTTGTCTTGTCCTCCCAGCAGAGACTTCATCTCTTCGGGTAGTTGTGAATCCATGGAGGAGCTCATGGCCTGGGACATGGACTCGGCTACCGGTCCGGCGATTTCTTGAATGACGCTAAAAGTGTTGTGCACGAACTCTAACCTGGACCATGCCTCTGTGGGGTAGTCGGGGCGGCTAAAGCTGGTGACGGGGTCTAGCCAGAGATCTGCCAGCTGGGTGGCATCGGCCACCGCAGATTTTTGGTTTTGTGTGGCGGTGGGGCTGCTCTTGGCGTTGATGAGTGCCTGGACAGCCTGCTGGCGGGCAAAAGCCCAGTTGACGGGGGAGTCAGAGTTCTGGGATCTGACGATAGCGTTCATGGAGTTGAAGAAGCCCGAGAACATGACGGGGTCAATGTCAATCCCCATTCTTTGTAGCTCTGCGGGGTCGATGTTCATGAATGAGGGGTGGAGGTTTCCGGTATCGTCGAGCTCGAAACCGTTTTCTGCGAGCTTTTTAAACAGCTCTTCAAAGGGGTCTCTACCCATGCCCTCATCGTTATTTTCTGCCAAAGTTTCCTCCCTGGACACGCTTTGGTTTGCGAAAGATACAATCAAAATACAGGTTACCGAAGCGCGAGCTGGTGCGGGGTGCTTTTAGCCGTGAGCTGTAAATTCCGGGTTTATTTTGAGAAGGGTCAAACCCCGTTGTGCGGGGAAGGGCCCCGTGCTATCCGGTACTCTTGTGAGAATGAGCTCTGAATCAGAAGTTGCTGCCGCGGATTCGCCCCGTTCATCCCATGCTGTGCGCCGCCGTCCGCGTCTACCGAATCTGCGTAGCGTGTGCGGGTGGGCTACGGCCGCGTTGCTTGCCGGTGTAGCGGTGGTCCCGGTCAATTTTGTGACCGAGGAGCCCGGGCCGACCTTCAACACTATCGGTGAGCACAGGGGGAAGCAGCTGATCTCCATCGAGGGACGACAGAGCTATCCGGTGACCGGTGAGCTTGACCTGACCACGGTGTCTGTGGCCGGTGGCCCCAACACCACCATTGGTGCCCTGCAAACACTGGCCACATGGCTGGCCCCGAACACGGTAGTTCTGCCTGCCGACCTCGTGTACGGCCCCACGGTAACGAGTGAGCAGGTTACAGCCCAGGACACGGCGGATATGGTTAACTCGCAGGAGGCGGCCCAGGCGGCAGCGCTGAACTATCTGGGTATCGATTATGACGAGGAGCTGAAGGTCGCCGGTTTAGCCGAGGGTAGCCCCGGTGCCGGAAGTCTGCGGGAGGGTGACCGGCTGGTGTCCCTGGGCGGTACCGAGCTACAGCACTACGAGCAGATAGCCGATATTCTCGACCGAAACGGGGGGACACCCGTGGAGGTGACGGTTGAGCGAGACGGCGACCGGCTAAGTTTTGAGGTCACTCCCAGCTACAGCGACGAGTCCGGCCACTACGTGCTGGGGCTTTATCTCAACCGCAGCTACACTTTTCCGTTGACCGTCGAATACGGGCTTGAATCGGTGGGCGGCCCCAGTGCGGGCATGATGTTTTCCCTGGGGATTATCGATGAGCTGACGGAAGAGAACATGACAGGCGGTCAGCATTTTGCAGGTACGGGTACCATCTCCCCGGCCGGTGAGGTGGGGCCGATTGGCGGTATCGAACAGAAGATGGTGGGGGCTGTGGAGTCGGGGGCCACGGTTTTTCTGGCGCCGGCGGAGAACTGTTCACGTGTGGTGGGTAATGTGCCCGAGGGGCTGTCGGTGGTGAGGGTGTCTACCTTGGACGAGGCGGTGAAGGCCGTCACCGAGATCGGTGCCGGAGCCGATCCGTCCGATTTTCCCACCTGCACCACCGACTAGTTTTCGGTAGCACAGGTGGGCGTGACGCTGCGGCTTATGCTAACGGCGTTTGGTGCCAAAGAGTGAGCGCACGAGCTGCCTACCGATCTGTGAGGCGATATTGGTGCCCACCCGCATCATGGCATCATTGCGTTTTTGACGGGCGCGTTCTTCTTCTTTTGCACGTTTTTCGGCTTCTTTGGCGGCGGCCTGTGCCTGTTTCTGGGCCTCTTTGCTGGCCGAGTCGTCGAGCTTTTTCTGGTCCGTTTCCGCACGAGCTTGACTGTCTTGCTGTGCGCGCTCGGCGAGTTTTTCAAAGGCGGAGTAGGAGTCAACCTCGGTCGAATATTTCTCGGTGAGTTTGCTGTTCTGAACCACCTGTGCCATGGCTTCGGGTGCCGGGGCCATGAGGGACTCCGGGGCAAACATGCGGGTGAGGGCCACGGGGGAGGGGGTGCCGGTTTCGGTCATGACGGTCACCACGGCCTCGCCGGTTCCGGCGGTGGTGAGGACTTCTTCGAGGTTGTATGGGGAGGTGGGGAAGGTTTTGGCCGTGGCGGTGAGCGCTTTGTGGTCTTCGGGGGTGAAGGCCCGCAGGGCGTGCTGTACCCGGTTGGCGAGCTGGCCCAGTACGTCGGCGGGGAGGTCTTTGGGGGTTTGGGTGATGAAGAAGAGCCCCACACCTTTGGAGCGGATAAGGCGCACGGTCTGGGTGATGGCCTCCTTGAAGGCTTTGGATGAGCCCGAGAATAGCAGGTGTGCTTCATCGAGAAAGAAGACGAGCTTGGGTTTTTCGGTATCACCGACTTCGGGGAGGTCTTCAAAGAGGTCTGCCAGCAGCCACATGAGGAAGGTGGAGAAGAGCTGGGGCCTGGTTTGCAGGTCGGCAAGTTCGAGGATGTTGATGATTCCGCGGCCGTCGTCGGTGAGGCGCAGGAATTCTGAGGAGTCAAATTCTGGTTCGCCAAAGAAGCGGCCCATGCCGTCGGCTTCAAGGCTCACGAGTCCTCTGAGGATCACTCCGGCAGTTGCCTTGGAGACTCCGCCGATGTTGTCTAGCTCAGCTTTGCCGTCGGGGGATGTGAGGAACTGAATGAGGGAGCGGAGGTCTGCGAGGTTGTAGAGCTCCAGTTGTTTCTGGTCTGCATAGTGGAAGATGAGTTGAAGCGCTGATTCCTGGGTGGCATTAAGGTCCATGACGCGTGAGAGCAGCACGGGGCCGAAGGACTCAATAGTGGCGCGGATGGGGACCCCGGTTGCCTCCCCGCCGAGGGTAAAGAATTCGGTGGGGAATGCCGTGGCCGACCAGTCCTGGCCCAGAGCCGAGGTGCGGGCGGATAGCTTCTCGCTGCCGATACCGGGTGCGGCAAGCCCCGAGAGGTCCCCCTTAATATCGGCCATAAATACGGGCACCCCCAGGGTTGAGAGCTGTTCGGCGATGACCTGAAGTGTTTTTGTCTTACCGGTGCCGGTGGCCCCGGCGATGAGGCCGTGCCGGTTCATCATGGAAAGCGGCAAGGATACCCTGACATCGGGGTGGGGTTCTCCCTGGGAGAGTGCCACCCCGAGCTCCACCTTCGCTCCGTCAAAGAGGTAGCCGTTTTTGATTGTTTCAAGCTGGTTTCCGTTAGTCATGCAATTCAGTATAGTCAGACCGGTCCGGTGGGCAGGCCGGGTGTCGCTCGCCGTCTCACAGCTTTCAGCGTAAACCTGTGCCGGCCCTATTTTCTCTCTGACTGGCACCTAAATTTTTGGCACAATAGATAAATATACTTTTTGCCCGTGTCCGCAGATACGGCGGGAGGGCAGGGTGTAGCTGACCGGCGATACTGAAGTTCGCGAGATAGACGATCCTTTGAGGAAGATGTGAGCACCGGACAAACCACCTCATCACAACCTAAAAAACCCAGGCGTAGAAACAGCACCCTCACCATCACTTTCGTGATGATTGCGGTGTTAATTGTTCTCTTTGTACTCGCCACACAGGTTTACACAGAAGTTCTCTGGTATAACCAGCTGGGTTTTCTCAGTGTTTTTATTACCGAAAACCTCTATAAAGCGGCAGTCTTTGCGGGTGCTGGGCTATTAGCTGCTGCTGCGGTGTGGGCGAGTATGTTCTTTGCCTATGTTCGCGGGGATGAGCCGGCTGCCCCTGCCCCGCGCAGCAGCCGCCCCCGCGCTGACTCTCGGCAGCCCGGCCGGGGACAGGACCCCCTGGCTGACTTCCAAGACATTTTAGCCCAGAATATGGACCGCTACCGGACAACCATCGACAGGGCTCGAAAAACCCTTCTCATTTTTATTCCTCTGCTGATCGGACTCTTTGTGGGTGCCGGTGCGACCACCCAGTGGGAAACCGTCGCGCTCTTCTTCAACGGTGTTGGGTTCGGTGCCCAGGACCCAGAATTCGGGCTGGATATAGGTTTCTTCATGTTTTCGCTCCCCTTCTGGAGCGTGCTGGTGGGTCTCTTGAACACCGTGGTGGTCTTGGCAGCGCTCGCCGGCCTGGTAATGCACTATTTCTACGGCGGTTTAAAAGTAAATGAAAAGGGTATAGATACCACCAAGAGTTTCCGCCGGCACGCGGCAATCATGCTTGCCCTGTTTGTGCTGTTGCGGGCGGTGACGTTCTGGCTTAACCGTTACACGGCCACCCAGGACCAGTCGGGCTCCTGGGCAGGTGCCATGTTCACCGATGTCAACGCGATTATTCCCATGCAGGCAATCCTTGCGGCTGTGGCCCTGCTTGTTGCCGCACTGTTTGTGGTGGCCGCGGTAACTAACAGGTGGAGGCTGCCCATTATCGGTACGGCGGTGATGATTGTTGCCGCCATCGTTGCCGGCGGAGTGTATCCCTGGATTGTGCAGCGTTTTCAGGTGGTTCCCAACGAGCAGGCCAGCGAGGCGGAGTATATTCAGCGCAATATTGATGCCACACGCACAGCGTACGGTCTGGACAGTTTGCAGACCGAGAGCTACGACGCCACCACGGCTACCACATCGGGCGCGCTTTCCGGGGAATCGGAGACCATATCCAATATTCGTCTGCTTGACCCCAACGTGGTGTCCGCTGCCTTTAGTCAGCTACAGCAGTTCCGGCCTTATTACCAGTTTGACCAGAATCTTTCGGTTGACCGCTACACCATTAACGGTGAATCACAGGATACCGTTATCTCTGCCCGCGAGCTCAACCCGGCACAGAACGCTGATTCCTCCTGGTATAACCAGCACGTGGTGTACACCCACGGCTACGGTGTGATCGCAGCCTACGGCAACCAGGTGGAGGCAGACGGTAAACCCAAGTTTATGCAGTCGGGTATCACCGCTACCGGTGAGATCAGCGGTGACTATGAGCCCCGTATCTATTTTGGTAAATCTTCTCCCGACTACTCCATTGTGGGAGGTAGCGAATCGGATACCCCGCTTGAGCTTGACCGGCCCCAGACCACCGATGATCAGGGCTCCTCGGACGCTAAGTACACGTTTACCGGCGACGGCGGGCCACAGGTGGGTAATACGCTGAGCCGTCTAGCGTACGCGATTAAATTTCAGTCCTCTGATTTGCTTCTCTCTGACGCTATTCGTCCGGAATCCCAGATCCTCTACGATCGTAATCCCAGCGACCGCGTGAAGAAGGTGGCCCCCTATCTCACTGTTGACGGAAACCCCTATCCGGCGATTGTTGATAACCAGGTGGTTTGGGTGGTTGACGCCTATACCACCAGCAACAGGTACCCCTATTCGCAGTCGTCGGAGCTGGGCTCAGCGACCGTTGATTCTGAGGTGTCGTCGGGGGCGTCTTCGGCTCTCCCCAACGATAGTGTCAACTATATTCGTAACTCGGTGAAAGCGACCGTCAACGCCTACGATGGTTCGGTGAACCTCTACGCCTGGGATGACCAGGATCCTGTGCTGAAGGCATGGCAGGGGGTTTTTGGGGGTACGGTAAAGCCCTACACCGAGATGAGCGCCGACCTGATTGACCATGTGCGTTACCCGCAGGACATGTTTAAGGTGCAGCGGGAGGTTCTGAACAGGTACCACGTGACCGATGCCGGCAGTTTCTACGCCGGTGATGACGTGTGGGCAACCCCCAATGATCCGACAACCGATTCGGCTACTTCTCTGCCGCCCTACTATATGTCTTTGCAAATGCCCGGTGAAGACAGGGCCTCGTTTTCTCTGACAACCAGCTGGATTCCGCAGCAGTCGGATAACAATACCCGGAACGTGATGTACGGGTTTATGGCTGCTAACGGTGATGCCGGCACGGGTAGGGACGGCGAGAAGAGTGCCGATTACGGTAAGCTGACCCTGCTTGAGCTACCTCGCAGCTCGGTGGTCCCGGGGCCCGGTCAGGCGCAGAATAATTTTGATTCTGACACCGAGGTCTCGACCGAGTTGAACCTGCTACGTCAGGGTGCTTCAAACGTGATCAACGGTAACCTGCTGACCTTGCCCGTGGGTGACGGTATTCTCTATGTGCAGCCGGTTTATGTGCAGTCGTCCGGTGATTCGGCCTATCCAACTTTGCGTCGGGTGCTGGTCGGATTTGGCGAGAAGGTGGGTTTTGCCCCCACCCTGGAGGAGGCTCTTGACGAACTCTTCGGCGGTTCTTCCGGTGCCCAAACAGCCGATGACTCCGGTGTTGACGCTTCGCAGGCCGATAGTGAGGGTGGCTCCTCGGGGTCGTCTGAGTCATCCGGGGAGTCCGGTGATGTGCAGCAGGCGTTGAGGAACGCGAATCAGGCGATGCAGGATTCTTCCCAGGCGCTCAAGGACGGGGACTGGGCAGCTTACGGTGAGGCGCAGGAGCGGTTGAACCAGGCTATCCAGGACGCCCTGGATGCGGAGGGGGCAACCGAGTCGAGTGCTGAGCCTTCTGCTTCTGCCAGCGCCGGCTAGGCCCCGACTGCTTGGTGGGGTCTTCTTGCTCTAGTCGAGAGCTGAGGACCCCACAGCTGCCTACCTGTGTTCTCACTTACAAAGAGGGGGCGGGGTTTGCCCGTGTGATATCGGGTGTGTATAGTTGTATGAGTCGCCGCGGGGTGGAGCAGTTCGGTAGCTCGCCGGGCTCATAACCCGGAGGTCGCAGGTTCAAATCCTGCCCCCGCAACTATCGTGTAGGTCGCTCCTGATGGAACTAGTTCCACGGGGGCGATTTTCTTTCCGGTTCTTCCTTCTTGTGAAACTTGCAAGGGGGAGGGGCTTTTTGCGTTTAAGAGTTCAGGGCCGACAAGTTCTGAGACTGTAATCCCTAGATATGAAGCGATCTCCATGAACGTCAGGGTCTCTACGTTGCGGCATCGGGTAACTCGAAAGTATTTGGCTGAAAGTTTGAAGAGGGTACTCCCTGCTCTCCAAAACCGGCTAAGTGGACGTGTGGAATGGCGAGTTAAGGAAGTCGAGCTGGCCGCGTAAGCACTGCCGCGGGTAAGGGGTAGCGGGTAGATGTCTTTGGAAATGATGGTATGGGCATTCCACTAAGAGAGTTCACCGTGGATGATGGTCAGTGGTGTACGAGTCGGGTAGGTGCGGGCTAGGAGTTCGAGCCAACGACGGCGGGTAGTGATAGTGGAAGGTTGGCGGCCTGCGGCCAGTAACCAGTTGTTAAAGTTGGTGATGTGAGAAGTCCAGGTGGTTCACAGCGGGGTTCCTTTCTACAGACTAGATTTTCTGTAGAGGAACTGTGGGCGCCTGGTGCTGTGAGTACCTGGATTTATCGGTAAATTTTGGAACGGTGACCGGCGATGAGGGCAATGATAATGAGCTCACCTTGGTCAAGATTGAGGATGACTCTGTAGTTACCTATGCGGTATCTCCATAGGCCGGTAAATTCCCCGGTGAGCGCTTTGCAGTGGGCTTGTGGGGTTGGTGATTTCGCAAGCCGATCGAGCGCGTCCATAATTCTGCGCCGGGTTGGCTTATCTAGCTTTTTGAGTGCTTTGATGCAGTCCTTGTCGTAGATGAGGCTCCAAGAGGAGGCTGCCATAAATTTAGAGTCCTAGTTCTTTTCGTGCTTCTTCCGCTGTATAAGCACGACGTTCTCCGCTTTTGATTGCCTTTACTTTGGCCTGGAGCTCGGCTGCGTATTCTGCTTCTGCGATGTGTTCCTCGATGAGGGTGCGTGCACAGTAAGCAACAGAACGGTCAGATGCGGCTGCTAGGTTGGCTAGGCGCTCTTTGAGAGATGATGGGACTCGGATAGTGAGGACGCTGTCAGATATGGTTGTTGTAGTCATGTATTCATTGTATGACAGTCGCAGTAGTCTGAAAAGTAGTTCAGTTGAGTTGCATGACATTGTAGCTCGAAGGCAGGGGAGTTAGTAGGACATATCAGGTTGGGAGTAGGGCGGTATGGCAGGGAAAGGGGATTTTTTGGTTACCTATCCAAATCCAGGGCCTTCTGAGCAAAATAGCTCTAGCCAGCAGGGCTTGCGTGTTTATAGACTAAAGATACTTGTTGACAAGACATTTTGAACCCTAGACAAGGGGTAGGACTGGTGCCTGTCTTTTCTGGACCCGGGTGAAAAAGTACTCGTATCCTACAAGAAGGGACTACCATCATGCAATTTTCTCCCCTGTCTCTGTGTCAGGATCTTTGGGTAACTTTCGAAAACCCGAAAACAGGTACAAAGACTCATTCTCTTCGCGGGGTTGGTGTTGCTGTTACGGAGGGGGAGATGCTTTCGGTGGTTGGTCCCTCGGGTAGCGGCAAGTCAACGCTGTTGCAGGCGCTTGCAGGTTTTCAGAAGCCTACACGGGGTTCTGTATCTCTTTTAGGCAGAGACATTACCGGCCTCAGTCCCTCAAAAATTGCCCACCTCCACCGGGGAGGGGTAGGCTTCATTTTTCAAAGCTACAACCTCATAGAGTCACTGACAGCGTTAGAGAATGTTCTGCTAAGCGCACGGTTTGCGCGTTTCCCCCTTGATAAATACCGTGCAATCGGTGTTCTTGAGTCTCTTGGTATGGGCCATCGGGTTAGCCACCGCGTAGCCGATCTCTCCGGCGGTGAGCAGCAGCGTGTTGCTGTAGCGCGGGTGGCCTATACCAGGCCCAAGATTATCTTTGCTGATGAGCCTACCGGTGCCCTTGACTCTGTTTCCTCCGCGGCGGTGATCGAAACGCTCAAAAATTTAGCTCATCAGGGGAGTTCGGTATTTTTGGTGACCCATGATCTTGAGGATGCCGCTCAGGCGGATAGCTGCCTCATTCTGCGTGATGGAATTATTCTGAATCATCTTGTGAAACCCGGGCAAGATCAGCTGTGGCAGATGATGAAACAGGGGTCAGATCGTGTTTAAAGTAGCGCTTAACCAGGTATGGCAGTATAAAATCCTCTGGACATCGGTACTGGTCACGGTTGCTTCGGTGGCTCTATTTATCAGTCTCTGTGTTAATTTTATGGTTGCTATACTCCGTGCTGATACCTGGGTTTTTGAACAGCCAGAAATCCAACCCGGCGGAAGGGAAGCCTACCTAGAAGTAGGGGCTAATTTGCTTATTTATTCGGGGTTCCCCTCCCTTGTAGTGCTGGGGATAGTCTCATTAAATATTGCTTTTCAGCTTAAACGTTCTCATGCTTTATGGGTACTAGCCGGTGCCCTACCTCGTCAGGTGGTAGCGATATTCTCCTTTCAAACCTTAGTGGTGTCAGCTATGGGAAGTGCTCTGGGGATAGTAATCTCACTGTTCTTGCAACCCTGGGTCAACGGGATTCTTTTTAGATGGAATCAGGCACCGGAAGCTGTTTTACCGCTGTCCTACAGTACGATGGGTTTCTGTATTACCTTTCTTGTAGTGGCGGGTATGAGCTACCTGAGTGCTTTCTTCCCCGCGTTGAGGATACGTAAGGTCTCTGCTCTGGATATCTATAAGGAAACTGTTGCAGGGCAGACAAATACGGTTTGGCGTAAAGCCCTGGTACCGGGTATTTTTGGTATTTTCGTTATTCTGCCTCTTCTGGCGACCCTGCTGATTGTTCCTTTTCTTCCGGAGCCAGTTTATGCCGTGTTAGTAACTTTGCCTCTGGGACAGGCTCTCGTCATTTTCACCGCTTTGTTAGCTCCTCTCATCCTTCCGATAATAATGAGAGTATGGACGCATATACCCGCTTTAAAAGACTGGTTACCCTGGCATGTAGCCCGTCATGCCGCAGTAGCGAGAGCTGAGGTATCGAGTTCAACTGTTGCTCCGCTGATGGTGGGGACGGGAATGTTTCTTTCTTTTGACCTTGTAGGAGGGACAGGGGCTCAGGTGGCTTCAGCCGGAGAAGTGAACCTGTTCGATGGAACACTGATGTTAACTCCGCTAGCTTTTATTGCTACGGTGGGAACCATTGCGGTTATCTTTATGTCGACCAGGCAGAGAGGGGTTGATGTAACAATCCTGAGAAGATCCTCTGCAACATATCAGGATGTGGTTGCTATTCTGATATGTGAAGGTGTTATCTATGCGGTGTCCGCTCTTGTCCTTCTGGCTATCCCCGCACTAGCACAGATTTTTCTGCTGGTCTTTGCGCTTGCCAGCCATGGAGTGAGCGTAACGGTCATCAGCATGGACGCTTTGGTGCCAGCCCTGGTCTATGTAGCGGGTAGCCTGGGGATCGTTGGTACAGTCACGATATCTGGCCAAAAATTTTGGAAGACACCTTGCGGAAGCATTGCAACAGAGTAGGTATAGAAGAAAACGTGTTCTACCCACAGGTCAGATTTCAGTAGGGGCTATCAAAATTATGGATTTGATACTGTCAGGGTTATAGATAAAGCTCCTGGGGGCGGAATTGATGTAGAGTCCTGGTCCTTTTCGCACCTCGTCTACGGAGTAAGTACGTCGCTCTTTGAGAGATGAGAAAATGTGAATGGTTTCTGGGGAGGGTACGTCCCGGTCCGCGTATTGGTTTAGTGCAGGAAAAAGGTTTATACGGTTTGGAGGGGCCTTTGGGGCCTGGGAATGCTGAAATGGTTGCTGAAGTTGTCTATGGGGTGTTATGGATTCTTTTGTGAGCCGTGAAGAATTTGGGGAGCTCAAGGAGGAGCTGGAGCGTACCCGGGCTGAGTTGTGGGAGATTCTTCGGTCTCTTGTGCATTCGGTTAAGTTGACGGATGAGCATCCCTGGTCAAGGAGAAGATATACAAGGGGTGCTCGCCCATTTATCATAGAAGCTAACAACACTCCTGAGGAGAAAGATACAGTCATGAAAAATGAGAAGTCCCGGGAGATCTTGTGGAGTGTAATCTCGATTATTGTCGGCTTTGGGACCTAGATAACTATGCAGAATGTTTCATGGGGCGTGGTGGATCCGGCAAAAGTGGGCCTTGTCGTAGCTGTCATAGGTGCTATTTCGCTTATCTGGTCACTATTTAGTAAAGATACAGGAAAATCGTAGATAAATTCCCCGAAGGCGGGAGACGCCGGGTAACCACAGTTTGATAGGGTACGTGCCCCACATGTCAGCGCCGTCTCATGCAACCGCCGCCGGTTTACTTCGCACACATTTACAGCTTGTCAGCCTTTACCGGTGGCAGCCTCAGACAAGGCGGACCACCGGTTCCGACACAGGCGAACCTGCCTGCCTATGCCTGCTTATTTTTAAGAGCAGCTAGGCGGGCTTCGAGCTCGGTCTGCTTACCCAGTTCTTCAAGATCGTTAAACTGGGCATCAATCGACGATGCCGCTAGCTCCTGCTCACCGCGCACGCGGGCCTCCTCGCGGCGCACCTTCTCCTCAAACCGAGAAATCTCGCTGGTTGGATCCATGACGTTAAAGGATTTGAGCGCATCGTTGACCTGGGTCTGAGCTGCCGCGTTCTTCTGGCGAGCCACCAGCTCATCGCGCTTGGAGGAGAGCTCGCGCAGTTTCTCCCGCATCTTGGTGAGACCTTCTTTAAGCTGCTCAACCACCTGGGTTTGAGAATCGATCTGGGGTTTAACCGTCGCGGCCTCTTTCTCCGCCTGCATTTGGCGGCCTAGCGCAACCTTAGCGAGGTTATCGAACTTATCCGCGTTGGTGTTATCGCCCGCAGCGCGGAACTCGTCTGCCTTATTTGAGGCTGCCAGGGCCTTGCTACCCCATTCGTCGGCTTCACGCTGATCTTCGGCATAGTCTTCTTCAAGCATCCGCAGGTTACCGATGGTTTGGGCCACAGCCTGCTCCGCCTCGGCGATACTGTTAGTGTAGTCACGCACCATTTGATCCAGCATCTTTTGGGGGTCCTCTGCCGCGTCAAGAAGAGCGTTGATGTTTGCCTTGGTCAGCTGGGCGATACGGCTGAAAATAGTCTGCTTAGCCACGGTTGTTTGTCCTTACCTGTTGGGTTTCACCCCGCAGTTGTGCGGAGTAATCTATATACATTGTGTCAAAAATTCTTAAAGGTATGCTGTGGACTATCGGTCGATAGCTTGGGTGTTCCCTGAGAGAGACCCACCGCTAGAAGGTGCCACCGGCCCCGGGACCACCAAAGCCCCCGCCTCCTCCAAAGCTTCCTCCGCCGAAGCCGCCACCAAAACTTCCACCACCGCTACCAAAATGTCCGCCACCAAAACCGGTTGACCGGCTACCACCGAGCAGGGTGCCCAGAAGAATACCGCCGAGCAGGGCGGAATTATCCGAGGACCTTCCACCGCTGCCACCGGTAAAATTATCCACATCGTCGCGAGCTAAACGCTGAGCATCAGTTGCCAACCGAATAGCATCGTTGGCGTGTGAAAGAGCGGTCACCGGATCTGAAGCCTGCACCTGCTGAGCCTCGGACAGGTGACGCTCAGCCTCCCTCAGCCTGGTCCGAGCCTCAGCCCGCACACCGCCGCGGCGCGCCCACACGTACTCCGAAGCGGTAGAAACTTGAGCCTGCGCCGAAACCAGGGCATGGTCCAGGTGAGCGCGTGCAGCTCTCTCCCTGTCATGAATTTCCTGGGCACCCGCCAGAGCCTCGTCAAGTTCGCTCCGTACATCGTGTAAACGGCGGTTAAGAGCTAACGGGTCACTGAGCGGCTGCTTACTTTCCGTCTCGATCTGGGCCAGCACAGCGTCAACCCCGGCAGCCGCACTCGACAGCCGATCACCACCCTTTTTCGCGAGTTCCTGCGCCTGAGCAACATCACGCTGAGCGGTCAGGATCGCCGATGCCAAAGATTCTTGTGCCCTCACAAGTTCGTCTTCAGTGTGGGTCACAGCCTCAAGCAGCGCCCGAACCTGCCCCACAGCCTCCTCACCGGCACGAATCTCAAGGATAGACTCGGACCGGTTACCCGCCATCAGATGCTGGGCAGAGTTCACCGCCTCCCGGGCAAACTCCCGCCGACTCCGGGCCTGCTCAATATTATCGGCTACAGGGTCAAAAGCCGTAGCCGCATAGGTGCTCTTCAACCGCTGTAGGGCAGACTCCGCCCGCGCGAAAAGGGTATCGAGCTGCTGCTCCTGTTCCCTCAGCGACTGAAGAACCAGCGGGGCATTCTGCTCAAGTTTTCGCAGATCAGTAAAACTCTTTTCCTGCTCGGCAAGCACGCGCTGGGCATCCCGGCAGCGGTCGATGATCTCGGTGAGCCAGCTGCGCTGCTCCTGCTCGGTATCCGGAATATCGTCATCAAGCTGCTTCTGTAGCTGGAAAGACCGCCGCATATGCTCCCTGGCACCGGCAACGGCCTGAACAAAAGACTCAACCTCTTTCTCACCGTACTGGAGCCGGGCGAACTCAATTTCCTGCTCTGAATTCACGATGGCATCGTCGGTGGCCACCAGCAGCGCATCTGCCTGCCCGCGCAATTCAGCGATAGACGGCAGCTGAGAAGCCGGTGACGACGGTGACACCACCGAAGACTCACCGGGCCTGTTACTCTTCCGGCCCCTGCTCACCAGCCAGGCGCCGCCGCCGGCAACAGCGGCAACGCCGCCCAAAACTGTAAGGCCCACGGCTGCCCCACCCCAGGAGAAACCGGCAAGCTGGGACGAGACCCCGCGAGCCGCTGCGAGTGCGGCGGCATCGTAGTCGGAGTTTCTCAGCTCGGGGTAGATGTCGTTGGTGTAAATATCGGTGGTTTGCGTCTCGGAGAGAAGTCCGGTACTGCCAGCCATAAAGTAGGCGGCGCGTTCTTCGGTGGCGATAGCGAGCACCAGGTCATTACTGCCCATATTGTTGAGCTGAGCGAGTTCTTTGACCCACTCCTCGGAGTTACCCGGATTCTCGAAACGGTCGATGGTGACCACATAAAGGTTGACGTTGTGGTCTGTTGCCAGCCTATCGATAGCGCTTTGGAGCTCACCGGTATCGGTGAGTGTACCGGTGGTGTCTTGGATACGGGTTTGTGCGGGGATATCCATGGGAGATTCGGCGGCAGCGGGGGCCACGGCGAGCAACACCGCGGCAGCCCCACCGGCGGCAAGCACAGCAAACGATTTTAATTTTTTCACCGGGGTTCTTTCTTCCAACTATTGACCGGTAATGCTAGAGTTACGTGCTCAATTCTACGGTGAAGAATGCCAGGCGCCGGGGACAGCGGTGAGATTTTTCACCACCGGCGCAGAGGGAAACAATTCCCCGTCGTGTTTTCAGCAAACACCCAGCAGACCTACAAGATGGGCACAGTGCCATGGTAGATAGTTACTGTAGGCATATTGTTGTGTGAAGCGTAGCCGGGCTAAAACCGCAAGAGGGCAGCTTCGCCTAAGAGTTGTGAAAGGTAGACGCGCATGTCTCAACATCCCTGGGATAGTCCAGAAAATACCGGTGGCCACTATGGTCGGCAGAACAACCAGAGCGACCAAAAGTACCAGGGAAACTATCAGTCGGAGCCATACCCGCCGCAGGACCCCTACACACAACCAGAATACGCGTACACCCAGCCAATCACGCAGCAGCCACAACCCCAAAACGTGACCCAGCCCAAAAAACGTATGACCGCAGCGGTGGTCTCGGCGGCCGTGATCGCCGCCCTGGTCGGTGGCGGTGTGGGAGGGGGAGTGGTGGCGGTGGCCAACTCGTCGGCGGGCTCAAGCGTGACCACCACCAAAGACGGCACCTCCATCATCAACAACACCACAAACGTAACCGACACAACCGCCGCGGCGGCCAAAGCAACCCCCTCGGTAGTCACTATCGGTGTCACCAGCTCAGCCGGCTCGGGATCCGGCTCAGGAATCATTCTTGATGCGGACGGGCACATACTGACCAACACCCATGTGGTCACCATGGACGGCGGAACCAGTAACCCCAACATCGAGGTGCAGATGTCAGACGGCTCCGTGCGCAACGCAACCATTGTGGGTACCGACCCGACCAGCGACCTTGCCGTCATCAAGGTTGATACCGCGGGGCTCGATATCACCCCGGCAACCATCGGTGATTCCGACGCACTCAATGTGGGGGACGTCTCGGTAGCTATCGGGGCGCCCCTGGGGCTGGCCAACACGGTAACCGACGGCATTATCTCCACCCTGTCCAGAACCATTGAAGTCGCCTCGTCGGAGGCCCCCTCGGACAGCGGAGGATCCTCCGGAGGGGGATCGGGCCAGGATTCACCGTTTGAGTTTCAGGTACCCGGTCAGGAACGCCAACAAAAATCAACCAGCTCAACCATCGCCATTAACGTGTTGCAGACCGATGCCGCTATCAACCCCGGTAACTCCGGCGGCGCCCTGGTCGACTCTCAAGGACAGGTGATCGGTGTCAACGTGGCTATCGCCTCCACCAGCTCGTCGTCAACATCGTCCAGCGGCAATATCGGTGTGGGCTTTGCTATCCCAATCAACTATGCCAAACGAATCGCCGATGATCTTATTGAGACGGGTAAAGCATCGCACGGTCTTCTCGGCGCCAGCGTATCAACCTCTCCGGCCAACGACGATAAGAGCGAAATCTTTGGCGACGGCGCACTGGTCAAGGACGTCACAAGCGGCGGGGCAGCCGATCAAGCGGGAATCAAAGAAGGAGACGTGATTACCGCTATCAACGGTCAAACCGTGAGCGAGGCCAGCGAACTCACCGCGGCGATACGCCAGAGCGAACCGGGCATCACCGTCAAAATCACCTACACCCGCAATGGGGACACCCATGAAGCTGACGTGACGGTGGGCGACTCCGCAGATTCCTAAACAGCAGTCCCCGGCTACCGGGGCCACCCCGCTTACCGCCGGAGCGCTTTTAAGCGCACCAAAACCAGCAGTCCCCGGCTACCGGGGCCACCCGGCGGATCGGCTCTTTACTCGGCCGCTGGGTTTCTTGCCCCGCGGTACCCCTGCTGTCTCCATGCCTCGTAGACGGCGATGGAGGCGGAATTAGCCAGGTTGAGGGAGCGCCGCCCCGCAAGCATGGGGATACTCACCCGCTCGGTAACCTCCGGCGCTCCCTGAATTTCTGCGGGCAGACCCGCAGACTCGGGCCCAAACATGAGCACGTCTGTGGGCCGGTAGCTGATATCGGCAAAAGACGCGGTCGCGGTGGTGGTAAAGGCGAAAACCCGGGCGGGTAGGAGGGCCTGCCAGGCGTGCTCAAGTGTCCGATGCACGGTCAGCACCGCCAGATCGTGATAGTCAAGGCCCGCCCGCCGAAGGTGCTTATCGTCAAAATTAAAGCCGAGCGGCTCTACCAGGTGCAGTTCGGCGCCGGTGACCGCGGCCAGGCGAATAGCGTTGCCGGTGTTTCCGGGTATTTCGGGGGTATAGAAAAGAATCTTGAACACTGTATTCAGTGTAGTGCTCCGGCAGCCGGTGCGCGTGAACTAGCTCCTGTGCCGGGAATGCGTGAGCGAGTAAAATAGTTGAGCTAAACACCGGCCCGCTTTCAAGGAGCAAAACATGGGAGAATCTCGCGTATACCTGGACCACGCAGCCACCACCGACGTGCTTGCACCGGTGGTCGATGCCGTGGCAGCGCAGATGCTGACCGGCGGCAACCCCTCGTCTTTGCACGCGGCCGGGCGCCGGGCCCGCGCCGCCGTTGAAACCGCACGGGAGCGTATTGCCCGGGCGGTAGACTGCGATTCCGCCGAGGTCATTTTTACATCCGGTGGTACCGAGGCGGATAACCTGGCGGTTAAGGGTATTTTTTGGAAGCGGCAGCGGGACGATCGCCGGAAGAAAAGGATCCTGCTTTCTGCCGTTGAGCATCACGCGGTATCTGACGCTGTCGAGTGGCTGGAGGAACACGAGGGGGCGGAGCCGGTATGGATCCCGGTGGATGGCGCGGGGGTGGTATCGCCGTCTCGGGTGCGGGAGTTGATCGAGGAAGACCCCGGCTCCGTTGCCCTGGTTGCTCTCATGTGGGCTAATAATGAGGTCGGTACTCTGCAACCGGTTGCAGAGGTCGCCTCTATTGCTGCCGAGTTCGGTATTCCACTGCACACCGACGCGGTGCAGGCTTTTGGGGCGGTGCCGGTGAGTTTTCGGGAATCTGGGGTGGCCAGCATGGCTATCTCAGGCCACAAGATTGGGGGCCCCATGGGTGTGGGTGCTCTGATTGCTACCCGGTCAACAGCCCTCACCCCGGTCCTGCACGGTGGTGGGCAGGAGCGTTCGGTGCGGTCGGGGACCGTTAACGCGGCCGCTATCGCCGGTTTCGGGGTGGCAGCTACCACAGCTGTGGACCGGCTGGTCGACGAATCACGGCGTATCGGCATACTGCGTAACCGCCTTATTGCCGGAGTGAAGCAGGCGATCCCCGGTGCTATCCTGCGGGGTCCCTCTCCCGAAAGTGACCTGGAGTTGATAGAGAATGGTCCTTCACGAAGACTTCCGGGAAACGCGCACTTTACCTTTACCGGCTGCGAGGGGGACTCCCTTCTTTTCCTCCTCGATATGGCCGGGATAGAATCGTCGACGGGCTCGGCCTGCAACGCCGGAGTACCCCGACCCTCACACGTGCTTTTAGCAATGGGGTTGCCCGAAGACGATGCCCGCGGTGCACAGCGTTTTAGCCTGGGGCACACCAGTACCGATGAAGACGTGGAGAAACTGCTTGAAGCGCTTCCCGCCGCCTATGAGCAGGCCTACGCGGCGGGCCTTGCTGCTCATACCCCCGAAACCGGGCGCTGGAATTCACACTAGACACGAGAAGATTCCGTGAGAAAGATACGGTAGATATGAAAATTTTGGCTGCGATGAGCGGCGGTGTTGACTCCGCTGTGGCGGCTGCCCGGGCGGTGGATGCGGGTCATCAGGTTGTTGGTGTTCACCTGGCCCTGTCCCGTATGCCGGGTACTCTGCGCACCGGTAGCCGGGGGTGCTGCACCATTGAAGATTCGATGGATGCCCGCCGGGTGTGTGATCAGCTGGGTATCCCCTTCTATGTGTGGGATTTTTCGGAGCGTTTTAAAGAAGACGTGGTAGACGATTTCATAAGCGAGTACGAGCACGGGCGCACCCCCAACCCCTGTATGCGCTGTAACGAAAAGATCAAATTTGCCGCCCTGCTCGACAAAGCGGTCGCCCTGGGATTCGATAAGGTGGTGACCGGCCACTACGCCAAGGTAGTAACCGACGATGACGGCAACCTCCAGCTGCACCGTGCGGCGACCTGGGCCAAGGACCAGTCGTATGTGCTGGGCGTGCTCACCCACGAGCAGCTCAGGTATGCCTGGTTTCCACTGGCCGATACGCCGTCCAAAGATCTGGTGCGGGCAGAGGCCGCCGAACGAGGTTTCTCGGTAGCGAAGAAGCCCGATTCCTACGACATTTGTTTTATCCCCGAGGGTGATACCAGGGCCTGGCTACAGGAGCATATTGAGATGGCTCCCGGCGAGATCAAAGACACCGAGGGGAGGGTGCTGGGGAGCCACCCCGGTTCCCAGGCGTATACGGTTGGACAGCGTAAGGGGCTGGGTATCGGTAAGCCCGCTGCGGACGGTAAGCCGCGTTTTGTGCTGGAGATCCGACCCAAAACTAACGAGGTTATTGTGGGCTCCAGGGAGCTGCTCGCTGTTGATGAGATGCGCGGTATCCGCGTTAGCTGGGCGGGGCTTCCCGTCGCCGAGGTCGCCCAATTTATGGGTGTGGAGCCGGTGGAGGGAGCCCGCAGTCGGGAGTTCGAGATGACCGCCCAGGTGCGGGCCCACGCCGACCCGGTGAAATCATGTGCGCACGTGGAGTGGGTTATTGACGATGAGGCGGCGGAGCAAGGAGCGCTCAGGTTAGAACTTGTGGTGCGTCTGCGGGAGAGCCTGCGCGGTGTAGCTCCGGGACAGACCCTGGTGATGTATCAGGGAAGCCGGGTGCTGGGGCAGGCTACCATCAACCGGGCCTATTCGCTGGAGCGTGCTGATATGCGGGGTTAGCCTATCGCAATGCTGTCGGGTGTTCTCACGTGATGGAATACACGCTACGGTTGCGATGGGGCGTTTTTAGGTTGCGGGTGTTTGTCTCTACACTGGCTCCATGAGTAAATCGTTTGATAGCGCGGAGAACCTGACCGGGGAACGCCGGGCCACCTCGCTCAGCGGAATCGATTCGGGGGTGCTTGAGGAACTTTTCAGTATTCGGCGAACCATCGATAACCTGGATGCAGCACTGGTGAATATTCTTGCCGAACGGTTTCGTGCCACCCAGAGAGTGGGTTACCTCAAGGCGGAGCACCGCTTGCCGGCGGGTGACCCGGACCGTGAAGCAGCGCAGATTAGGCGCCTTCGGACCATGGCGGAGTCCGCCCAGCTGGATCCGGAGTTTGCCGAGAAATTTTTGACCTTTATTATTTCCGAGGTGATCAGACACCACGAGAAAATAGCCCAGGAACAGAATGAATAAGCCGCTACCGGCGGTGGAGGATATCGCGTGAGCATTACCTTTGACCCCTCCTACAGGGTGGAGGCAAGCGGCAGGGGAAACTGGCCCGGCACCGATACCGTGGACGCTATAACCCGAATTCGCGGAGAACTGGGTGCCCCTCACCTTCCCTATCTGCCCGCCCTCACACAGCGGGGTTTTGCCGCCACCGACCTCGCCCGCAGTATTGCCTGCCTGGAGGGGTTGAGCGCAGACGGGGTGTCTTTTGGCTGGAGGGTCAGAGAGGGGCGCTCTCGTGAGGGGCAGATGGCAGAATCGCTTTTGGCCTCAGATATCAATGCTCTTGCCGACGTCGTGGGTAGGGAAGATTCTGCCGGTGGAGGGGTGAAAATACAGCTGCTGGGTCCGATAAGCTTAGCCAGCAGGCTCTACCTGTCCTCGGGGGAGAGGGCAATTAGCGATCCGGGTCCCCGCCGTGACATACGCGATTCTTTTCTGGCCGGTCTACCTCGCTGGATTCGGGCTCTGGACGAGGCGGTTCAGGGGCAAAAACTTATTCTTCAATTCAACGAGCCCGACCTCGGCGCCGCCCTGGCAGGTAGCATCCCCACGGCAAGCGGCTACCGGAGACTGAAGAGACTGCACCGGCAGGAGGTGGTAGAAACCTTCACCCTGGTGGCGGAGGGTACACGGGATTGGGTTGATCAGCTGGTGCTTGCCCGCCAGCCCGCAGAACTTGACCGCAGCATCGTCGAAAATTTTGATGCGCTCGCCATGGACGGGCGGAGTGCGGCCGGGAGGAACTGGGAGCGCATTGCCGCCCGTATCGAGGCGGGTCAGAGGATCTACCTTGAGACCCTTAACCCGTTCGGGGAGCAGTCGCCGTTAGAAGAAGGCGCACGACTGTGGAAAACTTGGCGGACGATTGGGCTGCCCGCCGAGCAGCTCACCTCGCTGACGGTTACCGAGACCGCCGGTATCGAAGAACTTTCACCGCAGCAGGCAACGGCGCTTCTGGGTTGTCTGACCGAGCTTTCGCGGATAATTTCTGAGACCGCCGGGGAGGACTAGGGGAGCTTTCTCCGCCATAAAAGGCATGCTTACCGTTACTATAGGTAGGGAAGCCTCAACCGATACGGGAGAAAAATGACTGCAACCATCCTTGTTGTTGATGACGACGCCGCTCTGGCTGAAATGGTCGGTATTGTGCTTGCACAGGAGGGTTTTGACGCTGTTTTCTGCGAGTCCGGCGACAAGGCACTGGATGCTTTTAACACCACCCAGCCCGATCTTATTCTGCTTGATCTCATGCTTCCCGGAATCAACGGTATCGAGGTGTGCACCATGATCCGCGCCGAATCTGATGTGCCCATTATCATGCTGACCGCTAAGAGCGATACCGAAGATGTGGTGCGCGGCCTGGAGGCCGGAGCCGACGACTATATCGCCAAACCTTTTAAACCCGCCGAACTACTGGCCCGTGTACGGGCACGCCTGCGGCCGCGCGACGAGTACAGCAGCGAAACTCTGAAGGTGGGTGGGCTGGTCATTGACCTCGCCGGGCACACCGTGACCCGCGAGGGTACCCCGGTTCCCCTGACCCCGCTAGAGTTTGAGCTTCTGGCCCATCTTGCGCGGCAGCCGGGCCAGGTGATGAAGCGTGAGGCTCTGCTGGGTAAGGTGTGGGGCTACGACAAAGAGGTGGATCCCCGGTTGGTCAATGTTCATATTCAGCGTCTGCGCGCAAAGATTGAGCGAGACCCGGAGAACCCGCAGATTGTGCTGACCGTGCGCGGCTTAGGCTATAAAGCGGTCTCTGATAGGCCCAGACGCTAGGCTATGGCGAGACAGGCCACCACCACCGACACTGCCGCAGCGGCGGATATTTCCGCTGCCCCGGAGCTGACCTGGCGGCACCCGCTGCGCCGTATCACCTACCTCTGGCGTACCTCACTACAGTTTAGGGCGGTAGCCGGTGCGGGCATTCTGCTGTCCGTTGCTTTTATCTTTGTGGGCTCTTTTCTTTCCCACCAGATCGCTGACTCGCTCTTTCGAGGTCGGCTTAATCAGGCGCTTGAGGAGTCATCCAGTGGTTTTTCCAATGTTCAGACGCTCCTCAACAGCTCCGATGCCACGGGCAGAGACGATATTCAGCGTGATGTTCTACGCTTTCTCGCCGTGCTCGAAGCCACCGGTGGGGAGGGAAACAGACAGTGGCTGTTGGCTCCCAACACCGGCGGGAACGAGGGTGGTTTCATCACCGAGCAGAGTCAACACGGCGATGTCAGTGCCGCAGATATTCCCGAGGAACTGCGTACCTCGGTGAGTAACGGGAGCGGTATCTACTGGCAGTCGTCGACCCTCACCGTCGGTGGCACGCGGTCGCCGGTGCTCTTTGTGGGTACAGGTATTTCGATTCCGCAGAATCCCGACTACGGGCTCTACCTCATCTATGATCTTTCGTCGTCACAGCAGACCCTTGCCTATATCAACACGGTGGTCAGCCTCAGCTTTATGATTCTGTTGATCGTGGTGCTTACCATTGTTTGGGTGATTACCAGGTCGGTTATCCGCCCCATCTCCTCGACAGCGATCACCGCAGAAAAGCTTGCCGCCGGTGACCTGGGCCGCCGGGTGATTATGCGCGGGCACAACGAGACAGCGCGGCTCGGTAGCTCCTTCAACAAAATGGCGGATAGTCTGCAGGATCAGATTTCCCGGCTTGAAACGCTCTCTACCATGCAGCAGCGTTTTGTATCTGATGTTTCCCACGAGTTGCGGACACCGCTGACCACGGTGCGGATGGCTGCCGAGATGCTCTACGACGGCCGCGAACAGCTTGAGCCCACCTATCGGCGGCCCACCGAGCTTCTCTATAATCAGGTTGACCGGTTCGAATCCCTCCTTGCTGATTTGCTTGAGATTTCCCGCTTTGATGCGGGTTCGGCAAAGCTTGATGCTTCCTCCGTTGACCTGATGGGTGTGATCAACGATGTTCTGATCGAGGTGGAGCCCCACCTGACACGCACAGGGACTGAGCTGCGGATGCATCCGGCCCCGGCGCCGCTGCTGGTGGAGATGGACCACCGCCGTATCGAGAGGGTGCTCCGTAACCTCTTCTTTAACGCCGTTGAGCATAGTGAGGGTAGGCCCATCGACGTGTATGTTGCCGCCAACTCGAAGGCTGTGGGGGTGGCTGTGCGCGATCACGGAGTGGGCTTGACCAAGGAGCAGGTGAGCCAGGTCTTTAACCGGTTTTGGAGGGCCGATCCTTCACGCAAACGTACACTGGGCGGCACCGGTCTGGGACTATCTATTGCGGCAGAAGATGTGCGGCTGCACTCTGGCAGGCTTGAGGCATGGGGAGAACTGGGGGTTGGGGCTTGCTTCCGTATGACTCTACCGCTGCGGCAGGGGGAGGAAGCCGGGGAGTCCCCGGTACCCCTGGCAGCGGATATTGAGAAGGTGAGGGACCCCGTGAGCAGCACTGTCCCCAGGGTCTCGCTGGAGCACGAGTTTGAGCGGGCCACAATCCGTGCGGAGGGAGAAAAGTAGTCGTGGTGGAGAGGATGAGTCGCCGTAGCCTTCTAGGGCTGGGGGTTTCAGCGGTGTCGTTGGGGTTATTATCCGCGTGTGCCTCTATTCCGATGCGGGGGTCGGTTAACCACTATGCCGACACGTCCGATGGTTCGGAGTCCTCGGGAAGCGGCGAATCCCCGCAGGGTCCGGCGGAGGGAGCTAGCCCCCGGGAGATCATTGAGGGTTTTTTTCGGGCGGGGGTTGGCTCAGATAACGATTACAGTATTGCCCGGCAGTTTCTGACACCGGATACCGCAGAGTCTTGGCGGGCCGATACCCAGACACTGGTGTACAGCGAGGACCTGCGTATTGAATCGGGCGAAACGGCCGGCGAGTACGGTGTAACGGTGCGCATGAAGACCCGGGTGAATGCTGCCGGCCTGGCAACCTCCTACGCTGAGGTGAACGAGCAGCAGCTCTCGCTTGTTCTGGAGCAGGTGGAGGGGCAGTGGCGGATTGCGCAGCTTCCCGATGGTTTGGTTTTGGACCAGCAGGAGTTCGATCAGAGTTTTGCGCCGTTCACCCTCTATTTTTATGACACCACCTTCACCTATGCTGTGCCCGATATCCGCTGGTTTGCTGACCGTGCTTCGGTGTCCACCTCTGTGGTGCGGATGCTTATCGAGGGGCCCGCACCCTATCTGCAGGATGCTGTGCGTAGCGCGATTCCCGGTGGCAGCGGACTCACCAGAAACTCTGTTCCCGTCGATGGTACGGTGGCCCAGGTGAGCCTTGCCGGTGATGGTTTGAGCTCGGATATGACCCAGCTAGATATTGAGCGCATCCATACGCAGCTGACCCAGACTCTCACGCTGATCAGCGGTATCGATTCTGTGAGCCTCAGTTTTAATGATGAGTCAGTTTCTACCGGCCAGCTTGCTAACTATATTGTCCCCCAGGTGAATCCCGCCGTATCTGAACACGTGGTGGCGGTGGACGGCGCTGACCTTACCCTGCGGAATGAGATTCTGGGGTCCGAGTCCGCCACCACGGTCTATAGTTCAGACGGTGACTCTATGATTGCAACCGCCATGGACTATAGCCGGCAAACTTTTGCCTATCTCAATGTTGCGCGCTCCGGCCTGTTTCTGGTGCGTAGCGGTAACAGCAGTCCTGTATTTTCCGGTGTGGGGCTCACCGTGCCCAGCTTCGATCAGTTCCAGTGGCTGTGGTCGGGAGATAGCACTGGAAGTGTGCGCGCGGTCCCGTTTTCGTCGGAGGCCGAGGTCGAACCCGTGGAGATCACCGCCTCCTGGCTGCTGGGTGCTCATATCCGGTCGGTGCGTATCTCCAGGGACGGTTCCCGGGCCGCTATCGTTGCTGTCTCCGGTGATACCTCCTACCTGTGGGTAAGCGGTATTCAGAGGGATTCAGACAATAGACCTACCGCCCTCAACGAACCGGTGCGGGTGGCCACCTCCATCGGTATCGAGTATGCCCTGTGGGTATCCGACCAGTCTTTGATCGCCGCTAATTTTGAGACCGGGGAGGTTGAACAGGTGCATCTGACCGGTGAGCTGGTTGCCCTTGACCGTCTTGATCCGCTCTCCGGGCTCAGCGCATGTATTGGTGGCGACCGGGTCATAGCTCAGGGTAGTAACCAGAATATTTATCTGCTGGTTGACCGTGGCTGGTCGCGGATTGAAACCAGTATCCACGAGATCAGTTTCTCCTGCTAGGCTCCTATCCACAGCCTCCACGATCTTTTTCTGTGATTAACCGGCCCGGGCCGGCATGATAGGGAATATGAATACGAGGGGGAGTAATCGTCGCTGGTTTCAGCGGGTGCAGGAAGAGTGTCGGGTGGGCTGGTATCAGATCTACGATGTGTTTGTACCCAAGGAGTGTGCCTGCTGCCTGGCCTATGGCGATTCTCTAGGGGCACGGAGCGACCTCTGTGCGCGCTGCTCTTTTTTACTGCGCCAGTCCCTTCTCAACGTTCATCGACCCGCCCTCACCTATCCCGGGCCGCCGGTGGTTTCTGCCGGACTCTACGAATACGAGCTAGCCGGCGCCATCCTGGCCTATAAAAATGGGGGTAGGGTAGATTTGCTTCCCTATTTTGCGACGGCTCTCAACAGGGCACTCAATACCCTGCTGGGGGAGGGGGAAGACAGGGACGGCGGGTCAGACTCCCGCCTCTTCCTGGTTCCTATCCCTTCCGAACGGTCAAGCACTTGGCGGCGTGGCTTTGAGCCGGCTGAGCTGCTGGCACGGCGGGCACTCAGAGAATTCTCCCGCAATCTTCTAACGGATAGTGCGTATGGGCGGAGTGGATCCAGACCCGCCGTGCTCCCCGCTGTGGCCAAAAAATCAGCGGGGCTGCTGCCCACCGGATCGGGTAGCGGGCAAAAAACGCTGGGCCAAGAAGCTCGGCTGAGACGGGCACACCGTTCGATGATTCTTGCCAAACCACCCCTCAGCCTGCTGGGCTTTGAATATGATGTGAGGGGGAAAACCTGCGTGCTCATTGACGATGTGGTGACCACCGGGGCAAGCCTGCTTGCCGCCGCACAAACCTTGGAAAAGGCCGGTGCAAAGGTGCTGGGAGCCTGCACCGTAGCATCGGTTTCCGCGCGGTCAACAATCCGCGGTATTTCATAGAATTCTGCCCCTCCCCGGCCGCTATCTACGTGACTTGCAACATGAAATCAACTAATCTAAAAGCAAGGGATCAGCAAAAGATTCCCCTTGGGCAACAGCTCAATTCAATCACCCCCAAACACTGGAGGGCACTGTGGAAATCAACGTCATCGGACGCAACGTTAAGGTCACCGACCGTCTTCGTGAATATGTTGAAGACAAAGTCACCAAGTTCGAGCAACTTGAGCGGGTTGACGATATCGAGGTGAAATTCTCCAAAGATGGGCATACCGGGCCCAACACTATTCGAGTTGAAATCACCGTGATTGGCCGAGGCCCCGTGCTGCGCGCTGAAGCGTCCGGACAAGATAAGTTTGCTGTCTTTGACGACACCTACGGTAAACTGCTTGAGCGTCTACGCCGCGCTCGCGACCGCCGTAAGACCCCCAAGGCCGGGGGCAAGCGTCCGCAGTCGGTGTCGGAGGCAACGGGCTCACTGCCGGTGATTGACGACCGGGTGGCAGTTGCCGAGATTCTGCTCGACGATGTTCCGGTTGAGGAAGCGGCATTCTCCACCGAATACTCGCTTGACGATGAGCTGACTTCTCCGCTGGAAATCCGCCGCAAGAGTTTCCCGGCAGCCAAGCTCACCGCCGAGGAAGCGATCGACCATATGGAGCTGGTGGGCCACGATTTCTTTATCTACGTTGATAAAGACTCGGGAGATCCAGCCGCGGTCTACCGCCGGAAGGGCTGGTCATACGGTGTGATTACGCTTGAGGGCTAAGTTTTGAGATTGGACCTGCCGGTTCTGGTGCCGGGGACAGGTTCGAGCTGATGGGGGTACCCGGAGATGATCTACCGGGTACCCCCTTTGTCTCGTGTGGTAGCGGTGGGAATGATGTGCCCAGAGAGGAACGGGGGCCTAAAATACGTGTGACTGTCGTGATTACCCTAGAATGGGTAGGGCGTGTATCGTGAACCTGTAAGTCGATACCAACAGTTTGCAGTCATATCAAGGAGTCAGTTTCCGTGGCATCTTTCTTGGAAAAGATTCTTCGAGTCGGGGATAAAAGAGTTCTAAGGCAGCTTCGTGCGTACACTGACGCGGTGAACTCGCTCGAAGAAACTTTTGAAGGAATGTCAGACGAGGAGCTGAGGGCGGAGACCGATGCCTTCCGGCAGCGTGTGGATAAGGGCGAATCACTGGACTCGTTGCTTCCCGAAACTTTTGCGGTGGTGCGCGAGGCATCAAAACGTACCCTGGGTAAGCGCCACTACGATGTGCAGCTGATGGGCGGTGCCGCCCTACATCTGGGGAATATTGCCGAGATGAAAACCGGTGAGGGCAAAACACTGGTGGCCACCGCACCGTCCTACCTGAATGCGCTTTCGGGGCAGGGCGTACATGTGGTGACAGTCAATGACTACCTAGCCGAGTACCAGGCCAATCTAATGGGGCGTGTCTTTCGTTTCCTCGGTATGGAGACCGGGGTGATTCTCTCTAGCCAGACCCCCGAGTATCGCCGCAAACAGTATGAGGCAGATATTACCTATGGGACCAACAACGAGTTCGGTTTTGACTATCTCCGCGATAACATGGCGTGGACTGTCGACGAGCAAGTGCAGCGCGGCCATAATTTTGCCATTGTCGATGAGGTTGATTCGATTCTGATCGATGAAGCCCGCACCCCCCTCATTATCTCCGGTGCCGCAGCGGGAGAGGCGAACCGCTGGTACTCTGAGTTCGCCAGGTTTTCTCGCAGCCTTGACCGAGAGACTGACTACGAGGTCGATGAGAAGAAACGTACCGTGGGTATTTTGGAGCCGGGTATAGATAAAGTGGAGGATCACCTGGGTATCCGTAATCTCTACGAACCGTCAAACACCCCCCTGATCGGCTTTATCAATAATGCGATCAAAGCTAAAGAGCTTTTCAAAAATAATAAAGACTACGTGGTGATTGACGGTGAGGTGATGATCGTCGATGAGCATACCGGCCGTATTTTGCCCGGTCGCCGCTATAACGAGGGCATCCACCAGGCAATTGAGGCCAAGGAGGGGGTGGAGATTAAGCCCGAGAATCAGACGATGGCGACGGTCACCCTGCAAAACTATTTCCGTATGTATAACAAGCTTTCGGGGATGACCGGTACCGCTGAAACCGAGGCGGCAGAGTTCATGAACACCTACGAACTCGGTGTTGTTCCCATCCCCACTAACAGAGAAGTGGCGAGGATTGACAGGGCAGATAAGGTTTATAAAAACGAGATCGCCAAGTTCAACGCTGTGGTTGAAGACATCAAAGAACGCAATATCAAGGGTCAGCCGGTGCTGGTGGGAACAACCAGCGTGGAGAAGAGCGAGTACCTGTCGAAACTCCTCAAGCGTGAGGGGGTGCGCCACGAGGTTCTCAACGCTAAAAACAATGCCCGGGAGGCTGCAATCGTGGCCCAGGCGGGTCGCCGCGGTGCGGTAACGGTGGCCACCAATATGGCAGGCCGCGGTACCGATATTATGCTCGGCGGAAACCCGGAGTTTGAGGCCGTTGAGAAAATGTCTCAGCTGGGCCTTGACCCTGAGAAGAACTCTGCCGAGTACGAGAAGCGGTGGCCCGCTGTTTTGCGCGAGTGTGAAGAGGCAGCTGAGGCGGAGCACGAAGAGGTTATCGAGCTGGGTGGCCTGTATGTTCTGGGCACGGAGCGGCATGAGTCTCGTCGTATTGACAACCAGCTGCGCGGGCGTTCCGGGCGGCAGGGGGACCCGGGTGAGTCACGTTTTTATCTTTCGCTTGCCGACGATCTCATGAGGCTTTTTAACGGGCAGGCTGCGGCTCGCCTCATGGCCGGCGCCCCCGATGATACGGCCCTTGATTCTAAGCTGGTGTCCCGCGTGATTGCTTCTGCCCAGGGACAGGTGGAGTCGCGTAATGCTGAACAGCGCAAGAATATTCTGAAATACGATGATGTGCTGAACCGGCAGCGTGAGGCCATGTACCGGGACCGTAACCTTATTTTGCAGGGTGATGATCTTGAAGAGTATGTGAAGAAGTTTACCGATGAGGTTCTGACTTCTATCATCGATGAGCAGGCGGGGCAGGGCCATGCTGAGGATTGGGACTTTGAGAAGCTCTGGGAGTCTTTGACCACCATTGTTCCGCTGACTATTACGGTCGAAGACCTTGAGGAGGCCGCCGGTGACCGTTCAAAGATTACCCGTGACCTTCTGGTGACCGAGGTGCTTGCCGATGCTCGCGTGATCTATGAAGACCGTGAGGCTGAAATCGGGCCCGAGGCCATGCGTGAGATTGAGCGCCGAGTTGTGCTTTCCGTGATTGGTAAGCGCTGGCCCGAGCACCTGTACGAGATGGACTATCTCAAAGAGGGGATTGGTTTGCGGGCGATGGCTCAGAGGGACCCGCTGGTGGAGTACCAGCGTGAAGGGTACACCATGTACCAGTCCATGATGGATGCGGTGCGGGAGGAAACGGTGACCTACCTTTATAATCTTGATCTTTCGAAGCAGCGCACCCGGGCATCAAAGATTCAGCTGGATATTCCGGCCCAGCCCAAGTTCCTGCGGTATTCCGCTCCTTCCGAGGCCGGTGGTACCGAGACCAAGGTGCGTGAAGCCGAGGTGAGCGATGAAACCGGTGTGATCAGCATTGGTGATGGGAAGGAAAAGAGGAACGGGAAGAGCAAGAAAAAGAAGTAGTAGCCGGTCTGTACGGGTGCGAGGTGCCTTGGGGGAAATCGGGTGAGAGTGGCATCTCGCACCGCTGCTGAGCGTTGCGCGGTTTAGGCAATTTCGATAGCTGAAATTTTCCAGGCGGTCAGGATTTTTTCTACCCTGATAGCTATGGCGCGAACCCGCGAAAAATCTTCCATGATGAGGCATACCTCAAAGGCGTTTTCGCTGACCCGCTGTGCTCTGGCCCGCCGGGTTGTGGGCAGGCCCAGACTATTTTTGAAGGGTGAACTGCTCAGGGGAAGCGAGGCGTAGCGCTTGCGCAGGGTCATTTTGGTGATCTGTGCTCGCCGCACAATTTTTTCGTAGCAGTCCCTGGTGAGCCATTTGGCGATATGGTTGGCGGGTCGTTTTCCCGCAAAAATTTCGAGTATGGCCACGCTGAGGCCCGAGCACATTACCTCAATGGACCGTGATTCGGGATCGCTGGGGGCGAGAGCTATACCTGTTCTGTTGGCTGTGGTTTCGCGTTCGATGATTTTCTTTTTAAAGCTTTCGTACTCCCTGGCTGATGCGTCGATATATCGGTCAAATTCTCGTGAGGGAAAATTCTCTTGCACTGTTTGACTCCTTTGTCTTCCGGGCTGGGCCCGTACGGACTCGGCTGTGTGTTTGGAACGAAAGGGAAGCGGCATACACTGTGCTCCGCTTTATCCCTTTTGATGTAGTTTGATGCTATTTGGTGATGTTATTAGTATTACTCTTCATTTGCTCTCTGTAAAGCGTGGTGGCAGAAATTTTTTATCGGTCTTTGTACCTGCGGGGGAAGGGTTCTGTTGTGAGCTAGCCTATGAAGTATGGACAGAGTGCTGCGAGACTACGAGATACAGTTGGCTGCCATGCGGCAGCAGGACAGGCAAGCCGATGCGCGGGAGGTATATAGGGCGGAATACGCCAGGGTGCGGCAGATAGATCGCCTAGCCGCTCAAGAAGGGGAGGATCTCACCGTTGGGACGGCGGGAGAACGGGTATGGCGGGGGCGTTTGATCTCGCTTGGGCTCGGCTGGATTCAGCTGAAAACGGAGGAAGAAAATGTGGTTATCCCCCAGCAGGCTATTGTGTGGTGGGAGGGCGGGAACAGGTTCTCGTGTGCGGATCCGGGGCCTGTAACCCACCAACTGAGCCTGGGCTACACCTTGCGGGCACTGAGTCTAGCCCGCATACCCGTGCGAATTTTCTATACCTGCGGTGGTGGCGGCATCGAGGGCAGCGTCGAAAATGTGGGAATGGACTTTGTTGAGGTAGCCCTTCACCGTATTGAAGGGGCCTACCGCTCGAAGAAGATTCTAGGTTTAAGGGTCATTCCCTTTGATGGCGTGTCGGCGGTATGTTCGGCACTCTAGCCTAGACGACAGTCCTGTCGCTGGCCGCCGGTCGAATGCTGTGAGCGGTTTTTTCGTAGGCGGCGGCAATATACTCCTCAAGCTTTGTGATTTCCACCCGCCATTGGCCGCGTCCACCAATCTGTATGGCGGCCAGCTCGCCGGATTTCACCAGCGCGCGCGCCTGGCTCAGGGTGATATGGAGTATTTCACTCACCTCGGACAGGGTGAGGAAGCGCTGCTCAACCATTTGCTCTATCTCCTTGTAAATGTCACGTATAGAGGCCTATGAACACTATAGCTACCGGTAGACACCAACTGATACCCGATCGTGAGAAAAACTACCTGTTTGCAGGGCAAAGATCGGGACCGAGGTAACGGTGCGGTGTAAAGATACTGTCCGCAGTGCACGAACCCCCGTCATTTAGTATCCTGTATCACATATAATATTGTGTGTGAGAAAACGGGGGTGAGCCGTGATCCTGCCCATCATTGTTTTTGGAGATTCAGCCGGCCGGTATATTTCGACTATTGAAAGCCAGCGGGGGCGCATGAGCGTGGTACGACAGACCGGAGATATCTCCGAACTGCTGGGGTTTGCCCAGGCTGGAATCGCCAGGGTCGTTCTCCTGGTGGGAAACAGAGAGGACGTGACCCGTTCGGTGATCGCTCAGCTGCAAGCTCAGGGGCTTGCGGTGGTCATGGTGACCGACCCCCACGAGCGCCCCGATATCAACCAGCTACACTGGGTCAGTACCCTGGCCAGCGGCAGTGAAGTGCTGCAGATGCTGAATACCGCCACCGCAGGAGAAGACCCTACCGGTTGTGAACGGCAGAACCGTCACCCCCAAAATTCCCCGACCGTGAAAGACGGTGAACCCTCGCCGGCAGCTAACGAAACGGGTCGGGGGCGTCTCATCTCGCTGTGGAGCGGACACGGCTCACCGGGCAGAACAACACTGGCCATCAACCTTGCCGCCTACGCCGCCCGACGGGGCTACCGGGTATGTCTCATCGACGCCGATACGTACGCCCCCTCGGTGGGCTCTCTGGTTGGCATAGTAGAAAACTACTCGGGTCTGGCGCAGCTCTGCTACTGTGCTGACCGCGGCAGACTGCACCGAGGCAGCCTCAAGTCGGCCATGAGCACCGTCTCGGTAGGATCCGCCCAGCTCGATGTTCTCACCGGTATCACCCGGCCAGAACGCTGGCCAGAAATACAAACACAAACATATACTCCGGTCATAGAGTATCTGCGGCACAGCTACGACTTGGTTATTGCCGATACCGCGCCGGTGCTGGAAGAAGACGAGGAACTCAGTTTTGACGGGCTCGCCCCCTGCCGCAACGCGGCTACCCGTATTACCCTGGAGGCAGCCGATCTTGTGCTCCTGCTCGGTAGCGCCGATGTTCTGGGTATTCCGAGGCTTTTTCAAGCCTATGAGGCTCTCGATACGTTCTACGGTGAGAAAAATATTGCTCCTCCCAGGTCGGTGTGGGTCAATAAAGTACGGCAATATGCGGCCGGGGCTAATCCGCGTGAAAATATTACCCAGGCATGGCACCGGTTCGGCCCCGACCGGAACCTGGCAGGTTTCTTACCCTACGACCGGGTAACCCTCGATAGGTCCTGGCTTGGCGGGCAGACACTCGCCGAATATGCACCGGCAACGGAGCTTGCGCTTGCTGTCAACGGTATGCTCACCTCCAGCCTTTCTCTACTTGAGGCGCCGATGACGGCTAGAGCGGTGGGTGGTCGGACAGCGTGGCAGACCTTTGCCGGGAGGCTCTCCCCAGCAGCTAGCCATCCGCGGATCCGCCGGCTGGGCAGCCTGAGGCAGAAAAATAGGCGGCGGTAAATTACAGTTGAGGGGAACCCGATGTCGGAGGAAGAATGCTTGCTGATCCCATGCTCAATACTCATCTCGGCCCCGGTGATACCGAGTGGCTGCACCTTCTGCTGGGGGACTGGCAGATTATCGCTGACACCGCCCACGGCGATATTATGCTCTGGTTGCCCGTGCCCGAGCCGGAGAGCGGTGACAGCCTTCACCAGTTGGGTGTGACCGAAAAGAGCCGTTACCGCAGCGTAAGTCAGGTGAGGCCCTCAACAGTTCATACTATTTTTCACCGGGATATGGTTGACCGCGAGATGGGTAGCAAGCTACGCACCCGGGCCTGGATCGCCTGGACGACCCATGAAATAGTGCGTTTCAGAGACGATGAGACCGCGGCCGACCTCACGGTTAATACCGCGGTTATCCCGCTGGTCCGTAACGATCGAACCATCGGTCTGCTCACCCTTCATACTGAGCCTTTCGGTAACCGTACTCCGCCGCGGATTGAGCTTGTTTACCGAAAGATAGCCGATGACCTGCTCCAGATGGTTACGCGGGGAAGCTGGCCGGAGTTCAACGCGCCGGTGGGAACCTCCCGGGGTAACCCGCGTGTGAGCGACGGTATACTCACTCTCGACGCCGAGGGAAAGGTGCTGTTTGCCTCCCCCAATGCCTCGTCCATTTACAAGCGTCTGGGCTTTGAGGGGGAACTGGAGGATAGCAGGCTCTACGAGCTGACACGCCAGCTTTTACCCGGTGACGATAAGGCCGATGAAACCCTACCGCTGGTGCTCACCGGAAGGATGCCCTGGCGTGCAGAGATCAAGGCTCAAAACACCAGTGTCACGTACAGAGCCATTCCTCTACGTCGTATGACAACCCTGGGGGAACAGCGCTACGGTGCCATTATCCTGTGTCGCGATGTCACCGAGTTGCGGCGGCGTGAGCTGGAATTAATGACCAAGGATGCCACGATTCGAGAGATCCACCACCGTGTTAAAAATAATCTGCAAACGGTCTCTGCCCTTTTGCGGTTGCAGTCGCGCCGGATGGAAAGCGAGGAAGCCAGGCAGGGGCTTTCGCAGGCAATGCGGCGGGTGTCAACTATCGCTATGGTGCACGAGTCTCTATCGCAGGGGCTGTCGCAGCAGGTTGATTTTGATGAGCTTATTCGCCGACAGTTTCACCTGGCGGCTGAGCTGGCTTCGCCGGGACAAAAGATTCGGACCGTACTCACCGGCTCTTTCGGTGAGATGCCCAGCCAGTTTGCGACCCCTCTGGCTTTGGTGATTAACGAAATTGTGGCAAACGCGGTGGAACACGGGCTTGCCGAGGGGACCGGGACGGTGACTTTGGATGGGTTGAGGGCGGTCAATGAGGCGGGGGAGCCTGTGCTGACCGTGACGGTTACCGACGACGGCGGCGGTATGGGCGGGCAGAGTTTCGAGGAGTCGGGTACGGCCGCCCTGCGGCAACCGGAGTCGAGGGAGGGGTTGGGCATACAGATTGTTCGAACCCTGGTTGCCAGCGAACTCAACGGTAAAATTCGCTGGGAGCCGGCCCGGCCATCGGGTACCAGGGTGACCATTACCGCGGTCCTGTCTCCGGTGTCTCGCTAGCGTTTTCAGCGATTGTCTTCGGTGCGGTGGTGATAGAAACGGTGGGGGTTTCAAGCCGTTTAGATAGCTTGAAACCCCCACCGTGTGAATAAAAATTCCCAGGTTAGGAGGCGCGGCGAGCGCGTGCTGCCCGACGCTTCATTGCGCGTCTTTCGTCTTCGCTGGTGCCGCCCCATACGCCTGAGTCTTGACCGGTCTCAATTGCCCATTGCAGGCAGGTGTCCATCACCGTGCAGCTTCGGCACACCGTTTTTGCTTCTTCTATCTGGAGTAGAGCGGGGCCCGTGTTTCCCACCGGGAAAAACAGTTCGGGATCTTTCTCCAGGCAAGCGGCTCGGCTACGCCAGTCCATGAGCAGGTTCTCCTCTGTGAGGGTAAATAACCGATAGCACAATCAGGCTTGATGTGCTCTGACAACAAATTCAGGCCCCGTGAAGGAGCCTGAAACAACCTCAATAACTTTCCCACGTAACGAATAAGTAAACAAGAGGGTTGAGACAAAAATTTTCTTCCGAAAGGGTGAGTTATATATCACAGCCCGATTGGTGTATGGGTTGAATCATATTATTGGTGTAAAAAAGAGAGACTGTGGTAATGATAGTGCCAGTTGTTCAACCGTTCATTGTGAAGGATGCATGTCAAAGCTGCCGGTTTCCCGCTCTGTGAAAATTACCTTTATCCTCGCTGCCGCTGAGGCTGCGGTCGTGTGCCTGTACGGGGTGCTGCTGATAGGTTTTGGACTGCGGCAGGGTTTTTCGATGAGCGCGCTCATGCTGGGTGGGTTTTTCCTGGTGCTGGGCGGGGGAATCTTTTTTTCGGGCAGACTGGTGCTTAGGGCTAGGCCATCGGGCAGGTCGCTGCTGTTAGTGTGGCAGCTGTTTATCTTTGTCCTCGGTGTTCAGGCCGCATTCGCCGGGCAACCTGTGCCGGGGCTTATCGGTGCCGCTGTGGCTGGAGCAACTATTCTGCTTCTTTTTTCTACTCCGCTCAACGACCACCTGACCCCCAGTGCCTAGCTCGTCCGGGGAGGCACGATGCGCGGGGAACTCGTGGGTAAAATATTGCCGAAGAATACAAAGAATATGTCCTGTGGTCGGGTAGGTTTATTGGTGATAATATCTTAGTTTCTTCGCGGACTTTCACCCCTGCACAGGGTGGGGGACAGGTGTAGAGTGGCAACTCGGGTGCCCGTGCAGATGCCGGAGTTAGAAAATACAGGAGTTTTTGTGAACGCTGATCTCGTTGTTGTAGGGTCGGGCCTTTTTGGTCTCACCATCGCTGAGCAGGCCGCTACCGAGCTGGGTCTGAAGGTTGCTCTTCTTGACCGTAGATCCCATATCGGTGGGAACGCCTACAGTGAGAAGGAGTCCCAGACAGGAATCGAGGTTCACCGCTACGGCGCCCATCTCTTTCACACCTCAAACGAGCGCGTCTGGGAGTATGTCAACAGGTTTACCGGGTTTACCAACTACGTTCACAAGGTTTACACTCGCCACAAGGATGTGGTGTATCCGATGCCCATTAACCTGGGCACTATTAACCAGTTTTTCGGTGCGGCCTACTCGCCGGCGGAAGCTAAAGCCCTGATCAAAGAGCAGGCGGGAGAGCTGGCGGGGACCGACCCCCAAAACCTCAACGACAAGGGCATATCGCTCATTGGTCGTCCACTGTACGAGGCTTTTATCAAGCACTACACCGCTAAACAGTGGCAAACGGATCCCGCCCAGCTGCCGGCTTCTATTATTTCCCGTCTCCCCGTGCGCTACACCTACGATAACCGCTATTTCAACGACAAGTATGAGGGACTGCCCGTTGACGGCTATACCGCTTGGTTGGAGCGTATGGCGGCCCACCCCAATATCGAGGTGCGGCTTAACACCGACTTTTTTGCGGATGATCACGAGTATTCTCGTTCGAGGGTTCTGGGGCAGGTTCCGGTGGTGTACACGGGCCCTGTCGACCGCTATTTTGACTATACCGAGGGCGATCTTTCCTGGCGCACTATTGACCTTGAGGAAGAAGTGCTAGCGGTTGAAGATTTTCAGGGATGCGCGGTGATGAACTACCCGGATGCCGACTATCCCTACACCCGTATCCATGAGTTCCGCCACTTCCACCCCGAGCGTGACTACACCAGGGAAGCCACCGTGATCATGCGCGAATTCTCCCGTTTTGCCGAGAAGGGCGATGAGCCCTACTACCCGGTGAACACCTCGGAAGACCGCCAGAAACTGCTGGCCTACCGCGACCTCGCCGCCGGTGAGAACAGCGTACTCTTTGGCGGACGGCTGGGTACCTATAAGTATCTTGATATGCACATGGCAATAGGTGCGGCACTTTCCATGTTTGACAATAAAATCCGCCCCCACTACGAGCAGGGCAAAAAACTTATGTCCGGTGGAATTGAGGCCTAAGGTAAGAGGATATGACCACTACTGAAACCGATACAACTGCGCTGCGCACTCTCCAGCGAGTTATCTTTCCCCAAGCTGTGCAAACAGACGTTATTCCGCTCTATATAGACAGCGGTAGCGCAACCGGGGTGCAGCTTCCCACCCGGCTGGACGGGGACGCCGCGAAAACCATTGCCAAAGCAACTGCCCAGCAAGAGGCTAAAAGTGCGGTGCTCTCCAATGTTTCTGCGGGGGCTGGAACCGATTTTCTGGGACGGCACTCTACCCGGCTGAAAGAGGGGACCACCGTTTCTTTTGGAACCTACTTCAACGCTTTTCCCGCCTCCTACTGGCGCCGGTGGACGGATCTCAAGACCGTTAATCTCACCATAACCACCCGCGGTGAGGGCATGGTGGTTGTTTACAAATCTAATGCTCGCGGTGTTATTCAGCGTGTTGATGCCCGGGAAGTCTCTGGTGAAGAAACCTGCGACTTTGCCCTGACCCTGGCTCCCTTTGGTGACGGTGGCTGGTACTGGTTTGATCTGACCGCCACTAAAGAAGACCTGACCCTGGTGGAGGCACAGTGGCGGGGTTCTCTCAGCCCCCGACTCGGTGAAAACGGTGGTAGGGCGACGGTTCAGATCACCACGATGAACAAGGTTCAATACTGTATTGATAACATCAGGTCGCTGGGGGAAAACCTTGACGCGCTTGAGGCGGTACAGGAGGTCTTGATTGTTGACCAGGGCACAGATAAGGTGCAGGATCACCCCGAGTTCGAAGAGGTCGTGGCCCCTCTGGCCGGAAAATTCCGTATTATTAACCAGGCCAATATGGGTGGTTCCGGTGGTTTTGCCCGGGGCATGTTTGAGTCGGTCAACAACGGCAGTGACTATGTCATACTTTTGGATGACGATGTGGTGGTTGAGTCCGAGTCTATTCTTAGGCTGATTACTTTTGCCGACCACTGCAAGAAACCAACAATTGTTGGTGGCCATATGTTTGACATGTATGACCGCTCTGTGCTGCACGCTTTTGGTGAGGTCGTTAACCCCTGGCGGACGTTCTACGATAAACCCTACGATGAGATGTCCCTGGGCCACGACCTGGCACAGTCTAATCTGCGCAGCACACACTGGATGCACAGCCGGATCGATGTTGACTACAACGGCTGGTGGATGTGCCTCATCCCCACCGAGGTTATTAGATCAATAGGTCTTTCTTTGCCCCTGTTCCTCAAGTGGGATGACGCGGAGTACGGTCTGCGGGCTAAGGCGGCAGGAATCGCAACGGTGTCCTTCCCCGGGGCCGGCCTCTGGCATGTTTCGTGGCAGGACAAGGACGACTCTGTGGGCTGGCAGGCCTATTTTCACGAACGCAACCGTCTGATCACTGCCCTGATCCATTCTCCGTTTGAGAAGGGTGGTTCCGTTTTGCGCGAGTCTCTTTTTCTGGATATTAAACACGCTCTTTCTATGCAGTATTACACTGAGGCGGGCCGTCTGATGGCGATTGAGGATCTCCTGTCAGGCCCGGAGCATCTGCACCCGTCGCTGGTGGACCGACTGCCGGTTATTCGTGGAAAGGTTGCCGAGTTTCGGGATGCCCAGCTGGAGACCGATATTGACGCTTACCCCCAGCCCAGGACGGTTAAGCCTCCTTTTAGGGGGCGCAGGAATTTCAAGTCACCCGGCTATCAGAGGTTGATTCCGTGGACCGTTTCGACGGTGGGAAGGCAGCTCTTTAAGCCGGTTGATGAGATGGCTCAGTCCTATCCGCAGATTCAGTTGAGCTATGCGGAGAACCGCTGGTGGACTGTTTCAAAGTTTGATTCGCTTCTGGTGACCAATGCTGAGGGCACCGGTGTTTTCTGGTACCAGCGTGACCCCCGGAAGTTGCGCGACAATCTGGTGAGCGCGTCGAAACTGCACGCAAAACTTTTTAAGGACTGGTCTCGCCTGCGAGAGCGGTACCGTTCCGCCGCCGCTGAGGTGGCCTCCTATGAGGCCTGGGCGAAGACGTTTGAAAAACACACCGAGTCTGAACTGGTGCGATGAGTGGCATGAGTGATCAGCTTTTATCACCCCCCGGCCACGGGCGGGGTCTGCGCGACGTTTTCAAAAACCGCTACCTGCTGAGGCTCCTGGTTGATAAAGAGATTCAGGTGCGCTACCGCGGCTCTGTGCTGGGTATCCTCTGGTCCTATATTAAACCGGGTGTTCAGTTTGCTGTTTTCTATGTTGCCATGGGTCTTTTCCTGGGTCTGGAACGCGGTATGCAGAACTACGCGATCTATCTCTTCTCGGGTATGATTGTGATCAATTTTTTCTCTGAGGGGTTCAGCAACGGGGCTAAGGCCATGGTGGTGAACGGGCCTCTGATTAAGAAGATCTACCTGCCCAGGGAGCTTTTCTCGGTCTCCACTATTTGGGTTGCCCTGATTCATTTTCTGCCGCAGATTCTGGTGTTGCTGGCGGCCTGCCTGGTTTCGGGCTGGCACCCTAGTCTGCGCCAGATCGGGGCGGCTGCGGTGGCCATGGTTATCATTATGTTGTTTTCGGCGGGTCTGGGCCTGATCTTTGGTGTGGCCAATGTTTTCTTCCGGGATTCGGAGAACATTGTGGATATGCTCTTGATGGTGGCCACCTGGTTCTCCCCGGTACTCTACTCCTGGACCATGGTGAGAGATAATCTCCCGGACTGGGTGCTTCCGGTTTATTTGGTTAATCCTCTAACGGTGGCGGTAGAGCTTTTTCACTATGCCTTTTGGATACCAACCCTCTCGGCGGATGCGGCTGCTTTACCAACATCACATATTCCTCCGCACCTGCTGAGCTTCTGGGTTCCGGTAGCGCTGCTGATCTCCCTGTTTACGCTGTGGATTGGCGATAGGCTTTTCCGCAAACTTGAGGGCAACTTTGCCCAGGAGCTCTGATCTGTCATGGACATTGAAAAACTTGACCTGGCACCGATTTCCCCGGATGCCCGGGTGGTGGTCTCGATTGATTCGCTGGTCAAGCGCTTTGTTCTGCGCCATACCCGTTCGATGAAGGAGGCTTTTGTCTGGCTGCTCAAAGGCAGAAAGGGTGACCTCAATGAGAGGTTTAATGCTCTTGACGGGGTGCAGCTGGATATTCGTGAGGGGGAGAGGGTCGCCCTGTTGGGCTTTAACGGTTCGGGCAAGTCCACCCTGCTTAAGATGATTTCGGGGGTTATGCACCCGGATGAGGGCCGGGTGCTCACCCGCGGCCGTATCGCCGGCCTTATTGAGGTGGGTGCGGGGTTCCACCCCGATCTGACCGGCCGCGATAACGTTTACCTTAACGGCGCTATCCTGGGTATGACCGAGGAGGAGATCAAGGCTCACTTCGACTCGATTGTGGAGTTCTCCGAGATTGGCGATTTTATCGACACCGAGGTGAAATTCTACTCATCGGGTATGTATTTGAGGCTTGCTTTTGCCGTGGCTGTGCATACCTCTCCCGAGATTTTTCTGGTGGATGAGATTCTGGCTGTCGGCGATGAGCCTTTTCAGCGCAAGTGTATTGCCAAAATTGAGGAACTTGCCCGCGAGGGGAAGACCCTTGTGGTGGTGAGCCACGACCTCGACCTGGTATCGAAGATCTGTGATCGGGGAGTTGTCCTGGATCACGGGAAGATGGTCTATGACGGTCCAACGGAGCAGGCCGTGAAGATCATGCGCGGGGAGGACACAGATTCGGACGAGTAGTACCGCATTGCGATAGGCTTATGACCTATGGTGTCCACTGATTTTTCTGCAGCAATCAAAGAACTGCGCTCCACTTTCGCATCTATTGAAGAGGTGAGCGACCGTGAAGGCCTCAGCTCTGCTATCGCGCAGCTGTCTGAGGCCGCTGGGGCGCCCAGTCTCTGGGATAACCCCGAGGAGGCTCAAAAGATCACCTCCGCGCTATCTCATAAGCAGGCAGAATTACAGCGTCTGAGCCGGCTTGAGCAGAGAATAGATGACCTTGAGGCCCTGGTTGAGTTAGCTCGCGAAGAAGACGAAGATGAGCTGCTTGCCGAAGCGCAGAAAGAGATGGAGGACATTCACGATAAACTGCGAGACCTTGAGGTAGTTACCCTGCTCTCCGGCGACTACGACGAACGTGATGCGGTGGTCACCATCCGGGCGGGGGCAGGCGGTGTAGATGCCTCCGACTTTGCCGAGAAACTCCAGCGCATGTATCTGCGCTGGGCCGAGCGCAGCGGGCTGAGCACGAATATCATGGACACCTCCTACGCCGAGGAGGCGGGTATTAAATCCACCACTTTTGAGGTGAAGGCGCCCTATGCCTACGGTAAGCTATCGGTTGAAGCGGGAACCCACCGGCTGGTCCGTATTTCTCCCTTCAACAGCCAGGGGAAGCGAATGACCTCCTTTGCCGCTGTCGAGGTGATCCCGCTCATTGAGGGGACCGACGCCATAGAGATTCCGGAGTCAGAACTAAAAGTTGATGTGTTTCGGAGTTCGGGGCCGGGTGGGCAGTCCGTCAACACCACCGATTCGGCGGTTCGGATGACGCATATCCCCACCGGAATCGTGGTGTCCATGCAAAACGAAAAATCACAGATACAAAACCGTGCGGCAGCGTTGCGGGTGCTCCAGTCCCGGCTTCTTCTGCTCAAAAAGGAGCAGGAGGACGCCAAGAAAAAGGAGCTGGCCGGCGATGTCAAGGCCAGCTGGGGGGACCAGATGCGTTCCTATGTGCTCAACCCCTACCAGATGGTCAAAGATCTCCGCACCAATCACGAAGAGGGCAACCCCGCCGCGGTGTTTGACGGGCAGCTCGATCATTTTATCGACGCCGGTATCAGGTGGCGCGCCTCAACACGAAGCTCAGAAGACAGGGACTAATGGCACAGAAGAAGAAAAAAACAGTAGCGGACCCCAACAACCAGGTGATCGCGTCCAACCGCAGGGCCCGCCATAACTATAATATTGTTGAAACATTTGAGGCCGGGCTGGTGCTGATGGGTACCGAGGTAAAATCTTTGCGCGACGGCGGCGCGTCCATCGCCGACGGTTTCTGCCAGGTCTACAACGGTGAAATGTGGCTGGAAGGAATACACATTGCCGAGTACGGGCGCGGCTCATGGACAAACCATGCAGCGCGTCGCAGGCGTAAATTACTGCTGCACCGCTCAGAGATCAATAAACTTAACCAGAAGCTCAAAGAGAGCGGCTATACCGTTATCCCCCTGCGACTGTACTTTAGCAATGGGAAAGCGAAGGTTGAGATTGCCCTGGCCACGGGTAAGCGCGACTACGACAAGAGGCAGGCGCTGCGCGAACGGCAGGATAATCTTGAGGCCGCCAGGGCGATGCGCTATAAGAATCTGGGATAACTCAATACATATTATGTGTTTACCAAAGATAAGGAGACCCTACTGTGTCTGACAACAATGTACCGAACGCCCCCCAGAACGGGGATAACCGTTACGAGCCGGGCAACTATTCCTCAGGCCCCGTGAATCCAGCTGGGCAGCCAGCGACCTACCCGCCCGGTACGGACAACAGCAGCTACTCCTACCCTCAGCAGCCCGCCTATTCTTCTTTCGGCTACGATAACCAGCCGGTGGGCAAGCCGGCCGGTACCGGCCTCGGTATTGCGTCCCTGGTGCTGGGTATCCTGGCGCTGCTGACTTCCTGGGTGGGGCTGGGTATTGTTCTCGCGCTGGTGGGTCTGATACTGGGTATCATCGCCCTGGTTAACCTGAAAAAGACCCCCGGTGCAAGAAAAGGTGTTGCGATCAGCGGTACCGTGGTCAGCGGTATAAGCCTGATCTTTAGCGTGATCATCACTATCGTCTGGGCAATCCTCTTTGCAAGTATTAACGATCAGTGCGGCGGCCTCAACGGCCCCGCCCTCGACAGCTGTATAACCCAGTGGACGGAAAACTATAGCAGCTAGGCTGCGGTGTTCTCCGATACACCCCTTGGCAGGTTGAGCCCCGGGGTGTATATTTAAATACCCGACCCGCAGAAGAACCTGGGCCGGGGCGTTCTTTGATAAAGGAATATGGGGATGATCGGTTTCGACGATGCGCGTTGAGACAGGTGAAGCGTGCCGAGGATGTAGAGGACACTCGTTAATACCCTCTGCACACCAATAAGTGCAAAATCTAAGCGCACTGACTTCGCACTCGCTGCCTAAGCGCGAGTACAGTCTGTCGGCCCGGGTTAGCCTTTGACCCGGTTCCCGGCATCAGTTTATAAAGGCCACTGCTTCGCTTCCCGGCCGTAGGGGAGTGAGGGACTTTTATACGGATAGGTTTGGCAGCAGACGCGTTTACCCAAGTGCTGAAGCCGAAAACACCGCCAGGTAGACTACGCACGTAGAAGCCCTGACGAGGCCGCATCGGACCGGGGTTCGATTCCCCGCATCTCCACTACCCGGACGCCCATTCTGATAGTCAGCCCAGTTCCAACTGGGTTTGTATCGGAGTGGGCGTTTTACGTGTTAAAACGGGTTTTCATCGGTTGGTTTGACAAGTTCTACAAGCCCGGTTTCGGTGAGTTCAAACCAGCGATGGATGGCGATATTGCGTAAGAAAGTCATATCGTGGCTCACCACGAGTAGGGCGCCGGGAAACTGGTTGAGCATCTCTTCAACCGCGCTCAGGCTGTCCAGATCCAGGCTGTTTGTGGGTTCGTCTAAAATGATTAGTTTTTTCTGCGGCTGGGCAAGAAGGATCTTGGCGAGAGCTATGCGGAAGCGTTCTCCGCCGGATAGAGTGCCTACCAGGTTTTCGGCATCACGGGCACTGAAGGATAGCCTGGCGAGCAGGGCGAATATTTCTTGCTTATCGTAGTGCTCAAATGAGCAGGTTAGCTCTTCCCAGACGGTTTTTTGCTGGTCTAGGTGGGAGGAGTTCTGCGCCAAGATGCCCACGGCATCGGGTGTATCACGGATGAGTTCTGCCCAGGCAGAGCCGTGTTTTTGCAGTGCAGGGTTGTGGATGCTGCGCAGGAGAGTCGATTTCCCCACCCCGTTGTCTCCTAGGAGGGCGACCCTGTCGTTGCCACCGAGGACCGTTGTCCACCCAGATTTGTTGACCAGGCGGATGATTTGCTGGGGCTGGGTGGCTGCGTCGTCGAGGAAACCGTGTAGACGGATATGCTGCGACTTTTCGACAGTTGCTGCAATGTCATGATGTTCTGCATCTGCTCTCCGTTTGCGTTCAAGAAGTTTGGCTCGATCCTTGCCAAGCGACGCCTCTGATCGACCTTTGAGCCCGTTCATGGACATCTTGGAGCCGCGTTTTTTCGATGCGGCGAGCCGGTTGTTGCCCCGTCGGGTTGCCTGCTTCTTTTCTAAATGTCGTACCGCCTGGTTGGCCTGTTTCACCTCTTGGGTGGCGGCTAGGAGACGCTGCTGGCTTTGAGCCTGGCGGACATCGCACATTCTTAGATAGTCGGCGTAAGTTCCTTCGATTGTTGTGAGGGATCCGTTGCGTAGCTCCCAGATTGTGTCAACATGCTGGAGAAGTTCACGGTCGTGCGTAGCGATGATCAGGGTGTGCGGGTAGTTGGTGAGTACGTCTGTTAGCAGTAGCCGGTGGGATAGGTCTAGGTTATTGGAGGGTTCGTCAAGTAAGGCGATTTTGGGCTTGAAAAGGTGCAGGTAGGCTAGACCGAGTGAGGCATATTCACCACCTGAGATGTCCGCTATAGGTTTTTCTAACGCTAGGGAGGGGAACCAGAGCGAACGGGTTTCTTCTATGCGGTCGTGAAGATCCCAGTTTCCTTCTAAGAAGGAGAAATCGCTTTCGGTTGGTTTGCCCTCTATCAGGTGGGCGTAGGCTCTAAGGTAGCGGTCGATCTTGAGAAATTGGGCCACTGTTCGGGGGTCGCCCGGGGTCTTGTCCTGCGCCATGTAGTAGGGGGTGGAACCGGTGACTATCTTGCCAGACGTGGGCTCTATGTCACCGGCAATTGTTTTGAGCAGTGTTGATTTTCCCGACCCGTTAGCCCCGATGAGACCAATTTTCTTGTTCTGGGCGGAGAAGGAGATACGGTCAAAGATACTGCGATCGGGGCTGTAGGAAAGGGCGACAGCGGCACCCTCTAGGTGAGATTGAGCGGTCAACGGGAACCTCCTGATGTGTGTGATTCTACCGGAAACTCGAACGGTTCCAGCCGTACAGCGGGTAGGACTCACATGATGCTGGGAGATATCTCTTCACCCTGTCGCCGACCGTCGGTTTGGCACGTAGAATGAGAGGGCCTCCGAGTACTAAAAAGGGTGTTACGGTGGGCGATATCTTCACCGGTGCAGTGGGCGTGACCTTCAGCGCTGTTATGTGGACTCTCGTATATACATTTATATACATTGGAGTTGTTGACGGCATATAGCTTTCGTAGTCGCCTACACCCTCTCAGAGTTATAAGATTGTACATACCGTCTATCCCAGTTGAGGAAACCATGAATCAGCATAGCCAGCAGACCCTTGCTCTTCCCGAATATGCGGTGCCTGAAAGCGCGAGCCGCGGTTGGGCCCAGCCACTAGCCGATGCCCGGGGCCGCGGATATTTTTATGGGGTTGGCTCGCTTGGTAGCGGGGTTGCCGCTATCGTTCTGGTTTTCCTGGCACTCGGTACCTACGGTCTCTCGCTGATCGCCGCACTCATTGCCGCGGCAATGGCCATCTACCTGGGAATCCGGGCCACCGCCAACGCCAAAAAACCTCACCCCACAGCCTTCTCCACCAAGGCCACCAGCATGGGCGCCTGGGGTATCGTGTGCGGGGTGCTAGCCCTTCTTTTGGATATTGCGGTTGTCGCTTTTCTCATCTACCTTCTAGCTTCGCTCGCATACTACTGGTAAAAAGAGAGGGCACACACCGAACGGGCATAGGTACAGGTTGGGTTGGCTAAGCCCGCTTATCGGTGCCCAGGTAAGTGAGCACCTGATCGTGTAGCAGGCCGTTACTTGCCAGCGCGTTACCGCCGTGAGGGCCGTCCTCACCGGCCAGAGATGTAAAACGCCCCCCGGCCTCCTGCACCAGGGGAACCAGGGCAGCCATATCGTGGAGATTCAGTACCGGCTCAGCTGCACAATCCACCGCACCCTCGGCAACCAGGCAGTAAGACCAAAAATCACCCAGAGCCCGGGTGCGCCACACACGGTCGGTCAGGTCCAGAAACCGCTCACGAAGCCCCATATCTCGCCAACCGGTCAGCGAAGAATAAGAAAAAGAAGAATCCTCAAGCTCACCGACCCGTGACACGGTAAGACGACTCGCCTTGTGCAGGGACTTCCCCGCATAGGCGCCACCACCGGCAACAGCCCACCAGCGGCGTTGCAGGGCAGGAGCAGACACCAGACCCATCACCGGGACACCGCGATCAAGCAGGGCAATCAGCGTGGCCCACACCGGGACACCGCGCACAAAATTCTTGGTACCGTCAATCGGGTCAAGCACCCACTGCCGCGGCGAAGACCCGGACTCACCAAACTCCTCACCCAACACAGAATCACGGGTACGAGCCCTCGCTAACTGCGCACGAATAAGCTGCTCCGCCTCCCGGTCAACGTCGGTCACCGGGCTCAAATCCGGTTTAGTCGCCACCGAAAAATCCCGGGACTGAAACCTCCCCAGGGTAAGCCTATCCACAGCGTCGGCAAGGATATGCGCTAAACGGAGGTCATCGGTGTAAGGGCTGGCTGCCATCATGAGATTCTTCCTACTTTCATACTGTGCCCAGATTCTTTTCTGTCTTTCCGGCCGCCTCAGCCACCCCCAGCAGTCTGCGCAGAGATTCAAGCCGTGCCGGCCCCTGCGCACCGGCCCGGCCCGAACGGACATAGGCGGCCATACCGCACTGCGCAGCCTGCACCGAATGTGAGCAGCCTTTAGGGCAGTCTGTCAAGCCCTCCACAAGATCGGTGAACGCGGCAACAATATTTTCACGGGGAACATGCGCAAGACCAAAAGAGCGTATGCCCGGGGTATCAATAATCCAGGTACCCGCCGGGGTGTTCTCGGGGTGCAGTGCAAGAGCCGACGAGGACGTGTGCCGCCCCCGCCCCGTCACCGCGTTAACATGCCCGGTATCACGGTGGGCTCCGGTGAGCGCGTTCACCAGGGTAGACTTACCCACTCCTGAATGCCCCAGCAGCACAGAAATTTCACCGCTCAGATGGGCCGATATTTTTTGGATAAGACCGGCCTCCAACTCACCACTATCGGAAGCGGCCGAACCGGCGTGAGCAGCACCGGAAAGCAAGATGGTGAGATCCGTCCGCTCATAATAATCCAGTAGCTCTTTCGGGTACGCCAAATCTGTTTTAGTGATGCACAAAAGCGGGGTGATACCGGCATCGAAAGCGGCAACGAGCGACCGGTCGATAAAACCGGTACGCGGCTGAGGGTGAGCGGCGGCAACCACAATGAACAGCTGGCTGGCGTTAGCGACCACCACCCGCTCGTGGGGGTCCGTGTCATCGGCACTGCGGCGAAGGAGACTGCTGCGCTCTTCAATCCGGACCAGCCGGGCTAGTGTGCCCTCCCTGCCACTGGTGTCACCCACCAAACCCACGGTGTCACCCACCACCACGGGTTGGCGACGCAGCTCTTTAGCCCGGACAGCAACCAGGGTCCTCTGCCGACTCGTGCCCTCATCCACCACGGCGGTGTACCGGCCACGGTCGACGGTGATTACCCTCCCCAGCACAGCCTGGGAATGGCTGGGGCGGTCTTTGGTGCGTGGACGGGATCCCTTCTTGTTGGGGCGAAGACGCACATCGGGCTCGTCCCAGTCTCTTCTCGGTTTAGGCATCGGTGAAGGCTCTCCCGGAAAACTGGGTAAGCATGGACTCCCACAAACCCGTGAAATTGGGGAGGGTCTTGGCGGTAGTGTCTACATCGCAGACCACCACGCCGGGGACCACCAGCCCAATAACTGCCGCCGCGGTAGCCATCCGGTGATCCCCGTAGGTCTCAAACGACCCACCGCGGGTGGCAGCGGAATAAATCTCAAGACCGTCTGCTGTCTCTGCCGCCCTGCCGCCCAGCCCGTTGATTTCGGCTGTCAAGGCAGCTAACCGGTTTGTCTCGTGTCCGCGTAAATGCGCGATACCCCGTAACCGGCTGGGAGTACGGGCCAGGGCACAGAGTGCGGCAACGGTGGGTGCTAGCTCACCGGCCTCGGCAAGGTCGATGTCGATACCGTCAAAACCTGCACGGGCACCACCGGTAGGGCCGGTCACCGTCAGGGCAGAGTCTGTTAGCCGCACACGGGCACCAAAGCGCGGAAGAATCTCAATCCAGTGGTTACCGCCCTGGGTGGTTTCTACCGGCCATCCCGGGATAGAGACGGTGGCTCCTAGCGCAACCGCCGCGGCAAGAAAGGGGCCAGCATTGGACAGATCGGGCTCAATACTGACCTCAAAACCCGGAAAACCGCCCGGCTCCACCCGCCACAGGTGGGAGGAGGGCGATGACACCCGAACCCCCACCGAACGCAGCACATCGCAGGTCATTTGCACGTGGGGCATGGAGGGAAGAGAATCTCCGCTATGGCGGAGGGTAAGCCCCTTTTCAAATCGACAGGCGGCAAGAAGCAGGGCAGAAACAAACTGCGAGGAGGAGGACGCGTCAAGGCTCAGCTCGTCAACGGTAACGCCACCGGAAGAGACAAGAGTAAAAGGCAGAGAACCGGAACCGCTCTTGAGCACCTCAACCCCCAGAGAACGCAGCGCCTCAAACATGGGCCCCATGGGGCGGTGACTGGCAGCGGGGTCACCCCTAAAAGTGGTACTACCCGGTAGCAGCGCAGCAACCGGGGGAATAAAGCGCATGACGGTACCGGCAAGACCAACGTCAACGCTGACACGGCCGCGACCACCACCCTTCGCATCGATAGGGGTAACCCTCATATCCGGACCAAAAAACGACCCGGTCTCTCTCGGTTCAAAACCGGCCCCTAAAGTCTCAAGGGCGCGCATCATCAGCACCGAATCACGCGAGTGCAGGGGGGCATGAAGAAGCGAGGGGGAATCGGCAAGAGCCGCCAGAAGTAGATAACGATTCGTCAGTGATTTTGAGCCGGGAACCCGAACCTGTGCAGACGCCCCCGCAGATACCTCCACCGTGGGAGCAAGCCAATCACCGACCGGGGTGGGTTGCCACTGTTGCTGCATCAAATCCTAGGTTACCTTCGTGTGCGGAATATAAACGTGCAATCCATTGTACGCAAAGCACCGGTGTCCCGGCCTCCGGGCGCGAGACACCGGCACAGTTACACCGGCCTTTACCGTAGGGGGCTGAGGCTTTAGCGGTGAAGAAGGTCCTCCGTCTTGGCCTGGACCTCGGCGGTCAGCTGAGAAGACTTTTTGGCTGCCTTCTCGGTTATCTTATTGGCCCGCCAGGCCAGCGAAGGGTTACCGTCGGTATCAACCGCGGTGATAGCGATAGCCCCCAGGAGAGACCCGTTGGACAGCGCTTCCCGACGACGGGCGGCCCTTCCTTCCTTGGTGGTGGCATCCGCTGCACGGTACTCGATATAGGCGTTTGTGATCCCAGCGCCGAGAAGTACAGCTGAGGAGAGGCGGGGCAGCTTACCCAGGGCAAACAGGCTCCCAGCAGCCACCTGAGTTCCGGCAAGAACCTGTCCCACCAGCTTCTCCTGACCCCGCAAAATACTCAGCTGTGGGGTGGAAGCGGCAATATTGACAGCCTTGGCAATATAAACCGTTGAATCGGGATCTTTGAGGCGCTTCAGCCCCGAAACAATAAAACTTGAGGCCAGCAGGGGGCGTGCTACTCGGCGAACCAGAGACATTTTTTCTCCTCAATTCCTACCGGCAAAAACCGGCACGGGGGTAGACGGCTAAAACCTTCTCTCTCATAGTAGACATGAGGGCAGCAAATAGGGTAATAAGTAGGCATCATTGTTCCGGCGTGTCTCACCCCCGCCAGAAAACGGGAATAGGTGGGGTGACAGCGGTGTTGACCAAGGCGATGAGTGAACCGAGTAGGGTGGAAGGTAACAGTAAAGTTTTATTGTCAGCAGCCAGATACAGAAAAGGGCACAATATGACCGCAACAGCGTCGACACGCGAGGTCGAAGGCTCCGGCGATCAATCAACGGTAGACCTCAGCACCGAAAGCGTCGCCGAGCGTAAAGCTCGATTCGAACGGGACGCCATGCAATACGTAGACCAGCTCTACGCGGCCGCACTGCGCATGACGAGAAACCAAGCCGATGCCGAAGACCTCGTCCAGGAAGCCTATACCAAAGCGTTCTCGGCCTTTCACCAGTATCGGCCCGGCACAAACCTCAAAGCCTGGCTCTACCGGATACTGACCAACACCTATATCAACATATACAGGAAACGACAGCGTGAACCCCAGCAGTCCCACACGGATACGGTCGAAGACTGGCAGCTAGCGCAGGCAAGCCTCCACGATTCCACAGGTCTGCAATCGGCTGAAACCGAGGCACTGAACCGGCTGCCCGATAATGACGTGCGGCAGGCTCTCCTCTCCATCCCCGAAGATTTTCGTATGGCGGTCTACTACTCCGACGTCGAAGGGTTCTCCTACAAAGAAATTTCAGAGATTATGAACACGCCCATAGGCACGGTGATGTCCCGGCTTCACAGGGGCAGAAAGCTACTGAGAGACAGGCTGGCTGACCACGCACGCGACATGGGAATAACACGTTCACACCAGAAGAAAGGGTAAACACATGACAGAAGTGATAGAAAAAAGCGATCCCTGCGCCGGAAAACTCAAGCGTATCTACGAGTACCTTGACGGTGCCCTTTCTTGCCAGGATCTCACCGAGCTTGACGAGCACCTTGCCCACTGCGAGCACTGCGCCAGCGAATATGACCTGGAACGCGTGATCCGGTCGGTGGTCAAACGCTCCTGCACCGAGCAGGCATCCGACGAACTGAAAGCAAAAATACGGCGACGGATCGATGACATCCGCGAAAACGAACACGCGGTCTAAATAGTATCGGGCCCCGCACCTGAACCTAGGTGCGGGGCCCGAAAAGTATTAAGATACCTTATGAGTTGGGGCGCTTACCGTGGTTTGCACCGTTCTTCCGACGGTCCTTACGCTTACGACCGCGCTTGCTCATGGGGCCTCCTTAGGGGTTTGAGAGCGTTCACGAAAAAAATGCTCGATACATATCTCAAGAAAAATTGAGACACCGCCGTCTATTCTGGCACAAACACCGCGGCTTTGCACCTATCCGGGCGGGGATTAGGCAGGTTCGGGAAGGTTGAGCCAGCTGTACCAGCCGCGGTGCAGCACCAGCCAGGCAATCAGACCGTAGCCCGACTGGCCCGGATTACCCTCGTTTGCCGCCAGATCTTTACGCCACTGTTCATGGTGCAAAAGCGGGTTAAACGTGTCAACATAAACGTGGTTGCGGCGGGTCACAACATCGGCGTAGGCCGCGTTGAGATCGGCAATGCGGCGGTTACGCTCGGTGTCAAGGGTGGGGGGAGGGCCCACCACCAAAACCTTCACACTGTTCTGTGAAGCGGTATCCACCATGTTGGCCAGGTTAAGGCGGCTGCGGGCACTGGAAATATCGAGGTCAACATCGAGGGTCGAGGGGGCAATCACCAGGCGGTTTTCTGTCTCCTGCCCAAACCTTCGACTGGCCTCATCAAACCAGCGGGAATTGAGAAGCTCGCTACCCTCTGCCGGTGCCGCCAAATTATAGGACGATATCTGGGCGGTCGTGCGGGGGGTACGGGCCATCACCCTACCAAACCAGCCCAGTGCGCGAGGGTCTCCCACACCGGCCAGGAGGTCGTCGCCCACCGCTACAAGTCTAATGTTTCGCTGATGCACAAGAATCTTTCTGAAGTTAAAACAAATAATTTTCTACTATCAAGAATAAACTTATCAATCTATTCTGTAACCCCGCAGCCCGGTGAAACCAAAAATTTAGAGAAAACTAACGAAACTTTGTACCTCCGCCGGTCTTGCCCGCATCGACAGACACGGGCAAGACCGGCGGCTAAAGCCCGTTTAGCGGTCGAACACCTCGGCAATAAGACTTTCCAGTTCGGCAGCGTGACGTCGGCCGGTGCCCACCGCCGGTGCTGCGGCGGCCGGGCGCGATGCCAACCGGAAATTTTGCCCCAGCTTGGGCAGCAGATGAACGGCCAGGAAAGGCCATTGGCCCTGATTGGCCGGCTCGTCCTGGGCCCACACAAAATCGGTGGCCCCGCTGTACTGCGCCAGCTGATTTTTAATATCGTCGATAGGCAGCGGATAGAGCTGTTCAAGCCGAATAATTGCCGTCTGCCGATCGCCGGTCTTAGCACGCTCGGCCTCAAGATCGTAATAGAGACGACCCGATACGAAGACCAGGCGGGTTACCTCCGCCGGATCGAGACGCCCGGTATCTTCAAGCAGGGGCCTAAAACTGCCCGAGGTGAAATCCTCAAGAGGTGAGGAAGCCGCCTTCAAACGAAGCAGCTGTTTGGGAGTGAAAACAACCAGCGGCTTGTGCGGGCGCGAATAGGCGTGTCGGCGCAACAGGTGGAAATACGAGGCCGGGGTGGAGGGCACCGCCACGGTCATATTGTTCTCCGCGCACAGCTGCAGGTAGCGTTCCTGCCGGGCCGAAGAATGGTCGGGCCCCTGCCCCTCAAAACCGTGGGGCAGTAACAGAACCAGGGAAGAGCGCTGGGCCCACTTCTGCTCGGCTGAAGAAATAAACTCGTCAACGACGGTTTGTGCACCGTTGGCGAAATCGCCAAACTGGGCCTCCCACACCACCAGCGAGTCGGGCCGTTCCACCGAGTAACCGTATTCGAACCCCATCGCACCGTACTCTGACAGCAGCGAGTTATAGATACTGAACTTGCCCTGATGGGGTGCCAGATGCTGAAGGGGGTTCCACTCGCTGTCACGAACACGGTCATGGAGCACGGTGTGTCGCTGCACAAAGGTGCCGCGCTGGACATCCTGGCCGGACATCCGCACATCGACCCCCTCCAGGAGCAGGGAACCAAAGGCGGCCAGCTCACCAAAACCCCAGTTGATATCGCCGCCGGTAGCCATCTTCTGCCGCTGCTCCATCAGCTTGGCAAGCTTCTTGTGGGGGGTAAAGCCCTTGGGGTAGCGCACAAAAGCATCACCGATCTGTTTGAGGGTCTCGGGGGAAACCGCGGTGGAGCCGGGCACGTTAACGGTGTCTTCACCCTGCTGGGCCAGAGGTCTCTCGATATTGGCCACCGCGGCAGCATCGGCGGTCACCAGCGGGGCCTTAGACTCCTGCGCCTCGTGGGTCTCTGTAAAGATGTGCTCAAGACGCTGCTGGTAATCTTTGAGAACCCTCTCGGCTTCTTCCTGGGTGATATCTCCGCGCCCCACCAGAGCCTCGGTGTACAGCTTACGGGTGGAACTGTGCTCGTCGATGAGCTCATACATTTGCGGTTGAGTCATGGACGGGTCATCCGCCTCATTGTGGCCGCGGCGGCGGTAACAGATCAGATCGATCAGCACGTCTTTATTGAACTTCTGCCGGTACTCAAAGGCGAGCCTGCCCGCGCGCACCACCGCCTCGGGGTCATCGGCGTTGACGTGAAAGACAGGGGCCTGAACCATACGAGCCAGGTCGGTGGCGTAGGTGGAGGAACGAGCATCGCCCGGGGAAGTGGTGAAACCAATCTGGTTATTGACCACCACGTGCACGGTGCCCCCTACCCGGTAGCCGCGAAGCTGCGACATCTGAAGAGTTTCCATGGCCACCCCCTGCCCGGCAAAGGCGGCATCGCCGTGTATCAGGATCGGCAGTACCGGGTAGTCGGTGTCCACACCGTGTTCAGCCAGCGTGTCCTGCTTGGCGCGCACAATACCTTCAAGCACAGTGTTTGCGGCCTCAAGGTGCGAGGGGTTAGCGGCAAGATAGACCTGGGTCTGGTTACCGTTATCGGAGGTGAAGACACCCTCGGTACCCAGGTGGTATTTAACGTCGCCGGACCCGCTGGTCAACCGCGGGTCCAGCTCACCGTCAAACTCGCGGAAAATCTGCGCATAGGATTTACCGGCGATATTGGCCAGAACATTGAGGCGGCCGCGGTGAGCCATGCCGATTCCCACACCGTTGAGGCCGCTGTCCGCCGACTCCGAAATAATGGAGTCAAGAAGCGGAATGAGCGACTCCCCGCCCTCAAGCGAGAAACGTTTCTGCCCCAGGTACTTGGTCTGCAAAAAGGTCTCAAAGGCCTCAGCGGCATTGAGCTTACCCAGCACCCGAAACTGATCCTCGCGGGTGGGTTTGGTGTAACCGTGCTCCAACCGATCCTGAAACCACTGACGCTCCCGAGGGTTTTCAATGTACATGTATTCCACGCCTAAAGTGCGGCAGTATGCCTCACGGAGCAGGGAAAGAATGGTTCGAAGAGACAGGAAGTCGGAGTCACCAAAGCCACCGGTCGGCCAGGACCGGTCCAAATCCCACAGGGTCAACCCGTAATTTTCAATGCGGAGATCGGGGTGTGAGAGCATCCGATATCCCAGGGGATTTGTCTGCGCAATCAGGTGCCCGCGCACCCTAAAAGCATGAATAAGCTGCTGGATACGGGCAACCTTAGAAATCTCGGTCTCCGGATCCACCTGGTTATCAACCGCCCAGCGTACCGGCTCAAACGGTATGCGAAGATCCTCAAAAATGCGGTCATAAAAACCGTCCCCACCGAGCAGATAGTGCTCAATCTGGCGCAAAAACTCACCGGACCCGGCCCCCTGAATAACACGGTGGTCATAGGTTGAGGTGAGCGTGATGATCTTCGAAACCCCCTGGCGGGCAATGGTCTTCTCGGAGGCGCCGCGGAACTCCGCCGGGTAGTTCAGTGCACCCACACCCACGATGCATGCCTGACCCTTGGAAAGCCGGGGGACAGAATGCACGGTACCGATACCACCGGGGTTGGTCAGCGAGATGGTGGTCCCCCGAAAATCTTCGACACCGAGCTTGCCGTCGCGGCCACGCTTGACAATATCGTCGTAGGCGGCCCAGAACTGCGAAAAACTGAGCTCTTCGGCCCCTTTAACATTGGGCACAACGAGGTTGCGTGAGCCGTCGGGGCGGGGCAGGTCAATAGCCAAACCAAAGTTGATGTGTGCCGGGTGAAGAGCAACCGGCTTTCCCCGATCGTTGGTCCCATAAATCACGTTCATGGAGGGGATCGCGGTCGCGGCACGGATCACCGCGTAGCCAATAATGTGGGTAAAAGAAATTTTTCCGCCGCGGGTGCGCCCCAGGTAGTCGTTGATGGCTAAGCGGTTATCGATGAGAACCTTGGCAGGTACCGCCCGCACGGTGGTGGCGGTGGGAACCTCAAGTGACTCCTCCATGGTGGTGACGACAGCCTTAGCTGGCCCGCGCAGAGGAACTTCTTTGTCTTCTGCGGACTGCTCTGTGGCGGATCTGTTCGACATGCTCATCTTGGTGTCCGCCGCCGCAGGGGAAGCGGTGGTCTCCTGAGCCGGTACGGGCCGAGCTGCGGGTGCGGGGTCCGGGGCGGGGGACGTCTTCGTCTCCTCTACTGCGGGGCTAGCCTGAGCTGCCGGCTCCGACGACTCCCTGTCTGCGGCCTCCATTTTTTCAAAGATGGGCCACCATTTCTGTTCCACAGAATCTTTGTTGTGCTGGTACTGCTCGAACAGCTCTTCTACGAGCCACTCATTGCCAGCGAACTCTTCGGGTATACGGTGTTCTGGCTGATTGGGCACAGTCTGTACGCCTCTTCCATAGTTGTACTGCGGTGCGTGTACGAGAGGACGGTGTAGACAAGCTGCGCTCTCACACACGGTCTGGTGCGGGGTGGGGGCCGAGTAAGCCTTTAGGCCTGATCTACCCTTACACTCTTCTGTTTAGTTTAGTAACCTTGTGCCGTTGGTTTCCAGCCCAACAACCACATGTTTGAGCTAAAAATAGGATTTGGTGAAGCTGTTAGCGGATGTAAGCGGGATAGGGTAGTCAGACGGTAAAGTGGCGGAGGCTCTTTGGTAGAATTTTCTGTCATGGAAGACCCATCTGACTGCCATCGAACTCTGTATCCCCAGTTGACCTACCCGGCCCGCCCATCCGCCCCCGTTGGTCCCGGATCTGTGGCGGTGACAGCCTAGCATGGAGTGGCTCTTACTGTGCGTCGGTATCCTACTCATTGCGGGCACCGGTTTTTTTGTCGCCGTTGAATTCTCGCTGGTTGCCCTAGACCGGGCGAGCGTGCAGGACGCAATTGATCGCGGCGATAGGGCGGGAATAAAGGTTCTGCAGTGCCTGACCTCGCTGTCTACCCAGCTCTCCAGCTGCCAGGTGGGAATTACCATCACCACCCTGCTCACCGGGTACACCCTCGACTACGCTATTCGCGATCTAACGGTGACAACCATCGCCGGCTGGGGGCTATCAGAGAACGTGGCGGGTATTCTCACCCTGATCCTGTCCATGGGGATCGCCACTTTTCTATCCATGATTATGGGCGAGCTCATTCCCAAAAACCTCGCCATCGCCGAACCCTACCGGGTGGCCAGGTTGCTGGCTCCCGCCCAGCTTATGTTTACCGCGGCTATGGGGCCGGTTATTCGCTTTATGAACGGCTCCGCCAACAGGATACTGCACCTGTTTGGTATGGAAGCCAAGGAAGAACTCTCGGGAGCCCGCTCTCCCGAAGAGCTCTCATCGATGGTGCGCCGCTCCGCTGAGCAGGGCACACTGGATTCTGACACCGCCCGGTTCGTTGACAAGACCCTCTCCTTTGCAGAACTGACCGCAGCAGATGTGATGACCCCGCGCCGGCAGGTGGTCATGCTCGAAGACACAGCCCCCGTTACCGACATCATCGAGGCGGCAAAAACAACCGGCTATTCGCGTTTTCCGCTCTACCGCGAAGACCAGGACAACGTGGTGGGCGCGGTACACATCAAAAAAGCGGTCAGTGTACCCGAAGAGGTGCGCGCCACTCTTGAGGCGGGCACACTGATGGAAGATATTATTCAGGTACCCGAAACCGTGCACCTTGACTCCCTCCTGATCCAGCTGCGTGAGGGCAACCTACAGCTTGCCATCGTGCTCGATGAATACGGTGGAACCGCCGGCATGACAACGCTTGAAGACCTGGTCGAAGAAATAGTGGGCGAGGTCTCCGACGAACACGAACTCGCCGGATTCGAGGAACGCCCGCTCATGCTGGGCTCCGGCGACTGGGTCTTCTCGGGAATGCTCCGCCCCGACGAGGTCAACGACTATATCGACGTGCTCGACATTGACGACGACCCCGCCTACGAAACCGTCGGCGGCTATATTATGGACCGCCTGGGACGAATTCCCGAAACCGGGGATACCCTCCCGGTGGGTAGCGGCACCCTGCGAGTCGAATCAATGGAGCACCGCAGGGTAGACCGGGTGCGCTACCTGCCAGATGAGGAGGACCGGAATATGCAGACACCGCGAGCGAGAGTGGGCTCATGAACGACTGGACAGCAATAGCGCTTCTTATCCTTCTCCTCGCCGGAAATGCCTTTTTTGTGGCCGGAGAATTTGCCATTATGTCCACCCGGCGCTCGCAGGTGGAGCCGCTTGCTGAAGCCGGCAACAGGAGGGCCAAGACTGCCCTCTACGCGATGGAGCATGTGTCCCTTATGCTTGCCACCTGCCAGCTGGGGATCACCGTGTGCTCTCTTTTGATTCTCAACGTGTCCGAACCGGCTCTACACCACCTGGTTGCCGGGCCCCTGGAGGGCCTGGGGGTGCCCCCGGTGGTCTCCGATGTCCTTGCTTTCCTGATCGCGCTGGTGGTGGTCACCTACCTACACGTCATTCTGGGTGAAATGGTGCCTAAAAATGTTACCGTTTCCCTGGTGGGTGAGGGCATTGTGCTGTGGGTTGCCCCGCCGCTGGTGTTTCTCTCGAGGGTGCTGCGGCCCATCGTTGCTTTTTTGAACCGTCTGGCAGATCGTGCCCTGATCCTCATGCGTATTGACCCCAAGTCTGAGGTTTCCTCTACCTTCACCCTGGACGAGCTGCAGAATGTGGTTGCGGAGTCACGGGCCGAGGGCACGGTTGCCGATGGCTCCGGGGTGATTTCCGGTGCCCTGGAATTCTCCGAAAAACGTGTTGAGGAAATCATGGTTCCCGGGGATAAGCTGGTGACGCTCGATTTCCCCTGCACCCCGCTTGACCTTGAGCAGGCGGTGGCCCGCACCGGTTTTTCGCGTTTTGTGGTGAAAGACAGCCAGGACGGCACCTACATGGGATACCTGCATATCAAAGATGCTCTGAGTTTTTCGGGAGAGAAGCTGCATCAGACCATACCCTGGAGTAAGCTACGGCAGATGTCGCTTGTGCACCCTGATACAGATATTGATGACGCTCTGGCGATTATGCAGCGTAACCGCGCCCATGTTTCACACGTGGTGGGGCCCGGGGGAGTGTCTGAGGGCGTGCTCTTTTTGGAGGATATTCTGGAGCAGCTGGTGGGTGAAATTAAAGACACCACGCAGCAGCATGTGCGGCGTAGAGAGGCGGCCAGCCGTTCCCAGGGTTAGAAGGGGGAGCGGTGCTAAATTGCGCGCAAAAATATTTACCTGTACTCTTATTGAGAATCGTTTTCATACATGTGACTGGAGTTTTCTTGTGAAAAAGGTTGCTCAGAGCCTGGCCATTCTTTCTATCGCTTCATTCGGATTGGTTGCCTGCGGCAGCGGTGGGGGCTCCGGAGAATCAGCGGGGGTCAAGGTGGTGGCAACCACCGATGTCTACGCAAATATCGTGCACAATATTGCCGGAGACACCGCAGAGGTAACCTCCATCATTAACTCCACCAGTCAAGACCCGCACTCCTACGAGGCGACATCAAGCGACAGGCTCACCGTTAAAGATGCCGACCTGGTAGTGCTCAACGGCGGCGGCTACGACCAATTTATGGAAGACCTGGCGGGCAATGATAACCGGGACCAAAAAATTGCGAACGCAGTGGAGGTATCCGGCCTCTTTAGCGCGGAAGAAATAACCGAAATGACCGAGGGCCACAGCCACGAAGACGGTGAAGAACACCACCACGATCACGGGTCGCTGAATGAACACGTCTGGTATAGCCTGGAGGCCATGAAAAACCTTGCCCGGCAGATAGCCGCAGATCTGGGCGAAATTTCACCCGAACACGCCGACCGGTACCGGGGCGCGGCCGATGAGTTTAGCGGAAAAATCGACACCCTTGTGGCTGAGGCCGCCACCGTTGAAGGCTCCGGAAAAAACTATCTTGCCACCGAACCGGTCCCCGACTATCTGCTTGAGAGCGCCGGTTTTGACAACGTTACCCCCTCAGATCTCACGTCGGCCGTGGAATCTGAATCGGATATCGCTCCGCTGACTTTACAGGAAGCCAAAGAATCTTTAGCCGACGGGCAGGTGGACTTCCTCGCCTACAACCAGCAGACCTCAACCGGTCAAACGGATGAAATCCTGCAGGCAGCCAAGGATAACGGTGTGGCTCACGCCTCTTTCACCGAGACCCTGCCCGAGGGAAAAAACTATATCGACTGGATGACAGACAATATCACCACTATTAAGAACGCGGTAGCCTAGCCTATGACAGACCTAGCAGGCAGTCTTCACCCCGCCGCCATCGCAATGAGTGGCGGCGGGCTTTCCTTCGGTAACAGAACCCTCTGGGATGACCTGGACCTGACCGTTGGTCAGGGGGAGTATTTTGCCGTACTCGGACCCAACGGCTCCGGTAAGTCAACCTTTCTCAAAGTTATTTTGGGGCTGACCTCGCTGAGCCGGGGAAAAGTGGAAGTCCTGGGTCGGCCCGCAAGCACGGGCAACCCCGAGGTGGGCTATATCCCGCAGCAGCGTGCACTCGGTTCCCGTACCCCCTTACGTGCCCGCGACCTGGTGGGGCTGGGGCTGGACGGACACCGCTGGGGTATCCGCTTAGGCGGCACACCAGCATACCGCCGCAGAATCGACGAACTGCTTGAGGCGGTGGGTGCCAGCGACTACGCCAAAGTCCCGGTCGGCCTGCTTTCCGGTGGTGAACAGCAGAGACTGCGCGTAGCCCAGGCCCTGGCAAATCGGCCCAAAATTCTGCTGGCCGACGAAGCCCTCCTGTCCCTGGACCTCAACCACCAGTACGCGGTTTCGGAGCTGATCCACCGCTATAACAGGGAACAGCGGGCCACCGTAATTTTTGTTACCCACGAAATCAACCCCATCATCGACCATGTCGATCGGGTGCTCTATCTAGCTAACGGGCGATTTACGGTGGGAAGCGTGGAAGAAGTGATGCGCTCTGATGTGCTGAGCGAACTCTACCAGGCACCGGTGACGGTGATTCGCACCGGCGGCCGCTACGTGGTGGTGGGTGGAGACTCCAAAGAATCCACCCAGCTGATCGGTGGGGACTACTCCACACCGCACTGCCACGAGGAAGTCCGCTCATGACTGCCGTGGCATCGGAGGATCTGTGGGGGAGAGTCTTCGTTTTTGACCGCTACGGTGAGCTGCTTGAGCTGCTGAGCCAGTCGATCTGGGCAGGTGCTCTTCTGGGGCTGATCGGCGGGTTTGCGGGGATCTTTGTGATGATGCGCGATCACGCCTTTGCGGTGCACGGTATAGCAGAAATGTCTTTTGCCGGTGCCGCCCTTTTTCTACTGCTGGGCTATGACGTGGTGACGGGGTCGCTGGTGGGCTCGATAGTTTCGGCCGTTCTGATAGGGCTTTTGGGTGCCCGCTATCGGGAGTCAAACTCGGTCATTGGTGCTCTAATGCCTTTTGGCCTGGGCCTGGGTATTCTTTTTCTTTCCCTCTATGAGGGTCGCTCGGCAAACAAATTTTCGCTCTTGACCGGCCAGATTGTATCTGTTGACGAATCGCAGCTGACCGAGATGATAGTTGGTGCTGTTGCGGTCATTGGGGCGCTTGTGGCGGTGTGGCGGCCGCTCACCTTTGCCTCGCTGGATCCGGTGGTTGCCCGCGCCAAGGGGGTACCGGTACGGACCCTTTCGCTGATCTTCATGGTGATACTGGGGATAGCGGTGGCTCTTTCGGTGCAGGTGGTGGGTTCCCTGCTGGTGCTCGCCCTGCTCATCACTCCGGCAGCTGCCGCCCTGGAGGTGACGGCATCACCGGTTAAAGCTCTGCTGTTATCTGTGCTTTTTGCCGAGCTTTCGATAGTGGGCGGTATCATGTTAGCGCTTGCCGGCTCCCTACCTATCAGCCCCTACGTGACCACCATTTCTTTTGGTATTTATCTGGTGTGTAAGCTCGTTGCGGTGGTCTCCCGCCGGTACAGCTCCTCGGGCCGATCCCTCTAGCGGGGCCCGGGGCCGTCTTGGTCATGCGCCTGCGCGTTCTTGCGCTGGCAGGCGGAGCAGATACCGGTCACCTCAATGATGTGGTCAATATCGGTGTACCCAAAGCGTGTACCGGTATCGCTTGCCCACTGTTCGAGGTCGGGAACCTCGAGTTCCTCGGCGGCACCGCAGGAGCGGCACAGCAGGTGGTGGTGGTGGACATCTACCAGGCATTTGCGGTAGATGGCCTCGCCTTCCCGGGTTCTCAGCACGTCCACCTCGCGGTGGTCGGCAAGAGATTGCAGGATACGGTAGGTGGTTGCCAGCGACACCGATTCGCCGCGGGAGACCATGAGCTGGTGAAGGTCCTGGGCTGAAATAAAATCTTCAAGAGAGTCGATGGTGGCTTTCACCGTGCGACGCTGTTTAGTGTTGCGAACCTCGGGTTTGGGGGTTTTCGGTTTGTGGGAAACTGCCTCTACCATGCGAAAAATCCTTTGGAAGGTGCCGAGTGTCGGTGTTTAAAAATACAGCATCAACCCTACACCAGTAACCGGGGCGGGGCACCCCCGTTTCACCGCCGGCTATACGGTGGACCGGCTCGGTATAACTGGCACGGAGGCTTAGCCTGGCACTAGAGTATGGGAGTATGAGACTCACTAAGTTTTCCCATTCCTGTATCCGCCTCGAGAACGAGGGTAAGACCCTGGTTTTTGACCCCGGCAATTTTTCGGAGGTCAACGAGGCCCTTGCCGGAGCCGACTACCTGTTTATTACCCACTCCCACCCCGACCACTATGATGCGGAGAAGGTCAATGCCCACATTGCTGAGCACCCCCGGCTGCGGGTGTATGCTCCGGCCCCGGTGGCCGAGCAGGTGCTAGAAGCCGTACCTACCGCCACGGTGGTGTCCACCACCGGTGGCGAAGAGTTCAGCCTCGATGGATTTGAGATAAGGACCTACGGGGGACAGCACGCGCTGATCCATCCGCTCATTCAGACCATCCCCAATGTTGCCTACCTGGTGAACGGTTCGCTTTATCACCCCGGTGACTCGCTGGTGGTTCCTCAGCGGCTACGGGTAGAGACCCTGCTGCTGCCTATCCATGCCCCCTGGAGCAAGGTCCAGGAGGTCATCGACTTTATGATCTCAACGGGTGCGCAGACAGCCTACCCCATCCACGATGCGATGATTTCTGACAACGGGCGCACCATCATTGAGGGGCTGGTGACCACCTTCGGCACAACCTACGGTACCGGTTACCGGCACCTGAGCCCCGGTGACACCGTGGATCTCTCACACGGAACAGAGGAAGGATAAATATGGCTACGCTTTTTACCAAGATAATAGAGGGAGAAATCCCCGGACGCTTTGTGTGGAAAGACAATCGGGCGGTAGCTTTTCTCACCATTGAGCCGATGGGGCCGGGTCACACGCTGGTGGTTCCCCGCCAGGAAATAGACCACTGGATCGATCTGCCGGCAGATCTGCGGTCCCACCTTTTTGAGGTTGCCCAGATTATCGGCAAGGCACAGTCGCGGGTGTTTGGGGGAAAGAAGATTGGCCTGATGATCGCCGGCTTGGAGGTGCCCCACACCCACCTGCACGTGTACCCGGTCAACGGATTGAAAGATTTTGGTCCCGATGCCGTTGACCGTGAAGCTGACCCCGCCGAGCTTGACTCCTGGGCTCGGCGGCTCGCAGAGGCCCTGCGTGCGGAGGGTCATGGGGGGTTTGTGCCAGCTTAGGATACCATCCTTCCCTGTAAAATACACTTGACATATATCGCGAAGGTTTCTATGCTGACCGTGAGATATGTATAGTAACTTTTACATAAGGAGCGTTGCTGTGGAGCCGTCGCGGGAGAGACGAGAACAAGCGGAAGCTCAGAAGAGCTATTGGGGAAAATCAAAGTTCTTTGGCCGGGGTCAAAGGGAGCTAGTGACAGTTTCTGTTGCGGGCGGGGTGCTGTCTGCCCTGGCAGTCTCTGGCTTAAATTTTGTACTAGGTAGCGGGCAACAGATGCCGGTGTGGCTGGTTTTACTCGCGGGCCTGCCCGTTTTTCCGGTGGGTTTTGCTCTTGTCTGGGCTCTTCTCGTTGACAGAGAGACAGTGAGGAATGCACCGCAAAACCCCGAACAATCGGTGGAGAACTACTGGCTACAAAAATCTGCTGAGACGTCTTTTTACATTATGCTACCGGTTCTGGGCGTGTCTTCTGCTGTGGTTACCTATGCCGGATGGGAGCTACCGGCAGGCTATCTTCTGGGGTGCGCAACCATACTCATGGGGGCAGTTTTTCTCGTGAGCTACCAGGTGTATAAAAGAAGGTAGAGAGCGAGTGGAGAATAAGCTAAAGCGGCTTCGCGCAAAAAACAATCTTTCACAGCAAAAACTGGCTGACTCCCTCGGGGTCACACGCCAGACAATTATTAGTATTGAAAAAGGAAGATACGACCCCTCATTATCCCTAGCCTTTGCCCTGGCACGAACCTTTAACACTTCTATAGAGGATATCTTTACCCCCGATACCACCCCCGCACAAAAAAACAATTTTTAATTTTTTGCTGCCTCCACAGCATGGGCTAGGGCCCGACGTATTCGCTTTTCAGAAACCGTGTGGGCGGTCCCCAAGTCCTGGGCGAAGAAAGACACCCGCAGCTCCTGGATCATCCACTCCAGAGCTTCAAGCTCGGGGGTTATCTGCTGGGATGAGAGGGATTTCAGTGCGCTGTCGTAGTCATCTTCGATTCCCTGCACAGTGAGCATGAGCTGGTTGTCCCGGTGCAGGTTGGGGCCCAGTTTTTCGATCCGCCGTATCATTGCCCGCAGGTAGCGGGGAATGTTGGTCAGCTGCGCATAGCCGGTTTTGGCCACGAAACCGGGGTAAACCAGGTGTTCAAGCTGCGATTTCATATCGCTCATGGCGTGGACAACCGCGAGGGAGGTACTCTTTTTGATGAGTTTCCGCACTTTTGCTGCCTCCCCCAAAATATCGGCAACAAGGGTGGCAATACCAAAAACCGTTTCAATCAGTTCGGAGCGCACCTCGGTGAAAAGCTGCTCATAGTCGGCACCTGTGACCGGTGCCTCCTGGGGTGTGAGCTTATCCAGTGCAGCCACCGTACAGTCTTCAATGAGAGCGTCAACAGAGCCGTGGGGGTTTTGCGTAAACACAATCTTTTCCCGATGAGACAGGTGGTCAGACACGTACCGGGTGGGGCTGGGCACCTGCAGCTGCAAGAGACGGATTACCCCGGCCCGCTGTGCCCGCCGGGCCTGCCCTTCACCGGCAAAAATCCGCACGCCCACGGTTTTCCCCTCATCAATGAGGGCCGGATAGCCCGTCACGGTCTGAGTAGCGATAACTCGCTCAATGCTGCGGGGAAGGTCTGGCCGGGGCCAGGCGGTTAGCCCGGAGCGTTCTGTGACCCCCTGAGACCCGAGAGGAGAACGATCGGCCTTACCTTCGCCCGCCCTCTGTTCCTCCCGATGATTAGCGGTAGCGGGGGAGCTTTGAGCCGATGAACCCGCCCCGGCTGCTATGCTGGCCATTCTGGCAAAAGCGCTATCGCTAGCACCCAGCGACGCCGCCAGGGCAGCGCGAATTTGCGGTTGAAGTTTGGCCTTGAGCTCATCCAGGTTCTTCGACTCACCCAGGATTCTATTGTGCCGATCACGCACCTGGAAGGTGAACCGTAGATGTCCGGGTACCCTGTCCCAGTCGAAAACCGCCGGATCCACCATTACCCCGCGCAGCCGCCGCAATACCAGCGCAAGAGAGCCGGTCAACGAGTCAGTCTCCGGCGAAAAATCTGTGTTGAGAACCTCAACCGCGGATCGAGCAAGATCGGGGGCGGGCACAAAATTCTTGCGCACCTGCTTGGGCATAGACCGGATCAGGGCGGTCACCAGCTCGATGCGGGCACCGGGAATCATCCAGTTAAAAGGCTCCTGCTCCAGCTGGTTGAGAAAAAGCACGGGCACCTGCACCGCAATGCCGTCGGTCTTCGACCCCGAACTGCGCACCCCGCCGACCGCAACGGTCGGCGCATACTCATAGCGCAGGTCAAGAGAAAGCTCACCACCGGAAGTCATCGCGGTCCACACCCGCGGGAATTCCTTTTCATCGTAGTCAACGGCTTCGTCATCGATCAGATTCTCCACCGTAAAATCGAGAAGGTGCTCGTTGCGCCGCCTCTCCTGTTTCCACCAGCGGTCAAAATGCCGCTCCGAGTAAATATTCTCGGGTAGTCGGGCGTCGTAGAAATCAAAGAGAGCCTGATCGGTGACCCTCAGGTCGCGGCGACGCAGCCGCGCCTCAAGCTCCTCCACCTCGGCCAGAGCCTGCCTATTGCGGGCAAAAAACCGGTGCCGGGTAGACCAGTCTCCCTCCACCAGGGCTGATCTAATAAACAGTGCGCGGGCGGCAGCAGGATCAACCCGCCAGTAAGGAACACGCCGGTCAGCAATCACCGGCACACCAAAAAGAGTCACCTTCTCACGGGCCATCACTGCTCCCCGGGAGGCAGACCAGTAGGGTTCAGAATACTGCCGCTTGACCAGGTGTGCTCCCAGCTCCTCCACCCACTCGGGTTCAATCTCAGCGTTCACCCGAGCCCACAGGCGTGAAGTCTCCACCAGCTCAGCAGAAACCAGCCAGTCAGGATTCTTCTTGAAAAGAGCAGAGCCGGGAAAAATCTGAAAACGACTACCTCGCGCACCCCGATATTCGTTACGGCTCCGCTCGTCTCTGAGACCAATCTGGGAGAGCAGCCCCGCCACAAGCGATTTATGGATATCCACCTCTTTGGCGGCGGCCTCGATACCTCTACCGCGGCTCACCCGAATATGGGCTGACTGCCCCATATCGACAAGCTGGGCAAACAAATCCTGCCACTCGCGGATCCGCAAAAAATTCAGATACTCACGATGGCACAGCTTACGAAACTTACTCGATGACAGCTGCGCCTGCTTCTCATTGATAAAATTCCACAGCAGCAGATAGCTCGAAAAATCAGACTTCTCATCGCGAAAACGAGCGTGCAAAGAATCAGCCTCGGCCCGGTGCTCGGTGGGCCGCTCCCGCGGATCCTGCACCGTTAGAGCCGCGGCCAGTACCATGAGCTCCTTAGCGCAACCGCGTCGGTGGGCCTCCACAATCATACGGCCCAGCCGCGGATCAACGGGCAGCGCGGCCATGGTCCTGCCCACCGCCGTTAGAGGAGACCGCTCACCATTGCCGCCCCTCCTGCCCCGTGACGACCGCCCGCGACCGGATGCCTCCCGGCCAACACCGCGAATCGCCCCCAGCTCCCGCAAAAGGTTGACACCGTCGTTAACGGCGCGGCTCTCGGGCGGCTGCACAAAGGGAAAATCAAAAATATCACCGGCCGATTTCACCACACCGATCGCCATCATCTGCAAAATAACCGCCGCCAGGTTGGTGCGCAAAATCTCGGGATCGGTAAACTCGGGGCGGGACTCAAAATCCTCTTGGGAGTAGAGGCGGATCGCGATACCGGGACTTACTCGCCCGCTCCTGCCCGAACGCTGGTTGGCGCTGGCCTGAGAAATACGCTCAATGGGCAACCTCTGCACCTTAGTGCGCGCCGAATACCTGGAGATACGGGCGGTACCGGTGTCAACCACATATTTGATACCCGGCACGGTGAGCGACGTCTCGGCAACATTGGTTGCCAACACAATCCGCGGGCGGGAACCGGGGCGAAAAACCTCCGTCTGCTCCTGCATGGAGAGCCGCCCAAACAGCGGTAGCACCTCGTAGCGAGGGAGGTGGCGACCGGTCCGCAGCATCTCCTCAATAGCCTCTTGGGCGTCACGAATCTCACGCTCACCCGAGAAGAAAATCAGAATATCACCCGGATCTTCCCGCGCCAACTCGGTGATTGCCGCCAGAATACCGTCGATGGGGTCCCGGTCCTCATCGGCCAGCCCGTCGCCTGTCTCGTCTTCGTCGTCTCCGCCGTCACCGGTTCTGGGGTCGCTCAGAGGACGGTAGCGGATCTCCACCGGGAAGGTGCGTCCCGATACCTCGATGATGGGCGGGGCGCCTGCGGGTAGAGCTGCCGAATCCCGGCTATCATCGCCTGCGGAGGGCTGGTTTTCATCGGCGGGTGCGGGGTCGGGGGAGAAGTGGCGGGCGAACCGCTGGGGATCAATGGTTGCTGAGGTGATAATAATCTTGAGGTCGGGCCTTTGGCCCATAATGCGTTTGAGGTAGCCCAGAATAAAGTCGATGTTAAGGCTGCGCTCGTGGGCCTCGTCGATAATAATCACCGAGTATTTTTGCAGCAGCGCATCGTGCGGGATCTCGGCGAGAAGGATGCCGTCGGTCATGAGCTTGATCGCCGAATCTTCGCCCACCTGGGAGGTGAATCGTACCTGGTATCCCACGGTTTCACCGACGTTTTGCCCCAGTTCTTCGGCAATACGCTCGGCAACCGAGCGGGCAGCTAGCCTCCGCGGCTGGGTATGCCCGATCATGCCGTGACGGGCAAGTCCCATGTCCAGGCATATTTTAGGTATCTGGGTGGTTTTACCGGAGCCGGTCTCACCGGCGATGATGGTGACCTGGTTTTCTCTAATGGCCGCCATAATCTCCTGGCGGTGATCGGTGACCGGCAGCTGGGCCGGGTAGGTGATTTTCACGGGGTTCTTAGACATATTGTTTCCAGTTTAGTGCAGAAGAAACCGTGTTGGCACGGGTGGGCAGAGGTGTAGGATATCGCGTGAGCGCCGGCCCCTTTAAAATCCGTCCCTATCCGCACGACGGGAGTACACCGCCAGGTCGATAAGCTCACCGTGCAGATACTCGGCACCGCGGACTACACCCTCAAAAATGAACCCGGTCGACTCGGCGACTGCCCGCGACGCTCGGTTGTTGACCGCTGCTCGTAGTTCAAGACGGCAGACCCCCTGTGAGAAAGCGTGCTTGACAACCATTTTCACAGCCCGCGACATGAGTCCCCGTCTGCGAGCGTAGGGGGCGGTGTTATAGCCCAGGCTGACAGAACCCTCATCCGTGGATTCTAGGCGCAGCTCAATGTTTCCGCAGTAGCGGTGATCAACCACAAGCCCCCAGCGCACGGACCCGGTATCGGCCAGAAAAGAAAGCGCCATCGACCGGGTATAGTTGTGTGGAACCTGTGTAAAGGCAACCATGTGCTCATCTTTGCAGGAGGCTACGAGATCGTCGACCACACCGGGTACTCGGCCTACCTGAGGCCAGGGGACGAGGCTCAGCTCCCGGTCGATGAGGAGAGGAACCGGAAGGGGCCACCGCAGAGTCATCGTTGAGGTTCCTTTCTCGCTGATAGGGTAGATCTGTTCGCGAACCCAGTCCAGGATTTCCTGTAGGTGGGAGGCGGAATAGCAGCGGGGGTCGGAGTGCTCGGCACCTTCAACCAGTATGAGCCGGCTGGGAATACGCCGCCGAATAGCCTGCTCAAAAACCCGTACCGATTGTAGGTAGGGGACACAGCTGTCGGCTAGCCCGTGCAGCAGAAACAGGGGAGCGCAGCGTCGACTACCGGCAGGTTCTGCTTCCCTGACCAGGTCAAGAGGTTGGGCCAGCTTCCAGTTCAGCTCGGCGGCCGACCCCGCCGGGGCCGGGTAGGTACTACCCAAAAGGCGCCACTCGGCACCATCGTCATCGGGGTGGTGAGAGGGTACCCCGCACAGCGGCCGATCGGTAAAAATGGTGCGCAGGTCTGAGACCCCGTAGAAACTTACCGCCGCGGCTAATCCACTCGATACCTCCCCGGACAACTGCCGGGGAGTCAGCCCCTCATAGTAGGGGTCCGGGTTTCCGCTGGCTGCAGCCAGCATGGCCAGGTGGCCTCCGGCCGAGGAGCCGGCAATCACAAAGCGAGACGGATCCAGGCCAAACTGCCGGGAACGGGTACGGAAGAAGCGGATGGCCGCTTTAACATCGTTGATCTGTGCGGGGAAGAGGGCCTCACTCGAGAGCCGATAGTTAATGGAGGCGCACGCAAAACCGGCGTGCTGAAAAACCTCGCGCAGCCTGTGACTGCCGTTCTCACTGAGGCGAAAAGAATCCTTATCACCAAACCGCCAGGCTCCACCGTGCAGATAAATGAGCAGGGGAGCGGACGGGGCGGGGGCCGGGTAGAAATCAAAACTGTGGGAGAGCGAGCGCGGTAAAGCGTAGAAGCCGGTCTGAGGTCTCACAGCTGCCCCTCAAATGTGTCTCGTCCCCCCGATGCCGCAGCTGCGGGAATTTTTGTGCGCGGCACACGGGGGTAGAAAAAAGTGCCCCTGAAAGGATTCGAACCTTCGACAACCAGTACCGGAAACTGGTGCTCTATCCACTGAGCTACAGAGGCACGCACCGCACAACTGGTGCGGTAGCAATAAACAACCTTACCAGAAACCGGCAGCCGGTGCACAGGCCCACCCCCGCGACTCACTTGCAGGGCTACAAACCTGAAGAGACCATCCTCTTATAGGTAAACTAGCCCTATGACTCTCGAAGAACTTTCAGAAGCAATCTCAGAAGCCCTGGCGGCAACCCTCGAAACAGGCGAACTCGTTTTGGCCGACGACCTGCCGGTGCCCACCGTGCGGGTAGAGCGCCCCAAGAGCCGCGAACACGGCGACTGGGCAACCAACATTGCTCTGCAAATTTCTAAACGCGTGAGTAAAAGCCCCCGCGAGGTGGCACAGATCCTTGCCCGGCGGATACAAGATATCGACGGTGTGCAGAGGGTGGACGTGGCCGGCCCCGGATTCCTCAACATCGTGCTCGATGCGTCAGCCGCCGGCGAACTGGCGCACACCATCGTCACTGCCGGCCACAAGTACGGAAACAACACGGAGCTGGCCGGAAAAACCATTAACCTGGAATTTGTGTCCGCCAACCCCACCGGGCCTATCCACCTGGGCGGTACCCGCTGGGCGGCAGTGGGAGATTCTCTGGCCCGCATCCTCGAAGCTGAGGGCGCCACCGTGGTGCGCGAATACTACTTTAACGATCATGGCACCCAGATAGACCGTTTTGCCGGTTCCCTGTTGGCCAGCGCAAAAAATGAGCCAACGCCCGAAGACGGCTACGGCGGTGAATACATTAGCGATATAGCTGCCCGAGTGATGGAACAAAACCCCGATATCCTCTCATCGGATCACGCGCTGGAAGAGTTTCGGGCAGCCGGTGTTGAACTCATGTTTGCCGATATCAAGAAGTCCCTTCACCACTTTAAAGTTGATTTCGATGTCTTCTTTCACGAGAACTCCCTGTTTGAAAACGGTAGGGTTGAGCAGCTGCTTGAGCAGCTAAAGGGCAGCAAAAATCTCTATTTCAAGGACGGCGCATGGTGGCTTAAATCTACCGACTACGGTGATGACAAAGACCGCGTGGTTATCAAATCCGACGGTAAAGCAGCCTACATCGCCGGTGATATAGCCTATTTTCAGGACAAGGTGGGCCGCCCCGAGAACCCGGCCGATATCGCTATCTACATGCTCGGAGCGGACCACCACGGTTACGTGGCCCGCCTAAAAGCGGCGGCGGCGGCCCTGGGGGACGACCCCGACCGTGTGGAAGTGATGATCGGGCAGATGGTGAACCTGGTGCGCGACGGCAAACCCGTGCGCATGTCAAAGCGGGCCGGCACCATCGTGACCCTGGAGGATCTGGTGGATGCGGTTGGAGTTGATGCGGCACGCTATACCCTGACCCGTTACACGGTCGACTCAAATATTGATATCGACCTGGGTCTGCTCACTAAGCAATCAAACGAGAACCCGGTGTTCTACGTCCAGTACGCCCATGCCCGCACCTGCGCTGTAGCCCGCAACGCTGCCGCAGCCGGTGTGGACACCGCCAACCCCGATCTTTCCCTGCTCAACACCGCGGCTGACAACGAGCTTCTCGCTGTACTGGGGCAGTTTCCCGCCACGGTCAAGGAAGCGGGTACGTTCCGCGAACCGCACCGGGTGGCACGCTATCTTGAGCAGCTCGCCGGGACCTACCATTCTTGGTACGGTAATTCGCGTGTTGCTCCCTCTAACGGTGAGGAGGTGGGGGATCTGCACAGGGCCCGCCTGCTACTGAATAATGCTACCCGCCAGGTATTGGCCAATGGCCTGGGTTTGCTCGGGGTGACTGCGCCGGAGAAGATGTAATGGCCGGTGGACAGGAGCTGTACAGGCCGGAATGGCTTGCCTACCCGCGGCGGTTGGGTGAGCTTGAGCCCACCATCTGGCCCGAAAATATCCGGCGAGATGAGAGCGGGCAGGTGACGGTGGACGGCACTCCGGTCCTCCGGTTGCGCCAGACATTTGGCACCCCCCAGTATGTTTTTTCGGAGACGGCTTTTAGGGAACGTGCCCGAAAGTTCGGTGTTGCCTTCCGTGATGCTTTTGCCGTCTACGGGGCCGATGTCTCGGTCTACTACGCGGGCAAATCTTTTCTCACCACCGCGGTGGCCCGTTGGGCCTACGAGGAGGGGCTGAACCTCGATACGGCATCGGGAGGGGAACTGGCCCTCGGTATCCGCGCCGGTCTGCCCGGTGCCGCAATAGCCCTGCACGGCAATAATAAATCTGAGGCTGAGATTCGCCGGGCACTCGACTACGGCGTGGGGCGGATTGTTGCCGACTCGGTCTCAGAGGTACAGCTTATTGCCGAGATCGCCGCAGAGATGGACAGGGTTGCCCCGGTGATGCTGAGGCTCACCCCGGGTGTGCACGCCTCAACACACGAATACATCGCTACCGCCCACGAAGACCAAAAATTTGGTCAGTCGATAGCTCCCCATACCGCAGCTTTGACCGGGTTCAGCGACAGACAGCTGGCAGAACTCGGCGCGGGACCGGACGACTCCTACGCCACCGTAGCGGTGGCCCTGGCCCTGGCTTCCGATCACATTGACCTGCGCGGTGTCCACTGTCATATAGGTTCGCAAATTTTTGAGGCGGACGGTTTCTCTCTGGCGGCGGAGCGAGTACTTGATTTTATGCATGCGACCAACCTCCGTTTTTCGACCGTGCTCCCCGAGATGGATCTGGGTGGGGGCTACGGTATCGGTTACGTTTCGGGGGACACCCCCCGCGATGCCGCCGATGTGGCTGCCGAGCTGGCGGCATCGGTAGCCGCCGCCTGTACGCGGCTGGGAATGGATATTCCCCACCTGTCGTTTGAACCGGGAAGAGCAATTTCGGGGCCGTCCGGGATAACCCTCTACACGGTGGGCACTATCAAAGATGTGGCCGTCGAAGACGGGGCGGGGCAAAAACTGGTGCGCCGCTACGTGTCGGTGGACGGGGGAATGAGCGATAACGCCCGCCCCGCGCTCTATGATGCCGACTACACCGCTGTGCTCGCCAACCGTGCCCCGACCGGTGAGCAGCTGCTCTCACGCGTGGTGGGTAAGCACTGTGAATCCGGTGATATAGTGGTCCGCTATGTCTATCTGCCGGCTGACCTGGAGCGGGGGGATATACTGGCGGTCGCGGCGACAGGTGCGTACTGTTTTGCGCTGGGATCCAACTATAACTATCTGACCCGGCCCCCGGTGGTTGCCACACAGACAGGGGAGCGACCGCGGCTGATGGTTCGGGGTGAGACCGAAGAAGAAATGCTTGCCCGTGACATGGGGCCTATATAGCCGATATTGAGCCGGGAGCGGGTGAATACCGGAGGAGAGGCCCGGGCCCGCCGCCGCAGTTGATGCTCAAGCTAGGAGAAAAGAGTTTATGAGTACACCTCAGCACATCAAAGTTGCTCTACTCGGTGCTGGAAACGTGGGTTCGCAGGTTGCCCGGATTCTTCTGGAGGACTCCGGTACCCTGGCCCGGCGTATCGGGGCCGAGGTGGAGCTGGTCGGTATTGCGGTGCGGGACACCGCGGCACATCGCCACTATCAGGTCGATGAAAGTCTCTACACCACCGATGCTGAGACACTGATCGACGCTGCGGACGTGGTGATCGAGCTGACCGGTGGAATTGAGCCGGCTCGAGCCCGCATTATACGGGCGTTGAGCGCCGGCACGTCGGTGGTCTCGGGAAACAAGGCTCTTCTTGCCAGGTGCGGCAGCGAGCTTCAGGCGGCGGCACACGCCACCGGCGCCCGGCTGTTCTATGAGGCAGCGGTGGCCGGGGCTATACCTATCCTGCGCCCCCTGCGAGACTCTTTGTCCGGTGACCGGGTAACCAGAGTGCTGGGAATTATGAACGGCACCACCAACTATATTCTTGACCAGATGGATACTACCGGCGCACAGTTCGATGAAGCCCTGGCAGCCGCCCAGCAGCTGGGTTATGCCGAGGCAGACCCCACGGCCGATATTGAGGGTTACGATGCGGCGGCAAAAGCGGCCATCGTGGCCTCCCTGGCCTTTCACTCCGAGTTCACTATCGACGACGTGCACTGCGAGGGTATCACCGCTATCACCGCTGACGATATGGCAGCCGCGCAGGCTGACGGCTACGTGATTAAACTGCTGGCCATCTGCGAGTGTGACGGTGACGGGGCCAACCTGAGGGTGAGCCCCACCCTGGTGCCTCGCGAGCACCCGCTAGCGTCCGTGCACGGTGCCTACAACGCCGTGTTTGTTCAAGCCGAGAACGCCGGTGAGCTCATGTTCTACGGCCCCGGGGCCGGGGGTGCGCCCACGGCCTCGGCGGTGATGGGTGATTTTGTGACGATTGCCCGGCGCATAGCGGCGGGAGAAAAGGACACGTGTGAGCCGCAGAGTAAACGTTTGCGGGTCAGGCCGATGGACGATGTGGTATCGCGGTTTGCGCTGGGGATAGAGGTCGATGATCGGCTGGGTGTGCTCGCTCATATTGCCAGAATTTTTGCCGATCACGGGGTCTCGATTGAGACTATTCGGCAGACCAAACAGAAAAATGCTGCCGGAGAACCCGTATCGTTGATTCGTATTGTGACCCACCGGGCGACCGAAGATAACCTGCGAAAAATCACGGCTGTCGTCGATGCCCTGGACACCGTTCGAGAGATCACCTCGATGATTCGCGTTGAGGGTAACTAGCTCCTAAAAATCCCTAAGAAACTGTACTGAAAGAACACGTGTGACCATGACGATCAAGGACGGTTCTGCCGATTCCCACTATCTGCCGGATATAATCCCGCCGGGCACCCGGGTGACCGTGCGGGTTCCGGCCTCTAGCGCCAACCTCGGTCCCGGCTTTGACTCGTTGGGTCTGGCCCTGGCCCACTACGATGAGATAGAGGTGACCCGCACCGGGACAGACCTCACCTTTGACATTGCCGGGGAGGGAGCCGATAGTGTGCCTCGCAGCGCCGAGCACCTGCTGGTGAAGGCCATGCGGGCTGTCTGGCAGGTGGTGGGGGCTTCCGGGCTTCCGGGTCTGCACCTGAAAGCCCGTAACCGTATCCCCCACTCCCGGGGAATGGGTTCTTCGGCCGCAACCATTGTGGCGGGAGCCTGCGCGGCTAACGCCCTGCTACCGGCTTGGGCTCGGATCGATGACGCGGCGATACTGCGCGTCTGTGCGGGTATAGAGGGCCACCCCGATAATGTTGCGCCCTCCCTCTACGGCAACCTGGTAATTTCCTACGGTGAGCACGGGGATTGGCGCTGTCTGCCAATACCGGTTCACCCCGATATTCTACCGCTGGTTGCGGTACCCGATTACGAGGTGTCCACCGGGGTAGCGCGTAAACTGCTCCCCGAAACCGTGCCCCACCGTGACGCGGCGGTCAACTCTGGAAGAGCCGCCCTGCTGACCCAGGCACTCTCAACGTACCCCGACCACCTTTTAGCCGGCACCGCCGATATGCTGACCCAACCCTACCGGGCCGCGGCCATGCAACCCTCTGCCGCGATGGTGGCTCAACTGCGTGGTCTTGGTTACCCCGCGGTGATTTCCGGTGCCGGGCCCACCGTGCTTGTTTTTACCCGAGGGCACGAGGAACGGGCGCAGGCAGGCGCCGCTATTGAACGGTGCGCGAACCAGCCCGATACGGGCGTTTACCGGGGGCGATGTCTCAACTGGCGCGTGCTGCCCGTGGACATTGATACCGAAGGTGTTATGATTAGGCGAGAAGAAAACACCGCAGAGTGAAAACGTAGCGGCTAATTTTCTTCTCAAATCTTTGAATGCAACTGCATATCTCGTGATTTTTTGCTTCTTGTGATTCTTGATTCTCCCAGCCGCCGCGCTAGCGAACGCCCAGGGGAGAACACCGCCGTTTTGACAGCATAGCCGTGCTCAACCGGCAATCCCGAGAACACCCGCTTCTTACCGCACCGCACGAGTGCGCGAGCGTGGGAGGCGAACACAACCGAACCAAGCTAATCTGATGCTCGGTTCTTGGCCTGACACTGAATCCTTATGTGTCACCAACGAAATATTTTTCGATTTTTATCGAGGGGAAGGAACCTTCGTGGCAGAATCCACCGACCGCACCGCGGGTACGGAAGAAAACAAGTCACCGTCTTTGAGCAGCCTCAAGCTGGCTCAACTCCAATCACTTGCAGCCCAACTGGGTATTACCGGCGCCCGGCGTATGCGTAAATCGGACCTGGTTGAGGCGATCGTTAACCACCAGCGGGGCGGCACCGTTGCTGAGCGTCTCACCGATACCGGGGCTGAGACGGACACCGGCTCGACCCGCAAACGCACCGGTAAGAAAAAAGACACCGCAGAAGGTGCCGGGCAGGAAGAGAAAACCGTTAGCCCCCAAGAGCCCGCAGAACCGGCAGGGGACAGCTCCACCTCTGACAAGAGCGACAAAAATACAGCACAGGACAAAGACTCAACCGCCGAGGCCGAGAAAAGCTCCACCCGCACCCGAAACCGCAACAATCGCCGTAAACAGGGAGCGGCAGAGGAAGACAGGGCGGAGCAGACCGAAAACGGTGAGGACCGAAAGAAAACCGACTCGGATCAAAACGACCGCGGCGAAGATAGCACCCGCCGCCGCAATCGCACCACCCGCAACGACCGCCAGAATGAGCGCGGGTCCACCGAGAAAAACGAAAAACCCGAGAAAAACGACCGCAACCCCAAAAATAACGGTCCCGATGAGGATAACCGGCGCAACCGTAATCGCCGCGACCGGCAAAACGAGCGCCGCCAGCGTAACCGCCGCAACGACTACGACGAACCCGAGCTCTCCGAGGACGACGTTTTAGTGCCCGTTGCCGGTATCCTCGATGTGCTAGACAACTATGCTTTTGTGCGGACATCGGGATACCTACCCGGGCCCTCCGACGTGTATGTTTCGCTCAGCCAGGTGAAGCGCTATGCCCTGCGTAAGGGAGACGCGGTGGTGGGCGCTATTCGTGCCCCGCGCGAGGGGGATAAAAACAACTCGCGGCAAAAATTTAACGCGTTGGTCAAACTGACCTCCATCAACGGTCTTGACCCCGAAGAGTCAAAGAACCGCCGCGACTTTGGCAAACTGACCCCGCTCTACCCCCAGGAGCGTCTGCGCCTGGAGACCGAGCCCAAGAAAATGGGTACCCGCGTGGTTGATCTGGTGGCCCCCATCGGTAAGGGCCAGCGGGGTTTGATTGTCTCGCCCCCCAAGGCGGGAAAGACTCTCATGCTGCAATCCATTGCCAACGCGATCACCACCAACAACCCCGAGGTGCACCTCATGATGGTGCTGGTGGACGAGCGCCCAGAAGAGGTCACCGATATGCAGCGCACGGTCAAGGGCGAAGTGATCGCCTCAACCTTTGACCGCCCGGCAGACGACCACACCACGGTGGCTGAACTCGCCATTGAGCGGGCTAAACGCCTGGTGGAGCAGGGGCTGGACGTTGTGGTGCTTCTGGACTCCATGACCCGCCTGGGCCGCGCCTACAACCTTGCCGCACCGGCGTCAGGCCGTATCCTATCCGGCGGTGTAGACTCTGCCGCCCTCTACCCGCCCAAGAAATTCTTTGGTGCTGCCCGCAATATCGAAGAGGGCGGATCGCTGACTATTCTGGCCACCGCCCTGGTGGAAACAGGGTCCAAGATGGACGAGGTGATATTCGAGGAGTTCAAGGGCACCGGTAATATGGAGTTGAGGCTGTCCCGCCAGCTGGCAGACAAGCGTATTTTCCCCGCAGTCGATGTCAACTCGTCGGGTACCCGCCGCGAAGAGAACCTGCTCTCGCCCGAAGAGGTCAAGATCATGTGGCGACTGCGCCGGGTACTTGCGGGCCTTGACCAGGAGCAGGCGCTGGGTGTGCTGACCTCCAAACTGCGCGAGACCCAGTCCAATGTTGAATTCTTGCTCACCGTGCAGAAATCCGGTCTGGGTACCAACCCCAACGACTAAACCGAAAGAAGAAGGCATACCGTGTACGAAATTCAGTCTCTGCTCGACGAGCACGCTGATCTTCAAAAACAGCTTGCGGACCCCGCTGTTCACGCAGACCAGGGCAGAGCCCGGAAGCTGGGCCGCCGCTACGCCGAGCTCAACGGCATCGTTGAGGCGTACCGTCGGGTCAACACGCTCACCGAAGACCTTGAGGCCGCCCGGGAAATGGCCGCAGAAGACCCCGAGTTCGCCGCCGAGGCAGAGCAACTGCAGCAGCAGCTTCCCCAAGCTCAGGAGAGGCTGCGCCGCCTGCTCATTCCCCGTGACCCCGACGACGGTCGCAACGTGATCTTGGAGGTCAAGGGTGGTGAAGGCGGTGACGAAGCATCGCTCTTTGCCGGGGATCTGCTTCGCATGTATACCCGCTACGCCGAGACCAAGGGGTGGAAGACCGAGATTATTTCCTCAACCATGACCGATGTCGGTGGCTATAAAGATGTACAGATTTCTGTGAAGGGAAACTCCACCGACCCCGCCGAGGGGGTGTGGGCTAACCTCAAATACGAGGGCGGGGTACACCGTGTGCAGCGGGTTCCCGCCACCGAATCGCAGGGACGTATCCACACCTCGGCCGCAGGCGTGCTGGTTTTTCCCGAGGTTGATGAGCCCGAAGAGATTGAGATCAATCAAAACGATCTGAAAATCGACGTGTACCGGTCATCGGGTCCCGGCGGGCAGTCGGTGAACACCACCGACTCGGCGGTGCGTATCACCCACCTGCCCACCGGCATCGTGGTGGCCATGCAAAACGAGAAATCACAGATCCAAAACCGTGAGGCCGCCATGCGCGTGCTGCGCGCCCGCCTGCTGGCCTGGCAACAGGAGCAGATCGATGCCGAAAACGCCGAAAAGCGGCATTCTCAGGTGCGCACCATGGATAGGTCTGAGCGTATCCGCACCTACAATTTTCCCGAGAACCGGATAGCGGATCACCGCACCGGCTATAAGGCCTACAACCTTGAGGCCGTGCTCAACGGTGACCTGCAGCCGGTGATTGCCTCGGCGATTGAACTCGACGAGGCACACCGTCTTGAGCAGCTGGGCAGGGAAGAGAACTAAATCTTGACCAAAGATTTTGTGGTTGAGCCCGGTGAAGAGCTTGAGGGGGTTCTTCACCGGGCATACACCTACCTGGAGCAGGCCGCGGTGGGCTCTGCCCGTGTCGATGCCGACCTGCTAGCGGCACACTGTGTGCAGGCATACACCGGCGAGAGGGTGAGCCGGGGCCGTCTTCTATCGCTTGCTCTGACAGGCTATACCGTCTCCGCCGGGCTTGCCCGCACACTGCGAGAGGCTCTATCCCAACGTGCCCGCAGAATACCCCTCCAGCACATCACAGGTACAGCCTCGTTTCGGTCCCTTGAACTCGGGGTGGGGCCGGGGGTTTTTATCCCTCGACCAGAAACGGAGCTTTTGGTAACCTACCTGCTGGAGCAGGTTGACGCCCGGGCGGGCAGAGGCACACCGGTGAAGGTGGCTGACCTGTGTACCGGTTCGGGTGCTATCGCCGCATCGGTGGGTGCAGAGCGTCCCGGTACCGAGATTGTTGCTGTAGAACTTTCTGCGGCTGCCCTTGACTGGGCACGTAAAAACTGCGCGGGACTCGGTGTACGGCTGGTACTGGCCGATGCCACCTGCGCGCTTGCCGGTGAGGAGTCCAGCTTTGACCTGATTGCCGCTAACCCGCCCTATATTCCGGCGGAAGCTATTCCGCAGGACCCAGAGGTGAGGGAGCATGACCCCGGCCTAGCTCTCTACGGCGGTGGCCGCGACGGTATGGAAATACCGCGAGCCATGACGGGAAGGGCCTTTGACCTGCTCAAACCCGGGGGCTACTTTATCTGTGAGCACGCCGAAGCTCAGCGGGATTCCATGCGGTCTGCCTTCACCGCATGCGGTTTTCAGGCTATCCAATCCCTCGATGACCTCACCGGCAGACCCCGCTACACGGCCGGTGTAAAACCCGTATCGGATCAGCCAACCTCACACACCCATTCCGCCCGTAATCTGTAGAGACACCCGTCAGCATGAGAGAATAAAGCCTGTGAAAGCAACAGTCTACGCAACCGACACCGACGAAAACCGCGACCGGGCAATCGAGGCAGCCCGGCAGGCAGTGCGGGAGAAAAAAACCCTGGTGATCCCCACCGACACCGTCTACGGCATTGCCGCCGATGCCTTTTCCCCCCGGGCTGTTGCAGAGCTGCTGGCAGCCAAGGGGCGGTCGCGAACCATGCCCCCGCCCGTGCTCATTTTTGACGAGGCGGTACTGCCGGGTCTCGCCGATGAGGTCTCAGCCGAGGCCACCGCCCTTGCCCGCGAGTTCTGGCCCGGGGCCCTGACCCTTATCCTCTACAGCCAGCCCTCCCTCACCTGGGATTTGGGAGATTCGCGGGGCACCGTTGCCCTGAGGGTCCCCCGCGACAGTCTGGCCATCGACCTGTTGAGACAAACCGGGCCGTTGGCGGTGTCTTCGGCCAATAAAACGGGCAGAGAAGCGGCAACTTCTGCCCGGGCGGCGCTAGAACAGCTGGGCGATGACGTGGAGCTTATTATCGACGGCGGGCACCGGCCTCACCGGGAGCAGGGGGAAGCTGGGCGGCCGGTGCTGCCCTCAACCATCGTTGACTGCACCTCGGATCGTCCCGTGGTCGTGCGGGAGGGAGCTATCTCGGTGGAGGAGCTGCGCGTCGTCGTCCCCGGTATCGTGACCAGGCAGGAGCTTGAAGCCGGTGGCGGCAGGCCCGCGGCCCGCCACATGGCCGCACCGACCGAAGAGGATCGGGTAAGGGATGCGGGGCCGCGGGCATCGGCCCCGCAGGAGGAATCACTGAGCGCCAGTCTGGTCACAGCCACCGGTTCGGGGGCGCAGGTTGATCAGGTGCGCACCAGGGCCGCTCATCGTCGGGAACAGTATCGACGGACAGAACAAACCACCAAGCCCGTCAGTATCGCTCGGGCCCGCTCCCTGGTTTTTGGCGGGGACACCGAGGACGGTCAGGCTTCTTCACCTAGCTAAATTTTTGGTCTTTCTTTTTGCCGAGGGCCGTGTGGGCGGTACGCAGTACCTCCCGGATCCGGTGCTCGGGTACCAGGCCGTTGGAGCGGGCCCACGAATCGTCAATATCCTGGCCAAACCACATGACCTCGATACGGCGGATCTGCCCCTGAAAACGGTCATTGAGCGTCCGAGACACGGTGTAGCCCAGGGCGATAGCCGCCGAGCAGAGTAGGCGCGGTAGCTGGATCGGGTAGCGGCGCCCGGCGTCGACGAGCACCGACCGGCAGCTTGCCCCCTCCCAGGGCTGCACCACAATGTCGGGGAGCTTGCCCTCAAACCTGCCCAGCATCGAAACGAATTCGGCCAGGGCGTAGGACGAGGACACGGGAGACTTGCCGCTGCCATCTCCGGCCACCGAGGCCAGGGTCGAAGAGGCAATCTTTGCAAAGGCCTCGGTGGTGCGCCGCCCTCTACCCTGCACGCTGGTGGCGCGAACAACGCACAGTTCAACCGCGTGAGTGGGGGAGACCTGCACCGGAGAGAAAGAAGGCGCGGCGGGATAGGCGGATTCCTGAGATCCCGGAGCGACACCGGCGGCAGCGGTTTCTTTCACAAAATCCCCCAGCTGGAGAAGCACCTCTTCACCCAGTGCCTTGGAAAACGAGTAGGCGGAAAAAGGGTCGGTCGCCCGCTCGGGTGTGAGAACGTGGGCTGACCCCTGAACCGCAGCAGACGAGAGATGAATTACTCTTTTGACTCCGGTGCGCTGGGCCGCAATGGCGATGACTGCCGGAAGTAGGGCGTTTGCCCCCAGAAGGGGGGAGAGGTCGTGCTGGTTGGGGGCGGCCAGACCGGCGGCGTTGACCACCACCTGGGCCCCTGCCATAGAGTCGGCGAGTGAGTCGATGATCCCCTCGAGTCGCCGTGCTTCCTCGATGATGGCGGTTGGATCGGTGCGTTTGGTGACGAGCCGGGGTGCCTCTACGGGGTCGGCATCGATCCCCTCGCTGCGAAGGCGGGCAAGGATAGATGAGCCAACAAAGCCGCTTGCACCAATAAGTTTCCAGTTCGAAGCAGACACAGCGCACACCTTTCCTGAGGGCCCGTGGGCAACCTTGTAAGAATTTACGGATTACACAATACTTTCGCATAAACACCGTTATTTATCGAACAGGCACAGCAAATCTTTTCTACCGACGGGCCGCCCGGGGTGAAGAGCGAGTCGCAATTCAGTAAACTAGCAAGAGTCGCATGAGACACTGCGAGCAGGTCGTGGCTCGCGGGCGGTACCGCAGGGGCTTTGCGTCTAAAGCCGGCGGGTTTGCCGAAAGCCTGAAAGGATTTGGCCCTATTACTATGACCACCTATCCCTCTCCGAGCGCGGGCTCCGGGGCAGAGACACTGATTGCAGCAGTTGTTGTGACCTATAACCGCAGGAAACTTCTCGAGCTGACCCTGGCGGGTATTGCGGCGGGTGAGTTGACTCCGCACCGGGTGATTGTGGTCAACAACGCCTCCACCGATGACACCGCCGAGTATCTGGACAGTCTCAGCTACCCGTTGCCCTTAGATATCGTGCATCTGGGAAGCAATATGGGCGGGGCCGGTGGTTTCACCGTGGGAATTGACCGTGCCCTGGTCGAACATCGGGCGGACCTGGTGTGGGTGATGGACGACGATACCGAGCCCACCGCAAACACCCTGGTTGAAAGTTACCGGGCCTGGAAAAACTATTCCCCCACGGTCGCGGACCGGCCGGCCTTTGTTGCCTCGCGGGTGGTATGGGAGAACGGCAGCGACCACCCCATGAACACCATGCGCACCATGTTTGGGGCCGGGCCTGTCCGCCGTGCACGTGCGGCACGGGTGGGGGCGCGCCCGGTGCGGTCGGCATCGTTTGTGTCGGTGCTGATGGACGCCGCTGTTATGCGGCGGGTCGGCCTGCCGATCGCTGATTTCTTTATTTGGAACGATGATTTTGAGTACACCACCCGGCTGTCCCGTGACCGCAATGCCATTGCTACCGGTGCCTCTGTGGCGTTACACCACACCGCAACGTTTGGTACCACCGACGCCAAACCCGGTCCGCGTTTCTACTATGACGTGCGGAACAAGCTGTGGGTTTTTTGCCGTCGCCGCACCCTCACACCGCTGGAGAAACTGCTCTACGGCGGGTCAACCCTGCGCCTGTGGGTGAGCACCCTTGCGCGTACCGACGAGAAGAGAGTTTACGCCGGCTACCTGCTGCGGGGAATCAGGGATTCCCTGCGCTCTTTCAGGGATAATACTGAGGTTTTAGCCGGGGTCTACGACCTTCAGTTACCGGCAATTGCCTCCGCTACAAGTACAAGACCGCCGGGCGGGCGGCAGTTCTCGGTCCTCATGAGCACCTACGCCGGGGATAACCCCGAGTTTTTGGACCGGGCGATTGCCTCAAATACCGTGGAGCAGACGCTGGTTCCCGACGAACTGGTGCTGGTCCAAGACGGGCCGCTGCCGCAGGACCTGCTGTCGGTGATCCGGCGGTGGGAAGAAAAATCGAGGTCGGGGCAGGCGCCTGCCCTCACCGTCGTCCCCCTGGAGGTGAACGGGGGCCTAGCCAACGCTCTCAACGCCGGTTTAGCGCGCTGTTCTTTCGAGCTGGTGGCGCGGGCAGACGCCGATGATATTTCGCTGCCGTCGCGGTTTGAGGTTGAGATTCCGCTGCTCATCGACAGCGGCTCCCACCTGGTGTGTTCTGCCATGTATGAGGTTTCTGAGGACGGCAGCGAGATTGAGTCAACCCGCCACGCGGTTTCCGGCGGTTCCGCTATCGCTCGTGCCCTGCCCTACCGCAACCCTATTTTTCACCCCACCGTGGTTTTTTACAGGTCTGCGGTGCTGGCTGTGGGCGGCTACGAGGAGGTGCCTACAGCCGAGGACTACTGGTTGTGGTCGCGTATGCACCGGGCCGGTTTCCGGTTTACCACCTGCCCGCAGCCGCTGGTCATGTACCGAACCGGTGCCGGGGCGTACACGCGGCGCGGCGGGCTGCGGGCGGTCGGGAAGGACTACGCGGTGCAGCGGAGTCTCTACAGCGGCGGCGTGATCGGCGGGTTTGGTTTCGCGCGCAACCTGTCTGTCCGGCTGGTGTACCGTCTTCTGCCGCAGCGGCTTCGGCAAAAGATATTTCGCGGTGTGATCGGCAGCCCGTTCAACTCGGTGCGGGCCGGGTTCGATGCCGAAGCAGAGAAGAGGTAGGTAATGCCAGATGCTCCCGTGACCCACAGTATGCCGGTGGTTGTGCCTCACAACAGTGAGCGTAAACCCTGGTGGCGCTATATTCAGATTGCGCTTGATTCTTTGGCCTGGCTGATTGCCCTGCCCATTGGGTTTTTTCTCCGCTACGGTGATACCGCGCTGATCAACCCGGTGGGTTTTACCGTTGTGGTGCTTATGGCGGTGGCTATTCAGATTGGTCTGGGGTATTCTCTGGGGCTCTACCGTAACCGCTACTCCTACGGGTCTTTTGCCGAGAGTAAGGTTCTCTACCCGGTTGTGCTGATCGATGTGATTGTTATCCAGCTGGCCCTGCTACTTTTTGCCTGGCATATTGAGGTGCCCCGTTCTGTGGTGATTATCGCTTTCCCGTTTGCCATTATGGCCATGATGATTATGCGCTACGCCAAGCGTATGGTTGAGGATATTAACAATCGGCCGGACACCCTTTTGAGTGAGCCGGTGATCGTATACGGCGGTGGGTTTGTGGGGCGCTCACTGGTGTCTTCTCTGATGTCTGATCCCGAGAGTAAATACCGTCCGGTTGCTATCGTCGATGACGACCCGGCTCTGCGCAACGCCCGTATTCACACGGTGAACGTGGTGGGTACCGGCTCCGATCTGCCGCAGCTGGTGAGCCGGCTCAACGTATCCAAGGTATTTTTTGCCATGAGCGACCCCAATGAGAGGCTCTATGAGGGAATAAGTCTCAAAATGCGTGAACTTAACGTTGAGGTTCACAAGATTACCGGAATGATTAACGACCTCACCGGTGAGAGGGCGGTAACCCCCGAGGAAGAGAACCGGGCGATTATTGAGGGGGTACGCGGCAGGATCGACTACGACATTAACGACGAGGATATCAGCTCCTACATTACCGGTAAGAGAGTGCTGGTCACCGGTGCCGGGGGCTCTATCGGCTCCGAGCTCTGCCGGCAGATTGTGCGCTACCATCCGGCGGAGCTGATGCTGCTTGACCACGATGAGACCCTGCTGATGGAAAGTAAGTATTCTCTGCTGGGCAGCACCGCGCTTGACGATAACTGTGTTATTCTTGCCGATATTCGCGATGCCGAAGCTCTGAGGGCGGTGTTTGAGGAGCGTCGTCCGCAGGTGGTCTTTCACGCCGCAGCTCTCAAGCATGTATCTGCGCTTGAGGCTTACCCCAAGGAGGCGTGGAAGACCAATACGCTGGGAAGTAACAATGTCCTTGAGGCTGCGGCTCATGTTGATGTTGATGTTTTTGTGAATGTGTCAACCGATAAAGCGGCAGACCCGACCACCGCCCTGGGGCAGTCAAAGCGTACCGCCGAGATGCTGTGTAGCTGGTACGGGCAGAAGACGGGAAAATGCTATGTTTCGGTGCGGTTTGGCAACGTGTTTGGGTCGCGCGGCTCGGTTAAACCCATCTTCACCCAGCAGATTATGGACGGTGGGCCCATCACGGTAACCCATCGGGACGCTACCCGATTCTTCATGCTGATTCCCGATGCCTGCATGCTGGTGATGCTGGCCGGGGCCATCGGTCATTCTGGCGATGTGATGGTGTTAGACATGGGTAAGCCCGTGCGTATCTACGACGTTGCCGAGAACCTACGACGCCTGTACGAGCGCTATGACGTCGATATTGCAATTACCCGGATGCGCCCCGGTGAAAAACTTGAAGAGGTGCTCTTTGGTAAAGACGAGACGATGCGCCAGAGCGAGAAAAACAGGTATATTTCTCACGCCCAGGCGCCCGCGCTTGACCCGGCTAGGCTCGACTATCACAGCTGGTACCGGAACTATCTTGAAAACCGCGGTTACGACCGCGCCGAGCACAGGGGGCAGCAGTAATGCGCGAGAATTCACTGTGGATGGTGGCTGTACCCGCACTGTTGGCTTTGGTGCTGGGTGTTTTCCTTCCGGTGGTTGTGCGCCCGCTGTTGCACCGGTGGAATCTGGTTGATATCCCCACCGCGAGGTCCTCACACGTGAGTCCCACCTACCGGGGCATGGGGCTTGCTACAGCTTCTGCGACGGTACTTGCCTATACGACCGCCCTGGTGGGTGGGCTGATCTACACTGACCGCTCCATTGCGCTCACGGTGCTCTGCGGTATGGTGGCTTCGGGTATTTTGGGCTGGGTGGAAGATTTCCGCGGCGTGTCGATCCGGCGTCGGTTCGGTGCCCAGCTGTTGATCGGTGCCGCCGTTACTGTCGGTATCACCGTGAATCTTGACACCTCGTTGTGGTGGATTCCGCTGGGTATTTTTGCCATTACCGCCTATATTAACGTGGTTAATTTTATGGACGGCATTAACGGCATTTCGGGGTTGCACGGGCTGGTTGTGGGCGGTGTTTACGCCTACGCCGGCTGGGTCAACTCTATACCCTGGCTGATAGTTGGTGGGGTGTCGGTGGCGTGTGCCTATACGGCTTTCCTCCCCTGGAATGTGCGCAGTGGTAGAAACGTGTTTTTGGGTGATGCCGGCTCCTATTTCCTGGGAGGAGCTATCGCCTCGATGGCTGTGGGGGCTTTCCTTTCGGGCGTGTACGTGGAGTATATTCTCTCACCGTTGATGATCTATCTTGCCGATACCGGCTATACCCTGTTGCGCAGGATTGTGCGGGGGGAGGAGTGGTACCGGCCCCACCGCAGCCACGTCTATCAGCGGTTGACCGATGTCGGTTTTTCTCATCTGGGTAGTTCTCTCACGGTCGCCGGTATGAGCCTGCTGATCTCGGTGATTACCATTGTTGCCCTGCCCTACCAGACCCAGAACGCTCTGTGGGCGGGCCTGCTCGTGATTGTGCTGGTGATCGTCTACCTGAATGCACCCCGACTGGTGGCAACGGTGGTCAAAGGTGGCTAGCCTTATCGGTCCGCGAGACTCGCCCTGGGCACAGATCGCGCTGGCGGTGGCCGCGGCACACCTGCCTCTTCTTGTGCTGGGTGGGGCACTGGCCGCCGTGTATGCCCGCGGTGCGGGGTTTACCGCCTTCTGTACCGGGGTTGGTGCGGTTTTCTTCTGGTGTGGGCTCGATATCGTTTTAGCCGGGCGAACCGAGAAGAATCACCGGCTACACCTCGCCCGCCAGCTCGCGGTGTCCTACTGCCTCAAGGTGGTTGCCGGTTTTTTTCTCCTCGCATACAGTCGCCCTCCGGCCGAGATCCTCAACGGTTGGCTGCTGGCCGGGGCTGTATCGGCGGTTTGCGTTTGGCTGGGGGTTTCTATGCGGACTATCATGGGCATGAGGATTCTTTACTTTGATGACCGTGATCAAACGGACTCTTCAGAAGAAAGCGAACGGGTGTGACTCAACCGGAGAAAAAATGGTGGGACGGTGACAAGCCGCTTCGGTCCACGGGAGATCTGGTAGCCGGGGGAGGAACTTCCGGCGCGGTAATGACCCTAATCTATGTCATAGTCGGCATAGCTTTCTGGAGTTTGGTAGGCTATGGGCTGGATCGCCTTTTAGGTACGCACTGGATTATCTGGGTCGGTGTTGCGCTGGGGGCTTTCGGAGGCTTTTACCTGGTGTATTATCACATGCGAAACGGTAAATAACCCCCAGATTCTGAAATACACATACATACGTGAAGCAGTAAGGGCTACGGATGTGGCTTGAGCGCACGGAGCAAGAAAGGACTTGCCTTGACTGTAGGTCTCGTGAATGCCGCTGGGGGATACACCGCTCCTTCGGTTGATGACATGCACCTGCCCGATTTCTTTACCATCGGGTCGTTCGGGTTCGGCAAGCAGATGCTGCTGGTGATCCTATCGGTTGTTATTATTGCCGCCTTCTTCCTGGTTGCCGGCCGCAAACGCGCTATGGTTCCGGGTAGGGGGCAGTTTGTCGCCGAGATGGGCTACAGTTTTACCCGCAACTCGCTGGGTAAACAGCTGATCGGGGCCCAGCACTTTAAGCCCTTTGTGCCCCTGCTGTTTACCGCCTTCTTTTTTGTGCTGGTGAACAACCTCTACGGTTCTATACCCTTCGTACAGTTGCCCACCATGTCCCACCCGGGGTCCGCCTATATTCTTGCCGCTATCGGCTGGTTCACCTGGGTTGGCGTGGGGATCGCACGCAAGGGACTGGGCCCCTTCTTTAAAGACCTCACCATGCCCCCCGGTGTGCCCTTTATCCTGTATTTCATTCTGGTCCCCATCGAGTTTCTCTCCAACCTCATTATTCGCCCGGTCACCCACGCACTGCGTCTGTTTGCCACCATGTTTGGTGGACACATGGCAATGATGGTTGCCGCCTCGCTCATGCGTTATATGGTTGTTGAAGTGGGCGGTATCGCTATTGCCGGCTCGATCGCCCCCCTGGCCCTGGGGCTCTTCCTCTTCTTCCTGGAGCTTATGATCCAGTGCATTCAGGCCTACATTTTTGCCCTGCTACTCGCTGTATACCTCCAGGGCTCGGTCTCTGAGGGCCATTAGCCACACAAGTTTTCGCGGCGCAGCCTGCTGCCGTTGAATATATCGACCCGCTCCGTGCGGGTAGTGACATAACACCACAGTAACTCTGCCCGATAACACACAATGGGGCACTGTTGAAAGGAAACACTATGGAAATCACCGGTTCACTCAGCGCAATCGGATACGGTCTTGCAGCGATCGGTGGCGGTATCGGTGTGGGTCTTATCTTCGCCGCTTATATGACTTCCGTTGCCCGTCAGCCCGAATCGCAGCGCACCCTTCAGCCCATGCTCTTCATGGGTTTCGCGGTGGTTGAGGCCCTGGCAATTCTGGGTCTGGTTCTCGCCTTCCTCTAAGACGAAACCGCATTTTTTGACCAAACTATAGAACAGGATTTTCCCTATGTCATTGACAGTGGCTGCCGAGGCGAGCAATCCCCTCATTCCTAACGTCTGGGAGATAGTCATTACCGCCATTGGGTTCCTGATCCTCCTCTTCATCGTCATTCAATACGTTGTCCCGATGTTTGAAAAAATCTATCAGGACCGTAAAGAAGCGATTGAGGGCGGTCTTGCAAAGGCTGAAAAAGCTCAGGCCGAAGCAGCCGCGGCGCGCGAAGAGTACAACCAGCAGCTTGAAAGTGCCCGTCTGGAAGCACAAAAAATTCGTGAAGACGCGCGCAGTGAGGGTGAGGCAATCCTTGCCGAATTCAAGGAACGCGCCACCGCTGAGGCTCAGCGCATCACCGATAACGCCCAAAAAACAATCGAGGCAGAACGCGCGGCTGCTGTGGCTTCACTCCGCGTGGAGGTTGGAACCCTGGCAACGTCGTTGGCCGGCAAGATTGTGGGTGAATCCCTCAAAGATGACGAGCGATCGGCACATGTGGTGGATCGTTTTCTGGCTGACCTGGAATCTAAGCAGCAGAGTGCGGGTGTGTCTCGGTAATGGCAGGAGTATCTACTGAGTCACTGAAGAAGGTGGAGCAGGTGCTTGCCGCAGAGGCTACGGCGAACCCCGGCCATCTTGCTGAAGAACTGTTTGCCGTTGCCGAGGTACTCCACACCGATGGCGGGTTACGCCGCGGTCTCACCGACCCCGCGCGCACGGAAAAGGCCCGTCGTGGAATTGTCGGGGCAGTGTTCTCTCGCAAGATTTCTCCGGCTGCGCTCACGGTGGTGAGCGAAGCAGCGGCTCACCGCTGGTCCCGTGAGGAAGACCTTGAGGATGCGCTGGAGACCGCCGCCGTGCAGGCTGCGGCAATCTCGGCCGAGTCGCGGGGCGGGGATCGGGCTGTAGAAGCCGTGATCAACGAGCTGTTGACCTTCATTAACACTGTTGAGTCTTCTGCGCGGGCCCAAAACGCCCTGGCACAGGATAGCGCACCGGCTGAAGCTAAGAAAAAACTGGCTCTCGCCCTTGCGGGTAACCCCGCAAGCAGTGAGGGAGAACTTCTTCTTGGCCGCGCCGTTGCCGGTAGGGGGTCCACCTCGGTCCGCCTTGCCCGCAGGTTCGTCGAGATCATCGTTAGGCGGCAAAACCGTTCCATCGCACGGGTGACCACCGCCTCTCCGCTGACCGATGCGCAGGTCGAGAAACTACGGTCGGGGCTCTCACGAGTCTACGGTCGAAACCTGAAGCTGGACATCAGTCTCGACCCCGCCCTGATCGGCGGGCTGAAGGTGCAGGTGGACGACGAAATCATGGACGGCACCGTTCGGACAAGAATCGCCGACCTCGGCAGGGCCTTCGCCTAGGCGGAGGAAACCGGCCGGCGGCACCGGCGGTGACTGAGCGGATACAGGTGTACGGCCCCGTTCCCGTACACAGCAGAACGCGGACGGGAACGTATCAACCGGATAAAGCAAGTTTTGGCTCTCGTCTCTAACCTAGACGGAGGGGGAGCCACCCAAAAGGAGAGCAGGGACATAAGATGGCCGATTTGACCATCAACGCCGATGACGTTCGTAAGGCCCTCACAGAGTTTGAGGAATCATACGAACCCGGCACAGTAGAACGAGTAGAGGTGGGCCGCGTATCGTCGGCTTCAGACGGTATCGCCCGTATTGAGGGTCTCCCCTCGGTGATGGCAAACGAGTTGCTCCGTTTTGAAGACGGCACCTTGGGCCTGGCACAGAACCTGGACACCCGCGAAATAGGTGCGATTGTGCTCGGTGATTTCACCGGTATTGAAGAGGGGCAGGAAGTTCACCGCACCGGTGAGGTTCTCTCGGTGCCGGTGGGGGACGGCTACCTGGGGCGGGTGGTTGACCCCCTGGGCAACCCTATTGACGACCTGGGTGAGATCGCTACCGAGGGCCGCCGTGCCCTGGAGTTGCAGGCACCCGGTGTGACCATGCGCAAGTCGGTGCACGAGCCGCTGCAGACGGGGCTTAAAGCGATTGACTCGATGATTCCGATTGGCCGCGGCCAGCGTCAGCTGATTATCGGTGACCGGCAGACCGGTAAGACCGCTATCGCGGTGGACACCATCTTGAACCAGAAGGCTAACTGGGAATCTGGCGATGTCAACAAGCAGGTTCGCTGCATCTATGTTGCTGTGGGTCAGAAGGCATCCACCATTGCCTCGGTGCGCTCAACTCTTGAACAGAACGGTGCTCTGGAGTACACCACTATTGTGGCCGCCCCGGCATCGGATGCTGCCGGCTTCAAGTACCTGGCCCCCTACACGGGTTCGGCTATCGGCCAGCACTGGATGTACGGCGGCAAACACGTGCTGATTGTTTTCGACGATCTTTCCAAGCAGGCGGAAGCCTACCGCTCGGTGTCGCTTCTGCTGCGTCGCCCCCCGGGTCGTGAAGCCTACCCTGGCGATGTTTTCTACCTGCATTCGCGTCTGCTGGAGCGCTGTGCCAAGCTCTCCGGTGAGCTGGGTGCGGGGTCAATGACCGGGTTCCCCATCATTGAGACCAAGGCAAACGATGTCTCCGCCTTCATTCCGACCAACGTTATTTCGATTACCGACGGTCAGATTTTCTTGCAGTCGGATCTCTTTAACGCTAACCAGCGCCCGGCAGTCGATGTGGGTATTTCGGTTTCCCGTGTGGGCGGTGCGGCGCAGACCAAGGCCATGAAGAAGGTATCCGGTACCCTCAAGCTCGATCTTGCCCAGTACCGGGCTATGGAAGCCTTTGCCATGTTTGCCTCCGACCTCGATGATGCCTCCAAGCAGCAGCTGACCCGCGGCGCCCGCCTGACCGAGCTGCTCCGTCAGCCCCAGTACACCCCCTACGCGGTGGAAGAGCAGGTGGCCTCTATCTGGGCCGGTACCAATGGCTACCTTGACGACCTGGAGGTCTCCGATATTCTCCGCTTTGAGAAAGAATATATCGACTACCTGCGCCGCTCCGGCGACGTGCTCGCCACGATCGCCGCAACGGGTAAGCTGGAAGACGACTCGGTAGCGGCGCTGAAAACCGCTGTTGAAGCGGTCAAGCGTGATTTCCGGAGCGAAGGCACCAGCCACCTCGTTGACGCCGGCCGTGAAGAGCACAAGCCGGTCTCCGACTCGGAAGTATCCCAAGAAACTATCGGTTAGCGACCGACCCTTTGTTGCTAGTCTCTACCTGAACCCGCCGGGAACAGGGAGGCTGGCCCGGGACTGAAAGGAAGCTTATGGGAGCCCAGATTAGGGTGTACCGCCAGAAAATCGCTTCAACAGCATCGATGAAGAAAATCTTCAAGGCGATGGAGATGATCGCGACCTCCCGTATCAATCGGGCACGCCAGAAGGCGGACGCGGCAAGCCCCTACGCTGCCGCCCTGACCAAGGCGGTCACCGCGGTTGCCACCCAGCACAGTATTCAGCATCCGCTGATCTCTGAAAGGGACGCCCAGCACCGCCGTTCTGCGGTTCTTGTGCTGACCAGTGACCGGGGGCTGGCGGGTTCATACTCGTCCTCGGTTTTGAAGAAAACCGAGGGACTGATCGAGAAGCTGCGCGGTGAAGGGCGCGAGGTGAATCTCTACCTTGTAGGGCGTAAAGCAAAGTCGTATTTTGACTTCCGTGAACGTCCCTACGAACGCTCCTGGGTGGGTAACACCGATAACCCTAACGTTGAGATGGCGGTGGAGATGCGGGAGGCTATGCTGGAGGCATTCGCCCGCCCCTACGAGGAGGGCGGGGTGGACGATCTGCACGTCATCTACACCGAGTTCATCTCCATGGTGACCCAGGAAACTAAGATTCTTCGTCTTCTGCCGATTGCTGTCTCCGATGCCCGCAGTATGGGTGAGGAGATTGTGCCCGGTGAGCGGCTGGTGGATGAGCAGTTTACGCAGAATGCGGCTTTTGAGTTTGAGCCGAGCCCGCAGGAGGTTCTGGACGAGCTCATGCCCCGCTACATCGCCTCTCGCCTTTACGCCTGCCTGCTGGAAGCAGCCGCCTCCGAGCTTGCATCGCGCCAGAGCGCCATGAAGTCTGCCGGCGATAACGCCGATGAACTGGTGAAAAAGTACACCCGGTTGATGAACAACGCTCGTCAGGCTGAGATCACGAACGAAATTTCCGAGATTGTGGGCGGTGCAGACGCCCTGGCAGCCTCCTAAGAATCGAAGACAACTACTAACTTCTCTAACAGGTAAGTGAGAATAATGACCACCACTCTGAATGAACCGGCAAATTCGCCGACGCAGGGCGCGACCGGGCGTCTCGTGCGCGTTATTGGGCCCGTCGTTGACGTTGAGTTTCCGGCCGGGCAGGTACCGGATATTTACAATGCGCTCACCGCAGAGCTGACCCTCAACGGTGAGACCTCGACAATCACCTTTGAAACTGCCCAGCATCTGGGTGATTCGATTGTCCGCGCGATTTCGCTGAAGGGCACCGATGGGCTGGTGCGGGGGCAGGCTGTCGTCGATACCGGAGCCCCCATCTCGGTTCCGGTCGGCGACGGTGTGAAGGGCCACCTTTTCAACGTGCTCGGTGAGGCCCTCGATGTTGAACAGGCCGATATTAGTGCCGATGACTATTGGTCGATTCACCGTAAAGCTCCCAGCTTTGCCGATCTTGAGGGCTCGACCGAGATGCTGGAGACCGGTATCAAGTCCATCGATCTGCTGACCCCCTATATTAAGGGCGGTAAGATCGGCCTCTTTGGTGGTGCGGGTGTGGGCAAGACCGTGCTGATCCAGGAGATGATTACCCGTGTTGCCCGTAATTTTGGTGGCACCTCGGTGTTTACCGGCGTGGGCGAGCGTACCCGTGAGGGTAACGACCTCTGGGTGGAGATGGAAGAGGCCGGTGTGCTCAAAGACACCGCCCTGGTTTTCGGTCAGATGGACGAGCCGCCGGGAACCCGTCTGCGCGTTGCCCTTACCGGTCTCACCATGGCGGAGTATTTCCGCGATGTGAAGAACCAGGATGTGCTGCTGTTTATCGACAATATTTTCCGCTTTACCCAGGCCGGTTCTGAGGTGTCGACCCTGCTGGGCCGGATGCCGTCGGCCGTGGGCTATCAGCCCAACCTGGCGGACGAGATGGGTCTGCTACAGGAGCGTATCACCTCAACTCGCGGCCACTCAATTACGTCTATGCAGGCCATCTATGTGCCGGCCGACGACTACACCGACCCGGCACCGGCAACCACCTTTGCGCACCTGGATGCGACCACCGAGCTCAACCGTGAAATTGCCTCGCGCGGCCTGTACCCGGCGATTGACCCGCTGACCTCAACCTCCCGTATTCTTGACCCGCAGTACCTGGGACAGGAGCACTACGATACCGCTATCCGGGTCAAGGCGATCCTGCAGGAGAACAAGGAACTGCAAGATATTATCGCTATCCTGGGTGTCGATGAGCTCTCAGAGGAGCAGAAGGTTGTGGTTTCCCGGGCTCGCCGGATTGAGCAGTTCCTCTCGCAGAACACCTACACCGCTAAGCAGTTTACCGGTGTGGAGGGTTCAACCGTGCCGCTGAAAGACACCATTGAGTCCTTCCAGATGATCTGTAACGGCGATGTAGACCATATCCCCGAGCAGGCTTTCTACAACATCGGGGGTATGGACGATGTGATGCGCCGCTACGAGGAAATCAAGGCTGAGACCGGGGCCAAATAGTCATGGCACTGAAAGTTGAAGTTGTATCCCGCGAGCACCGTGTATGGGAGGGCGAGGCGAGCTACGTTCGCGCCCGATCACTTGAGGGGGATATAGGTATCATGCCGGGCCATATTCCCACCATGACCCTTTTGGCCGAAGACGGTGAGCTGCTGATTGAACCGGTGGAGGGCGAAAAGATTGTGACCCGCCTCCAGGAGGGCTTTCTGACCGTCTCCAATGACCGGGTGACCATTATCGCCAAGCACGCTTCTGTCTAGCGAGCAAGCTGACTGTCAGTATACGCTGCCGCACCACCCGTGAGCCGGTGGTGCGGCAGTTTTCTTGCGGTTAGCCTCCCACCCGCCGGTATCGCTGGTGGGTGGTTAGAAGAGCCGGGATTCGCTGCTATCGGTCCCACGCAGAGCATCGTAATCGAGGCTGACGCAGCGTATTCCGCGGTCTTCGGCCAGGACCCGTGCCTGAGGTTTAATGCGCTGGGCGGCAAAAATACCTTTGACCGGGGCCAGCAGGGGGTCGCGGTTGAGCAGTTCGAGGTAGCGGCTGAGCTGCTCGACACCGTCGATATCGCCCACCCGTTTGAGCTCGACGGCAATGGCTGCCCCGGTGGAATCTCGGGCCATGATATCGACAGGGCCGATCGCGGTGGGGTACTCTCGGCGCACCAGCGTATACCCTGACCCCAGGGTGTCGATGTGTTCGGCCAAGAGACGCTGCAGGTCCGCCTCAACCCCGTCTTTCACCAGGCCGGGGTCAACACCTAGATCGTGGTTGAGCTCGCCGATCACCGAGTAGATCCTGATCAGCAGGTGGTCATCTGACTTTGCAGCCTGTACCCGCCAGAGCTGCTCGATGTCGGGGTCGTCGGCGGTGTCAAAGCTTGCTGAGGCTTCAAGTTCTTGGCGGTGGGCAATGTGCATGGTAGCCGGAGGGCTCATCCAGTTGAGCGGTTTGTAGGAGCCGCCGTCGGAGTGGATGAGTACAGAGCCGTCGTTTTTGACCATGAGGAGCCGCTGCGCCCGCGGAAGATGGGCGTGGAGCCTTCCCTCATAATCTACAGAGCATTCAGCTATTACAAGTCGCACGCAACCCACTGTAACAGGCCGGTGTGTCACAATAGAAAACATGCCCAGACGTTCTCGACCTCGCCCCAGGAATCGTGCCGCTACCGCTGCGAGTAAGTGGCAGCGTGAGACCCCCGGCGGCAGGGATATTTCGCGGATTCTTGACCCCGAGCCTCGGGTGGAGCGGGCTCTCGACGGCGACTGGCATGTGCGGTATATGTCTGCGGTAGCCGCCCAAAAAACCTATATCTGCCCCGGGTGCGGCCGCACCATCGCACCGGCAACGGCGCACGTGGTGGTGTGGCGAAAGGACCACCTGTTTGGTGACCGGCGCGCGATCCAGGAGCGCCGGCACTGGCACAGTCACTGCTGGAGAACCCGGCAGACCTAGAACATGGAGGATGAGAAGAATGTCTTTTGACCCCGGTTCCTACCGGTTTGAAGACCTCAAGCAGCCCACAACGATCCGGTCACGCACAGTGCTTCCGGCACGCCGGGAGAATTTTGAGGTGGTGACCGCCGACGGCAAGACGCTGGTGGGGGAGCTAGCCCTCCCCGTCAAAAACCCGCCGCGGGCTACTTTGGTGACCTTTCACCCGCTTCCCACCCAGGGCGGCTATATGGATTCACACGTGTATAAGAAGGCGTCGTTTAGACTGCCTGCTCTGGCCGATATGGCGGTGGTGCGCTTTAACACCCGCGGCACTTCTTCGCAGCGGGGAACCTCCGAGGGCGTGTTTGACGGCGGGTTTGCTGAGCAGGCTGATTTTGAGGCGGTTCTGGACTGGGTGGCAGAGCGTGAGCTTCCCCATCGCTGGCTGGTGGGTTGGTCTTTTGGTACCGAGCTTATTCTCAAGTACGCTTCCCATCGGCGCCACCGGGATTTTTTTGAGGGCGTGATTCTGCTGAGTCCGCCGCTGAGGCGGGTGCACCGGGCGGAGCTTGAAGCCTGGAACAGCGTGGAAAAGCCCGTGTACTGTCTGGTCCCCGAGCACGACGATTTTCTGCCACCGCCCAGGGCACGGGAGGAGTTTGCGGCGGTTCCTGCGGCGAAGGTGATCCCTTTTGAGGGTGCCAAGCACCTGTGGGTGGGCGAAAAATATGTGACCGCTGTATTGAACGAAATGGTATCGATTATTACCGGTGAACCCACCGAGCTACCGCACGAGTGGTCCGGGCCGGTGGCCCAGGAAATTGTGCTTGATACTCCTCAGAGGTGAGAGACCCGAGGCCGGGTGGGGTAGCTCCGATCCATTCCCGCTGCGGTAGACCACGGTTGGGAGAGACCCGAGGCCGGGTGGGGTAGCTGGCTAGCCGCTGGGCAAGCTACCCCACCCAGCCTAGTTGTGGTCTTGCCGCGGAATGAGTACTTCCTGCACCAGAATGAGCAGGGAGGCGGCCACCGGGATGGCGATCAGTGCCCCGAGAACCCCCCAGAGGGCGCCGCCGGCGGCCACCGCAATAATGGCGATACCGCCGGGAACCGCCACCGCGCGCGCCATAATCCTGGGGGAGAGGAAATAGGCCTCAAACTGGAGGTAGGCGAAATAGCAGATGGCGTAGATCACGGCGGTCTGCCAGCTTGTCAGCAGGGCCAGTAGGGAGACCAAGACCCCGGCGCTGACCCCGCCAATCAGGGGGATGAACGCCAGAATGACCACGAAGAGGGTGAGCAGCTGGGGAAAGGGGACCCCCACGATCGACATCACGATGAAGGCGTAGGTTCCGTTGAGCAGGGCGACCACCGCCTGCCCCAGCACATAGTTTCCCACCGAGCCGGTAATTTTTTCGGTGAGTTCTTCCACCCGGTTTCGCTGGGAGGCCGGAGATAGCCGCACGAACCAGGCTTTCATGGTGGGCAGAGAGGAGAGGAAATAGAGGGAGAGGCACAAAACGATAATCGTTCCGGTAACGATGTTGGCCACCGTCGACCCGGCATTAACCAGGTTGTTGAGAAAGCCGCTCACAATGTTGGTGTCACCGGTTATTTTGGAGAAGCCGTCCTGCACCTCCTGGTCTACCCAGGAGCGCACTTGGAACCGGTCGTCGATGGAGCGGAAGAAGTCTGAGGCGAGGAACTGGTTGAACATGGTGGGAAAGTCTGTGATCAGCTGGCTGGTTTGGTTAGCGATCCTGGGAACCAGCCAGGAGAGTATGCCGATGAGAACCAGTGCAAAAATACCCACCACCGTAAACACACCGGCAACCCGGGGTAGCCCCCGTTTTTCGAGGGCTCGCACGGCGGGGTCGAGGCCCAGGGCTATGAAGAGGGCGCCCACCACCCAGCCGGCGAGTGCACCGACGTTGGTGAGTACATACCAGCAGAGAAGAGCCAGCCCGATACCGGTGGTGAGCATAAATCCCAGGTAGATGGGCCGGGCCAGGGTGACTGAGTTCCCCTCAGTTTCTGCTGTGCTGGGGTTGGCGGACCCGTCGCCGGCGCGGGGTTGTACGGGAGGCGAAAAACGGGGCCGGGGCTGGGCACCGGGAATGGTGGAGAACCCGTTATTCAGGCCCTGACCGGACGTGCTGGCAAGGCGTTTAATTCTGGTCCATCGTTTCCCCGCATCCTCGTGAGCGGGGGCGGGATCCGGGGTTTTCTCCGAGGCATCTGTGCCCGGCTGTTTCTCTGCTGACTGCTCAGGTTCGGGGTTCTTATCCGGCGCGGTGTCTTGGGATTTCATACTCTGTCTTTCTGGGGCTCCCCGGGTACAGGGTTATAGGTTGACCGCATTTACTCTATATCGTCTTATTCAGCCCAAGGCTAGATTTAGCGGCTGACTCGCCAAAATCTTTGTGTTTTTGGCACGATGGTAGGTGACTGACCGTGTGTACTGAATGTGTAAGGATGATGCACAGTGACCAATGTTCCCGATAATTCTTCCCTCCCGGCATCGGTGCGCAACGCGCCTGACCTGTCCCAGAGTGCGGGGTATACCGACGGTGAGGCCGGCGCAGCCTCTCCCCAGGGCCCCTCGTGGCGTTTTGAGGTGTCAGGGACAGACGATTTTCAAAAGTACGTTCAGATGTCCGGTCGGGGTGCGGTGATTTTTGCCCTGTACACGGAGTCGTCTCCGGCGTCACTAGAAACCGTGGAGACCCTGGAACAGCTGGTGAACTCTGCCCGGGGGAGCCTACTGCTGGCGACGGTTGATATCACCAGGTACCCGGAGATCGCCCAGGCTTTCCAGGTTCAGGGTGTGCCGGCGGCGGTTGCGGTGATTGCCGGGCAGCCGGCCCCCCTCTTTAACTCGCAGGTGAGCCCGCAGCAGATGACCGATGTGGTGCAGCAGGTGTTGGAGGTTGCTGCCTCCCAGCAACTCACCGGAGGTTTTGAGCCTGCGGTTGCCGAAGAGGACAAACCGCTTGACCCCCTGCACCAGGAGGCGGTGGACGCCATTGATCGCGGCGACTATGATGCGGCTCGTGCCGCCTATGGTAGGGCTCTCAGCGAGAATCCCGGTGACCGTGACGCCAAAATTGGTCTTGCCCAGGTGGGCCTTCTCTCCAGGGTGCAGAACCTCGATGCGGATGCGGTGCGTAAAGCGGCGGCAGATAAGCCCGAAGATATTGAGGCTGCCCTTCAGGTCGCAGACCTTGACCTGGTCGGAGGGCACGTTGACGACTCGTTCAACCGGCTGATCGGGCTTTTCTCCCGGGTTCCGGCCGAGAGTAAAAATCAGATCCGCGAACGGCTTTTAGAGCTCTTTGAGGTAGTGGGTGCGCAGGATCCCAGGGTGCTGAGGGCGCGTTCTGCCCTCATGACAGCGATCTTTTAGTCGAGATCTCTTGCGGCCCCACCGCAATGTGTGTGTTCGGTCATGGGACCATATAGTATGGTCCCATGACCGAACACACACAAAATTACTCTTTATCCGGGAATGACGGCTCAGCCCACCCCCTCGACGAGCAATCCGCGCGGGAGCAGCCGACCGAGGCCCCGGTTCAGCCCAAATTTTCAGCGGATACCGGTTTAAACTCCCTCGAGGTGCAGAACCTGGTGAAGGTTTTTCGGGATAGGGTGGCGGTCGACGGTATTAACCTTTCGATTCCTCGCGGTTCCTTCTACGGGCTGGTGGGAAGAAACGGCGCGGGAAAAACCACTACGCTGTCGATGGCGACCGGTCTGCTCAAGCCAACACACGGGCAGGCTTTTATCGACGGTATCGATGTGTGGGCCAACCCCCGGCAGGCGAAAAGGCGGGTCGGGGTTTTACCCGATGGTGTACACCTCTTTGACAAGCTCACCGGTGAACAGCTGATCACCTATGCGGGGCGGCTACACGGCCTGGACAAGGCTACGGTAGCCGAACGAACCACCGACCTGTTGACAGCCATGGACCTGGAGTCGGCAGCGGGGCGGCGGGTGAGCGATTATTCGGCGGGTATGACCAAGAAGATTGCGCTCGCTGCGGCCATGATCCATGCCCCTTCTCTGCTGGTGCTCGATGAACCTTTTGAGGCGGTAGACCCGGTGTCTGCCTCAAACATTCAGGGCATTTTGAAGGCATATGTGAACGGTGGCGGTACCGTGATTCTTTCCTCGCACGTGATGGATCTGGTGCAGCGGCTCTGTGACCACGTGGCCATCATGAACGAGGGGCGGATCCTGGTCTCGGGGACAGTTGACCGGGTGCGGGACGGTGCAACCCTTGAAGAGCGGTTTGTGCAGCTGGTCGGCGGTAGCCGGGAAACGGAGGGGCTGACATGGTTAAAGTCCTCCTAAGCCTCAAATGGCGTTATTTTCTGGCTTCCCTGCGGGGTAGCGTCTGGGCTGTTGTGGGCACAGCCTTCGGTATCCTATACGCCCTGGGTGTTATATCCATGTGGGCCCTTGCGGCCGCCACCATAGGTGTGAGTAATCCCGAAAACGGGCTAGTTACCCTGCTGCTGGTGGGTGTCGGCCTCCTGATCACCCTGCTGTGGTGGCTGGTCCCGCTTTTTACCCAGGGTTCTGATGCAACCCTGGACACGGACAGGCTCGCCCCCTACCCGCTAAGCCCCCGCGATATTCAGCTGGGTCAGCTTCTTGGCGGGTTGATCGGGCTTGCCGGTGCGGCTACCCTGCTGGCGGCACTGTCGACGGGGCTGTTGCTGTTATCCCGGCCGTTGCTGATACCCGTTTACCTGCTGGGGGCTACGGTGGGGCTGGTGCTCACCATTACGGTCTCCCGTATTATTTCCCTACTGGCCGTTGAGATTAACTCGATCCCGGGTATGCGCCAGACACTCGTTATCGTGGCTTTTTTGTTGCTGATCGGCCTGGGGCCCATCATTATGGCAGCCGCAAGTACCGTGGAGGCCGCTTACGAATCACTGCCCGGTATTGCAGAATTTTTGAGCTGGACCCCGCTCGCTGCAGCCTGGGGTTTTGTGGCCGCGGCCTACGCGGGAAGCTGGGGTGTGGCGCTTGCCCAGCTGGTGCTCACCCTGCTCTATACGGGATTTTTCTGGTACCTGTGGCGGATTCTTCTGACACGTGCCATGAGCCGTATCGGGGTTTCCGGTGTCTCGTCGGTCAGGGAAGTAACTCCCGGTAATATCGGGATTTTTGCGCGTTTTCCGGCGGGGCCGCGTGGCGCGATCGCCGCCCGTACCGTGCACACCCTGCTCAGGGACCCGCGGGTGAACCTTAACGTGATTATGATCCCGGCTTTATACCTTCTGTTCGGGTTCTTTGGCCAGGTGACGGCTGGCGGCGATAGGTACTCGGAGATGGACTGGTTTGTTGTGGTCTTTGCACCGGTGCTTGCCGGCTACGTGTTTTTCTATCTGGTTTCCTACGATAATTCGGCTTTTAGCATGCACGTGCTGTCTCCGATCAGCGGTAGAGACGACCGCTGGGGGAGGGTGGCCGGGTTGCTGCTGCTTATGCTGCCCATAGTGGTTGCCGGTACCGTTTTCATCAGCTATGTTGATGGGGCCGTGCACCTGCTCCCGGGCCTGGTGGGATTCTCGGTGGGTCTGCTGCTTATCTCTACGGGTGTATCTGCCTATGCCGACATGCTGTTATCGATTCCTGCACCGCCCCCGGGCGCCAGCCCCTTTAAGATTCAGCGGCAGCCCGACGGTTTTGCTAAAAGCCTGGCTAATATGCTGGTGATGCTGGTCTGCTTTATTTTTGCTCTCCCCGGCGGGATACTGATAATTATCGCCGTAATCGGCGAAAACGATGCCTTCCTGTGGGGAGGCGGCGGTCTCACCCTGCTGATAGGTGCGGGTGTGCTCCTGCTCGGTGTCGGGTTAGGGGCTAAAAAATATGATTCTGCTGCCGCCGATACTCTGCAACGGGTGAGCGCCTTCAGATAGGTGGGATGCCGGTTGTAAACTGGTACAGGCCCCGTCAGGGGCAGCACCGACGAGACGAGTGAGGAAGAAAGAAATGTCATCTATCCCGGGAATTGAGGATCCTTTTGCCACCGAGACCCAGGGCGGTACTACCTTGCTGGAGCGCGAGGAGAGCGCCCCGGTTGAACCCGGTGACCACGAGCGGTTTAGCCACTATGTGCGTAAAGAGAAAATTATGGAGTCGGCTCTCACCGGTCAGCCGGTGCGGGCCCTCTGCGGAAAAGTGTGGACGCCTGGCCGTGATCCCGAAAAATTCCCGGTCTGCCCGCAGTGTAAGGAGATCTACGAGGGCCTTAGGCCCGGTAAAGACGACGACGGACAGGACTAGCTGTCAGCTGCACGGTGAGGTGACCGTCAACATACAGTGAAATAGCTAACCGGGCAGGTGCGCGGTGAAGGCACTACAATCGGATGGTGCTGTGCCACATTTTAGTCTTGCACCTGTTCTACCGCGTCTCACCAAGGGGGTTCTACCGACCATGAGCGATAACGATCAGCCGTCACTTTTTGATGCGGCTCCGGCACCGGCTCCCAATCTTTCTCCCGCTTACCCCAACCGTGCTGCTTGGGGAACAAAAACTAAACTGCGGGCCTGGCAGGCGGAGGCTATGCACCGCTATTTCACCGAAAACCCCCGCGATTTTATGGCGGTGGCTACCCCCGGTGCGGGTAAAACGACCTTTGCCCTTACCGTGGCCAAGGAGCTGTTCGATCGCGGTACGGTTAACCGGCTGACCGTGGTCACTCCCACCGACCACCTTAAAAAGCAGTGGGCAGACGCGGCGGCGCGAGTGGGCCTAGCGATAGACCCCAACTTTAAAAATTCGGAGGGCTCGCACGGGCGCGAATACCGGGGGGTGGCGCTGACCTACTCGCAGGTGGCAAACAAGCCTTTGCTGCACCGTGCCCGCACCGAAAACGGCCGCACCCTGGTGATTATGGACGAGATTCACCACGCCGGTGACGCCCTTTCGTGGGGGGACGGGCTGCGTGAGGCCTTTGAGCCGGCCACCCGCAGGCTGGCACTGACCGGCACACCCTTCCGTTCTGATGATTCGCAGATTCCTTTCGTGACCTACGAGGAGGGAAACGACGGTATCCTCAGATCAAAATCTGACTATTCCTATGGTTACGGGCCCGCTCTTAAAGATCACGTGGTGCGCCCGGTAATTTTTATGGCCTATTCGGGTCAGATGCGCTGGCGTACCAGCGCCGGTGAGGAGATGGCGGCGAACCTGGGGGAGGGCTTTACCAAAGATGTTACTGCTCAGGCATGGCGGACCGCTCTTGACCCTCACGGTGAGTGGATACCCACGGTCTTACGTGCCGCCGATAAACGTCTCACGGAGGTTCGCCGCACCGTGCCGGACGCCGGTGGTTTGGTGATAGCCAGCGATCATACCGACGCCCGCGCCTATGCTTCCCAGCTACAGCGGATTACCGGTGAAAGACCCACGGTGGTGCTCTCTGACGATAAGAGTGCTTCGGGAAAGATCGACTCTTTTTCCGAGGGGGATAAGCGCTGGATGGTGGCGGTGCGCATGGTTTCTGAGGGGGTGGACGTGCCGCGGCTGGCCGTGGGGGTTTACGCCACCTCAACCTCAACCCCTCTCTTTTTTGCCCAGGCTATTGGGCGTTTTGTGCGTGCCCGTCGGCGGGGGGAAACCGCCTCGGTCTTTCTACCCTCCGTACCGCAGCTGATGATGCTGGCCAACGAGATGGAAACGGAGAGGGACCACGCTCTTGACCGCCGTGAAACCGCCCAAGAAGTCCCCATCGACCCCCTTGAGGAGGGGCTCGATGATCACCTCATTGACCGGGCGAACCGCGAGGAGAAAGCCTCGGCTACTCTGGCCGGTGGAAAGTTTGAGGCTTTGGGCTCCCAGGCATCGTTTCACGGGGTGCTTTTTGAGGGATCCGAATACGGTGCGGGTAGCATAGACCTCGGTACCGAGGACGAAGATTTTTTGGGGATTCCCGGTCTGCTTGACGCCGAACAGGTGGGAACCCTTCTCCGGGCCAGGCAGCAGGAACATGCCTCGCGGGGTGCCGCTGTGCCCGCGGTGGTTGACCACCGCCAGCTCAAAGATCTACGGAATAAGCTGGCAAAAAATGTTTCGGCCTATGCCCTGCGCTCGGGTAGACCCCACGGGGCTATCCACAATGAGCTGCGTAAGGTGTGCGGGGGGCCGCCGGTGGCCCAGGCGAGTGCCGAGCAGATTCAGGCGCGTCTTGACAAACTGGCGGACTGGTTTATCGGCAGAAAATAGCCCGGTGCCTGCGCTGCGGGAGACTGCTGGCGGGACGTTCTTGCTATGTGGCGCCTTTTGATGGTTCTTTGGCGGAATCTGATGAGTCAGTGCTAGGTTTTTGTGCGTACAGTATAGGTACAAAGCACGTACGGGGAGGAACACCTCCCCGGTTAATATGTTGAGAGTATGAGGAGATATTTTTATGGCAATCGCGTTGATTACCGGTTCCTACGGTGGGTTGGGCGCCGAATTCGTTAAGCTTCATGCTTCTGGCGGTGGCGATGTTATCCTGGTAGGTCGCAATCAGAGTAAGCTGGAGTCTCAGGCTGGGCAGGTTGAGAAAGAATACGGGGTCAAAGCCTATACTGTAGCCGCCGATCTTTCCAGCCCCGAGTCGTCCCAGCAGATCTTTGATGCCTGTCAGCAGCTGGGCATTATGCCAGATTACTTTATTAATAATGCCGGTTTCGGTGGCCAGGGTGATTTTGCCCGTCAGCGCTCTATGGAAGATGATATGTCCATGATTGCGGTTAATATTGAGTCTCCCACCCGCCTGCTTAAGCTCTTTCTGCCCGCCATGATCGAGCGCGGATCCGGTAAAGTGCTCAATGTTTCCTCAACCGCTGCTACCATTCCCGGTCCCCTTCAGGCCGTCTACTACGCTACCAAGGCCTACATCACCAGCTGGTCTAATGCCCTCTGGCGGGAGGTTCGGGGCACCGGAGTAACCGTATCCTGCCTTATGCCCGGGGCTATGGCTACCGGCTTTGCCGCCGCCGGGGGACTGGACGACACCAAACTCTTTGCCAACGCGGGTTCACCGGTGCAGGTGGCTCGGGAGGGCTACGAGGGGATGCTGGCCGGTAAGATCAATATTGTCTCCGGGCTGGTGTCGTGGCAGCGGCCCCTGGTGTCTCTTTCACCGCTTATGCCCCGTAAACAGATGCTTAACTTCATCTACGACCAGCAGGTATCTGGCAACTAAAAATTAGTCGGGTACGGGAGGGCGGATAACTGTTGTGAGAACCTATCCGTTAGATAGTACTTTTCCCCGTCTCTTGGCCGGTTTTGGTATAGACGGCGGTCGGCTGCTGCGCAAGGCCGGGCTGGCCGAAGATCTCTTTTCCCGAGCTCGCCCGGCCCTACCCGGTGATGACTATCTGGCCCTGATGAGGGCCCTGGGGGAGCTGTCATCTTCCGATGATCTGGCGGTGCGGTTGGCAACCAGCGAGGGTATTGAGACTTTTAGCCCTCCGATCTTTGCCGCCTACTGTGCCCGTAACGGACTGTCCTGCCTGTATCGGCTGAGAGATTTAAGCCGCTGCTGGGCCCGTCCGCTACCGGCTAGAAAGCCTGGGGCCGGAGGTGACCCTCTATATTGAGGCGGAAGAACCGGGCCGCCTACTACCGGCTTTCCTGGCTGAGGCGGAGCTGGCCTTTATTGTGCGGGTGCTGCGCAGTGCGACCGGGGTAGAGATTCAGCCCCTGCAGGTGGAGAGTGCGACCGGGGCGTCAGAAGCCTTGAGGCGGTTAGCCGGGGTGCCGGTGGCCGTTAGCGGACTCAACGCTATCACTTTTGCTGAGGAAGATCTGCTACTGCCCTTTATCTCCCACCACGAGGGCATGTGGGCCTACTTTAAGCCGGAACTCTCTCGCCGCCTCTCCCAGCTGACAATAGATGAGCCGGTATCCGTGAGGGTTCGTGCGGCCCTGATGGAGCTATTACCGGCCGGGGAAAGCGGTCTTGAGGATACTGCCCGCAAGCTGGCCGTGAGCACCCGCACCCTGCAACGGCAGTTAGCCGCTGAGGGCACCAGCTTTCGCCGACAGCTGGTGCATATTCGCTTGCTCTTAGCCAGGCAGTACCTGGAGATGGGGGAGATGAGCGTTGATACCATCGCCCTCATGCTGGGCTACAGGGAGACCAATAGTTTTGTGCGGGCTTTTACTCTCTGGACCGGTAGAACCCCTCTTACCTATCGGCAAGAGGTAGGCCGCTAGCTCCACCGGGGTATTCGGCTATCGGGTGTTCGAAAAACGGTTCCCTCTACATAACTTATGTAGCAGAAGATTCTCCGATATCCGTAGAAATATTTTTTGATACAGCAAAAAATGGAACAAGAGAGATGATGCATAGCGATGCGATGATAACGGTTACAAAGACCTGGCTGTTGAGAAGCGTGCCAAGCCCAAAAATGATCATTCCTAGGGGCACCGTTCCCGTGGTGAGGAATGAGTCTAGGTTGGAATAAATCCTTAGATCATGTTTATTGAGGCGTCGTTGAACAACCGTATCCCAGGAAATTCCAGCCGAGGTCATGACGGTAGCTGCGGAAAAAGCAGATAATACTATCGGGGATAATGAAGAGCTTGTAGCGAACAGTATAATTTGTAAGCTGATAAGGGCCCCGGCAATTATTTGAAGTGTTTTCCATGAAATTTTCTGAAATATACCGGCAAGCTGGCCTGCTGACCCAATAATTGAACCTGCTGCTAGAGCCGTGGATACAATCGCCCACTCTGTTGGGCTGAAACGGTTAATAATGAAGAAAGGTCCAGCTACCCCAGAGTACCCAACGATCAGTGTGATGAGCGACCATACCACAATTCCCAGGGCGGCCCACCGGGGAAGGGCTTTCACGTCGTTCGCAGAGTTACTCCCGGAGGCATCGGGGTCTTCGGATAAAGACGGGTTTCCGCTGTGAGTTTTTATGAGGCAGAGAAAGAATATTCCAAGGGCAAAAGTTGCGGCATCAAAAATTAATATTGGAATAAATCCAAACTGTAAAAAAGCCGCAGTAGAAATTGCCGGTGAAACTATCATGAGTGAGTCTGTTGTCAGATTTGTAATGGAGTTAAATCTTTTTAGATTTTCCTCCGACACCACCTCCGGGGTGACGGCAAAACGTGATGGCATAAAAAATGCTGTTGCTACCCCGTAAACAAGAGAAGAAATGCTCATGGCGGCTGTAGATTCAGCTACCAAAAATATCCATATACTCAGACCGATCTGAGCAAGCAGCCGAACGATGTCTGCGCCAATCATAGAGTATTTAAGGTTCAGTGACGGAAATTTTCTAAACAGCAGTGCCCCGATAAATCTTCCACCCCATAGGGCTAAAAGTACAAGCGTAAAGCCAGACCCTGTAGAGTCTATCCTTAAACTTTCCAGCGCAAAAGCTGTGGGAACAAGCGCGTCTCCGCACACCGAAACAAAAATTGCACCGAGAAAAATTTTCTCTTGCTGTGAGAACACAATATATTTTTTCATAATCTATATTCTGCAAGGAGACATGCTCAACGTATATCAGCTCCTTGTCATGCTGTCTCCCTCACCCGGAGGTCTGGGGTGCACCGACAAGAAACAGAAATACGAAAAGTTATCGATGGGGCCCGGATTCTACCGTGACTCCGGCCCCCTCAAGTTCCCGGACAACCCGGTCAACGGCCCCCTCGTCAACCGGGGCGGTCAGATCCAGCAGCACCCGTGTTTCGTAGCCGGCGTCAACGGCATCGAGGGCTGTTGCCCGCACACAGAAATCTGTGGCGATCCCCACCACATCCAGATCGGTGATACCCCGCTGCTGTAGCCAGTCATCCAGGGGCACCTTGGGCTCACTCTCCTGAGTGCTGGAACCGGCCTCACGTTCACCGGTCATCACCGTATCCGCCGGGGCCAGCAGGCCCTCAAAGCCCGAGTAGGCCGCCTCAAATTCGCCCTTGCGAAAGTAAGCCTCAATATAGTCGGTGTCGAGGTCGGGGTGGGTCTCAGCGCCCTCAGTCTCAGCTCGGCAGTGAACGGGCCAGGAGTCTTGATAGTCGGGGGTATCTGAGAAATGAGAGCCCGGATCAATATGCCAGTCCAGGGTGGCAATGACAGCCCCGTAGTCGGTGTGATGGTCTTCAACATATTCACTAATGAGTGCGGCCACATCGGCACCGGCCCGTGTTGCCAAGCTGCCGCCGGGGCAAAAATCATTTTGAACATCAACAATCAGCAGTGCTTTAGACATGTTTGTGCTTTCTGAAACGATAGGGACTAGACGAATTCGGTGGGGATCACCGGATCCCCTGCGGAAAGTCGGGAGGCTGCGCGAGGAAGTTCGCGCAGCGACCGCGCGTGCCGGGAGGCGGCACGCCGCACCCCCTCAGAGCCGGTGAAGCCGTCAAGTATCTGGCCGTCCTTGACAAAATCAACGGTGAGGTGGCGGTCTCCGGCGGTGGCGGCGGGCTCTTTATTGACACCGATCAGCTCGGCTGTTGCCACTGACGAGGCGTTAAAACGGCGCAGCGCATACTTACGGCCGCCGTGTGAAACCTTGCCCGAGGATGCCTTGGCAACCGGCTGCATTTGACCGCTACTATTTTCGCGAGCAACCACCTTATAGACCATAGATGAGGTGGGTGCGCCGGAGCCGGTGACCAGCCGGGTGCCCACCCCGTAGGAGTCAACCGGTGCTGCTGCCAGCGAGGCAATGGCGTATTCGTCGAGATCGGAGGTCACGGTAATTTTGGTTGCGGTGTTTCCCAATGAATCCAAAAGCTCCCGCACCCAGCTTGCCTGGGTGACCAAATCTCCCGAGTCAAGCCGCACACCACCCAACTTGGGCCCGGCCAGCCGCGCCGCCAGTCGGACCGCCTGTTCGATATCGTAGGTGTCAACGAGTAAGGTCGTGCCGGTGCCGAGCGAAGCGAGCTGGGCCCGAAAAGCGTCTTCTTCACTGTCGTGCAGAAGCGTAAAAGCGTGAGCCGAGGTGCCAATGGTGTGTAGGCCGTAGCGGCGGCCCGCCTCAAGGTTAGAGGTTCCGGTAAAACCGGCTATGATGGCTGCGCGGGCGGCAGCAACAGCCGCCTGCTCGTGCGCGCGACGGCTACCCATCTCGAGACAGGGCCTCTTACCCGCGGCAAGGGTCATGCGCGAGGCAGCCGAGGCCACCGCCGAATCATAGTTCAGTATCGACAGCAGGTAGGTCTCTAAAATACATGCCTCGGCAAAGGTCGATTCAACCTGGAGAACCGGGGAGTGAGGGAAGAAAATCTCCCCCTCAGCGTAGCCAGAAATATTGCCGCTGAACCGAAAACCACTCAGATAGTTAAGGGTTTCATCGTTCACCACCCGGGTGTCTGCCAGAAAATCAAGTTCCCGCTGTTCAAAGCGAAAATCAGTGAGGCCCTCAAGAAAACGACCGGTCCCGGCAAGAACCCCGTAGCGGCGCCCGGCCGGTAGCCTGCGGGTGAAAACCTCAAAAATACTGCGCCGGTGGGCGGTACCAGAGGTGAGGGCGGCCTGAAGTATAGTCAGCTCGTAGTGGTCGGTTAAAAGTGCTGTTGATGTAGACACAACACTAACTCTACCCAGCTGAGAGAGAAGTTGCAGAGTGTTTCTCGGCGAATCAATGTAAAGTTAGTGTCATTGGCCTAAATAAGGTTTCATTTGGCTAAGGAGTCTACATGTCCGTCATGCCTGACGAGGCGCTGGATCTGCGCGAGGAAACCGGCGATCTTGCCGCCGGCGATACCCCCTGGCAGGTGATCGTGTGGAATGACCCGGTGAACCTCATGAGCTATGTTACCTACGTGTTCAGAAGACATTTTGGGTTTAGTCAACAGAAGGCACAGCAGCTCATGCTCGCTGTACACCGCGAGGGTAAGACGGTGGTCTTTACCGGTTCGCGCGAAAAAGCCGAGGCCCACACCGGTGCCATGCACGGCTGGGGTCTCTGGGCAACCTTTGAGAGGGTGGGGAACTAGTGGCACGGGGATTCACATCGACACCAAACGGTTACACCGCCGTCTTTACCGCAGAGGAAGTCAGCCTGCTCACCAGGCTCTTTGAAGACGTGGCCACCGCCCTCGAACCGGAAGGCGGGCAGACACCGACGGATCCACTGGCTGACCTGGTGGGGATAGCAGAAAACTCGCAGGTACCCCAGGACCCGGCGCTGGCACGTATCCTGCCGGTGGCAAGCGGCGACCCCGAGGCAGCTGAGGAATTCCGCCGCTACACCGAGCTGAGCCTGCGCCGGCAAAAAATTGGTTATCTCAACCTGGCGGCACTGGACCTGCGCTCCCACCGGGTTGAGCTATCCGACGAGCACGCTACCGTCTGGGCCTCTGCCCTCAACGACGTGCGGCTCACCCTGGGGACCCGGCTGGGTATACGCGACGACAAGATGGCGGAGGACATTGCGCGGATACGGGATGCGGCGAAGGTGGAGACGGTGGAAGACTATATGTCGCTGGCCTATAACTTTGTGACCTGGATACAGGATACGCTGATGGAGGCTATGCTCTCAGACCTTGAAGACCGAAACTAGGCGGGAAGACAGAAACATGGTCAAGCAGACAGCAACCCTGCAAACCCCCTGGGGGAGTGAAATCAGTTCCACCCCTACAGCAGATGCCCCCATCGGCGTCTTTGACTCCGGTGTGGGTGGGCTCACCGTAGCCCGGGCGATCATGGACCAGCTCCCGCACGAAAATATTATCTATGTGGGGGATACCGCCCACGGCCCCTACGGGCCCAAAACTATTGCGCAGGTGCGCGCCTACGCCCTCAGCATTATGGACGAGCTGGTGGACTCGGGGGTAAAAATGCTGGTGATCGCCTGCAATACCGCCAGCGCGGCGGTGCTCCGCGACGCCCGTGAAAGGTATACCAACACATACGGAATCCCCGTGGTTGAGGTGATTCAACCGGCTGCCCGGCGTGCTGTTGCGGCCACCCGCAACGGAAAGATCGGGGTGATTGCCACCGAGGCCACCGTTAACTCACGCTCCTACGAAGACACTTTTGCGGTCTCCGGCCAAGAGATCTACTCGGTGGCCTGCCCGAGGTTTGTAGAGTTCGTGGAGCGGGGAGTGACAACGGGGCCCGAGCTACTTGCCACCGCCCGCACCTATCTGCAACCGCTCAAAAGCGCCGGTGTCGATACCCTGGTGCTGGGATGTACCCACTACCCGCTGCTCACCGGGGTGATCTCCTACATCATGGGGGAGTCGGTAACCCTGGTGTCTTCGTCGGAAGAGTCAGCCCAGGACGTTTACCGGGCCCTGGTCGAGTACAGCATGGAACGCACCGGGGGATCACCCACCCGCCACGAATTTCTAGCCACCGGAGACACCGAAGGATTTGAAGAACTTGCCCGCCGTTTTCTGGGACCGGTGGTGACTGGGGTGAGGCGGACCTCATCGGTGGTTGAGGGGTTTCCCACCGGGCCGCTGTCGGCGCTGGGCGGACAGGAACCGATCCGGGCGGTGGTCGAGAACGGCCTCGGTCCCCAGCAGCAGAATATACCAGCGAGATAGCCGGAGGAAATATTACTATGCGCCTGACCGTTATCGGATGCTCGGGTTCTTTCCCCAGCCCCACCTCACCGGCATCCTGCTACATGGTGTCAGCTACAGATACCGCCGGCCGGGACTGGCGAATACTGGTGGATATGGGTAACGGTGCCCTGGGAAACCTGCAGCAGCACGTTAGCCTCAAAGACATTGACGCTATCCTGGTCAGCCACCTGCACCCCGACCACTGCATAGACCTTTCGGGGGTGCACGTTGCGGTCAAGTGGGATCCGCGAGGCTGGGAATCGGGGCCGATACCGCTCTACGGGCCGTCCGATATTCACCGCTATCTGCTCAATACCCACGGGCTTACCGAAGAAACCGGGATGCACACCGAGTTTGATTTTCATGTCTGGCAGACGGGCAAAAAACTGCGTATAGGACCCTTCACCGTGGAACCCTTTGAAGTGGTGCACCCTGTCAAAGATCCCTACGCCTTACGGATAGAATGCACGGCCACCGACGGGTACACGGTACTCACCTACTCGGGTGACACCGACTCCTGCCCCGGACTAGTGGAAGCGGCACGAAACGCGGATCTTTTTCTGTGCGAGGCAGCCTACCAGGAGAAACGCGACGACCACCTGCGCGGAATACACCTCACGGGAAAACGTGCGGGCGAAGCGGCACGGGATGCCTCCGCCCGCAACCTCATGCTCACCCACCTGCCGGTGTGGAACGACCCCGAACAGATTAAAGCGGAGGCGGCATCGGTTTTCTCGGGAGGAATCGGCCTGGCAGAAACCGGGGCCACCTACCTGGTCCATCCGCGGCCGGAAAAGAGAGATAGCCCGGCAGCACCCAAAACCACCACACTGAAAGTGATAGGAAAACACCTGTAATACCGCGGCCGTGGACGCGCTGAGCTTATCCAGCCGAACACGGCAAGAGGGCATAAAGAAAAGAGAAAAACCATGAACCAGACCCATAATACCGGTAGAGCAGACGGCCGGGCGGTCGATGAACTGCGCCCCATCACCGTCACCGGTGGCTGGTCACAGAATGCCGAAGGGTCAGCCCTGATCGAGTTCGGCAACACCCGGGTACTCTGCACGGCTTCCTTTACCGAGGGTGTGCCGCGCTGGCTCAAGGGCCAGGGGACCGGCTGGGTCACCGCAGAGTATGCCATGCTACCGCGGGCCACGGGTACACGGTCATCCCGCGAATCGGTGAAGGGTAAAATCGGTGGCCGAACCCACGAGATTTCCCGGCTGATTGGACGGTCGCTGCGCGCTGTCGTCGACACCAAGGAGCTGGGAGAAAACACGATTGTGCTTGACTGCGACGTGCTCCAGGCCGACGGGGGTACACGGACCGCCGCGATCACCGGAGCCTATATCGCCCTCTCCCAGGCTATCGCATGGGCTAAAGCGCAGGGTGTTTTACCCAGGAAAGCTAGACCTCTGACAGGATCGGTCTCTGCGGTTTCGGTAGGCATAATCGACGGGGTCCCCATGCTCGATCTCCCCTACAGCGAAGACGTGCGTGCTGAAACCGACATGAACGTTGTGGTCACCGGTCAGGGCAGCTTTGTTGAGGTGCAGGGGACCGCCGAGGGCGCACCTTTCAACCGGGAGGAACTCAACACCCTACTCGACCTTGCCCTGATCGGAACCGGCCAACTGGCAGAAATTCAGCGAGAGGCCCTGGGGGAAACCGATGACAGCTAGGGTGGTGCTGGCCTCGCATAACCGCGGGAAACTTGCCGAACTACGGGACATTTTACGCGGCCGTATTGCCGGCCTTGACGTTGATACCGAGGTGGTGGACGCGGCGAGCCTGGGGTTATCCGATGTGGCCGAAGACGGCGTGAGCTTTGCCGACAACTCCCTCAAAAAGGCGCGGTATGCATCGGAGGAAACGGGTCTTATTGCTATCGCTGATGATTCGGGGCTAGCCGTTGATATCCTGGGTGGCTGCCCGGGTATCTTCTCTGCCCGATGGGCGGGCCAACACGGCGACGATACCGCCAATCTCACCCTGCTTCTTTCGCAGCTGGCAGATATCGATGACCCCCACCGCGGGGCCGCATTCCGCTGTGCCGCAGCCCTGGTGACCCCCGACGGTCAAGAGGCTGTAGAACACGGGGAACTCACCGGCAGGCTGCTGCGCGAACCGCGTGGGAGGGGAGGGTTTGGCTACGACCCCGTGCTGGTACCGGCGGAGCTGACCGGGACGTACGCCGGCCAGTCGTGCGCTGAAATCCCGGCCGAGGTGAAGAACTCTATAAGCCATCGGTCCCGGGCGCTCAGGGCGCTGATTCCGCACCTGGTAGCCGCGCTGGCGGAGGACGTATAACCGATAGTGCGGCGAGCTCTGCCGGACAGCTGCTTGGGTAGTAAGGATCAACATGCCACTGAATACAGCACATCTTGAACAGGCGAAATATTTGCCGGTGGTGCAGACTGTGATGACCCAGGCGGGCCTCAATGTCGCCCAGGACCGCTGGGATATTAGAACCGGCGGCTCCGCCCACATTGTTATCAATATGGGGAATGAACTCAGTATCCGGGTTGCTAAAACCCCCGAGGTGGGGGCCCTGGTGGCACGGCGAACCGAGACTCTGCGCCGGCTGCCCCACGATCTTCCCTTCGCGGTACCGAGGCCGATAACCCGAACTATTACCCGCAACGGCTATACAGCTGTGGGAGTCACCTGGATTCGGGGAGAGCCGCGGAAGCCCGGTGCGGTTCCACCCCGGCAACTGGCTCAGATGCTGCGGGCCCTGCACACGGTGGACTATTCGGGTATGGAGCCCTACCTCGATACCCCCCACCAGCACTGGGGTGGGCTGGACTGGGCTCAGATGCTGCGGGAACAGGTGGTGCCCCGCCTGCTGCGGAGTAACCAAAAATTTGCCCGAGAAGCAATTGATGCGGTGCTCGACCTGGAGCCGGTTCAGCCTGTTTTTATTCACAATGACCTTGCCGGACACAATATTCTCTGGAGCGGGGAACGCCTGGTCGGTGTGATCGACTGGGACCACGCTACCCTTGCCGACCCCGCCTATGACTACGCCTCTTTGGGTAACTGGTATGGCTGGCAGTCTCTACGGAAGGCAATCTCTGCGGACGAGGAGAAACGGGCAAAGATTCTTTCCCGCCTGTTGCCGCTGGAAGCTGTGGCCTACTCGATCAGGCAGGGCAAAAGCGGCGCTATCGTGCGTCTGGCAGTTGAGCGTGCCGATAGCTGGATACTGGATCATCGTGACGATTTTTCATCCCGCTAGATACGCCGGGTCTGGCCGGGGTCCAGCTGACTCTGCCACTGGGCAAGAAGCATATCGACGACGGGGAGAACCTCAATTTTTTGGAGGGCGGAGGCGGGAAAAATATCGGTCCCCCCGCCGGCCCCCAGCAGGGTGCCGGTAACCGCGGCTATGCTGTCTGAGTCTCCGGCGCTTACGGCAGCATGGCCGAGGGCGGACAGGAGACCGGTGTGACCGGATTCGGCGCAGAGGGCGGCGTGGACGCCCCGGCCCAGGACTGCCGGTGCGAGCCAGCAGTTGCCAAAAAGACTGTCTGCCCGCTGCGGGTCCAACCGGTTATCCCCGTTGTCGGCGGCGATCTCCAGTGCCGCCAGAGTCTGTCCACCGTCCTGCACGGGGCCCCGCGGGAGGCTGCTCAGCCAGCGGATAGTGTCGGCGACCGCCTGCTGGCAGGGCCCGGTACTGCCGCGGTAGGCCAGGGTGTATCGCACGAGTAGGGTGTAGGCGCAGGCGGAGATGATTGCTTGCGGGTGACCGTGGGTGAGAGCCGCCACTCGGGTGGCCAGTAAGATAAGGCTCTCGCGGTCACCCAGGGGCAAAAACCCCAGTACCCCCGAGCGCACGAGCGCCCCGGTGCCCAGGGCCTGAGGGGTGATGGTGTGGTTCAGCGTCTGCATCTGGCCGCTCCCCAGAGCGGCCAGGGTCGCTTTCCCCGGTCCCCGTCTCTGCTGAAGCTGTTTGTAGGTGTCGATAGTGCGCGGGAGCGTTGGGGGAGCTGACATGCTCGGAGTTTCACCGATCGCCCGGTACCAGCGTAGAAGGGCCAGCCAAATACAGGCTGTTTCATCGGCGGGGGTCCCACGATTACTCCATTCAAGGGCCTCACACAGGCCGTCAAAGGTGTAGAGGGTGAGCTGGGTATCGTCGGAGACCCCGCGGTTTTCTTCCAGAACCGCTGCCGCAAGCCCCTCTCCGCTGCGGCGGTAGGTGGTCTCGATCTGCTCAAGGGTGAGCATCTCTAGAGGGTACCCGACGGTGTCCCCCAGGGCGGTGCCCAAGAGGGCGGCACGAACCGAGTCAGCATAGCGGGGGTCGTGGGGCGAGGGGCAGGGGCCGGTGCTAGATGTCATGTGTATTATTCTAGGCGGCAAGACGATACATTAAAGGTATGCGTATTTTGCACACCTCAGACTGGCATCTGGGCCGGTCTTTTCACGGTCTCTCCCTGCACCGGATAACCGACACAATTTTGCGCGAAGTGGTGAAGACGGTTCAGGAGCAGAACATTGATGCGCTGCTGATCAGCGGGGACGTGTATGACCAGGCGCAGCCGCGCACCGAAACCGTGGGTTTATTTTCCGGCGTGTTGGAGCAGCTGGGTGAGCTGGGGTGCACGGTTATTTTTACCAGCGGTAACCACGATTCAGCGACTCGGCTGAGCTTTGCCTCCACGCTGTTGGCCCATACCGGGGTTTACGCGGTGGGCTCTTCTCAGCGTTTACACGAACCCGTTGTTCTGGCACGGGGAACGCAGCGGGTTGCGGTGTACCCGATACCCTATCTTGAGCCGCGCGCGGTGGCGCAGCAGCTGGGCACGGACCCCTCGCACACGGCGGTGCTCAAGCACGCCACTGAGCTGGCCCGTGAGGATCTTTCCCGCAGGCAGGTAACAGCCTCTATTGTGATGGCGCACTGTTTTGCAAGCGGCGGTAGCTCCAGCGCATCGGAGCGCGATATCAGCGTGGGCGGGGTGGGAGCCGTGCCGGTAGATATCTTTGAGGGATTTAGCTATGCGGCGCTGGGGCACCTGCACGGGCGGCAGAAAGTGAGCGAGACCGTGCGCTATTCCGGCTCTCTACTGGCCTATTCTTTTTCCGAGGAGAACCATGTGAAGGGCGGCTGGATTCTTGATATCGCTGATTCCGGTGAGGTGACGGTGAGCGAACACCGGTGGCGGACCCGTTTGCCCCTGGTGACCCTGCGGGGAAAACTTGCCGACCTGCTGGCGGACCCTGACTACCGCGCCTACCGGGATTCGCTGTGCAGAATCTACATCACCGATAGGGAGCGTCCCCTGGGTGCTTTGGAGAAGCTCAGGGAGCGGTTTTCGACCGTTGCCGAGCTCTATTTTGAGCCGGAGAACGCGGCACCTGTCTCCGATACCCGCTCCGTGAGCCGGGCTGCCGAAGCCAAGAGCCTTGTCGAGGTGTGCGGTGACTTTTTTGAGCATGTGCGCGGTGCCCAGCTGGGACAGAGAGAAAAAGATTACCTGGCGAATACGGTGGACAGTCTGAGGGTAAGCGGGGGAAAAGCATGAGAATTCACCGTCTCAGACTGCAAGCATACGGGCCTTTTCCCGGAAATATAGATCTCGATTTTGACGGGTTGAACAGGGCGGGGATTTTCTTACTCAATGGCCCCACGGGGGCGGGAAAATCATCTCTTCTCGATGCTATCTGTTTTGCTCTCTACGGAACCACCTCCCTGGAGCGGCCGGATTTGAAAAGCCATTTTGCACCGGATCATAGGCAGCCGCGTGTGGAGCTCGACTGTACGGTGGGTACAACCCGGCTGCATATTGAACGTACCCCCGCCTGGGAGCGCCCCAAAAAACGCGGTGGGGGAACTGTCGTGGAGCCGGCGACGGTCCTGGTGCAGAGTCTGCGGTCGGCAGATACTTCAGAGTGCGAGACCAAGGCGACCCGTAACGATGAAGCTGCGGCCTATCTAACCGACCTGATCGGGCTTAACCGCAAGCAGTTTACCCAGGTGATGCTGCTGCCCCAGGGCGAGTTCGCCCGGTTTTTGACGGCAAGATCTAAGGACCGCGAAGAGCTTCTCAAGAAACTTTTTCCCACCGCCGATTTTGAGCGTGTACAGCTGGTACTCGCTGAGCGGGCTCGGGAAGCCCGGGATCGGGCGCAGGAAGCGCAGGAGCGGCTGGAACGCCACAGAGAAGATGCCGCCGCGGCCCTACAACGCAGTGAGACCTCGTCGCTGTATGAGCTGGTTGAGGATCTCACCCCGCTCCTGGGTGGGGAGGACCTCTGTGTGCTCAAGCGGCGACTTGCCCAGCTGGATGATGCCGCCGCGGGCACGGAAAAAGCCCGACCGGGGGAGGACAGCGAGGGTACAGCCGAATCCTCCGAGACGCTGTCGTTTGAGCGTTTTCTCACCGATTCCGTGGACCGTCTTGCTGGTGCGGTAGAGGCCATCGTTGTCTGCCGCGATGGTTTGGAGGCGCGGGTGCAGTGGCTGCGGCAGAAGATAGCCGCACAACAGCAGCTTGTAGAACTCTGGGGCGAGTATGGCAGGCTGAGGGAACAGGAAGAAAAACTTCTAGGGCTGAAGCCTACCCACCGGGCAGATATAGAGCGGCTGAGGGCGGCACGGGCAGCCGAACTTGTGCTACCCGGTTACCGCGGTGTGCGGGGAGCGGCCGAGGAGAAACAGGCCGCCTTCCAGCAGCTGGAGACACGGCAGCGGGCGGCAGCGGAATTTGCGTCCTCTCGGGCAGTGCAGCCTGCCGTTGTGGGAAAGCCCGGTAGCTGGGCTATAGAGACGGTGCTTGATCTGGACAGCTTGAAGGCGCTACGCGACTCGATCGCTGCGGGGACCGAGGCACAGCAGCGCTTTCACACCCTGGCCGCCCTTGACGCGGAGCGGGTAGCGGAGGAAGAAAAATGCCGCCAGCTGGAGCAGAAACTTTCTACACTGGACGAGGAAGCCGATGCGCTCTCCACGCTTCACGCCCAGCGTGAGGGGGACAGAACCCGCCTACACCGGGAGCGCGAAGAACTGGGCGGTCGGGCGGCCTTAGTGCAGGATTTGGGCCGGCAGGTCAGCGCCGCTGAAAAAACACTGCGAGAAGCTATCCGGCTTGAAAATATACGGGAGCAGCTGGTAGCCGCCGGGCGGAAGGCCAGGGAAGATGAACAAGCCCGGCAAGAGATCACCCACACGGCGGAGAAGCTGCAGGCGCTACGCTACAGTCAGGCGGCACAGATACTGGCGGATCGGCTTACCCCCGACTCACCGTGTCCGGTGTGCGGCTCGATCGAGCACCCCCAGCCGGCTCAGCCTGACGGCCTGCAACTGGTAGAAGAACAGCAGGTCACCCGGGCTCTGGAGAGTCGCGGTGAGGCAGAGGAACGAGCGCGGGAAAGCAGGGCAGAGGTTGCCGGATTGAGCGCGCAGGTGAACGCGGCCGAAGAATCGGAGGTACCTGACCGGCAGCGGGCGCAGGAGGAACTGGCCCGGGTACGCATACAGCTTAACCGGGCAGAGGAGGCAGCGGGCACCCTCAAGGAATGTGAGCAGAAACTGGGTAACCTTGACCGGCAGCAGGAAGAGCTCACCCGGCGTATGCGGGTTCTTGAGATCGACCGCGCTAGCCTTGCGGCAGCCTACGAGCAGCACGAGGAACACCACCGGCAGCTGGTCCAGCGCATGGGCGAGGAGAGCAGCGAAACCGCAGAAGACACGCCGTCTTTTGCCGAGCGCGAGCAGCAGATAAAAATTCATCTTAAGAACCTCGAAGAGGTGATAGCCGGTCTTCAGCGGCTGGATAGTGCCGGGGAGTCAGAAGCGCGGGCGCGCAAAGAACTCGACCGTGCGCTCGCACAATCACCCTTTGACCAGGTGGAAGCGGTGGTGCAGGCGGCACTTGCACCGGAAGCTATAGAGCAGCTTGAGGAGGATATTTCTACCTATCGGGACAGTCTTAGCGGCCTGAGGGCTCGTCTTGCGAGTGAGCCCATGCGTCGGGTCGCCGTACTGCAAGCAGAGGGACACACCGCACCCTCTGCCGGTGAGATCCGGCAGCTTGAACACAGTCTCACGGAACACGAAAAGCAGCGGGATGTGCTGCTCGCCGCCGAAACTCGACACCGGTCAGCCGCCCGTGAACTAGCCGATATTGCGGAGAGCTACCGGAACGAAAGCGGGAGGGTAGACAGGCTGATCGACGAGTACCGTATGCGCAATAGCCTGGCCGAAACAGCGAACGGCATCGGTGCAGACAACCGCCTGGCCATGACACTCACCACCTACGTGCTTGCCGCCCAGCTCGAAGAAGTTACCCGCTCAGCCACCCTGCATCTTGAGCAGATGACCCACGGCCGCTACCGGCTCGAATACACCGATGAAAAACTGGGCAGGGGAAAGTCGGGGCTGGGAATCGAGGTCTTTGACACCTGGCATGCGCGCAGGCGGCTTCCGACAACTCTCTCCGGCGGCGAGACCTTTATGGCGTCGCTGGCTCTGGCCCTGGGGCTGGCCGATGTGGTGCAGCAGCGCAACGGCGGTATAGAAATTGATACCCTGTTTGTTGACGAGGGGTTTGGCTCACTCGATGACTCCACCCTGGAAGAAGTCATGGGAACCCTGGACGGACTGCGTCAACGCGGTAGGGTGATAGGCCTCATCTCCCATGTGAGCGAGATGAAAAACAGGATTCCCCACCACGTGTACATCACCACATCACCACAAGGATCACAGATTGCAGAGAACCGCTGACTATACGGGCACCGGCAGCCAGCCATCGGTGCCGTGGCTGCGTCGTCGCCACTACGCTACCCGGTATGCGGGCAACCGTCTACGGCACTTGATCTCGCTGACGGGGAAGGATTTTTTTGTTTTTTCCCTGGTGATGCGCCTGCCGTCGTGGATGCTGGCTCTGGCGGTTCTCATGATTATGACGACCCGTACCGGTGAGGTGACCCTGGGAACCTATGCTGCGGGGCTTATCGCGCTTGCTTCGGCCATGAGCCACCGAACCTATCGTCGGTTGGCACTGATCTTTGGGCAGAGGCCCCTGTTGGTCGGTGCCGCGGCGCTGAATATTCCGGCGGTTTCTTTTCTGCTGGTGCAGACCCTCAGCTTTGAGAAAAATCGGTCTGGTGGGTCTATCTGGCTGGTTTTGTGTGCATCGGTGGTAGCCGGTATTACCACGGTTCCGCTGGGCTCTATGATGCGCTCCTATTGGAGTATTCGCTACACCGAGAGCAAGGATCGCCGGATGCTGAATTCGGCTACAACTTTTGAGTCTGTGCTCGACCTCATTGCGCTGCCCCTGGCGGCAACACTGGTGGGGGCTATAGCCATCATGGGGGACATTAATTCGCCCCTGTACGCGGTGATCATCATTGATGTTGTGGGGATCATGTTTATTTTGTGTCGGCCGGGGTCGATCCGTATGAGGAGTTCTGCCCTTCATGAACTGACCGGCTACAGTTCATCTTCCCACAGCAGTGTGCACCTGGGGTGGATACCTATGCTGGGTATTTCGTGTTTGGGTGTTTGTCTGGGGTCTTCGCAGACCATGCTGGTTCTGCGTTCTGTCAGCCAGGAGTCGGTGTTCACCGTGGGGTTTTATTTGGCGGCTATGGGCGGGGCCGGTGCGCTCACCTGCCTGATGATGACGGTTTTTCGGGCGCGGGTATCCACCTGGCAGGGGTGGATGACCCTGGCCTCGCTGCTGACTGTGAGCGCGCTGTCCCTGTCGATCCCCTCAACCTCAACCATGCTGCTGGTGGTTTTCACCATTTTTGGTGCGGTTTTGGGTGGAAGCTTGCTCTCTATGGGTACTATCGTGACGTCGACGGCGGCGCACGGTAACATTGACCTGGCCCAGTCGAGTGCTCAGGCAACCTATATAGCCGGTTTGGCTCTAGGCTACGTGTGGGGTGGAGTGGTTGGTAACCGGTTCGGTAGCCAGAGCGCCCTGCTGATCCCGCTGATCGCGGCGGCTGCCTTCCTGGTTTTTTCCCATATTTACGGGTACCGCTGGCGGCTGCACTACGAGGAGAAACTCAGGCCGTTACCCGAAGACCTCACGCTGTAGACCCGCAGGTGTGGGGCTGGTTTCTATCATCTGGTGCATCTAGTGGCCCCTGCGAATCCAGCTGTCAAGGTCGGGGGATTCTACCCCGATCCCGGTGGTTTCACCGTGGCCAGGGAGGACTGCCGTTGACTCGGGTAGGGTCAGCAGCCTGCGGCTGATCGAGTTGATAATGGTGGGAAAATCACTGAAGGAACGGCCGGTTGCGCCGGGGCCGCCGGCAAAGAGGGTGTCACCGCTGAAAACAATACCCTGCGAGTTCTCCCAGCTCAGCTGCGGGGCATAGAAACAGACAGAGCCGGGCGTGTGCCCCGGTGTCTCGATCACGTGAAGCACGGTTGAGCCGATAGTCACCTCGGATGTGTCGTGAAGATCCCGATCAAAATCCCAGGTGGGGTAGACCATCTCCCACAGGGGTCGGTCGAGTGAGCTCAAAAAGACGGGGGCACCAAAGAGGGCCGCAGCGTCCCGTGCTGAACCAATGTGGTCGTTGTGGGCGTGGGTGAGTAGAATCTTCTCCACTGTGCGTCCGGCGACAGCCCGCGAAATTTTGTCTACGTCGTGGGCCGGATCAATAATGATCACCGAGGTGTCGTTGCCCACCAGCCACACGTTATTCTCGACATCCCAGCTACCCCCATCCAGTGAAAAGGTACCCGAGGTCACCACCTTGTGCACGGTTTCGGTCATGGTTTCCTCCTAGTGTGAGAACTCGACAACGGAGCGTAACACGTTCCCGGTTTTCATGGTTTCGAAGGCATCGTTGACCTGATCGAGCGAGATTCGCTCGCTCACCCACCGGTCCAGAGGAAGCCTGCCCAGTTTGAACTGGTCCACAAGCATGGGAAAGTCGCGGGAGGGTAGGGTGTCCCCGTACCAGGATGATGTGATAGAGCCGCCGCGGCTAAAAACTTCGCCCAGAGGGAGATCCCAGCTGCTGGTGGGCGCCGGTACCCCCACCAGCACTAGCCGCCCGGCCAAATCCCGTGCGTAGAATGCCTGTTTGAAGGTCTGCTGAGTGCCCACCGCGTCAACCACCAGATCTGCACCAAAGCCACCGGTGAGCTGACGGATTGCTTCCACGGGGTCCTGCCCGGTCGAGTTGAGGGTGTGGGTTGCCCCCAGTGTGCGGGCTCGGTCAAGTTTGGCGTCGTCAATGTCCACGGCAATAATAGTGGTGGCCCCGGCCAGCACCGCTCCGGCGATAGCCGCCGCACCTACACCGCCGCAACCGATGACGGCCACGGACTCGCCGCGTTGCAGCTTACCGGTGTTGAGGACCGCTCCCAGCCCGGAGGTGACACCGCAGCCGAGTAACCCCACTGCCGCGTATTCTTCCGGGGCTAGATCAGCCTGAATAACCGTGCACTGGCCGGCGGCAACCAGGGTTTTCTCGGCAAAAGACCCGATGCCCAGGGCGGGTTCGAGTTCGGTGCCGTCGTCGAGGGTCATTTTTTGGGTGGCGTTGTGGGTGGCAAAACAGTACTGGGGTTTGCCCCGTGCACAGGACCGGCAGGTGCCGCATACGGCGCGCCAGTTGAGGATAACCAGGTCACCCGGGGCTAGCCCGGTGACATCGCTACCTACCGCCTCGACAACGGCGGCTGACTCGTGGCCGAGAAGGTAGGGGTAGTTGTCTCCCACCTCGCCCTCAATATAGTGCAGGTCGGTTTGGCACACACCGCAGGTGAGTACTCTCACGAGGGCTTCGCCGGGGCCGGGATCGGGAACATTGATGGTGGTGACCACCGCCGGCTGATCTTTTGCCGGGGCGATGAGGGCTTTGACCTGTTGCATTCGATAACCTCTTGTCTTCTGGTGTTGTGTTGGTGTGTGCCGGGTCCCGGGCGGATAGTCGTCGACCATTTCTAGCCTATCGAAGGAGGAGCGGTTCGGGAATGCTTGAGGATCCAGGCTATTGCTGCGCGTTTAAAAATTCCGCTGGTCATCATATTGATGTGGTTTCTGCCCTCGATAGTGAGGCGGTGCAGCGGGATTCCGGCCGTACCGAGTTCCCGGGCGAGCCAGCCTGAGTCACCGGCGATGGTGTCTTTGCTTCCGCTGACTATCTGCACGGGACAGAGCGGCTGACAGCTAGCGGGGTCAAAGGTGAAAGGGCCTGCCGCGTCCACAAATTTTTCAAGCGCCTGCGGGGTGACAAGAGAGTCGGCGATGATGCCGGCAAAATCGGGGTTACTGAGGGTGCTGTCGGGGACAGGGGCACCCGCGTTGAGCGCGGTCAGGTAGGTGGAGAGGCTCTCAAAATGGTCGTTGCCGGGGAGCCCTCCCACCGTGAGTGAAACAACTTTTGCGGGGTGGCTGCTGGCGGTTTCGTAGGCGATACGGGCACCGGCAGAGAAACCGACCAGGTGAACCTGCTGGGCCAGTATATCGGCTAACCGGGCGATCCCGGCGGCGGTTGAGGCTATCAGGTTAGGGGAAGCCAGGGGTATCTGGCCGTCCGGTTGACCCTCGACCAGCTGCTGCGGCGCACCGGTTTTGAGCCAGCGCGGCCCGTGGTAGGGCAGATCCACCACCAGGGTGGGGATCCCCCGCGCTGTCAACTGTTTAACCCACCCGGTGGCTCCCCACAGCTGCATACCGGTGGCGGCAAACCCGTGAACCAGCACGGCGGGCTCGCTGGCGGGGACCTCCGGCTCAAAACGGTAGTAGTTGAGTATCATTTTCCCCGGTCAAGCTCCTGGGCCGCGCGCTCGTAGTTGAGACCGTTGTGCGCTAAACGAATATCCCGCCCCTGCTGCACCAGCTTCTCTTTTTTCTCCAGAAGCTTGACCGCCTGAGTGTCGGAGCGCGGTGGTAGCTGAATCTCTGACTCCGCACGGATACCGGCCTGAAGTTCGCGGGAGCGCTCAAGCTCCGCATCGATCTGGGCGCCCAAAAGCAGCACGTTGTTCATGATCCACAGAAAGAGCAGTAGCACAATCACGCCGCCGATAGCCCCGTAGGTGGCGTTGTAGCTACCAAAATTTGAGACGTAGAAACTGAAGGCGTAACCGGAGACACCCATGGTGATCAGGGAGAAAGCAGCGCCGGGGGAGAGCCAGCGCAGCCTGGGCTGTTTGACATTGGGGGTACCGTAATAGAGCAGGGCGATCAGGCCCACGGCCAGTAGCAGAATAATGGGCCAGCGTAGCCAGGCCCACACGGTGACAAAGCCGCTCAGGTCAAGGTCGGGGACCGCACCGCTAATAAAATCGAGAACCGTGCTGCTCATGAGGAGTACCAGGAGCATGAGAACCACCACCAGCACCATGAGCGCGGTAACCAGCAGATTAATGGGGCGCAGTACCCACACGGGGCGTCCCTCAACCACACCGTAGATCCGGTTGAGAGCCCGGCCGAACGCCCCCACATATCCCGACGCGGTCCAGAGCGAGCCGATAATACCGGTGACAAGGGCGAACCCTGCTGCCGACGATGAGGTGAGCTGCCGGATAGGCTGTTCCAGAAGATTGAGCACGTCGGCGGGGGCAAAATCGGCAATGAAGGAAATAATCGCCTGAGTGCTTTCTTCATCCTGCCCAAAGACACCCAGCAGGGAAACGACGGCCAGCAGGGCGGGAAAAACCGAGAGGATTGCGAAGTAGGTGAGGCCAGCGGCCAGATCGGTGCAGCCGTCCGCGGTGAACTCGTTGAGGGCCCGTTTGAGGGCGTATCTCCAGTTGGGTGGGGGGACGTCGGAGATTTTTTGGGGACGCTGTGCCGTGCGGGCAGGGCTCTGCTGTGCGCGCTCGACCGTTTGTTTTTCGAAAGACATCGGACACCTCAGGGGAACAGAAACGATACTAAGTTAGCTTACCCCATGGGTTTGCCGACGGTGGTGAAGGAGACGGGGTGGTGTGAGGCATCTCGTTGCCGAGCCGATGCGGTGGGTGCCACCCCGTCTCCGGGTGTAATAACGCGGGGAAGGGTCCCTAATTGTAGATCCCCAGCATCTTGGCGGTGTGGGCCATAATTTCGTCGGCCAGCGCGGGGTTGTCGTTGAGTTTAACCCCGAAGGCGGGTATGAGCTCGCGGATACGGGGCTCCCACCTGTTCAACCGGTCCGGGAAGCAGCGCTGCACCAGGTTGAGCATAATGGGTACAGCGGTGGAGGCCCCCGGGGAGGCTCCGAGCAGGGCAGCGATAGAGCCGTCTGCGGCCGCAATGAGCTCGGTACCGAACTGTAAGACTCCGCCTTTGTCCGCGTCGCGTTTCATCACCTGCACCCGCTGGCCAGCGGTGATAAGTTCCCACTCATCGTCGCGGGCCTCCGGGTAGTACTGGTGGAGGGATTCTAGGCGGGCTGCACGGTCTTTAAGCAGTTCACCGATGAGGTATTTGGTGAGGTCCATGTTGGCAAGACCCGCCCGCAGCATGGGATAGATGTTGTTGAGCCGTAAGGATAGCGGCAGATCAAGCAGGGACCCCTGCTTGAGGAAGTTGGTTTTGAAACCGGCGTAGGGGCCAAAGAGGAGGGAGCGTTTTCCGTTGACGTAGCGGGTATCCAGGTGGGGGACAGACATGGGTGGGGCGCCCACCGATGCCTGCCCGTACACCTTGGCGTTGTGCTGTGAGGCGGTCTCACCACTGGTGTTGCGTAGAAAGAGACCCGAGACCGGGAAGCCGCCGTACCCCTTTCCTTCGGGGATACCCGATTTTTGGAGGAGGGGCAGGGTTCCGCCACCGGCGCCGAGAAAGAGGAACCCGGTTCTAATGGTGCTATTTTCGGCGGAGTTGAGACGGTTTTTAACGGTGACGGTCCAGGATCCGTCGGCTTCCTGGGCCACCGCGGTCACCTGCTGTCCATAGCGTACCTCGCCCCCCTGGGAGGTGAGGTAGTCAACCAGCTGCCCGGTGAGGGCACCGAAGTCGACGTCTGTACCCTCGGGCGAGAAATTGGCGGCCAGGGGCTGCCCGGGGTCACGCCCCTCCACGGTGAGCGGTGCCCACTCGGCGATTTTGTCCGGGTCGGTACTGAACTCCATACGCTCGAAGAGTTTCTCCCGCTTGAACGCCTCGTAGCGCTGGGCGAGGTAGGCGCTGTGGGCCCGACCGAACACCAAAGACATGTGCGGTACTGGATTGATAAAGTCAGCGTTTGCCAGTTTCCCTTCCTCAATCAGACGTGCCCAGAATTGGCGGGAGAGTTGGAACTGCTCGTTAATGCCCAGCGCCTTTGCCGTGGCAACGGTACCGTCGGCTGCTGCCGGTGCGTAGTTGAGCTCGCACAGGGCAGAGTGACCGGTTCCCGCATTGTTCCAGGGGTTAGATGATTCCTGTGCCACCCTATCGAGGCGTTCAAGCAGGGTGATCTTCCAGGAGGGTTCGAGTTCTTTGAGCAAAACGCCCAAAGTAGCGCTCATGATGCCGCCACCAACGAGCACTACATCGGTGGTTTCCGTATAAGCCACGGTACTTCTCCAAAAAATAATTAGATAGCAAAGAACACAGTTATTTCTGTGAACGGGTGCGTGGTGAAGCGCACTCATTTTTACCTTAGCCCGTGAGAAGTCCTCTTGCCTAATACGTGGAGGGCGGGGCGGGTTTATTTCGGGAGAGTTAGCGGATGGTGATGTTGGAGAAGCTGCTGACCCCTGTGGCACTGAGGGGGTAGTAGCTTATTCGCGGGCCCAGGGCAACCGATGAGACCGGGTAGGCCAGGGGGACTGCCGGCATGAGCTGGGCGATGAGTTTGTTGATGTCGGTGTATGCGGATTTTCTTTCGTCGGTGTCTAGCAGTTGGTCGGCCGCGCGGATTGCTGTGAGAATTTGTTCGTAGGTGACCGTGGGTTCTTCTGCCTCGGCGGTGGCTGAGGCGGACGGTGCGGGGGTATCTTCTGCCCGGGCGGGTTCTTCGGAGGCGGGGGCGGTGGAGTCCGATGAGGAGGTGACCATCTCAGAGGTTGCCGCGAGAATCTGTGTGTAGAAAGCGTTGGGGTCTCGGTAGGATCCCACGAACCCGGTGAGGGCCAGCCCTCTGGTGTCGCTGGTGGCGGTGATGTGATCGAGGTAGCCCTCACTCCATTTGACGGGTTTGGGGACAATGTTGAAACCGGCTTTGACCAGGTCTGAGGCCAGGGAAGCATAGATGGCTTCGGGTTTCATCATGGTGGCCAGCGAAACATCGGTGGGGTAGTAGAACTCTATTTCTTGGTTCTTATACCCTGCGGCGTCGAGTAGCCCTTTTGATTTTGCGGTGTTGTGGCCGTAGAACTTTGAGACCTGTTCATCTTTGACCATGAAGAGGGAGGGGAGAAAGTCGTCGGCGACGTTGGTTCCGCGCGGGTAGTAGTTGCCCACGATGTCGGCCCGGTTGAAGGCGTAGGCTACAGCCTGTCTCATGCGGATATCTTTAAAAAGCGGGTTTTGCATGTTGATGCTGACGTAGCTGATCGAGTAGGGGTCGCGGGGCTGGATCAGTATCCCGGACTTGGCGAGGTTGACATAGTGGTCGGTACCCACCAGGTCGTAGATGTCCGCGGTGTTTTCAAGGATCGCCCGGTAGCGCTGTGTGGCGTTAGAGATGGTGTTGAAGATGATGGTTTTCAGCTGCGGTCGTGTACCCCAGTAGTTGTCGTAGCGGGTGAGTGTGGCTGTTGAACCGTCCCACGAGTCTGCGGTGAAGGCTCCGGTGCCCACCGGTAGGTGGGTAAAGTGTCCCCGCTGATTGAGCGCTCCGGGTGCTGCTATGCCGAAGGCGGGCTGGGTGAGTGCTTTGAGAAATGAGGTTGAGGGGCGTGAGAGCGTGAAGGTGACTGTGTTTTCTTCTGCGGTGTAACCGGTGACCAGGGGGGTGGTGCCGTCGGGGGAGTTGAGCGGGCTGAAGAGCTGAAGATAGGAGATGTGCGCGTTGGAGGTGTCGTCTTCGGCGGCTTTCGTCCAGCGATTGATGTTGGTGATTACTGCTGCCGGGTTGAAGCTGCTGCCGTCGTGGAAGGTTACTCGCTCACGGAGGGTGAAGGTGTATGTTGTGCGATCTTCGCTGATCTGCCAGTCGACTGCCAGGCCCGGCTCGGGTTCGCCGGTATCGATATTGGCGCGGACGAGGGGTTCTAGTAGCTGGGCGGAGATCCGCGATGTTTCAATGGTTCCGCTTTGGGCGACGTCGAGCGAGGGGGCAGCGGCGGCGTTGGCGAAGCGGAGGGCGGTGTTTTCTGTGTCGGTGGGTTCGGTGTCGGTGTCCGTTGAGCAGGAGGACAGGGCGATGCCTGCTGAAAGTAGCGAGGCAAGGGTGAGTGCCTGGCGGCGTGATACTTTCGGGCTAGCCACGGGGTGAAACAACTCCTTAGAGCGAAGATTTTCGCTATCGGATATGAAGAAAGCCCAGCCTGAGCCGGGCTTTCTTGCCGTTGTGCGCAAGGAGGGACTTGAACCCTCACGCCGTAAAGGCACAGGAACCTAAATCCTGCGTGTCTGCCAATTTCACCACTCGCGCGCGGTAGGTCTATAAGCGAGGTTCGCTATATAGCCTAACCGATGATACCCGATAGGTCTGCGGTGGCACAACACGTTGATGGTTTTAGGAGTCGATTCCTAGGTCTCGTCGTAGTTTGGAGACGTGTCCTTTGGCGCGCACGTTGTATTGGGCGAGTTCGATGAGTCCTGCGGGGCCGATGACGAAGGTGGAGCGGATGAGCCCCACATATGTTTTTCCGTAGTTTTTCTTTTCGCCCCAGGCGCCGTAGGTTTCGGCGACGGTGTGATCTGTGTCGGAGAGCAGAGGAAAGGGGAGGTTCTGCTGGGTGGCAAATTTTTTGAGGGCCGCGGGGGTGTCGGGGGAGACTCCGAGGACGGTGTAGCCGTGGCCCTGTAGTGAGGCTAGGTTGTCTCTGAAGTCGCAGGCTTGGGTGGTGCATCCGGGGGTTGATGCCTTGGGGTAGAAGTAGAGGATGGTGCGTGAGCCGCTGAAATCTGAGAGTGATACCTGTTGCCCGTTGGCGTCGGTGAGAGTGAAATCGGGGGCTTTGCTGCCCGGGGTGAGTCGCTGGTTCATGGGCGGTTTCCTTGAGTCGCGGTTGGTTACCGATATATTCTAGCGGCTGGGCCGGGGTGGCTGGGAGGTGCGGTGATGGCGTCTCAGGGTGAGGATGTGGTGTTTTCCTCATCCTGCCCCAAAAATTGGGGTTTTGGGTGCTTACTATTTTGAAGGGTTAGCACTTATACTGGTCTCATGTCTGAAGTCGGTAATTGGTCTATTAATCGTTTGTTGTCAACGGCAGCGCGAATGCTTGAGCACAGCTGGAATAATCAGCTTAAAGAACTGGGTCTCACCCATGCCGGTGTTACCGCCCTCGGTGTTATTGCGCGTGAGGGTACGGTGTCTCAGGTTCGTGTTGCCTCTGTTGTGGGTGTGCAGGCTCAGACCATGGGAAAGACTCTTGCTCGGCTTGAAGCCCACGGGCACGTGTTTAGGACTCGTAACACTATTGACCGCCGTAGCTATTTGCTGGGTATTACGGCTGAGGGTAAGAAGGTTCTTGCTAAGGCGGAAGAGATTGACCGCAAGCTGGCTGCTACCGGCGAGCTTGCTAGCCCCGAATTCCGTGAGATGCTTATCCGTATTGTGAGTGAGCTGTCGGAGCAGGAGGGCAATGCCGAGGTGCTGCGCAGTGTGAGTGAGGAGCGGCAGGCGGTGATGGGTGTTTCTGGTTATTCTGCCGATGATGGTTCTTTTTCCGGTGACGACAACGGTGAGGCTTCGTCTAGCAGGCCGACCACAGCGGTGATGGATGTGATCACACCCGACATGTTAGAGGCCGCCCGTGAACAGGCATAGGGCATATTTTTGTTCTTATCCGTTGACCTATATTTAGCGCTTATATCTATGAGCTTTCTATGAGTTTTCACTTTTCTTCTGCGCCGGCCCCTCGCGCTGTGAGGGGCCGGCGTGTTCATTCGTGTTTGATTCTCTACTCCCGGCCCTCGTGTCCGGTAGGACTCTCACTGCTTGAGGGTTCTTGACCGGCAGGATCGTCTGCCGGGTCTGCGGGTGTCGATTCTTCCGGATTGGTGGACTTGGTTAGTTTGTCGAACCGTTCGTTGAAGTCACCGAGATATTTAGAATTGATTCGGGAAAACTCCTGAACACAGCCGGATGTCATACGAATAGACTTCATGACATTGTCATAGGCTGTGTTCACCGTATAGATGATGCGGGTTCCTAGGGGGGTATAGATGATGATGGATCGTTCGTTTTTCGCGGCCCCGCCCTCGTAGATCTCAGACCAGCCCTGGGACCGCCAGAAATCAGCTACCTTCTCAATCTCAGTATCGATATCAACTACAGCCTCATAATCAGGAATAGTCGAAGCTGCAAGGTCTGCTCGGGCTGATTCTTTACCTTCCTCTATGCTGCAGGTCTCTCCCGGCAGGTCATAGCGCATGTCTCTACTGGTAGTATCAACCGGATCAACGGTCTCTACTCCTCCGTAGTAGTAGGCGTCTCTGCCGCTGGCTTCGATCGTGCCGTTACGAGCGGTCATCCACTCATCCACCACCTCCTGGACCGGGGCCTGGATATAGACATCAGACTCTTCAAGAGACTTTTTTCGTGAATTCATAGTGGAACATCCCGATAATAATAAACAAGCTAACACAA
>NZ_JBUZLI010000002.1:0-71346 GCF_055285355.1 Rothia sp. 18CD1-1 | reverse complement strand
GACGGATAGTAGGAGTCTTCAGGCTCGTAATCCTTTCGCTACTACAGAGCAGGTGCGGGGTGATTTGTGGGAGTTTGATCCGGTCTATTTGGAGCGTGCCTATGAGAAGGCGGCACGGTATGGGGGTGAGAGTTATACCGAGTACCTGAATCTGGTAGCTGAGCTATCTGCTGACGAGTTAGCTGGCTATTTTGAGTCTCATCAGGGCCAGGGGCTTTATACTCTTCAGATTAAGGACCTTACTTTAGGGCAGGTTCAGCAGACTCAAAAGTGGTGGAATGCTGAGCTGTCTTTTGATGAGAGGGGGAATTATATTTCGTCGGGGGATGCGCAGGTGCCTGGGGCTGGTTTGCTTACTTATGAGCAGCGGAAGGTGTTGATGCTTTATGCTCCGGGGTTGATCGGGAATCTGGACGGGGTGCCGTATTCTCATCGGTCGGTGGCGAATACGACCCTGTTACACATGGTGTCTTCTAACCCGGAGGATCAGAAGAATTGGGATATTCCTTATAAGGTGGATGGGTATATTGCTGAGCATATTGGGGATACCGCGGCCGCGATACTAGCCAAGAACAAAGAAACTGCTGCTGAGTATGGTCATACTGTTGATGTGCAGGTTATTACCCTGGATATTTCTGATGTTGGTGGTGAGTTTCGGCCTTCGAATGATGTCATGACTGCGGTCTCGATCGGGAATCTGGATACGGCTGAGAACGCCTCTTGGTTGGTGCACGGGATTAGAACCAATGCTATACAAAGTGCAGGGAACCATATTAATGCGGCCAACAGCCTCTATAACCAGGCAGTACAGCAAGGGTCGACGGGGTATGCTTCGGTGGCGTGGATGAATTACGAGGCCCCGGGAGGTGTTACTACTGGTGGTGTTTGGGGTAATACCAATGCTCATGTCGGTGGGAAACGCCTGGCCCAGGATGTAGACACTTTTAATACCATCCACGGTGGTGCTGATCAGGTACGGACGAACCTGGTGGGGCATTCTTATGGGACTGATGTGGTGTTCTCTGCTCTGACCGATATGGGTACGAAGGCTGATTCTGCGGTGTTGTTGGGTTCTGCCGGGCTGGATAGGAATCAGGTCCAGGATTATAACAGGGAAAAACTTGACTTAGCACTTGAGGATAACCCGAATAAGGAAGGGGCTAAGAACATCTACTATGCCGATGCAACCAAGGATGGTATCCACATGAAAGGTTATTCCGGTTCTAAATATGCCCCTCACATGGTAGACGGGATTACTAAATTCAGTGCCGAGACTGTCCAGGATCGCGAAGATGTAGACGGACATGATCTATACCGGGATAATGGGGATTCTCAGCAGGGCTACCTCTCAGAGAACACGTCAACACTGTGGGATACCTCATCCGTTATTCGAGGAGAAGAAGAACAGATCACCAAACAGGAACTGACCGAAAAAGAAAAAGAATACCAAAACAAAAAGAAGACCGGACCCACTCATATACGGTAACACCCAGAACAACCCATCCCCTCTATAATCAAGGTGGTTTTAGCCGTGCTAACCCGTATCACCAAAACACTCATCACTTGTCTCATCACCCTGCTTATCCTGAGTGGGTGTGCCCTGAACCCAGGAGGAAATACAACGATGGAAGAACCTACCGCTAATGAACTGTTTAAGGATTATTATTCGGCTTTGACCGGGACTATTGCTGCGAGCGTGCACGGGGAGAACTACCGCTGGCGTAACGCAAGTGAAGACTTCCCTTACCCTAAGGAGGCTAAATGGACTGACTTTGACCCCTACACTACAACCTGTGACTTTGATGAGAAATTAGCCAGAATAGACGGAGACCTGCGCACCTACGGGCAGGATCTGGGTCTAGACACTGATCAGGCTGGCCGGGCGATTGAGAAAGTTACAGCCTATTGGGCTTCTCGGGGTTGGGAGGTTACCTCGACTAATACCGCACGAGACCCTGATATGACTCAGATTGCCACCACCACAGACACCGGCATACGCCTGAAATATATAGCCGGTGCACTTGGCGAAGTCATCGACACAGAGACCCCTTGTATTCACGGTTTCTATAAGTACGATGATAATTACAATGAGAAAGAACCCGCCGAGGAGCCTATCACTTATCCGGCGGACAAACCTGATCTGGATAATCTGCCCGCACCCAGTACCACCACTGAGACTACCGGTGGTCCTGATGCGACAGCCTAAATATCAGGGGAGCTGAGACAGGGGAGAGGTGGTGTGCCAAGCTCGGCCGCGGTTCCCTTCTTTTCCCTATTCGATACACCATGATGATGCTACGTACAACCTTCCTACACAAACTCCTGATCCCGGCGTGTACTCTGCTACTGGTGACCGGGTGTGCCCTGAACCCAGGAGGAAAAATGGAAGAACCTACCGCTAATGAGCTCTTTAAGGATTATTATTCGGCTTTGACCGGGACTATTGCTGCGAGCGTGCACGGGGAGAACTACCGCTGGCGTAACGCAAGTGAGGACTTCCCCTACCCTAAGGAGGCCAAGTGGACCGATTTCAGTCCCTACATTACCTCCTGTAGTTCTGAGCAAGAAACCGCCAGAATAGACGGAGACCTGCGCACCTACGGGCAGGATCTGGGTCTAGACACTGATCAGGCTGGCCGGGCGATTGAGAAAGTTACAGCCTATTGGGCTTCTCGGGGTTGGGAGGTTACCTCGACTAATACCGCACGAGACCCTGATATGACTCAGATTGCTACCACCACAGACACCGGCATACGCCTGAAATATATAGCCGGTGCACTTGGTGAAGTCATCGACACAGAGACCCCTTGTATTCATGGTTTCTTTGATGATTATGCTAAGCGAGAGCCTGCGGAGGAGCCTATTACTTATCCGGCGGACAAGCCTGATCTGGATAATCTGCCCACACCCAGCGCCACCACAACCACCACTGATCCCGAGGTGACAACTTAGAACTCAAAAGGGCCAGAAACAACTCCTGTGTTTAATACTGCTAAAGGCAACAGTCAAGATACCTATGACATTTTTAAAGCTGCTGACAATCCGGCGGAAGGGGAGTAGAGGATCATGAGTGAGGCTTCACGTGATTGGTTTCCTTTGGTGGGTGGGGACCCGGCTCCGGGTGATCCCGAGGCGTGGGATGCTGTGGTGCATCATTGGGACCAGCGTAGCCAGACCGTAGACAGTTATCAACACACGGTACAGCAGTACACCAGTATTGATGCTGAGGGCCACCGTTTCCGTAGCCTTGAAAATATTTTTAGTGAAGCAGCCCGCGTGATCGGTCTTATCAGTGAGGAATTCCGTCAGGCAGCTATCGAAACAAACAGCTGGCGTAACAAGCTCGAAGATATGCAAGACCGGGCTCAAGAAGCCTGGCGTGATGCACGCGATGCCCAGGATCTGATTGATGATTTGCAGGGTAGGATTACTGCCCTCGAGAACAGTTCCCGCCAAGAAGACGGCAGTATCACCCCTGATGCCCTGTACACTATCGGCGGGGATTTTGGTGATGGCGGGTTACGCGGTGAAATCATTGAAGCCCAACAGCGTATAGCTGCTGCCCAAGAGGTTGTTGATGATATTCGAGATGAGTATGACAGGGAAGCCTCGCTGACGATTGATCGCTATCACTTCAATCCTGTCGATATCCTGGTCAACAAGGATAACCCGGCCCGTTCAGTGCTCTCTGATGCGGCCAGATTTATGTGGGATCTGCATCCTAGCCCCGATGATGAGCACTGGGGTGAGTATGTTTCCTTACAGAAAGACTTGTTTTTTACCGGTATCGGCACGATTGAGAAGGCTATGGCCTCGGTTAGGCTGGGCCTGGGAGAAGGCTCGGGTGCGCGTAGGTCTCAGACCCTGGTCAAGCTTTTCAACTATAGCGAGCCGGTCTATTTCCCCAGCGGTTTTAAAGAAAAGATCAAACTCGCCTCAGGGGTAATCGGTAGCCGGTTGGATCGGGTGGACTTGCAGTCCGCTGTGAAGGGCAGACTGGATGCCAATATGAAGAACCTGGATACCTGGAGTAAAAAGCTGCTAGGCGATACCGATCAGTTAGCTACCGGTATAGCCCAGGCTGTTCGAGGTGCTTTCCCTAAGTACCAGCTGCCGTTGAGCGCGGTCAGTAATGATCAGAAGATCCAGGACAAGGGCAAGACCAAGAACATTATCGCCGATAATGCACGGTACCTGTCAGAGCACGTGGGTGGGAAGATTGGTCAGGCTGCCGAGTATATGCCCATGGTTGGAAAGGTCTCTAAACATGTGCCTCTAATTGGGGATGCTATTAGTGCCGGGGTCACCTATAGCGACTATTACGAGAATGATCAGCATCAGTCCTCCGACGAGACCGAGAAACAGATACGAGCCGGTGCAGCTAGCGGGATCACGACCGCGGCCAGTATGGGCGGGGCTGCTGCCGGTGCCGCTGCCGGGGCCGCGATCGGTTCGGTGGTTCCGGGTGTGGGTACCGCCATCGGCGGGCTGGTCGGTGGTTTCGTGGGTTCTGTAGCCGGTGGAGCCGCCGGTGAAGAAGCGGTCAAAAAAACCGGATTCGATGATCTTTTCGCTGATGGGTTCGGAAACGCATATAACGGTGTCAAAGGGCTTTTTAGGGGTTAGGCATGTTTTCTTTTGAAATTACACCGGCAATAATGTATGGTCTCAGTTTTGCGATATTTACCCTGGGCGCCTGGGCCTGGGTGGGGGGCGGAAAAAATAGGTCTCACGGACTGGTAAGAGACACTTTCACTACAGAGTATATTCTCTTTGCTACCGGAGGATCGGGGCTTATAGCCTTAGGCGGGGGAATAGGCGCAATAATGCAACAAATACCTGTGCTTAACCCCTATTATTCGATTCCTATTAGCATCGGTGTGCTTGCGATGTTTTTTGGTGTTGGTTTTAACTGGATTTTCACTATTATTATGTTTTTCCAAACCCCTTTCCTGATTGGTTATCGTCCTCGGTGGTGGCGGAACACCCATCACACGCTCTATGCCTGGGGTAAGCACAAGAAGAAGCACCATGTTCATGCTGCCAGGAACTACCGCATCCCTATTCTTGCGGCCCCGGCCCGGGAACCGATCACCAACCTGCGCCGTACCAACCAGCCCTACGCCACCGAAATCACCGCTTTCACCAACACCCATACCAGCTACCGGATGTACCGTACCCAGATCCCCTCGCACAGTATCCACCGCTACGTCATCCGCGGTACCATCACCGGGCCTTTCACCTTCACCGGGCTTGTTCCCACCCACCTGGTCACACCACAGCAGCTGGACTACCGTAAATCTATCTACTACCCCAAAGAGCCCTACCTTCACCAGACCCGTACCCGCACCGTGGAACTCTTTATCGACTACCGCCGCATGTCAGCGGTACAAACACCGGATGAAGACTATATCCGCCGGCATAGCTGGCTGGTATCTTTCACCAACGTCACCCTGGCCGATATACAAATCAGCCGCCTACCAACCGGGCAGATGCAGATCATTATCGGTCAACCCGACCCGGTTACCGGCCAGTCCTTTGTTTTTACCAGCGAGAGGCGGCCCTGGGCCCTGTACAAGGCACGAAGACCCAAGAAACTGATCCGTGCCCTAGAAGAAAAAAGACGACTCACCCTGGGCTCAGAACAGGTGATCCGTAAAAGCTTTCCCGGCGAAACCAGCCCGGTTGAAGAAAACATCAGCCCTGACCACCAGCAAGCAGAATACTTCTCTGCTACACCCACTATCTAACCCACAACCGAAAAATAAGGAGGCACACACATGAGCGTCTACGCTCATTACACCGAGCCCACCAGCGGGCTGGTGCTGAACCTGCCCAAGCACTGGAGAATAGACATCGCGCCCAACCCCTACCTGGCCATCATGGCCCGCGCCAGCGAAAAAACCCTGAGAGGGGTAAACCTTGTAGCAACCGTTGAACAGCCACCCCCTACCATGCAAGATTTGGCCGCCTACACCGACCACCAGCTCAAAGCCATCACCGACTTCCGCGCCGGGCAGAACCTGTGTATGCTCGGCCGGCGGGACTACACCACAGAAAGAGAAACCCTCACCCTGGCCACGTACTCTTTTGTGCAGAATAAGACGGTACTGGCCTGTTTCCAGATATTCACCCTCAACCAAACCATCGGCACGGTTATTACTATCACCGTACCGCTGGCTTCCCTGGATACCGGGCTACACCTCAGCCAGCACACCATACAAACCTTTATCCCGGCCACCCGGCTATACCATCACCCCTTCTACCGGGTTACCTCCCCGCAAGGACGAATCATGAGGCCAGAAGCTGGCCCAGAACAACCAACCCAAAAATAGCGTAAAGAGAGTTAAGACCGAGTAATAAATGTAACCGAAGTGGTCTCTGCGCACAGAATGCGTAGCAAATACTGCTTACCACTGCCCCAAGAACCATGATCCCCGCATAGGTATAAATAAGTATTTTATCGGCCGGGGCAGTGCTCGCGAAATCGAAGAAACGCAAAACAATGAGCGTCCAGGGAATGATAGCAAAGGTCGACATAACATAGGTTGCAATGCGGGTATTCAATTAATTTACCTCCTGTAGAAGATTATTCGCGATAGATTGATGACTACTGCGAGAGATTGCGCAGTTTAGCAAGCGCTAGAACAGACGGAAAGGTGATACAAATAGAATTAAAAAGCAAAAATACTGCAAGCATCACGGGAGGGAAGGGAGCGAGCTCTCTGACGTGATTGCCCAGAATCACCTGGGAATAGGGGAAAAATATATTTGCTGCCGGAACTGCAAGGGATACCGCCAGACCCATAAACGCTCCAACGATTCCGACCCCCACGATCGCGGGATAGGATCTAATGTAGAGACCTAGCAACAGCTGTAAGGCACAAATAGAAGTAGCCCCCAGAGCGCCAAGCAGAGCCCAAGAAGCAAAACGGTACACCGTATCAGATTCAAGGTTAAAACCTAGTACTAGGCCCGATAAGAGAACAGCAATAAGAAAAAACCCTTGACCAAAGCACGCGAACAGGAACGCTTTAATAAGTTTGGCAAGGTAAGCCGAATACGCCATACCGTAGGAGCTAAGGCGTTGCCAGTTTCTATCCGCATTGTCGATACTGGAGAGCATGCCGCAGTAGAGCGTGAGAACAAAAGGAAGGAAGATGACCGACCACAGGAGTGCACCCTGACCCCATATAGCAAGCCAGGTCACTCCGCTAGCTTCAAATACGCTTTTATTCTGTAGATAGTTGGCGATTCCATTAGTCACATTGAGAACTGCAAAACCGATAGTTACAAGGTAGAAAATCCACTCTCGGCGTGCTTTCCGATTTTCAATGAGAAAAAAATTAATCACAACTCCCCCTTATCTTAAAATTTTCTTCTGAAATACATAGGCTAGAATTGGACTCAGAATAAGACCAACTATCGCGACAAAGAAAATCATGAGCCCGTAGTGGGGAATGAGGGTTAGGTCAACCATCGCCCCATCTTCGTAGGTGGGTGAAGCGGGTAATAACAGTCCAAAATACTGCCAAGGTAAAATCATTGCAACTATCTGTGGAACAAAAATAGTCATCGATCCAATAAATCCGCCAAGGCCACCCACCAGCAGCGTAATCTGTTGCTTCTCGTAGCAGAGCGCTAAATACAGCTGGATAGCCGATACGGCAATACCCGCCAGGAGAATACCCGTAAAATATAACAGCAGAATATCAAGTGACAGATTGATTCCTTTTGCCGCCACCACCCCGGCAATAGTCAGACAGTGGACGGCGGAGATAAGAAGGTTACTCATCAAGAGAATCGAGGACTTGGATATAAACAGTGCTTTTGGTTCCACCCCGTTAGCGAATAGGAGCTTATAGGATCGAGCATCATGCTCCATCGTGGCAACCTTTGATGCTAGCACCGTCAGCATGATAGGGGCGAGTAAAGAATGAATCTGTGCTGATGGGACGAGCGCGTACAGGAGCGATTTATTCACCACCGTCTCGCGTGATAAGGCAACTATGAGGGCTGCTGTCAGCCAGAGATTCTCGAAAACGATTAGCGCACAGAGAAGAACTCCGTAGCGGGAACGAAAATATTTTTTAAACTCGGTTGAAAATAATGCGGCTACCATTATCGAATACCTTCCGTTGTCAGGCGCAGGAAGATTGACTCGAGAGTTTCGCGTCGGAGCTCTACACGGGAGACACCAACCCCTCGGACGGCGACGAGCTGGTAGATAATCTTTTGAAGCTGTGAGTCTGGCACCACCGGAAGCTGAATCTCCCGGTCGTTCACCTGTGTGCAAGCGGAATCAACCATTGTATGGGCCACTTCAAGGCTGGTGGCGGGGTCACTGGATCGAATTATGATATGGCCTTTATCCTGGAGGTCTGTTAATCGACCCTCAAAGACCAGTTGTCCCTGGTTAATGATGCCGACTGTATCGGCCATCTGCTCGATCTCGGACAGAATGTGGCTGGAGACCAAAACCGTGGTATTGAAGTGCGAAGGCAGCTCACAGATGAGTTCACGCATCTCGTGAATACCGGCGGGGTCTAGTCCGTTTGTTGGCTCGTCGAGGATCAGTAACCGTGGCTGCCCTACCAGGGCCATGGCTAGACCTAGACGCTGTTTCATTCCCAGAGAGTATGACCGCGCGAGCTTATTCGCAGCTTGCTCAAGGTTGACGATTTTCAGTAGCTCGGTTATTCGTTTGCTGTTTTCCCCCTTAATTTTTGCGACGATTTCAAGATTGGCACGCCCGGTTAAATGTCCGTAGAAAGAGGGCTGCTCGATCAGGGAACCAATCTGTTTGAGCGTGGACCGACGGTTAAAGGGCTGACCAAAAATGGTGAACTTGCCGGAGGTTGGTTGAGCAAGGCCGAGGAGAAGCTTCATAGCGGTGGTCTTACCCGCACCATTACGGCCGAGGAAGCCATAAATAGACCCTTCGGGAACGTTGAGGTCCAGTGATGAAACAGCCTCGTAATCCCCAAACCTCTTTGTGAGTTCGCGTGTCTCAACTATCGGTTGCATTGCTCTCCTCTCGTTTGAAATACCCGCGATATTCTTTATCAGCAAGTAAATCTTCGTGGTGACCTATGAGAACATTATTATCAGTGCTTTTGATAAAGATAATTTTATCCATAAAGGGAACAATATCAGAATGATGACTAATAATCAACATAGTTACAAAACGATATGCTGGATTTGAAAATATTTTATGATATAAATCATTTCGTGTCAATTGATCTAATCGACTAAGAGCTTCATCCCAAGCAACTATATCCTTACCTCTTAACAAAGAACGTGCAAGTAAAATTCTTTGCGCCTGACCTGAAGAGAAATTAGATCCATTTTGTAATATTGCAGATTCTAATCCAAGGGGAAGTGTTTTAGCTAGAGAATCAAGCCCAACAATTTGAAGTACTTTAAAAATCTCCCGATCAGTAAATCGCCCATCATAGATAAGATTATCACGGAGGGAAGACTGTTTAAGTTCCATACCCGAGAGTACGATCCCAAGTTTTTTGTGCGAATCGAAATTAACAGAAATTTTTCCAGCTGTGGGATCAAGAAGGCCAAGCATAAGATGAAGGAGAGTACTCTTCCCAGTGCCAGAAGCTCCCAGGATAGCTATTTTTTCTCCTTTATTAACACTTAAATTAAGTTTCTCGAAAACAGGTGGTCTCCGCGGATAAGAATAATAGATATCTTTCATTTCTATTATCATATCTGTATCTTTTGGATTATCAGTTGTGTCTGGTGTATTAATAGACGTCCTAAGATCTTCAGCAGGTTCTTCTGGTGACCACAACCCGTACTGTCTTCGTTCGTATACATGGGAGCGAGCTATCGCAGTAAGAAAAATCTGAAGAGAGTTTATTGACCCTGCAAACATGCCAGTGATTGCTTGCAAGACAACTAGAGATCCAACTGTAATCTGCCCATGTTCATAAAGTTTTAGCGAGAAAGTAGCGACAACGATAATAATTGTTGCATAAAATATATTGCGAACTAAAGTTGAGATATTTTGAGCTCGCAGTGTATTGACAAAATAAGAATATAGATTTTTGTTTGCTGTCGTCCACTGATTTAAGATAATATCTTCCGTCTTCAGAGTTTTTGTCTCGATAATATTGGATAAACTTTCCTGCATATTTGAACTGAACGATACTTGTTCCTGCATATAATTTGCAGATGCGTACTGCTCATTTTTAACAGCTAAACTCGATATAGCTAGATAAAATAACGATATGAGGCAAACTAGAGTTGCAATAATTGGAGAAATAAAAGCGAGATATCCAGTTAGTGCGAAAACAGTAATAAAATTTATAGCTGACGGCAACCCGTTATTAAGGATGGTATCACGAATCGTCCCGCGCAGACTAATTAACTCAAGCAAACTCCCAACTGTATGCTGTTTAAAGAATATAAATCGTTGTTTGAGTACACTCATAAACAATGGATATGAATATTTTTCTTCAAATTTTCTTGTAAGTATACCCTGTGATCGGGAAAGGGAAAAAGTAGATAGAATATAAAGAGCTGTAATAAAGATTATCATAATTACAGAAAAAATAAATGTATGAGTTATATCTGATATTTTTTGAATAGTCCAAGCTATTATGATGGAAGCTGCCTGACCAATACCAAGTGCGTAGATAAGCGGCCATAAACCTCTATTTAAAAATGATTTTAGAGCTTTACTTTTTTGGGCAGGACCTAAAGAATCTATATCAGGTTCCTTTTCTTGGGTAATAGTAATCCAAACTCCAGTGAAAGATCTAAGAAAATCAGATTTTGAAATAGTAAAACGGCCAATTGCGGGATCAATAACTTTTATATTATTGCGACGAATTTTTTCGACAACAATAAAATGTGACCTTCTCCAGTGAGCAATGAGTGGAACAGAATTATTTTCCTTATCATTTAGTATAGATCCATATGGATCTTTAAAACCGCGAGTTTGAATACCGAGATTTTGTTCAATAGATTTTAAATCACCAATGGAAAGACCATCAGCTGGTAATAGATCTGCTTTAAACAACTGTCCAGGGGTAAAATCATACCCATGAGTACTCATGATCATACAGACACAGGCGAGTAGGCAATCCTGCTCTGAATTTTGCAATACAAGTTTCATGATCTTTTACCTCCAAAATCTCCGTTTGGCCAGAGCAAATCAGAATTAGTAAAATCTTTAATTTTTACAAATGAAAAAGCTTGTAATATTCCAGCCAAACCGGTCATAGCACTCATAGACTCAAATTTGGATGATAGTCCACAAAGCCATCCTTTATTGAGACCATACCATGCAAGAGATCTCCACTCTTCATCAAGGTCTCGATCTGGAGAAATAATTTGCAGTGTGGATAGATTTCCAGTCACGCCGTGGCATAATGAAAGATTATCCATACGGAGTCCTATATCCTCGATACCCTGGCGAGCAATCTGTACCTCATCATAGATTTCCCTTTTATCTTCAAAAGATAAGAAACAGAATTCACGATCTAATTCAAGCCAGTAATTACGTGTAAGTAAAATCCCAGTTAGTCCATGGCACCAGTGTGGAGATGGCGTTCTATCTTCTTTGCGGGTGTCTATCCAAAATTTACCCGATATATCTTTAAAATCGTTTTCTTTATTCCAAGCTTTAGACCAAGCATCTATAAATTTCTTCTCTCCCGTAAGGGTAAAAATATTTAAAAGCGCTGAAGCGATTCCGCAGGGTCCATGAGCAAAACTTGCATTTAAAGCACATTTTTCACTCCCATTGGTCCACATATCGGTAACTAAATAAAATAATTTATCACCTATAGATAAGAGCTGTTCTTCTGACAAAAAATCGGAGTAATTCTTTCGTGGTAGGGAAAGGACAGTTCCCGCCAGGCCTGCTATAATGTCCAGTTCTTCCTCAGATTTAAGAAATTGACCAGATATATTATTAAATATTTGATTGATATCAATTGAAATATTTATTTCAGGTATATCTCTAGCCTTTGATAGAAAACTCGCAACTCCAAATAAACCTGTATAATAAGAAAATTGAGAGGTATATAAGGGAGAGTGAGTATTATCAATTTCAATTTCACAACTATTAACAATTCCTTGAATTAGCTGAATTGCACGGGGATCTTTAAAAGCAGAATAATAACTTAAGAAAGATAAACCAACACCAGCTAATCCCCCATATATATCGGTTGGTAAGGGGGACAGTTCGAGCCTGTCTCGATCGTCGACACGGACAGTAAGCCAGTTTATAGAACCATCTTTTTCAGAAATTACAGCTGAATTGAAATAAGATTCAAAAATTGATACTGCTGCATCATCAATGGAAGCTTGACTGAGTGGTTGGTATAAAGGCTGCGCTCTTCTAGGATCTAATTGTAACGTAGCACCTAAGAAAGAAAAATCTATAATTTGTACTTGTTTCTCCAAGTCCTTATAATTCAATGATTTAATACGCTTCTTATAGGCATCGCGAGGAGATTCAGGGAGATGTTCTAGTTTTTTAGAACTAGATTCATAGACGTCACCAGTGAAGGTGTCCACCTGGAAAAGTGGAATATCTCCATTTAAAAGTGATTTTTTCTCTGAATGAATAATTTCATTAGGAATACCGGATACTGAATCAAGTAGTTGATAGATTTTTTCGGAATAATTTTCTTTAAAACGGGGTGAGGAAGTAAATGTTATAATTGCATTATAGTCAGCTGTTCGACGATAAAGAATTCGAGGCTGTAAACGAACGTTAGAAATAAGTTTATATAACTCATCTTTTTTCCTTAATGCTTTTTTGTAGATTTCTCTGAAACCTTTAATAATCTCATTTTTATACTCGATAGGATCAAGAGTTGTCTCAACTCCGTTAATAATCACAAAAGGAAGATGTTTGGTGTTAGTAGATTTTACTAGTTTGCGTTTATAGCAAATATCATCCCGGAATACATTGAGGAGAACCCGCTGTTCAGTTATATAGTGACCAGATCCCAAAGCGGAAATATCTCCACCATACAGCTCTCCCGCATTTCCTACAGGGAAAATTGCAGAACCAAGAACGGAGTTAATAATTGATGATCCTATAATTTGAGTTGCGGAAGAGGTATCCTTAGGAGGGCGTGTATTTATTGTCATTGTGGTTTCGCAGTCAATAGCAATAAAACCTGTTCGAACTGGAACTATATTTTCGTGATGTAAATCTGTTATTCCGAGTAGATAAGCAACACAAGCCAGTTTTCCAATATTTCTAAAACACTCATTTGCTTGTAATTTGCTATCTAAAGGTTCTCGAACAACTTCCTTTACCCAAGTATAATTTCCTCGGTTTAGAGTTTTAGAACAGAGTGAGATCTCATTTTCTCCAAGAATTTTAAGAAGATCTGAAATTAATTGCTCATTATCTGATGTTCGCCATTTTAAATAAACTCCGCCGCCGTTAAGAAACTTCAAATAATAAGTACAGTGTGACCTATGAAAATCACCACAGGGCTCTACCTCAACTATCCGGGAATTTGCCGAAATTATTTCTTGAGAGCATAATTCATCATAGTCATTGTTGAAGATATCTAGAACTTTATGAGTAGTTTCTGAAAGAGACGCTAGACGATGGTGGAGTCTTTTAAATGCAAAAGGAAATAAATTTTTAATATCCTCGAATGCAGTTTCGATGGTATCTTCATCTGAGTTGAAGAAATGATATCGATCCTCTGGGGTAATGCCTTTTAATCGGCCTTTTTGTGAATAATCATTTATGATATATATAAGTGCAGATCCAATGGATTCTATGATATTTTTTTCGACTGCTAATAATGATAGTTCATTTGGCAATTTTTTATCTTGAATGTTTAAAATCCTGTTAAGGTAAGACGCGAATAGAACTTTTTCAGAATCGTAGGGCCCAGGGTTGTTGTGTTTCATCTTGTCTCTAATCTATCTCTTATTTGGCTGTCCAGGGATCCTTAGAAACTATGAACAGCAAGTGAAAAGGAACTGCCACGTGTTCATGTGACACTCGTGTGAAATGGTGTGGATGACTCCGCTTGCGCCGAGAATCAAATCCATTTCGTGATCAGTAAGCTCTTCCAAGGCGGAAAGAGCAGTTAGGTTAAGATCTTTCATAATCTCCTCCTTAGTGTACTTAGAATCACAACAGCCCTGGTAATTCTCATAGTATCATCCTGACTAGTGGGTTCGCTAGTGGGTTTGCAGATTACTCAGAAATTATTCGAGGATGTGTCTTGCTTGGATTGTCTTCTATGTAGGACGGATGCAAGGGGAGAGGGTGGCTGCATCTGATCCCTGAAATATTAGGGTGGGGTAAGGGCGGGGCTTACTCTCCCGTGTCACCTAGAACATACAGAGGTTGTAGTCCTAGATTCGGGTCATATCAACACTCAAAGTGTAAGAAGTCCAGTAGATGTGTTCCAGTAGGTGTATGTTGTGTAGAAAATCAGATTCACCTACCCGTCTCTGCCAGGAGTAGCAACAAGCGCACCGGGGCAGGATCAAAGCTCGACCGTTATCTTGTGAGAGCTGATCCCTTGGACATCAGCGCCTCGCCCGGCAAAAATTTTAGACCGCAAGAAACACGAGTGCCCGCAGGTGTGGAAGACAAGTGACATTCCCGCTAGTGTATAAGTATCCTTGTATTTATTTTTCAGGGACCTACCCTAAAATAAACTTCAGCCGGTACAAACCGGATACACCGAATCCGACCACCAAAACAGCTAAGGAACAATGGATACCAAAGAACTCTCGCCGGCATTCCTCACCTCTCTTGCGGGCATCGTTGTGGGAGCAATCCTCATCGGGTTGAACTCCACCGCAGCAACCGTGTTCGGCTGGCTACTGCTTCTGATCGCCCTTGCTCTCAATGTCCTCGCCAGCCTGGTATCTATCCGGCGCTATAAAGGCGGACCCATCCCCACCTTTATCTACGACAGCCACGAGGAAGAACACTTCGAACCAGAACCGGCCCCCACCCCGGACGACGAAATGACGGTAGCCCTGCACACCATCGAAGAACCCGCAGCCGACACCGAAGCGCACCGGGTTATCGAAACAGACGAGGAGCAGGTGTACGACCGTCGGGAAGAAAAAATCCCCCGCACCCGCCCGCAGCGCCCACGCAGCCGATAGGGCAGGGGCCGTGAACACCAAATTCCTTTTCTCACCCGTCTACCTGGTATCGGCGGTCTCCCTCACCGTAGGGGCAGTTCTAGCCGGAACCTCCCTCATGATCATCGGTTGGATCATCTTTATCATCGGTTTAGCGCTCAACGCCATGTCACTGGTGGTTCTAGCCAACCGTGAACACCTACACAGGGCGCAGCTGGTCGGTACCATACCCAAAGCCTCAACCCAAAAAACTAGCGGCAGCCACAGCCGAGAAAACTAGCCTTTTCGCGATTCAATCCCCCGAAGGATCCGCCGAATTACCGAGGTCAGTATCTCAGCCTCATAGCGGGAAATTCTGGCACTCAAAATCTCATGCAGCTCCCGCCGATGCACCTGGGCGGCGTCACGATAAGCGGTATAACCCCGCTCGGTGATAAACACGACCTTACCGCGGCGATCCTTCTCCACCGCGGTACGCTCCAACCACCCGCGCTGAATCAGCCGATCAACCTGGTAAGTGAGCCGGGAAGGAGACGCATTGAGCTCTGCCGCCAACCGGCCCATCCGAACAGTATTCACGTCCCGCCCCGCGGCCGAGCCGCCCGCGTTCGCAAGCACCGTAAGAATACGGTAGTCGTTGAACCGCATGGCGGCCTCTTGCCGAAGTACCCTGTCAAGATGGCTATTAAAACTGCTATATACCTGCGTATACAGTCTCCACAGCTCACCAATTTCGGGAGGAAAATCTGCTGTCATAGGGGTGTGGTCCTAGTTTATCTTTCTCGAAGTTTCTCGCCTCGTTTCAGATAAACATACCAGTCAACCCAACAGATATGCGGGGGGACACCAAAAATTTTTTAAAGAAAAGCTACATAGATCCTAAAAGCTTCTCAAAAGGAGTTACCTTCAACGGCTCCAACCCCGGCGCCTTATAGACTTTCCCGGAGCTCTCATCAGCCTGGCTCGACTCAACAGCAATCCCAAAGAAACTACCGCTGTTAGCCCCGCCCCTGTCATCGAAAACAGGGCCGGAAGAACCCTCAGCATCCTCATCGACAGGATCGGCACCCACCTTCCAGGCAAGCATACTCGCAAGCTCACCGCCAGCCCGATCAATCCTGCTCTGCAAAGAGGTATCCGCACCAAAATCATCGGTCGCCGCAAACACCCCGGTAGAAACCAGCTGCGCCTTGAAATAGGCAAACAGCGGCCTCATCGCGGTATCAATCATCAGCGAATGCCGAGCCGTGCCACCGGTAGCCGCCAACAGGGTAGGCTTACCCAACAGAGCATCATCGTCAATCAGATCCCAAAAACTCTTAAACATACCGGTATAGCCGGCCTTAAAAGTGGGGGTCACCGCAATCACCGCGTCGGAATCCCGCACCGCATCGAGGGCAAGAGCAAGCTGACCGGTAGGAAAACCGGTGAGATAGTGGGACGTTATCTCCTTGAAGAGCGTGCGCAGCGGAATAACCTCAAAATCCGCTGACAGAGACCGAGCAGACAGAGCCTTCTCCGTAGCCTCCCGCAGCTGAACCCCCAAAAGAGCCGTAGCTGAAGGCTCAGAAAGACCCGCCGTAACAACAGCAATTTTCACAGTATCCATTTTCTTCCCCTTACCGGTTAGCCTGGGCGCGAGAACCGCCGGGCAGAGGATCCTTCCCCGCCCGATGACGGATCACCAGCTGCTCGTGGGTGGGTGCCTCGGGAACATCCGCAGGACGATTCTTGGCGAACTCCTGACGAAGAACCGGCACAACCTCCTCACCCAGAATATCAAGCTGCTTAAGCACTGTCTTCAGAGGCAGGCCAGCATGATCAATAAGGAAAAGCTGCCGCTGGTAATCACCGGCATAGTCACGGAAAGTCAGAGTCTTCTCAATCACCTGCTGAGGTGAACCCACGGTCAACGGGGTCTGCTCGGCAAAATCCTCCAGCGAAGGACCACCACCGTAAACGGGAGCCCGATCAAAATAGGGGCGGAACTCGCGCACCGCGTCCTGAGAATTTTTAGCCATATAAACATGGCCACCCAGACCGACAATCGCCTGTTCAGCGGTGCCGTGCCCGTAGTGGGCAAAACGCTCACGGTAAAGGCGGATCATCTGCTCGGTGTGCTCTTTATTCCAGAAAATGTTGTTGTGGAAGAAGCCGTCCCCGTAATAGGCGGCCTGCTCGGCAATCTCGGGAGTGCTGATAGAGCCGTGCCAGACAAACGGCGGGGTGTCGTCGAGCGGACGCGGGGTAGCGGTGAACCCGTTGAGCGGGGTGCGGAACTTGCCCTGCCAGTTCACATATTCCTCACGCCAGAGGCGGTGCAGCAGCGCATAGTTTTCAATAGCCAGGCTGACACCCTGCCGGATATCTTTACCAAACCAGGGATACACCGGGCCGGTATTGCCGCGGCCCAGCATAAGATCCATGCGGCCATCAAGATGGTGCTGGAGCATACCGTAGTCTTCGGCGATACGCACCGGGTCCGTGGTGGTAATCAGAGTGGTAGCCGTGGAGAGAATAATATTCTTGGTCTGAGCGCCGATATATGCCAGGGTTGTGGTGGGGGAGCTGGTGACAAAGGGAGGGTTGTGGTGCTGGCCCAGCGCGAAAACGTCGAGACCCACCTCTTCCGCCTTGCGGGCAATCTCCACATATGACTTGATGCGTTCGTGCTCACTGGGGGTCTTGCCCGTTGTGGGGTCCTGGGTGAGGTCGCCTACGGAGAAGATACCGAATTGCATAATATTTTCCTTAAATATCTCGAAGAACTATCTTTTACATCTGTAACAATATATCAAAATACTTTACAAGTAAAGTATTTTGGGGAGTGGGGACCGGCCACCGGCCTTTCTGCGCCGGGCAGTACAACTACCGCTGCTCCCTCTCCCAGCCCTGCAAAGACACAATTTCAGCCCTAGCGGCAGAGGTAAGCGCCTTATTGTCACGAAGCATCTGTTCAGTCCGCAAACGAATAAAATCCAAATACTCGGGTTTGCCCGTTTTCTCAAACCCGTCTTGCGACATATACAGATCAGCAAAATCTTTAGACGCCTGCCGCTGCAACACCCAGCGCCCCCACAAGACCACCAGCGCGCACACCAGAGCAACAAGGGTGCCCCAGCCACGGGTCCACACATAAAGCAGGGCGGCGACCACCATCAGTCCCGTCACTATAGGGGCAACCGACACGATATAAATACCCTCACCCTGCCGGTCCTTGTCCAGCGTGCGCCGACCCACCGCAATAAAGGTCTCCCTAAAACTCGGCCTAGACATCAAGCACCCGGTTAATAAACTCGTATGCTTTATCGACCACCGCCCCGGTGGACTCGCGAACATCAGCGGGAGAGTACGTAAACGACGCCGAATAATCCGCATAAGCGTGCATACTGAGATCGTTCCAGGAATCCCCGATAGTGTAAACCTCAACCTTCTCACCGGCCAGCTGGTTATCCACCAGCCACTTCAGCCCCGAACCCTTGTCACAGCCACGGGGCACAATATCAAGAAAATCTACGTTGCGGTGGCAGTCAACACGGTCTGCAAAATTCTCGATGATCCAGTCAAAAATCTCCGCGCGCTGCTCGGGGTTGGGCGACCAGATGGGAATACCCACGTATTCATGATCTGCTAGCTCAGAAAGACCCAGCGGCGAAAAAGCCGGAAGAACACTGGGGACCTCGCCGGTACCATCACTCAGCCGATAGTCACGATCCACGGTGGTGGCAAAAAGACTGATACTATCCCTACCGGACAGATGGTCAACCACAGCCCTCACTACATCAAAATCCAGGGTTCTCTTGGTCAGAATAGAGTAATCCTGATCGGTTACCACCGCGCCGGTATACAGCACATAGTAGTCAAAAGCGATACCGGAATCTTTGAAGGCAATCTGGTTGGCAAAAATACTTTTACCGGTGTTGCACACCGCAAGATTGCCCGCTTGCTGCCAGCGGGCAATAGCCGCCACAGTCTCGGCCTCAACCCTGCGATCAAAAAGAAGGGTGCCATCAACATCGCACGCCAGGAGCTTTTTCATGGACTTCCTTACCAGCTCGTGAAACCTAGGGGGCTAGAATATTTGCCCAGTACCCAAAAATACCCAAAGCAAACATACCGAAAATAATCCAAATAGCATTCACTTTCTTCTTGAGCAACCACATGCAGAGGAAAGTCAGCAACAGAGCCAGCAGCCCCGGCAAAAGGCTATCGAGAATCGACTGCACCGTCTCTACCTGCTCGGAGCCATCCTGTGCCGTATAGCGCGAAATCTCCAGGGGCACATTAATGGTTGTCCACCGGGACACCAGAGAACCCATCACAAACAAACCCACGATAGAGGCTACCTGGGTCAGACGACGCAGCGTATGACCGCCCACCTCAGACACCACTTCCACGCCCTTCTGGTAGCCCATCTTGAAACCGTACCAGCGGGTGAGGACACGGATTATAGTGAGCCCAAAAAAGAAGACGAGCGGCCCCAGAATACTACCGCCGGCAAGGGCCAAAGACGCACCGAGCGCGGCTAAAACAGGACGGGCAGTACCCCAGAAAATAGGGTCTCCCACACCCGCCAGCGGACCCATCAGACCCACCTTCACGTTGGTAATCGCGGCCTCATCAATATCTTCACCGGCAGCTTTCTGCCGCTCCATAGCCGCGGTAACCCCGATAATGGGAGACGCGATCCAGGGCTGAGTATTGAAAAACTCAAGGTGCCGGCTCAGGGCCGCAGCCTGATCCTCCTTCTTAGAATAGAAGCGTTTAATGGCCGGGATCATAGACACCGCAAAACCGATAGCCTGCATACGCTCAAAGTTAAAAGAGCCAAGCAGAAAGGTAGAACGGAAATAGGTGGAATAGTAGTCACCGCGGGTCAGTTCACGCTCCGGGGCGCGGGTAGTCTCCACAGGATTATTACTCTCTGCTGTCATGGTTTACTCCTACTCAAGCTCGTTATCAAGATCGCCCGATGACCCCGCACCGGTAGTTGCCGCTGGTGCCGGGGCAACAATGGAATCGTGAAAAACCGGATTAAGCTGCACATAGATCACCGCCAGGCAGGCGCCAATAATGCCCAAACCAACCAGGTTGAACTCTGGAATGAAGGCTGCCAGCACAAAACCCAGGAAGAAGAAGGGCATCAGCGATCTAGCCTTCATCATGTTAATCACCATGGCGTAACCCACCACCACAATAAACCCGCCGGCCACTTGCAGACCCGAGGTAACAACATCGGGGATAGAATCGAGCCAGCTCTGAACAATATCGGTTCCGGCAACGGCGGCAACCGCAGCGGTAGGCACCGCCACGCGCAGACCCTGCAAGAGCAGACCGGAGAAATGCACCATTTCTATACCCCTGAAATTTGCCTCGGAGGCATACCTGTCTGCCTGATGCTGGAAGAAAACAGTAATGGTTCGCACAAAAATAGTGAGGACCTGGCCCGCTGCTGCCAGCGGCACAGCAAGGGCAATACCTTCGGGGATACTCTGATTCCCCTCGATCACCACGATCGCGGCAATCGTTGAGGCGAGCGCGGAATCGGGGGCCATGGCCGCACCGACATTCATCCAGCCTAAAGCGATGAGCTCCAGGCTACCGCCGAGAATTATCCCGGTCTGGAGGTCACCCAGCACCAGACCCATGAGGGTGCAGGCGATGAGGGGCCGGTGGAATTGGCGTTCGTCGAGTACCGAGGCCATGCCGCAGACCAGGGAGACGAGAACAATAAGGGTGATTTCGAGGGGACTCACGGTAGGAGACCTTTCTCTGTGAGACGTTTGATCATGTCTTCTCGGTTGCTGTTGGGGACCTGCTGGAGGGTGAGTGTGATACCGCGGTCTGCTATGTCCCGGTAGATGCGGATGTCTTCATCGGTGGCGTAGACAGCGTCGGAGACCTGCTTCATGCCGGGCTTGAAGGTTACCCCTCCCACATTGATCTCTGTGACCTCTACACCCTCGTCGAGAAGCCGCAGCGCGTCCCGGGGGCTTTCCACCACAATCATGGTTTTCATTCCGGTGTATTTGGGGTTGCGATAGACCCGGCCGGTTTTAGCGATGTCGAGCACGTTGGTTTTAATGTGTGAGGGTGCCACCTGTAGAAGTAGGGTTTTGCGCAGCTGGTCGTGGGCGGCTTGATCGGATGCGGCGATCAGGGTTTGCGGGGCAATATTGTTCACCCAGCTACCGGCCACCTGGCCGTGAATGAGACGGGAGTCGATGCGCAGAAAGGTGACGTCCATATGGCCGCCGGGCTGGGCCGGCTCCGGCTGGTTCAGGGGCGCAGAATCTTCTGCCGGCTCCCCGGCAGTTTTCTGTGTATCGGGTATCTCAGTTGCCGGCGCCGCCGTAGTGTGAAAACCGCGAATACCCTTGGCCCCAGCCCTGTAGGCGGTGGCAACCAGGTTTTCGAGGGTGGCGCTTTTCCGGGCTGAGGCACTGATCACCTCGATGAGCATGGGCAAATTCACCCCGGCAATAACATCGGTGTTCTTACGCTCCGAGGCAAAGCGGGCCGCGGCGTTATAGGGACTACCACCAAAGAGATCGACGAGTAGAAGAACCCCCTCATCCTCGGGGAGCTCTTGGGTGATAGACCGGTAGTTCTCTAGAAGATCTTCCGGACCCTGTCCCGGCATAAAAGATACCGGGTGGACATGATCAAAATCTCCGAGAATCATGCCGGCAGTTGCCAACAGGGCCGGCGCCGACTCCCCGTGTGCTGCCACGATGATTGCAACCATAGTGATCCTCTCACCGGCTAGGCAAAATGTGCGTTACGGCTTCAAAGCTACACCCTGCGGTGGCGATAACGGATACAACTTTCACAATGTGAAAATAAAAATTTATTGACCTTAACACCGGGTCTTTGAAGGCCCGGCCATGAAAAGAACACGGGAGGGGAACTTGTAGAGGCTGGCAGCTCAACCTTCTACGGGTCAGGATCCCAGAGAGAGGTCTTTGGCCAGGCGTGCCACGTGGATAGTGAGATAGGTTAGCTCGTCGTCGGTGAGCTCCTGCTGCAACTGCATCTCCAAAAGCAGATGAACCTTCTGCGCACAGGCAAAAGCGGTGGGGTAGCTCTGCCGTACAGCCTCACGTAAAACCGGTGTTGAATCCTCCCCGGATGCCCCCTGCTGCTTCGCGCCGGTCCGCACAAACAGGTAGCGCAAATGGGTCACAAACCGCGCGGCGCTCATGGATGACCGATCAACGCTCTTCCCATAGGAGGCAGAGATCAGATCAAAAATCCGTGAGAAAACCTCTGTCATCCGAAAAGTCTGCGACATATCACCGGCAGCAAACTGCGAGTTGACCAGATGCAGTGCAAGAGGAATAGACTCCTGTTCACCGAGGACCACTCCGGTACGCTCGGCAACAAGCGCCACAGCGCGCCGCCCAAACTCCACCTCCCGCGGGTAAAGCTGAGAAACCTCCAGAGCCAGCGGGTAATCAACCACGGTCCCCTGCCGGGCACGCGCCAGAGCAAAATTCAGGTGGTCGGCGAGCGGAACCACAAAAGAGTGGGAAATAGAAAAATCTCCCGTGCGCTTCACCTCGTCCTCAAGCTCAACCGCCAGAGCGAGAATATCCGCCGGAATCTCAGAGAGAGACCAGGAAAGGCGGTCATCAGAAGTACTTCCCTCAGGTACAAAGGTCTGCTCCACACGGGTGGGGTCCACCAGGTCACCCTTGCGCTTACCAAACGCCAACCCGCGGCCAATCACCACGGTCTCCTCACCCGAAAAATTTGCGGCGAGGGCTACGTTGTTGTTGTAAATACGCACAATACGCAACGGGCCCTCCCTTCCCTGGAAACTGCGTGTACCAGACCATCTTATGGCACGGTGACTATTATTTTGAGCCGGTGCCATCGGGGGTGATCGCCGGTGTCCTCTCTGCCCGGTCAACTGTAATGCGCGGAACCGAAAAGCCCCTATCCCTCCGGCGGGTTCTTTCTTTGGTTTACTATAGAGGGACGCGTTCAGCCCGAGCGCACCGTTTTTCACAAGCTGTCAGGATGCACAGATGAGTCAGCAGACACCCAAAAAGGCGGGTTTTGGCGGGATAGTCCTCGTCACCTCGCTGATGCTGTTTTCCATGTTTTTTGGTGCGGGAAACCTCATTTTTCCGCCGGTCTTGGGCGCAGAATCGGGAGAAAATTTTGTTCCCGCGCTCCTGGGGTTTTTGGTCACGGGGGTGGCCCTTCCCATTCTGACCATTTTTGCTCTGGCGCGCACGGGCTCTGATATTCGGGCCCTGGCGAGACGAGGCGGAAAGGTTTTCTCCGTTGTCTTCCCCTCCCTGGTCTACCTGGCGATCGGTGCTTTCTATGCGGTACCCCGCACCGCCACGGTGAGCTATTCGATGTTTGTGACCCCGGTCTTTGACTGGGACTCGCAATTCTCTCTGGTCCTGTTTGTTGCCGTGTTCTTTGCGGTGACACTGGTAATCTGTTTGCGGCCCAGCTCGGTGGTGGACGCCCTGGGTAAATTTCTGACACCGGCCCTGGTGCTGCTTCTGGCTCTGCTGATGGTGCTCTCGGTTTTTACCCTGCACACGGACCCGGCACCGGCAACCGACACCTACACAGAAAACCCCTTTGCTGCCGGTTTCTTGCAGGGATACTTCACCATGGACTCGCTGGCTGCCCTGGCCTTTGGCATCATTCTTATCTCTTCGCTCAAATACAAGGGGCTTGAGCGAGGTGGGCTGCTGATGCGCGGGATCACCGTATCGTCGATTATTGCCGGTGTTCTGCTGGCTCTGGTCTACCTGGGGTTGAGCTGGATAGGGCACTCAATCGACGGTGGGCAGAACTACCCGGACGGCGCTTTGCTGCTGTCCGCGGCAGCTTCCCAGGTGTTGGGTTCGGCCGGTGCACTGATCTTTGGGCTGATCGTTCTGCTGGCCTGCCTCACCACCGCGGTTGGTTTGCTCAGCTCCACCTCAGAGTTCTTCTCCCGACTTATTCCCGGAATGGAATATTCTCGGTGGCTGGTGCTTTTCACCCTTATTTCCTTTGCGGTCTCCACCGTTGGCCTTCAAAGCGTGCTCGCTATCGCCGCACCGATTCTGGGTTTCCTCTACCCGCCGGCCATCACCCTCATCCTGCTCACCCTCATCGAGCCGCTCCTTAACACACTCACCGGCAAGAAAATCAATATCACCTTCAAAGCAGCCCTCACCGTGGCGGTAGTGTGGGCGGCCCTCATGACCCTCAATACGCTGGGCTGGGGGAGCGCCGTGATCGAGCCAATCATAGGTTTCTCCCCCGGGCACAACCAAGACCTTGGCTGGATGGTGCCCACCCTGATAGCTGCCGGGATCGGCTGCGCCTTTGACGCACGAGGCAGAAAAACAGCGAACGCTTCCGCTTAGATAATCCCTGCCCCCAAGGGTGGCGACCGTGATCACCGCCCTGGCCGTCCTGCCGTGAACACGGGCCTCACGCATACCCGACACTAAAACCCGATAGTCCATCGCCAGCACAAAAAGGATACCGATCATCAGGGCGGGCAGAAGATTGGGCCCGGGCATCCGGTCGCCGGTCTAATCCGGCCCCGCAGTAACTGTGCGTACTGGGCTACGGCAGCCGATATATGGGTGTGGTGTGCCGCGGAGGCCGGGGTTAGCGGGATTTTTCCGGGACGAGAAGGCGCAAAAAAGAGGCTCGTGCCGGGGGGAACCACAACCTCCGGCACGAGCCCGTCTGGGTGAACTGCGAGCAGTGCTCAGCAAGTTCGGTCTCGCACACACCCTGTTGGGTGCAATAGTTGACAACAAGACGACTATAGCACAGGAAACCCTTTCGATTGCAAGTAATTTTGTGAAAATTACGAAAAAATATTACTCACCGGTAACCGACTCGTGTCTTTCGCGCTTGAAGGATTTGGTCTGGCGATTAAAACCCCTAGTCAGAGCCATGTTTTGGGAGGCTTGCGGGACCCTTTGGAAACCCTTTTAAAACGCTCAGAAAATAGAATTTTTGCCCCCATTTATGGGGGCAAAGCTGACGGTGAAATAAATTTTTGCGCGGCTAAAATGCACAGCCACAAAAGATGTTTTTACTAGTGAGAGTACAAAAAATAGCTATTCATACCGCGCTGCACAGGGTGTACAGCCGGCAGGTTTACACCGCGTAATTTGTCACCTCTTTGGGTGGCAAACACCTACCGGAGGGATGCGGTGGCAACTACCCAACGGGCGCCTCCCGGTAGCCGCCACGAAAATCCGGACCCGTTCTGGCAGCGGGCAGGAGCACACACCATGCGTCCGGCTTAAAAACCGAAAAAAGCTCCGAGGCCACCGCCTGGCCGGCTACCCTTAAAACATGAGCAGCAAAGCAACCGAAATTGCCAAAAACCTACCGGCTCTCGAACACCCGGACGGGTCCCCCATCCGCGCCCTCGTGGTAGATGACGAAGTGATGCTCGAAGAACTGGTCAGCGTAGGACTACGAATGACCGGCTGGGAAGTAAAGTCGGCAGGCAACGGACCCGACGCCTTCAACCTTGCCCGAGACTGGCGGCCCGACGTGCTCGTGCTCGATATTATGATGCCCGGATTCGACGGCGTCGAACTGCTCAAACGCCTTCGCAAACTCTACCCCGGTATCCCCTGCCTCTTCCTCACCGCCAAAGACTCGGTGGACGATCGCATAGTGGGACTGTCCGCCGGTGCAGACGACTACGTCACCAAACCCTTCTCAATGGAGGAGGTCATGATTCGTCTACACCGCCTGGTCCAGCGGTCGGGGGCGGCATCGGCCAATGAGGTGGAGCTGGTGGTGGGAGACCTGGTGCTCAACCAGGACACCCGCGAGGTTTTTCGCGGCGGGGACAACATCCATCTCACCGCCACCCAGTTTGAGCTTCTGCGCTACCTGATGGAAAACGCTAAGCGAGTGGTCTCCAAATCCCAAATCCTCGACAACGTGTGGAACTATGACTTTGGCGGCCAGGCCAACATTGTGGAACTCTATATCTCCTACCTGCGGAAAAAAATAGATGCCGGTCGCGACCCCATGATTCACACGGTGCGCGGGGCCGGCTACGTCATTAAACCCGCCACCTAAACTCTTGACTGCCTCTCACGAAACTGAAGAAAACGGGCGCCGTCCTGTGCCCGTGCCGCGTTTGCGCACAAAACTCACCGTCATTTTGGTGGTGATGCTGGGGGTCGCCTGCCTGATCATCGGGGTCTCAAGCTATATCACCCTCAAAAATTCGCTGATGGGGCAGATCGTTAACAGGCTGGATGAGGCGTCAAACCGGGCGGTCTCCTACAAACCCGCACCGGGTGCTTCTCCGGAGGCCCCCAACCCGGTATCCGAGGACCCCGTGCAGCCCGGTACTTCTGCTGAGACAACACGGGGGTGCGGTGAAGAGCAGAACAAGAGCCCGCTGGATGCACCGGGGCAGGCGGCCGGAACCCTCAGTATGTGCCTTGACCGGGGTACCGTTATTTTTTCGGGGGTACTTGATAAAGACGGCAATTCGCAGCCGCTCAGCAGCGCGGACATCGACACCCTCAGAGGAATAACCGCCGACGGCACGGCCACCGAGGTCAGTCTTGAAACCGGAAGCTACCTGGTGGAGGCAGTCGATGTTTCCCCCGAGACCGAAACGGTGGTGGTGACAGGTATCCCCCTGCGGGACTCGCAGCGCACGTTGGCCACCCTGGTGGCCGTGATGGCCGGAGGATCGGCTGCGGTGATGGTGAGTGCGGGCTGGCTCGGGTCATGGATTATCCGCCGCACCATGCAGCCGCTTGAGCGAGTCTCCGCGGTGGCTACCGGTGTGGCCCGATCCAACCTCGAAACCGAGCTCCTGCCCAAAACTGAGCGGGTGATGCACCGCGACGCCAACCCAAATTCCGAAGTGGGGGCGGTGGGCTACGCGCTGAACCAGCTGCTTGATAACGTGCAGTACGCCCTGGAAGCCCGCCAGCACACCGAGGACCGGATGCGGGCGTTCGTTGCCGATGCGTCCCACGAGCTGCGCACCCCGCTCGCGGCCATTAGGGGCTACTCCGATCTCATCCGGTGGACAGAGGAACTGAGCGAATCGGGGCAGCAGTCGGTAGAGCGTATCGACTCGCAAACCCGGCGCATGAGCCGGTTGGTTGAGGATCTGCTCCTCCTCGCCCACCTCGATGAAGGTAGGGACCCGGTCTATGAGAAGGTGGATCTCACAGAACTTCTGGTGGAGAACGTCTCTGATTTTCGGGTGGCCGCCCCGGACCATGTCTGGCAGCTTGAGCTTCCCCGGGAACCGGTGGAAGTGCTGGGTGATCGAAACCAGCTTCAGCAGGTGCTCCTCAACATGCTCTCCAACGCCAGAAAACACACCGTCGAGGGGACCCGTGTCACTGCCGGCCTCAGGGTCTCCGCTACCGGGCGGGAAGTAATCATGACCGTGGTCGATGAAGGGCAGGGGATAGACCCCGAATTTATCGGTAAAATTTTTGACCGTTTTAGCCGCGCAGATGAGGCGCGTTCGGGTTCGGACGGGACAACCGGCCTCGGTCTGCCCATCGCCAAGGCGATTGTTGAGGCGCACGGCGGGGCCATCGAGGTTTCGTCGCGGCCCGGGCGCACAGAATTTGCGGTGCGGCTACCTCTCACACAGGAGAAGGGATAATGTTCCACCCCTGTGCCCGGCCCGGAAACTCTATAAGGTACACGGCCCACCGGGTTTGGGCGGGGTAGTGTGAAAACATGAAATTACAAAAAATTCCGGCAGGACTTTGGGTGTTTGTCGGCGGTGGTAGCGGAGTCCTTATGCGCTGGGGAATTGGTGAGGCATTCCCCTACCGGGGGTATCTCGTTATTTGTGCTGTCAATGTGGTGGGTGCCCTTCTGCTGGGGTTTTTGCTGGGACTGCTACCGTATCTGGGAAAAAGCGGTACGCGGCAGCGCATCCGCCTGAGCCTGGGCACCGGTCTACTGGGTGGATTCACCACCTACTCCAGCTTTGCGGTGCAGGCAGTCGAACTGGTTGGGGACGGTAGCGCCGCAGCCTTTCTGCTCTATTCGGGGGGAACCCTGCTGGCGGCGATTTTCTGCTGCTGGACAAGTATGCTTTTTGCAGAATATATTCTTCGTTGTGCCAGCGGGGGCGGCCGGTCCGGTAAGTTGGAAAGCACCGTATGAGTCCCGCACTGCTGCCTGTCCTCTTTATCTGCGGTGGCGCCGGAGCATGGTGCAGATTCGCCCTTGACCGCATTGTTGATCGCGGCAACAAAAGCGCTATACCGCTGGGAACCTTCACCGTCAACGTATCCGGCTCCCTGGGGCTGGGGCTGGTCACCGGGCTCTGCACCGGAGTGCTGGCAACTACCTGGGGAACCCAAGCCGCCCACACCCTATCAACTATTCTGGGTGCCGGATTCCTGGGTGGATTCACCACCTTCTCAACCGCCACGGTGGAGGCGGTCCAACAACTGCGACAGCGCAGGGTGGGCGGCAGCCTGTTGTTGCTTCTGATTCAGCCCTGTACGGCTTTTACTGCGGCGGCTCTGGGCCTGAGACTAGCCGGATCATAGTTATGTGTCCGACAGATAAAGACTCGGGGGTAAAAAATATTGGGCGGGTGCGATCAACACACCCGCCCAAACGTGCCCAGACCCGAAACTAGTAGAGAGGCCAGGGCTGCCCGCAGCTGGTGTTGTAGTTAGAGTAAAGCAAGTGTGAATTACTCTTTGAGTTATTAGCGGCGGTCTTATTGGTTTCACCCTCGTAGGAGAAATGATAAATCATCGGGTACCCACCGACCTGGGGGCGGCGCTTAGCCTCATCGGTAAAGTAGGTACTGGTTGAGGCGTCCCAGCCGGAGAGTTCCCGGAAACGCACCCTGTACACAACGGTAATTCTCCCCCCGGGAGGAATAGCTTCCGCCGTGGTCAGCAAAATACCGGGATTCTGGCCCTGAGCTATCTCACCGTCATTGAAGGTAATACGATCTGAGGTTGTCTTACCGTTGGTGTAGTTGTTGTAGGTGTAGCGCAGGTTGGTGTACTGAAGATCTCTTCCATCGAGAGTTGCGCTGACCAGCAGAGCCTGCGCGAAATAATCCTGGGTCATGTAGCGCGGCCACAGGGTAACTCCGGCGGGAACATCGGTTTCGCTATCGTTAACCCACACCCCGGTCATGACCATGTATTCGTTTGAATTGTAGTCGAGAAGGGCGTTTCCAGAACCTTCGTTGTAGACCTTATCGCACATGTAACCGGAACCGGTTCGCCCGGGCCCGTCTACACTCACCGCTGTCAGATTAGATTCCCTTGACGCTGCGTAGGCCGGGATTGCTGCGGTTGCGGCGACGACCGGTGCTGCCCAGGCTGCTCCTTTAACAAGGGTGCGGCGCGATGTTTCCATTGTTTTCCTTAGTGTGTTGGTTCTAGTGAATAAAAGACACGGTGTTTTTAATCTTGCGATACAAATCGACGCGCTGATACGCGGATTACTGATAACCTCATGTCGGTTATTGTGATGACATTTACCCTCTTTAGGGTACATCTTTAAATATATTTAATCCCACCGGGGCAGCGTGTCCTCACGCGAGAACACTCACAGTGGTATGGAAAAGGGGCCGGGGAACGGGGCAAAAATTTTACATCGGCGAAATGTAATAGGGGTTACAAGAAGGCGGTGCATGGGTTATAGTCTTAATGTCCTCAACGAGCTACGCGCCACTGCACCGGGAATCCTGTAGCTTGAATCTTTCGAGCGCCCCGCGGGGTGCCCCCGACCGAGATTGGTTCCCCATGTCCACAGAAAAACACACCGAGACACAGCCCAAACAGCCGGCAAACGACGACCCCTTTGCCCACGAGCAAGAGGGGTTTCACAAGGGGCTGGGTGCGCGACAGCTCCAAATGATTGCCATCGGATCAGCGATCGGCACCGGGCTTTTCCTGGGTACCGGAACACGGCTTGAACAAGCCGGACCCTCGCTGGCCATCATCTACGCGGTATGCGGTTTTTTTGGCTACCTTATTCTCCGAGCCCTGGGAGAGCTCATCGTTCACCGGCCCTCATCGGGTTCCTTCGTCTCCTACACCCGCGAATTTTACGGTGAAAAATCAGCCTACGTGGCAGGCTGGCTCTACTGGCTCAACTGGGCTATGACCGCTGTTGCCGACGCCACCGCCATCGCCATCTACATCTCCTGGTTTGGCCAGTACAACGACACAATAGCGAACATCCCCAACTGGGCGACCGCCCTGGTTGTGGTGGTCGTGGTGGTGTCCATGAACCTCATATCGGTTAAAGTCTTCGGCGAGCTCGAATTCTGGTTTGCCCTCATCAAAGTGGCGGCCCTCCTGCTCTTTATGGTGGTTGGTATCTGCTTTATCATCTTCGGAACCCCCACCGGCGAACCGGTAGGTTTCTCGCTCATCTCCGAATCGGGAGGTATCCTACCCAACGGCATACTGCCGGCGGTGATCATCATGCAGGGCGTGGTCTTTGCGTACGCGGGTATCGAGCTTGTCGGCACCACTTCGGGCGAGACAAAAAACGTTGAAAAAATTATTCCCCGGGCCATCAATACCGTGGTCCTGCGTATCGCTGTATTCTATGTGGGTTCGGTGGTTCTGCTCTGCCTGCTGCTGCCCTACACCCGCTACAGCAGTAACGAATCCCCTTTCGTCACCTTCTTTGACTCGGTGGGAATCGACTACGCAGCCCCCATCATGCAGCTGGTGGTGATCACCGCGGCGGCCTCCTCCATGAACGCCGGCATGTACTCCACCGGCCGTATTCTGCACTCCATGGCGGTGGCCGGATCGGCCCCTAAAATAGCGGCAAAGCTCTCCAAAGGCGGTGTGCCCGTGGCCGGTATTCTGCTGACAACCGTGGTTGCTCTCTTTGGTGTCGCCCTCAACTACTGGGTGGAGGATGCTGCTTTTGAGGTGGTGCTCAATATCGCCGCTATCGGGACCATGGCCAGCTGGGTGGCTATCGTGATGTCGCACCAGAAGTTCCTGCGCCTGGCCAAAAAGGGCAGGTACACGCGCCCCAGCTACCGGGCCCCCGGTGGCGTGGTGGCCGACTGGGCTGTCATCGCTTTCATCCTGCTGGTTTTGGTGCTCACCGCCCTGGACTACCCCGTGGGCACCTACACCCTCATTTCCACGCTCGGGGTGATTCCGCTACTCTGGGGCGGCTGGTACCTGGTGCGTCAACGTGTCTACGAATACGCGGCAGTTCGCGACGGCTACACCGGCAGATTCCCCGTTATCGCGCGAACCCCGGGCTCTGATCTCTACAAGAATGAGGGGAAAGCCAAGGTGGAGATCCGCGTAAATCATAGCGAGGACCCTGAGGCGTAGACGGCCGGTGGGCCCGCCGCTCTACGGGTACAGGCTGTTGAGCAGGAGGCTGGTTTGCGAACTGACGACCCCCTTGGTCTCCCTGATCCGGCGTAGTAGCCGGTCAAAATGGGCAAGATCCGGGCACCGAAGCTCCACGATCAGATCCCACACCCCGTTTGTGGTGTGGAGAGCGTGAATCTCGGGGAAACCCTGTAGCTGGGCGGTCACCCGGCGGGTGGAGGAGCTTTCAATCTCTATGCAGGTGATAGCGCGGACCTCGTCAGAATCAGTCTGCCCTCCCAGACGAACCGTGTAACCGGCAATTGTTCCCCGGTTCTCTAACCGCGCCATGGTTTTGGTGACGGTGGCGCGGGATACCCCGAGCTGTTCGGCGAGTACCGAGACCGGGGTGCGGCTATTCTGTCGCAGGGCCGCCAGAAGCTGCTGCTCAAACTGAGTGAGGCGAGTCATGAACAAAATGTTATCAGCACCTGAACAAGTTGCGCACCCGAGAGGTGTTTTTACACAGTTTTGGGCCCATTGATACCTATATTTACCTATAAAATATGACTCAACTCCTTTCCCGGTGCATTAATGAAAGGAAAATCTAGATGACCCAGTTTGTAGATGTTGCGAGCATGGCCCGATGGATTCAACGCGATGGCGTGGAGAATATCATCGGCGGTATGGTTCCCTACCTTGAAAGCGACTTCAAGCGGTGGGAACGGTTTGACAAAATTCCTCGCGTTGCCAGCCACACCCCCTTCGGTGTGATTGAGCTTATGCCCACCTCCGACCACGAAACCTACTCTTTCAAGTACGTCAACGGGCACCCGTCCAACCCCGCGCGCGGCTTTCAGACCGTCACCGCCTTTGGCCTCCTGGCAGATGTCGACAACGGCTACCCCGTCTTCCTGGCCGAAATGACACTGTTGACCGCGCTCCGTACCGCGGCAATGTCGGCCATGGTGGCCAAGCGACTGGCCCGCCCGGACTCCCGGCACATGGCGATGATCGGGGCCGGATCTCAGGCAGAGTTCCAGGCCCTGGGTATGCGGGCTGTGCTGGGTATTGAAGATATTTCCGTCTACGATATTGACCCGCTGGCGGTGGAGAAATTCCGCCGCAACCTCGAGCCGCTTGGCTTCAAGATCCGCGAGGCGGAATCGGTGGACCGGGCGCTGGCGGGAGCGGATATCGTGACCACCTGCACCGCGGATAAGGCGCAGAACACCATTCTTGCGGACCACCAGGTGGTAGCCGGTGTGCACCTCAACGCCGTGGGCGGCGACTGCCCCGGTAAGACCGAACTTGACTCCGCAATTCTTGACCGGGCCAAGGTGTTTGTGGAATTTCCGCCCCAGACCCGCATTGAGGGTGAGATTCAGCAGAAAGACGATGATTTTCCCGTCACCGAGTTCTGGCAGGTGCTCACCGGGGACGCACCCGGGCGCACCGGGGATGAGGACATCACGCTCTTTGACTCCGTAGGTTTTGCGATCGCCGACTTCTCCGCCCTGCGCTACTGCTCAGATGCCACGGCAGACAGTAGCCTCCAGCAGTACATAGATTTGGTGGCGGAACCCGATGACCCGAAAGATCTCTTTTCGCTGGTGAAAGTTAACGCCCCGGTCTAGGGTTTCGGCCGCACTGCCGGTTGCACACTGCCGGCCCCCACGTGCCCAATCTCTCGCCCCTCAATCGGTGCGAAGACTGCCGCTGCGGGGTTAGCTTGGGAGACAGAGATCTGGCAACCGGCAGGAGAAAACCCTATGTTTCACCCCGCAGAACCCGCCCCTAGCACCACTCCCAAGCTACCGGACATAGCGGCGGACACCCCGGTATTGAGCGGAAGCCGAGCTGTACCGAGGGTGAGGCGCGGGTGAACAACTGGGGCACCTTTGGGGTGACCGGGATAATTTGGGGTTTGGCACTGTGCGCGGTCACCGTCCCCCTGCTTGCCTGCGCCCAGCTCATTTTCCGCCAGAGACTACGGGCCTACTGGTTGTTAGTCTGTGCGGCTGTCACCGTCTATGTCACCGGTGTCGTCTGCTTTACGATACTGCCGCTGGGATCGTCCGGGGTGGTGTGCAGTAGAAACCCGGTCCAGCTCGTCCCCTTTTCAGGTCTTGCCACGATCCTGGCAGAGAGTCAAGAGAGCGGGCTTGCCGGTGTACTGACCGGCCACAATTTTTTGCAAATATTTTTCAACGTACTGCTTTTTGTGCCCGGCGGCTTTATCCTGCGCGCTGTCTTCAAACGGGGAATTGTGACAACGGGTTTACTGGCTGCCGGTGGGTCGCTTCTGATCGAGACCACGCAGCTCACCGGCTTGTGGGGCTACTATCCCTGCGCCTACCGGATCTTCGACGCGGATGACCTGATCACCAACACCCTGGGGGGTCTCTGCGGTGCGCTGCTGGCGGCCGGCTGGGTTGCTGCCCGCCGCCGCCCGAAACACGAGTTTATTCCACCCCGCCACGAAAGTTCAGGGGACGGGTGCGGAAGAAAAACCTGTAAGCATACGCAGGACATGTCACCAAAATAGCTGACGTGTCCGCATAAGAGATGGCACTAAAAACGGGGTATGAGCACACCGGGGGACCGGCTTTGCCAGTATCCTCTAATAGTAGAGCAGGTTTGAGATAAAACCGGCCCTTCGTTCGCACTGTATTTAACGTTATAAAGGAACAGCCCCAGGTGTCAGTAGTCGTGGATACCCCGATTTCTTATGGAGAGAACATTGTTACCGCTCTGCGCGGAATCGGTACCAGGATCGAGGTGGTCCCCGGCAAGCCCTACGGGGCCCCGGACACCGAGGCATCGGTGTGGCTACTCAACATGTATGGCACCCCGCTCACCTGGCTGAGCACCCCCCACGGTGCCGCCTATGTGGAGGGAGACCACCTCATGTTCCGCGCAGATTCTGCCGGTGAGGTAAAACTCGAATACAGCATAGACTTTCCCGACGGCAGCAGCGAGACGGGCCGGGCTATCGTGTACTCCCGCTAAAGAACCACCGCCAGGACCCCGAGGTAGACTAAACCCGCCTCTTCAATACGCGGGTTAGGGTTAAAAATATGAATACGCTGTTTCGGTGGTCAGGGCCAATCCTTCAGCAGGCTCTCCTACTGGGACTTGCTACCTGCCTTATTATTCTGCCCCTCGTTGCCCTGGTCCACTATCAAAAAAACTCCAGACTGTTGGGTCGCTGGGTGTGGGCGGCACCGCTCATCATTATCTACCTGGTGGGGGTTATCTCCTTCACCTCGCTACCCCTGCCTGATCCGGACACCCTGCAGTGCTCCAGCTCCCTCTACTACCCGCGCTACTTCCCCGGATGGAGCCTCCGGTTCGCCCTCGACAACACGGCCGGGCTGGGAGCTACCCGTTTCTTCACCTGGCTCTTCGTGCAGATATACCTCAACGTGCTACTCTTTGTGCCCTTCGGCATTTTTGCCCGCTGGATATTCAGATGGACCTTTCGCACCACCCTATTCAGCGCCTTCGCTACCACCCTCACCATCGAGCTCAGCCAACTCACCGGCCTCTGGGGATACTTCAGCTGCCGCTACCGAACATTCGACGTCGATGACATGATCACTAACACACTCGGTGCCGTGATCGGCTGGCTCTGCGTCGAACTGCTTACCCGCCGGGCCCACCGCAAGCCCCGCACGGGCACACACGGAGACAGCCGCTAGCCGGTGCGGTGAAGAACCTATACCCGCAGATCGCCCCGCGCCCAGTCAAGCACCCGCTCCATGAAGCGCTCGCAGAGAGAAACCTGCTCAAGCTCAATCCACTCGTTGCCGGTATGCGCCTGGGCAATATCGCCGGGCCCGCACACCACAGCGCCCATGCCGGCCCGCTGAAACTGGCCCGCCTCCGTACCGTAGGTGACCTTGACAAGAGGCTCAGTCGCGTATTCGGGGTGGCCAGTCAGTGCGGCACAGAGACGGAAAACGGGGTCGTCCGCGCCCGTATCAAGGCCCGGAACCGCCGCCAGAAGCTCGTGGGTAACCGACACCTGTGACCTCAGCGAACCCGCCGGCGCACCGGAAAGCCGCTCGGCCCGCTCCGCCTTAGCCTCCAACTCGGGCAGCAGATCTCCCCACAGCTTGCGCTCGAGACGGTCAACCACCTGGCTCGTGGGTGTGGCCGGGATCGTGCGGAAATCATACTCCACCACAGCCTGCTCACCCACAATGTTGTACTGCAGACCACCGTGCAGCAGGTTAGCCCCGGCCGTAGAAGAAGGGGTCACAAACCCCTCAGCAAAAGGCCCCGACTCAATCCACTCATCGGCCATATCCTCAATAAAAGCGGCAAACCTAGCTGCGGCGGCCACCGCATTCACCCCGTGAGGTGCCAGCGAACCGTGCTTAACCACACCGTGAAACGTGGCGCGCCCCCGGTGAGCGCCCTTGTGGGCGGCAATCGGACGCATCGACGAGGGCTCACCAATAATCGCGAAATCGGGGTTGATACCGCGGCGGGCCAGATCGGCGAGCATGCGCGGAGCACCCACACAGCCGATCTCCTCGTCATAGGTGAAAGCACAGTGGACCGGGTGCACCCGCCGTGCCTCTGCCAGACGGGGAAGGATCCACAGAACAGCGGCAAGGAAAGACTTCATATCCGCCACACCGCGCCCGTACACCCGATCACCTCTGACGGTGGCGGTGAAAGGATCGGTATCCCAGGGTTGACCCTCTACCGGCACCACGTCGGTGTGCCCAGAAAGTACCAGACCCCCGTCCACCGAACCATCGGCCGCCGGCAGGGTAACAAACATGTTGGCGCGGGTGGAGTCATCGCTGTGAGTGTAGAGAGGCTCAAACCCGTACCGCCTAAACTCTGCGGCAGCCACCTCTAAAAGCTCGGTGTTAGGGGTCTCAACAACAGTGGGTATAGAAACCAGCTTCTCAATCCAGGGGAGGCAGGCAGGCAAACTACGCATGGGTCAACACCTTACAGAGGCAGAAAACAATGTGCTGTTCAATCCAGTATATGGGCCAGAACCCATAGTGACATCGGGGCGGTCAAACCCGCGCCCTCATATGGCGGGGTCGGGGAATTATTGTCTTGTGCGCGGGAACCGGCGTAACGGGAGGGGAGCGGGGTAAACTTGAGAGGTTGTACGATCGAGCGCATACGGTGCGGAGGAGATATATGAGCTGGCTGGTCATCACCGCCCCCCTGGTGGTGGGCGTATTCTTGGTGGTTGTTCCCGGCCTCATCGTGGCGGCCTCAATGCGCATGCGCGGTATAGATGCCGTGACCATAGCACCGGCCATCTCCGTGGCGGTGATAGCTATCAGCGCTATCGTAGCCCCCGTGTTCGGGATCGGCTGGGCACTGTGGGTGCCCCTGGCTTTCGCTCTGGTCACCGCGCTCGTCCTCTACCTGCTCACCCGCATTCTTTTACGTCTACAGATCTGGGATGCCCCCCGCAAACGGGCAGAACAGGGGATACCCGGCGCCGGTTTTGCAGCCCCCGGCCTCACCGAGCCTCGCTGGTTCTCACGCGAGCAGGGACTATACTGGGCCACCCTGGCGATAGCGGCGGTGCTACTGGCCCGCAACACCACCAACGCGATCGGCTACCCCGACTGGGTGTCACAGACCTACGACAACATTTTTCACCTCAACGCGGTGCGCTATATCGCTGACCACGCCAACGGCTCATCACTCTTTGTGGCCTCCATGACCGCGGGTGACAACCCCCCGGATTTCTATCCGGCAGCCTGGCACGACACCGTATCGCTCATGTTCACCGGAACCGGTACCACCGTTGAGCTGGCGACCAGCGCCATGGCACTGGTTGCCTGTGCTGTCATCTGGCCGCTGAGCCTGGTCTTCATGATCCGCTCCATCCTGCGCCCGGGCCCGGTGGGTATGATGAGCATCGGGGTGCTCTCTGCCGCCTTCGTTGCGTTTCCCCTGCTCCTCCTCAACTTTGGGGTGCTCTACCCCAACCTGCTGGGTATCACGCTTATGCCCGTCGGAATAGCGGTGGTAGCGCAGATGCTGAGGGTCACCCCCCACCGCCTACTCGCCACGGCTCAGTCCGTGTGCCTGGGGCTCTTCGTGGCACTCGGTATAGCCCTCTCCCACCCCAACGCGATCATGTCGCTGCTGGTGATGGTTATCCCCATCTTTGTCTGCCGTGCACTGCTGCAAATAATTCGCGGAGTCAAAAAACTCACCCCCCGCTGGATAGTGGGTGTCCAGCTGCTGGGAATTACCGGCATCCTCCTGCTGATCAACTACCTCTGGGGTGTTATTCGCCCGCCCCGCGAGGCCGGTGGCTGGGAGCCGCAGCTCACCCAGGCGCAGAGCTTCGGTGAGTTTATCCTCAACGGGGTCATGGACACCGGTGCGCTCTGGTTGGTCTCCATACTGGCCGCTATCGGGGCGATTACCCTCTGCCGGGACCGCAACCGCAGCCTGTGGCTACTCGGATCCTGGGCCGTTACCGCCTACTTTTACACGGCAATCCGCTACCTGGGCTGGGACCACGACCGCGACTGGGTCACGGGGGTCTGGTACCACGACCCCTACCGGGTAGCCGCGCTCACCCCCATCGTGATGATTCCGCTGGCCGTCCTCGCGGTAGACCGCCTGGCCGCCCGGGCTCTCGCGAGCAACCTGGCCCGCGCTCTATACCACCGCTGGGAATCCCGACCAGCCAGCACAGTCACCGGACCGCAAGCCGGGCTCACCGCCCTCGCCCTGGTCACAACCCTGGGAATCGGGTTTTTTGGCCAAACAGCCAAACCGCTCACCGACTATGTGGCCGCCACCTACTGGACCTACAGCCCCGACACCGACACCGTGACAGGACTGCTGACCTCCGATGAAAAAGAAGTACTCGAACACGTCGACGACTACGTGCCCGAAGACGCCACCATCCTCGTACAGCCCTGGACCGGAGGATCCCTCGCCTACGCAATCGCCGACAGAAAAGTAACCGCCTACCACACCAGCTTCACCGACACCGAACTCAGCGGCTACCTGAGCAAAAACCTCAACCGGATCAACACCGACCCCAGAGTGTGCGAACTCATCAACGAACACGATGCCCGCTACTACCTGGACTTTGGCACACAGGAGGTGCACGGAGGAAGCCACCGGGAGCGCTTCTCGGGCTACATCGGCGCCACAGAAACCGGCGCTATGACCCCGCTCTACTCAGACGGCCAGGCAACCCTCTACGAGATCACCGCCTGCACCTAGGGCAGACAGAACACCGGGGCGCAACTGCTAAACTGAGTACGATTAGCCGCACCCCGGCGCATACAGTACTGGAGCTAACACAGATGCAATCTTCTTCCGTGCACAGCGGTGAACCGAAAACCCTCATCATCATGCCTGCCTGGAATGAGGAAGAGGTGATCGGTGGCACCATCACCGAGCTGTTTCACACGATGCCCGACATCGACCTGGTCGTGGTCAACGACGGTTCACAGGACCGCACCTCAGAAATCGCCCGCGAGGCAGGCGCCTTTGTGATCGACCTCCCCTACAACATGGGAATTGGCGGCGCCCTGCGCACCGGCTACAAGTACGCCCGCCGCATGAACTACGACCGCGCCATCCAGGTGGACGCCGACGGCCAGCACGACCCCAAGGGGATACGCACGGTTCTTGCCGGACTCGACGACGGCACCAACATCTCCATCGGCTCCCGCTTCGCCCAGCCGGGCGACTACAGGGTGACCGGCCCTCGCAAATGGGCGATGACCGTGTTGGCCTTCATGTTCACCAAAATTTCGGGCGAAAAATTCACCGATGCCACCTCCGGCTTTCGCGCCGCGGACCGACAGGCAATCGACCAGTACTGCGAACACCTTCCGGCAGAGTACCTGGGCGACTGCATCGACGCCTGTGTCATGGCGATACGGGCGGGCCTCACCGTCAAACAGGTGCCCGTTCATATGCGCCAGCGGCAGGCGGGAACACCGTCGTCCAGCCCCCTCAAATCGGCGGTTTACCTGGTGCGATCATTCTTTTCCTTTGGAATGTCAATGACCCGCAAGAAAACCTCTGTAGGAGAAAACTAAGAAATGGGAGCAAATATCTTCTTTCTCGTTCTCGCAGTCATTTTGGTGGTGATGGTGCTTGTTCAGGTGCGCAACCAGAAAATGAAAGAGAAATACGCCGCGCTGTGGCTCCTTGTTTCTGCCCTGATCATTATTCTTGCGCTCTTCCCCCGGCTACTCGACTGGTTGGCCAACCTGGTGGGGATAGAAACCCCGGTGAACCTGCTCTTTCTGCTGGCGATCATCATGCTCATCGGTGTTTCCCTGCACCTGACGCAGGAACTCTCCAAGATGGCGGATGAGACCAGAATCCTGGCCGAAGAGGTGGCGATGATGCGCTCGCTCCAGCGGCAACCCGGCGGTGCCGGCCACGAAAACCGTGTGTCGGCAGCGGACAACCTGCACACGGGCCAACCCGCAGCAACCGGCAGCGACGACCCGCGCGCCTAGAAACCTTTACTCCAAGACCGGAAGATAAATCATGACTGTAGATATTCTGTTTCCCTACTACGGCGACGTCGACCTCATGAAGCAGGCGGTGCGCTCTGTCATAGGGCAGAACAACCCCCACTGGCGGATGGTCGTTGTCGACGACGGCTACCCCGACGACTCGATTCCCGGCTGGTTTGAATCCCTGGGGAATTCCCGGATCACCTATATGCGGAACGAAAAGAATCTCGGCGCGAACGGCAACTACCGTAAGGCCCTGACCTTCGTGGAGAACGAGCTGGTGACCGTGATGGGTGCCGACGATTTGATGCTGCCCAACTATATTGACTGGCTGACAGCGGCGGCGGCAGAGCACCCCGAGGCGAGCGTATTCCAGCCGGGGGTGGTGGTGATCGACGAAAAGAACAGGGCCTCAAACACCCTTGTGGAAAAGACCAAGGCGTTTTACCGGCCCCGGCAGAGCACCGTGCTCACCGGACAAGAACTCGCCGTGTCCCTTCTGCGCGGTAACTGGTTCTACTTTCCCTCGCTGGGCTGGCGGGCATCGGCTATCACCGAGACTGGTTTTCGTGAGGGGCTCAACGTGGTGCAGGATATGGCCCTGGTGCTCGATATTGCCATGGCCGGCGGCTCCCTCTACTACGATCAGACCCTGGCCTTCATGTATCGGCGGCACGGTGGTTCTGATTCGTCCTGGCGGGCACTGGAGGGGACCCGTTTCGACGAGGAACGCACCTACTTTGACACGATCGCCGCCGAACTGGAGGCTCAGGGCTGGAAGAAAGCGGCAAAGATTGCCAGGCTGCACTTCTCGTCGCGTTTGCACGCCACCACTTTGCTCCCCCGGGCGGTAGCGGCACGAAAGTGGAGCGGGGTAAAAAATCTGGCTCGTCACGCGGTTCGCTAGACGGGGAGAGGCGGCTGTGGAAAGCGAGGGACAGCGGGAGGATAAGACCGGTATCACCTCCAGAGAGTCGATGCTGTTGCTTGTGGCATCTGCGGTAACCGCTGTTTCTGCACTGTTGGCCACCGTCATTGCTAAACGCACACTCGACAGTGCCCCCCTCGAAGAGTTTTTACTGTTCTGGTCCATCCTTTTTGGGATTTTTGGGATTGTCTCCGGGGTTCAGCAGGAGACCACCCGGGCGGTGGGTACGGCGCGCCTACAGAGGCGGCTTAACGATGCCACCTCCCGCGGGGCACCGGTGATACCCCTCGCTTTTGCTATCGGCTGTCTGATCGGTGGGCTGGTGCTTGCCTCATCGCCGCTGTGGGGGAGCAAGTATTTGCCCACCCACACCCCGGCAACGGTGCTACTAGTGGCCGCGGGTGTGAGCCTCTACGCGGTTCATGCGGCGATGAGCGGTGCCGCCGGTGGCCGAGAACGGTGGATACTCTTTGCCGCCCTGGGCGGGGGCGAGGCAACCTGGCGGCTGATCGCCATGGTGGCGGCCGCGATGTCCATCGGCAGCCTTTTTGGTCTTGAGGTGGCCGTGGTGTCCACCGTTGTGCTGTGGGTTCTTCTTGTGCTTGTAACGGGGGAGGGTAGAAAAACTTTTATGGCGCGGGCAGATGTCGGTGCGCGCGCTTTTACCCGCCGGGTTCTTTTGGCGATGGGTTCTTCCGCCGCCTCGGCGGTGCTGATGATGGGTTTCCCCATTGTGCTGAGGGCAAGCATGGGAACCGCCACCGACGAGGAGTCAAAGATTCTGCTCTCCACCCTCATTCTGGCGATCTCCATTTGCAGGTCCCCCATCATGATCCCCCTACAGCAGTTTCAGGGGGTGGCTATTTCAACATTCCTCAAACACCGGGACCGCCCCCTGTCCGCTCTGGCTAAACCTTCGGCGGCCCTACTGGGTATCGGTGTGCTCGGTGCCGCCGCCGCCTGGGCTGTGGGTCCCCTGCTGTTCCGCCTGATCTATGCGCCCAAATCCAACGAGGTTGCTGTCTATGACCAGTATCTGACCGGCTGGCTTCTGGGTGCCCTTGTTTTTGGGTCGGCTCTCATGGCTCTGCTGGTGCTCTCGGGCACGGCGGTGCTTGCCCTCGACGCTCACCGGATCTATGTGCTCGGCTGGGTTGTTGCAGCTGCGGTGGCCACCCTGCTGGCCTTTTTGCCTCTGCCCCTGGTGGGTCGCACCCTGGTGGCTCTTTACGTTGGTCCGGTCTGTGGTTTTGCGGTGCACCTGGCGGGAACCGTATTCATCGCATCCCGTGCGTCCGCGCCGAAATCCTAGTTTTTGACCGACTTCCTAGGAAATAACCCAGGAAGTCGGTCAAAAACTAGGAAGTCGATGGAGCGGCAGAAAGACGGCTACGCCTCCTCGAGCTCTCTACCGCGGGTCTCCTTGGCAAACATGTAGATAGCCGCACCGATAAACAGGCAGATGGCGAAGAAGATGAATGCCTGCGAGACCACCTGCGGGTCGGCGGCTGCCACGCTCTCGGCACCAATCATTGCCCCCATCATGTAGGGTCCAACAATCTTGGCGATAGCACCGATACCGTAGCCCAGGCCCAGACCGGTAGACCGTGCCGCGGTGGGAAACTGTTCTCCACCGAAGGCGTTGAGGATACCGAAGGCGCCGTCACCGAAAGCCATAGCCACCAGAATACCGGTGAAGAAAACCCACCCGCTTCCACCGTGGAAAGCGGCGATCAGACAGCCGATACCACCCAGAACACCGAAGATCAGCATGGTGTAGCGGCGGCCAATAATGTCGGCCAGGTAGGCAGAACCCAGGCGGCCCAGGAGGTCGGCGATCGATACCGCGGCAAAAAGACCGGCGACAGCGCTCACCGAAAAACCGAAGACACTGCCGAGCAGGGTCTGGCCCCAGGACTGGATGGTGAACGAGCCCAGGATAAACATGAAAGACCCCAGGGTGATCACCAGCAGAGATTTCTTATAGGACGAAAAGACCAGGGAGTAGGCGTTCTTCTGCTCTTTGGGTGCCGGCGGCAGCTGCCCCACTTCCTCCTTGGGGATGTTCATCGCCCAGGCGAAAGCGGCACGGGCACTGTCTTCATCCCCGCGCTGCTGGTAGTACCGCGGAGACTCGGGAACCACCCGCGCCCAGAAAAGGAGCAGAACGGGGAGGGTGCCCAGCGCGATCAGAAGGTGCCAGTCATCCCCGGCCGCCTGCGAAGCCAGCGAACCCAGTAGCAGCCCCGCGGGGATAAAAACCGATCCCAGCCCGGCCAGGAAACCGCGGTGTTTGGTGGGCACAAACTCCTGCACGTAGGGGATAGAGGTGATATTCAGACCACCCACGCCGAAACCGACCAGCACCCGGAGTGCGGCAAAAATTACCCAGCCCGGAATACCGAACCAGCCGTCCTGTCCCACAAAAAGGCAGAGGAAGGTAAAGAGCGTAAAAATGATGACGCACCAGATAAAGGCGTTACGCCGCCCAAACCTATCGGCAAGAGCACCCCAGGAGATAGCCCCCAGCACGGTTCCCAGGCCCGCACAGGCCAGAATAATCCCTGATTCAAAACCGGAGAGGCTCCACTCTTTGGTCAGGATGGCAATAATAAATCCGACGATAAAAATATCGAAAAACTCCGCAATATTACCGGTGATCACCATGCCAATCAGAGACTTCTGATGGCCGGTCAGCTTGCGGCTATCCAGCTGCTCCTGCGCCGTCATGGCGCTAAACTGCTTCTCTGCGGCGGTAGAACTCATGATAAATCACTCCTCACTTGCTAACGCACAATGTCATTAGTAATGGGAATATCCAGCTCTCTGGGGGAGAGAGTTGTGAGATCCCCGTGATGGGTCAGGGCGAAGGCAGAGGTGCGCTGGCCGTATGAGATACCGCTGCGCACATCATCGTTGAGGTAGCCGTGAATGGTTCCGGCCACAAAAGAATCGCCGGCGCCGGGGCGGTCAATCACGGGAACCCGGTTCACCGCGAAGGTGTCATCGCCCTCGGTTTCAGACGACATATAGACGCCGTCGATACCGTCGGTGGACACCACATGGGTTGCCCCAAAACGCTCGCGCAGTTGACGCGAAACCTCAACCCCGCCGGCCTCAATACCGAACACCGCCGCGGCGTCTTTGCGGGAGCACAGCAGCAGATCGGCCAGCTCCGCTACCGGGGTGAGCACCCGGCCTGCGTCTTCATTGCTCCACAGGGTGGTGCGGTGGTTGACATCCAGTACCAGCTTCACCCCGCGCTCCTTGGCTTGGCGGGCAGCAAACTGCACAACATTGGCGGTGTCCTCGGTGAGGGCGGCGGTGATACCGGTCAGGAAAAGAATCCTGGTGTCAAGCAGATCATCCCAGTCAAAATCCTCGGGCTTGATCGACCGGAAGGGGGTGTGCATACGGTCGTAAATTACCCTTCCCGGCATGGGAAACTCCCCCGGCTCCAAGAAATACAGGGCAACCCGGCCTTCCTCAACCCGCCGCACATGATCCATGTTCATACCCGAGGCACGGTACTCAGAAATAACGCGGCGGGCTACCGGCCCGCGAGGCAGCACGGTGGCCCAGGTGGTCTCGCGGCCCAGCTGAGCCAGCAGACCGGCCACATTGGCCTCCGAACCGGCAGCGGTCATACGCAGATTCCGGGTCGAATTGAGGCGCTCGCCCTGGGGGACGGTCAGCCTAATCTGGCCCTCGCCTATGGTTGAGAGATCGTACTTCATTGTTCTTCTCCTATACACATGTGATCCGTGGTGTTAGTCGCTCACACCCAGGCTGGCGGCAGCGGTGCCGTAGCGGTTGTGGTAGCGGTCGTAGTTGGATTCAATTTCTTCATCGGACAGCGGGGTAACAGTGCCGATCTGCTCGGCAATGGAGACGGTGCGCGCAACATCCTCAACCATCACCGCGGCTTTAACCGCGGCCTTAATGGAGGAGCCGATGGTGAAAACACCGTGCTGCTGCATCAGGATAGCGGGGGAGCGGCCGATCTTTGCCACCACCTCCTTACCGATGGCATCACCCCCGATAGGGGCGTAGCCGCCGCAGGGCACCGGCCCCCCAAACTCGTCGGCAATAGCCGTAAGAACGCAGGGAATTTCTCGACCCACAGCGGCAAAGGCGGTGGCGTAGGTGGAGTGTGTGTGCACGACGGAGCGCACATCGGGGCGGTTTTTATAGATGCCCAGATGAGAGAGGGTGTCTGAGGAGGGGCCGTGCTCGCCCTCAACAATCTTGCCCGCCATATCGACAACCACCATATCGTCGGCAGACATCTGATCGTAGAGCATCCCCGACGGTTTGATAACAATGACGTCGTGCTCCTCGTCGTAGGCGGAGAGGTTTCCCCCCGTCCACACCACCAGACCTTCTTTGGCCAGGGCAATATTTCCCTCGTACACCTGCTTTTTGAGCTCTTCGAGCATCGCTACCTCGCTACTTTCGCTATACTCAGGCCGGCCTCTTTGATCCAGCCCTCAACCTTTTGTCGTGCCGCAGCCGATATGGCCGCAGAATCGGGTGCGTTATCGTTCCACATTTCGATCATGAGGCGGCCCGACCACCCCTGCCGTTTCAGTTCGGCAAAGGCGGTGGGGAAATCGGCAATCCCCTCGCCCAGCGGAACCCGGCGCGGCTCGCCCACGCGCACGTCTTTAATGTGTAGGGCAACCATGCGGCCCTCACCGGCGCGCAGCTCAGATGCGGTGTCAAGCTGCTGCTCGGCGATATTGCCAATGTCCGGGTAGACCTGTAGCCAGGGCGAATCAATCTCCTCGCAGATCTCAACAGCCTTGGAGATGGAGGTGACGTCGTTGCCGTCGACGTTTTCAATGCCCAGCATGACACCGGCCCGTGCCGCGTACCCGGTGGCCTCCCGCAGGGCCTCAACATAGCGCTCCCGCTGCCCCTCGGTCACCTCTTCGTAGTAGGCAAAATAGCCGGCCACCTGGAGGACCGGGGCGCCCAGGTCACGGCAGAGCTCAATTCCCTTGCGGAAAATCTCCGCTGCCTCACCGCGTACGGTCTCGCTGGCTGAGCCGGGGCCCACGGCGCGGTGCACAGACAGGCAGATACCCCCGATCTGCACACCGTGCCGTGCCGCAGCATCACGAACCTCGCGGCGCTCCAACAGCGGCCAGTCAAGGCGGGCCTTGCGTTCGGCGGTCTCGTCGACTGAAAGGTCTGTAAAACTGAACCCGCCCTCCTTCACAGCGGCAAAGAAACTGTTCCAGTCGGTGACGTCTGGCATTGCCTTTTCGTAGATGCCCAGAGCAATATCTCCCTGCCCCAGCGCGTGGGGGCGAGACTCGCAGCCGCAGGGCTCGTGAACTGCATGAGACATGTGTCTTTCTCCTATGCTCGGGGGAAAACCTCGTTGATTTTTGTGCGGAGCGCGGCGGCAGCGGCGGCGGGATCGTCTGCCCGAACGATCTCCCGGCCGGAAATCACGATGTCGACTGGCTGGCCGGCAAACACGTCGAGCTCGTCCGCTCTGATACCACCGGTGACCGTGACCGTGAACCCGAGTTCTTTGAGCTGGCGAATCCGCTCAAAATCCTTCTGACTCCACTCAAGTGTGCCGGCGGCCTCAAGGTCCCGGGACCTTTTGACAATTGCGTGAACCACACCGGCGTCCCTCCAGGCCCGCGCCCGCTCAAGCGAGTAGTGCTCGTCGGCAAGCTCAACCTGTACCTCACCGCCGTATTCTTGGGCAACCTTGACCACCTGCTCAACGGTGGTCAGGGAGGCCCCGGCGACCACCGATACGTAGTCGGCCCCGGCCTCAAAACAGGCCCCGGCAATAATGTTTCCGGCCTCCACAATGCGCACGTCGGCAAGAATGGTTTTGTGCGGGTAGAGAGCTCGGATATTGCGCACGGCACCGAGACCCTCGTGCAGAATAAGGATGGTTCCGCACTCGATGATGTCCACCGAGTCGATCGCCGCGTTGAGGGGGCCAAGCGCGGTGGGCTGATCTGCTGTGTCAAGGGCAATCTGTAAACGGGTCATGGCCTACCCCCTACTTGCGCAGCTGGAAGAAGAGGTTGCCGTTGTTGATGAGAAGGTCATCAACGTATGCGGGGTCAAAGCCCTCGGCGATCATGCGCGGGCCATCGACGGCCGGGTTGTAGTCGACCCCGGTTACTGCCCCGTATGCCTTCTGGTAGGAGGCTTTGCCGGAGTCGGTGCCCAGCAGAATACGTTTGCCGTAGCCCTTTTCGCCCAGTTCGCGCAGCTCCATGATGCGGTTTGCCTCGGGCTGGTACTTGATACGGTAGGTGCCGTCGATTTCCAGGTAGACGCCCTCGTCGAGGATTTGCTGTAGATAGTAGACATCGGCGTTGCGCTGAATGTGGCCGATAGCGATTTGGTCGGCGGGGACACCGAGCTCTTTCATGAGCTGGGCCTGTTCGAGCCCGCAGGTGCCGTAGGTGGTGTGGGTGTTGATGGGTGCCCCGGTTTCGATGGAGGCGATAGCCGCGGCTTCGATGCACTTGCGTTCGAAGGGGGTGATTTTGCCGTAGGCGGTGGCGACCTTGATGACACCGGCCCTGTATTCGGTGCGCTCAACGATGGGGCCCGAGTAGTCGTGGCGGTCGATGCCCTCTTCAATATCGGCGATCACCAGTTCGGCAATCTTGTCGACACTGTAGCGGTTGACCCAGTGGGATTCGGTTTCCAGGTATACGTGTTCGCGGTGGAAGCCGGTTGCCGCAATGACCTGGAGTCCGCTCACCGCTTCTTCTACCTTAGCCAGGCGGTCGAGGTCGCGGCCGCAGTTGATGGGGCACATGTCGACCACCGTGCCGCCGTGGGTGCTCCATTTTTTGGAGGCTTCTGCAAAGTAGGTGCCCTCTTCGATCGCTTTATCGACGTCGGCAAGCTGGTGGTCTCGGTCGATGTAGACCTCGCCGGCACCGACTCGAATCAGGTGGTCGTGTGCGTTGACGACACCGAGGGTGTTGGCGTCGACGTCGCCGCGGATGGTTCGTGCCTTGCCGGTGTACTGTTCTGACATGGGAACTCCTTGATGGGGGCGTAGGGTGTACGCCATCGTGTACTACGGGGTGAAAATCTGATCTGTATGATTTTCGATACTTCTAGACTAGAATTTTGTGGGTTCGGCCCCAAGGTTGGGTGTGCACATATGTTCATCGGTGCGGGGTGTGTGAGGATGGTTGGGGGAATATTTGACCTTGGGCCCCGTCCCGCAGGGGCGGGTGTATCCTGGAGACGTTAGGTCCTGTGTCTTACGGACAGCATGAGCCCCCAAGTGATCTGCCTTTCATTTACGCACAGATGTTCACAGGAGAATGTACCCGAAATGAGTCAACAGCCTCCCCGCCTGCACCGTTCGCAGACGTCCGACGAGCGCGAACACGTGCGCCTACTTCTCCGGGTGGCCCGCATGTACTACGAAGACGGTGCCACGCAGTCTCACATCGCGGCAAAGGTTGGCTACTCGCGCCCGACTGTATCGCGCCTGCTCACCGAGGCTAGAGACAAGGGGGTGGTTCGTATCCGTATCGACCACCCGCTGGAGCGGGCCATGAGCATGGAAAAAGAACTCATCGAAAAATTTGGCCTCCACGATGCGCGGATCGCACAGGTGGCGGATCGTGGAACTCGGGCTGACGAGGTGAGCCGCTGCGCGGCAGACTACATTGTTGAGACTTCTCCCGAAGACGTGGCCATTGCGGTGTCGAACGGCTACGCCGTGAAGGCGACCATCGAGGCCATGCCGCACACCCACTGGGTTCACTCCCGGGTGGTTCAGATGATTGGTTCGGTCAGCAGCTCGGAGGTTCTGGCGGATTCTTCAGAAACCTGCCGGAGGCTCGCCCGTCAGCTCGGTGGCCGCCACTATGCCCTGCCGGCCCCGCTGGTTGTTGCTTCTGCCGATGTGGCCCGATCCCTTTCAGAGAGCTCGCAGGTCTCATCGATTCTTGACCTTGCCCAGCGGGCGGACCTGGCGCTGGTGGGGATTGGCACGGTTGATCGAGGGCGGTCAGGGCACATTCTTGAGGGCTTTACCGATAGCCACGTGTGCGCGACCCTCATCCGCGAAAAAGCTGTGGGCCATATCTGCGGACACCATTTCAATATTGAGGGGCAGCATATTGAGACGTCGCTGTGCCACCGCACCATCGGTGTGGGGCTGCAGCAGATCAAACGGATCCCGAGGGTGGTGGGTGTCGCCTGGGGGGAGCAGAAACTTGACGCTATCCGGGGAGCTATCCGCGGTGGCTTTGTGACCACCCTGGTGACCGATCGCAACACCGCGCTTGCCCTGCTGGAAGCAGACTAGCCTCTAGTCCCGGGACTCTACGCCGTAGGTGCGGCGCACATAGGAGCCGTAGAGCTTTTCGTAGAGGCGGGGCGAAATTTTGAGCAGGGCCCCGGCTGCTGAAAACAGGGGCCGGGCCCCCGCAGCGCGGGCGATGTGTCCCCACATGATGCGGTCGCGGCACTGACCGATCAGGGGGCTGGACCGTCCGTCAAGAATCAGGGCCTGTTGGGCATTGTTGAGGAAGGTCGCTAACCAGCTCACCGCCCACGCCCTTTTCAGTCTCGGGTTTTGCGGCAGGGGTGCTGCCGCGTCCCCCATATATTCCATGAGGCGTATGCTTTCGGTAACGGGGGTAACTCTGCCCCAGGTGAGGCCGCTCGCTTCCACGGTATAGCGGTGAACCGGGGTGTCACAGACCGCCACAAAACCGGCTTTCACCACGGTTGCCAGCACCACCACCGCGTCTTCGGCCCGGTGAATATCCTGAGGAAACCGCACCCCCTCAAACAGGTGTGCGGCAAAAAGCTTATCCCAGACATAGGGGGTGAACGAGTCTTCCAGCAGGGAAAGCGCAGCCTGCTCACCGGTGTAGAGCCCCGGGCGGGCACGCACCCGCAGGGTGGATTCACCGCTCTGATCAACAAGAAAATGGGCCCCCACCGCCACATCGGCACCGCTTTCACGGGCACAGGTGTGCAGGGTCTCTAAAAAGGTGGGCAGGTACCTATCGTCGGAGTCGAGAAAAGAAACCCAGTGACCGCGCGCCCGGTCCAGTCCCTGGTTGCGCACCGCGGCAACACCCCGGTTGACCTCATTGTTAAAAACCCGCACCCTGGAATCGGGATTCTGCTCCAAAAAACCGCTGATACGCGCCGCCGCGTCATCGGGTGAGGCGTCGATCATCACGAGTAGTTCAAAATCGGGATCGGTCTGCTCGAGCACCGACCGGATAGAGTCAACCACCCTTTCTGCGGTTTTATACACCGGCATAATAATCGAGGTGCGCGGGGCTGGTTCAGCCGGCTGCGGGTGGGATAGGACGGACACAAAAACTCCTCAAACGGTGAGCGAACTGCACCATTTTAGGCAGATTATCCGGAAATGAGGGGACCCCCGGTCTGTCCGCGCCGCAGACCGGATACGGGTCTGCTCCTTGATCTATGACCGGCTGTCATCTTTTCAGATGAACGCTTTGGGCAAGGCGCAGAAATAGTTAATGTTCAGATGACCCAGGTGCTGAAAGTATCTCTGTTCACCATATATCCTTATAAACAAGCGGAAATTTTTTCGGCTCGTAGGCAAGCTACAACGAGGTAGCTTCAGACATTATTCGGAGGCGGCTTTGTCTGTGAAGCACGGCATTGACACAAACGGAATCTCAGAAAAGAACAAAGAGCTTTGGGCGGGCGAGGACGCCTGGATCAACCGGTATTTTCAGCACACCTCTGCCGATGAACTCTCGGGGTACAGTAAGGGCGATCTAGAGAATCTCGCCCGCAGGCACCGGGAGCTTGCCAAAACCAGGCAGACCGGGCAGGTGCTGGTTGACATGATAGGCGATGACTCGCAGAGCACCCTGCTGGTGGTGACCAACGACATGAGCTTCCTGGTGAGCTCACTGACCGCCGAGATCGCCTCGCAGTACGGCGGTATATCCTCGCTGAACCACCCCACCTTTATCGTTGAGCGTGACTCTGACGGGGTGCTGACCGATATTCAAAGTACCGGCCTCGACCAGCCGGTGGCGTCGGGAGATACAGCCACCGCCACTCTCCCGGCGCTCAGGGTAGCGCAGGGCAAGAACGCGGCTATAGAATCGTGGATTTCGGTACAGCTCTCCACCCGCCTGAACCAGCAGGAGAGCAGCCGGCTCGTCTCGGATATTCGCGACATTCTCGACGACGTGCGCCGCGCCGCCCACGACACCGAAGCGATGACAGCGCGGGCCCTGGATATTGCCGAAAACATGGATGCCCTGCAAGATATCACCCTGGGCGGCTCCGAACATTACACGGGGACCATCAACTCCGAGACGGACCCCGCGAGCCGGGTGGCCAGCGTGCAGGAGTTTCTGCGCTGGCTGGCCCGCGGCAACTTTCTTTTTATGGGATTCAAAGAGCGCGCTCTCGCCGCGAGCGGTGGTGACCTCAGCCTGGTTGACCGCACCGGAAGCGGCCTGGGGATCCTTGCCGGTGAAGACACCAAGACCCTCAAGCTCACCGGTTTTTTTGCGGAGAATGCCCGCGACCCCAAGCCGATATACATTACCAAGGCAAACTCGCGGTCAACGATCCACCGGCACGAATACCTTGACTATATCGGGGTTCGGCATTTCGACCCGTCGGGTAAGGTGCTCGGCGAATACGTGATTTTGGGTCTTTTTTCCCTGCAAGCCTACTCGCTACCGGCCAGCGAGACACCGCTGGTTCGCGAGCGCGTGGCGATTGTGCGCCGGCGCCTGGGGTTTCAGCCGGGTAGCCACTCCGATAAGACGCTGACGGGGATCATCGAGGATTACCCGCGCTCGGAGCTGCTCCACACCGATGTTGATACCCTCACCGGAATATTTCGGGGGATTATGGGTCTGGAGGAGCGCCGAACCACCCGCCTCTTCCTGCGGCCCGACGACTTTGGGAGGTTTGTGTCTGCGGTCGTCTTCCTCCCCCGTGACCGCTATAACACCGGGGTGCGTCGCCGTATTGAGGAGGTTTTCTACAGCGAGTTCGACCTCAAGGACCTGGACTTTGAGGTGCGCTTGTCCACCTCTTCACTGGCCCGGCTCTTTTTCCGCCTGCGCCTGGAAAACCCCAACGAAATTCCCGCCGTAGACACCGCGGCCCTCGAAAAGCGGTTGCAGTCCGCGGTGCGCTCCTGGGGGGAGGCGACCGCCACAGCGCTGGAGAATGCCACCCCCGGTGCGGCCGGCCGGGCTGCCTCCACCGCCTGGGCCGAGGCCGCTCCCGTTACCTACCGGGCCGACTACTCGGTTGATGATGCCGTTGAGGACATCGCCATCTTTGAGTCTCTCGCTGCCCCGGGCGCTACACCGGTGGCCGTGCGTATCCGGCCGGTGAACGGCGTGGTGCGGGTCAAAACCTACCTGGCCAAGGCGCACACGCTCACCGAGCTGCTACCGGTCATGCAGGATATGGGGCTCACCGTGATAGACCAGCGCCCCTACGAGATCACACCGGCAGACGGCAGGTCCTTCCTCCTCTACGATTTTGGGGTTGTTTTTCCCGACGGGGTAGAACCCGCTGAGGTGGCCGAACTCTACGAGCAGGCCCTGGGCGCCTACCTGCAGGGTCGGCGTGAATCGGACTCGCTAGACCGGCTCATTATCGCTAACAAGCTCAGCTGGAAGGACGTGGCGGTACTGCGCGCCTACACGCACTACCTGGGGCAGCTGGGCCGCGGTAGCACCGGAGACTTTATGGCCGACACCCTGTTGGCCTTCCCCCGCATTACCGGTTTGCTGGTGGATTTTTTCCGGGTCAGCTTCGACCCCCGGGCAGAGTTTGCCGACGAGGCCGAGCGCGAGGAGGCCCGCGCGAAGATAGCGGACCTCCTCGACGCGGCCCTGGGCGATATCCCCACCCTGGACGCCGACCGTTTTATCCGTTCCATGATCACCGTCATGAAGGCAACCCTGCGCACCAACGCCTACCTGCCCGACTACGGCCTGGCCCTCAAGCTGGCACCGGAGCAGATTGACTTTGCTCCCCTGCCCCGGCCAAAATTTGAAATCTTTGTCTACTCGCCGCGCGTCGAGGGTGTACACCTGCGATTTGGGGCCGTAGCCCGCGGGGGCCTGCGCTGGTCTGACCGCCGAGAAGACTTCCGCACCGAGGTGCTGGGCCTGGTGAAAGCGCAAATGGTCAAAAACGCGGTCATTATCCCCACCGGGGCAAAAGGCGGCTTCTACCCCAAACAGCTCCCCGACCCCGCCCCGGACCGCGACGCCTGGATCGCCGAGGGCAGAGAATCCTACAAAATTTTTATCCGCTGCCTCCTCTCGGTCACAGACAATCTCTCGGTTGCCGCAGACGGTAGCGAAACGGTTATTCGCCCGCGGGGCGTTATTGCCCGCGATGCCGACGACTACTACCTGGTGGTCGCCGCTGACAAGGGCACCGCAGCATTCTCCGACACCGCCAACGCCATCAGTGCCGAATACGATTTCTGGCTCGGCGACGCTTTCGCCTCGGGGGGCTCGGTTGGCTACGACCACAAGGCAATGGGGATTACCGCCCGCGGGGCCTGGGAATCCGTCAAACGCCACTTTGCCGAACTCGGCCGAGACTACCTCACCAGCGAGTTCACCGCCGTGGGCATCGGTGACATGAGCGGAGACGTGTTCGGTAACGGGCTGATGCGCTCGCCGGCTACCCGACTGGTTGCCGCCTTTGACCACCGCGATATTTTCTTGGACCCCAACCCGAACGCTGCCGCCTCCTTTGAGGAGAGGGTGCGGCTTTACCGGCTACCGCGCTCGTCGTGGCAGGACTACAACCGCGACCTGATCTCGGCCGGCGGCGGTGTTTACTCTCGCGGGGCCAAGTCCATTGAGATCAGCCCGCAGGTGCGGCAGGTGCTGGGGCTCGATGACACGGTGACCTCTCTTGCACCCAACCAGCTGGTGTCTGCGATCCTGAAGGCGCCGGTCGACCTCATCTACAACGGAGGTATCGGCACCTACATCAAAGCTTCGAGTGAAACCCACGAGCAGGTGGGGGATAAGGCCAATGACTCTCTGCGGATCGACGGCCGCGACGTGCGCGCCACCATGATCGCCGAGGGCGGTAACCTGGGTATGACCCAGCTGGGCCGTATCGAGGCGGCTGAGGCCGGCGTCATCCTCAACACCGACGCGATTGATAACTCGGCGGGTGTCGAGACCTCCGACCGCGAGGTCAATATTAAGATTTTGGTGGATCGACTGGTTGCCCGCGGCCTGCTGACAGCGGAGGAACGCGCCGACTTTATCGAGTCCCACCGCGAAGATGTAGGCCGGCAGGTGCTGGAAACCAATGCGGAGCAGAATGTGCTCCTACAGGCTGAACGCCACGGGGTGATCCCCGGGGTTGAGGCCTATATTCGCCTGATCCACAACCTGGAGGAGAGGGCCGGCCTGGTGCGGGCCGTTGAGTTCATTCCCGGCGACGGGGAGATTCGCGATCGCTACCGCGATACCGGAATCGCCCTGACCTCGCCAGAACTTTCGGTGCTTGCCGCCTACGTGAAAATTCATGTGACCGCAGAGCTGGAGAAGACCTCTTTTGCCGATGACCCCTACCTGGTGGGCGTGTTACGCGACTATTTTCCGCCGGCTCTGGTGGAGCGCTTTGGTGATCACCTGGAGTCCCACCCGTTGCGCAGGGAGATTATTTGCACCAGGGTGGCCAACATGATTGTTGATACCGCGGGTATCACCCACGTCTTCCGGGCCCAAGAAGAAACCGGGGCGGAGGTTGACGCTATTGCCCGCGCCTTTATGGTTGCCCGCGAGCTCTTTGACGTGGGGGAGGAGGCCCGGCTGCACCGGCAGCTTCCGGCTGCTATTCCGGTGGAGGGCTGGCAGGCGGTGATTCGTGACTGGCAGCGGGTGCTTGACCGTCTGGTGCGCTGGTTTATTGCCGAACGGCAGGTGGTGGTGGGAACCCCCATAGCCGAAATCATCGGCAGATACTCCGATATTACCGGGCTGCGGCGGCACCTGCCGGTCTACCTCTCCCGAGAATCCCGCGCCCGGGTGCGTGCTCTGCGTAACCGGGCTGAGGGCTGGGGCCTGCCCGAAGAGCTTTTGGTGATCTGGATCCGCAGCTTTGAGGGTTTTGCGCTCATGGACGTGGTACGTACCGGGCAGGCGCACAACCTTGATGTTGAAAAGCTGGCGCACATCTACTTCTCGGTCTACGACCGTTTTGGGGTAGACGGCCTACTCACTCTGATCTCGCGGCTACCGCGCAACGACCGCTGGGAGACCCTGGCGCGTTCGGCCCTGCGCGATGACCTCTACGAGATTGCCGCCGCTCTAGCCCTTGCCGTGGTGCGCGATATGAAGGTGAGCTCTGTGCCCGCTTCGGTGGAGGAGGCAGACGGCTACCTGAGCACCTGGGTGGGGGAACACCCGGTGAGAATGAGCCGTGTTGATAGTGCTCTTGCGGATATTGCCGGCGCTGCCCCGGGTGACGACGGCCGTCCCCGCCTGGCGGTACTATCGGTTGCCCTGCGTGCCCTGCGCGGGGCTGTCTCCTAGGGGAATGGCACGAAAAGTCTTCTTTAATTGTGAGAAAATGGCCCTATGACTTCTGAGAGCGCACTGCCACCACATCTGCCTTCTCTCACCGGCCTTCTTGAAGATTATTCGGCGACCACCGGCCGGCCGCTGTCGGTGCTGGCCCGTATTACGGGGGGCCAGCTCACCAATCTGAGGCTCGGTAATGACCGTGGTGATGCGCTTTCACCCGCCGGGCTGATGAGCAGTCTCAGCAGTGAAATTGATCAGTTGATCGAGGGCGGTATGCTACCCGCCGAGTGCGAGCTTCGTCTGCACACGGTGGCGGGCACGCAGCTGGACAGCACGGGGCACCGGTCGGGGTACTCCTCGCGTATCAATAATGACGGCCTGGTGCTCCGGTCTGCTCTCCTCACGTTTGGTCACGGTAGCGGCTACACCAATGCAGAAATTAGGGACGATGCGCGGAGGCGCGGCAAAACCCTACCGGAGATCTCCTACTATCGTTCCCTGGTGCGCGAAGGCAAGGTGGCTGAGGGCCCGGCGGGGGCTATCTACGCTTCACCCATCGGTTCTGACTTCAATGAGGGGGTGCAGGCTGGCGCGGAGGCGGAATCTGGTCTTCCGGAGGTGGGTGAAGGCGGGGCGGTGCAGCCGGTGCTTGCCCATGACCTCTGGGTTGAGATAGCCCACGATAGCCAAACACGCTACGCCGTGGATCTCGCGCCGGGGCCGGCCGGGAAAGAGGGGCAGGTGATAGCCCGGCCAAAAAATCGGGTGCAGGTGCCCTACCCGGTGGCGCTGTCCCTGGCCCAGTTTGTTACCGGGCGCTGGCTGAGCGCTGACACTGTCATGGTTGAGTGGCAGACCATGATATCGCTACTTGAACCCAGCCAGGATACCGCCGGGGTTTTTCTCGAATCAGCGATGGCGAACACCGACGAATCCTACACCGCCGGCGAGCCCCCCGCTCAGGGAGAGGAGCCGGCTGATACCGAAGAAGAAATTCGCGATCTCAGCGGCCACCTGGAAACCCACAACGTGGATCGGCTCAACGAAACAGAGCGCAATCTGGCAGATGACCTAGCGGCGGTGGCCTTTGGTCCCGGCACCGGGCACAACGATACGGTAGAGGAGACTGATACCTCTACCTCTGCCGCATCGAGGTCGGGGCCCGGCACAGGTTTTAAGGCGGCCCTCAGGCGGCTCTTCTCGGGCGGCCAGTAGCCCCTGAACTATTTTTTGCGGGTGCTGGCAACCCGGCTGCCCGCGGAGACGGGGCGGGGGGTGTCGTCATCGTGGGAGACACCGAAAAGCTTCTGGTTGGTGACCATCACCATGATGTCTGTGGAGGGAATATCATCTTTGATGGCCTGCCAGTCGACGGTGAGCACGGGGTCTCCGGCCTGCACCTGCTGGCCAACTTCTACCAGGCTGCTGAATCCGCGGCCTTCAAGTTCTACGGTGTCGATCCCCACGTGCACCAGCACCTCGGCCTGGTTCGGGGTGCGAATCATGAAGGCGTGCAGGGTGTCTTGGAGCAGTGCAACCTCGCCGGTTACGGGGGCGACGACGGTGCTGTCGTCGGGTTCAAGGGCATAGCCTTCCCCCATCATTCCCTGCGCAAAAACCGGGTCGGAGACCTCGGAGAGGGGCTTGTAGCGGCCGTTTGCCGGGGCTACCAGCTCGTCCTCGGATACGGTGGCCTGAGTCTGCGGCTCAGCAGCGGCTTCCTGCTCCTGTTTTTTCTTCTTGCCAAAACCAAACACGTGAATTCCTCCTACACGATCTCTTGATCATCAAGCCTACCCGTTTTAGCTAAGACGCAGCGAATTTTCTTTATTCTTTCGCGTCCGAAAATTTTTCTGGTATCCCCGGTCTGCCCTGGGACTGGGCAGACCCTCGGTGGGGGGAGTAATCTTGATAGTCCCGTATAGCTGATGTGTAAGGAGTTCTGGTGACTACCGCCGCTAGCGCTGAAACCGATAACACCGCCGAGCTTGAGGTTTTTATTCCTGGTCCGGGAGAAAACCCTCAAGACCCGCAGGACGCCGAACGCGCCGATTTTCTTGAGATGGCTCAGCAGCTTCTGGACTCCGGGCTGGATATAGCTGTCTACTCGACAGATATCTACCCCGCGGCTTTCACCGAATGCGCCCCGGTGGCGGATCAGATAGAGATTTCCGGTAGCGAGGTGTTGCCGATTCTGCTGGTTGATGGTGTGGTCAAGGTTTCTTTTGGCTACCCGGATAGGGAGCAGCTGGAGAGGTTTTCGCGGGCCCGCGCCGTGGCGCAGAAGCGTGTTTCGGCGGCTGCCGCTGCCTGCGGTCCGACCGTCGAGGCCCCGGCGCGGGCACCACTGGCTGAGCCTGCCGGGTTTGCTGCCACGTTGGCGGGTATCACCCCGAGACCTACCGGTGGACCCGATATAGGCCACCGCACCAACCTCATGGGCTCCGGTGGGCAGGGAACTGACCCTGCGCCCGGGCAGAAAGCTGCGGACAGGGGCTGCGGCTGCTAGCGATCTTTATCCTGTGTGCGATGTAGCAAGCACACAAGCCCCGTCAGAATCCCAGCGTGTACCACCCGGGTCAAACCCCGCGAGGAGACGGGGCCCGCGTGAGTGTTTCTATGGACGCAGCATCACCTTGGTCGCCTGCCGGGTGTCCATGGCGCGGTAGGCATCATCTGCCCGATCAAGGGGGAGGGAAAGATCAAAGACGAGGCCGGGCCTAATACTGCCGGAAAGAACAGCGGGTAGAAGCTGCGGCAGGTAGCGCTTGACCGGTGCAACCCCGCCGGCAAAATGGGTGTTATTCCAGAACCCCGCCGCAAAATCAAAATCTTTAGCGCCGTGGGGTATCCCCACGTAGCCCACATGTCCGCCGGGCCGTACAGAGTTCATCGCCTGGAGAAGGGATTCGGAAGTCCCCACGCACTCGAGTACGGCGTCGGGGCCAATGCCGTTAAACATTTCTTTGAGCTTGGCCACGGCCTCCTCGCCCCTCTCGGGTACCGTGTCCGTGGCCCCGAACTCGCTGGCAAGAGCGGCACGGTCTGCGTGGCGACTCATGGCAACAATACGGGAGGCCCCCAGCATCTTTGCCGCAATAACGGCGCACAGTCCCACCGCCCCGTCACCGATCACGGCGACGGTATCGCCCTCTTTGACGTTGGCAGAGGCCGCGGCGTGGTAGCCGGTTGCCATGACATCGGAGAGGGTCAGCAGGTGCGGAATGAGTTCTTCGGTCACCGGGGCATCAACCCTGGTGAGGGTGCCGTCGGCGAAAGGTACACGCACATAGTCCGCCTGACAGCCGCCGGTGTAGCCGTCGGCATTCTCAAAGCCCCAGCGGCCGCCGTTGAGACAGTTGGAGTACCAGCCATTGGCACAGTTGGCGCACTCCCCGCAGGCGATGTTGAAGGCGGCAATAACAAAGTCTCCCGGTTTAACCGCACGAACATTTTCTGCGGTATCTTCAACGATTCCCACCAGCTCGTGGCCCATCAGCCGCGGTGTGGAGCCCGCGCCGACGCCGCGGTAGGGCCAGAGGTCGGAGCCGCAGACACAAGCCGCAACCGTTTTGACCAGGGCATCTTTCCCGTTGGACCGTGAGCCGACGCTCAGGGTTGGTTTTTCGGTCTCGTCAACCCGAATGTCGCCCTCACCGTAGAGTACTGTGGCACGCATAATTCTTCCCATCTTCTCGCTGTCCACTGTGCTAGTTCCACACTAGCGATTTAATGCTGCACAGCCAGAATATACTCTCTAACGTTTGGGTATTCTTCGCGGCCCTGCCCAGGGTAGGGCCCCACGCCGCCGGGGCGGGGCCGTACACGATGTAAATTCATGCACTATTTCGGTGAAGAACTCTCAAGCGCGGGCACAATTATTGGCATAACCGAAAAACGGTGGTGTATAAATAGTATGTCGGTTGCATGCGAACAGCCGGCAGGTGGCCGCTGCTGTCTGATACGGTCGGCCGGCTACCGCCTATAGGTGAATAAGGTGGGCATCTGCTCGTATCCCCAAACTGACGGATGTTCAACCCCACTCCTTGGCGTCATCCCCTAATACGCGCCGAGGAGAGCCCTCGGTGTTATGTCTGATTAGCGCCGAGGGTCTATGCTTGAGAACCCGGGTAACGGTACACGAACCACACCGGCCGGGTTATGCTATCACCATGGATATTGCATACCGCCAGCTAGGGAAATCCGGCCTCACCGTATCTACCGTGGGCCTGGGCTGTAACAATCTCGGCCGCCCGGGAACTGCCACCGAGACCCAGTCGGGTACCAATGCGGTGGTGGCTACCGCGGTTGAGGCCGGCATTAATATTTTTGATATTGCCGACGTCTACGGTGGGGTGCCCGGCACCTCGGAGACCCTGTTCGGTCGCGCGCTCAAAAAGCTGGGGTCGGCTACCCGCGATCATCTCGTGGTCGTCTCCAAGTTTGGTATGAACATGCAGGGCCGTAACGGTCAAGACCGCGCAGCCAGAGGCTCCCGCAACTATATTATGCGGGCGGTTGAGGGTTCACTGACCCGCCTGGGTGTCGATCACATTGATCTCTACATCTATCACACCCCGGACGGGCTCACCCCCATTGAAGAAACGTTGGCCGCCCTCAACACGCTGATCGAGCAGGGCAAGGTGCGCTACATTGGCCACTCCAACCAGGCGGGATATCAGATTGCGCAGGCAGAATTCTTGGCACGCCAGCTCGGCACCCACCGGTTTATCGCGGCCGAGAACCATTACAACCTATTGGACCGCCGAGCCGAACTTGAGGTACTGCCGGCCGCCCGGGAATTTGGGCTCGGCCTTCTACCCTATTTTCCCCTAGCCAACGGCCTGCTCACCGGTAAATACCGCCGCGACGAAGACGCACCCGCGGGGTCCCGGCTTTCGCACTCGCGCCAAGAATACCTGCGGAGCGTCGACTGGGATCGACTAGAGGCCTTTTCGTCCTACTGCGCTGCACGCGGTATCACGGAGATTCAGGCGGCGATGAGCTGGCTGGTGCAGCAGGATCCGGTGTCGTCGGTGATCGCCGGGGCAACCACACCCGAGCAGGTGCGCATCAATGCTCGGGCGGCGTCGGTGGGTTTGAGCGAGCAGGATCTTGCAACACTCGATGAAATTTTTCCGGCACCGGAAAAGATCGCTCTTTTTTAGTCCGCTGTAGTCTACCCGGGAATAAGGAGTTTTACGTGGCCGAATCTTTGCGCTCAGATACGCGGAATACCCGCCCCCGCCAGTGGCTGGGCCTGTACACCTGGATCATTACCCTGGGTGGTTTTCTTTTTGGCTATGACACCGGGATTATTAACGGTGCCCTTCCCTTTCTACAGAGCGATTTCCGTCTCTCCCCCCTGGCCGAGGGCACCGTGACCGGCGCTCTTACCCTAGGGGCGGCGCTCGGGGCGGTGACGATCGGGCAGCTGGTGGACCGGTTCGGTCGTCGTCGGGTGCTTTTGGTATTGGCTCTCCTTTTTTGTCTGGGATCAGCGGGCATAGCCCTTGCCCCCACACTGGGGGTTCTCATCTTTTTTCGGGTGGTGGTCGGCCTGGCGGTGGGGGCGGTCTCGGCCGTGGTGCCGGTCTATCTTGCCGAGTTAGCACCGGTGCATCGGCGAGGAGCCATCGTCACCCGCAACCAGCTCATGATTGTGAGCGGGCAGCTTCTCTCCTACGCCACAAATGCTTGGCTGGGAAATATTTTTCTTGACCACCCCGGAGTGTGGCGGTGGATGTTTGCGCTCTCTGCTCTGCCGGCCCTGGCCCTCTTTGTGGGAATGTTTGCGGTGCCGGAGTCTCCCCGCTGGCTTCTGCTCGTGGGCAGGGGACAGGAAGCCCTGGACGCTCTGCGCCGCCTGGAGGGGGAACACGCGGGGCAGCGGGCCAGCCGTCTCTCGGCTTCTCTGGAGTCCGAGACCGGCCACAAAACAGCCACCCTGCTGGACCTTCTGCGCTCGCCGTCTCTTCTGTCGCTGCTTCTGGTGGGTGCGGGAATTGGGGTGACCCAGCAGATTACCGGCGTAAACGCCCTCATGTACTACGGCACCCAGGTGCTGCGTGAGTCGGGTTTTAGCACCGACTCCGCCCTGGTTGCCAATATTGCTAACGGTCTTATTTCGGTGGTGGGCGCGGCCCTGGGGTTGTGGGTTGTAGGGAGGCTGCCGCGTCGGCCGGTCCTCACCTGTGGTCTGACCGGCACCACCCTAGCGCTGGTGGCGCTGGCACTGGTCTCGCAGTCGGTGTCCGGTACGGCGCGGGCCTGGGCGGTGCTGGCGATCTCGGTGCTCTTTCTGGTGTTTCAGCAGGCGATGGTTTCCCCGGCCACCTGGGTGCTGATGTCTGAGATTTTTCCGGCCCGGGCGCGTGGGGCGGGTATGGGTACGGCCACTTTTGCCTCTTGGCTGGCAAACTTTGCGGTTTCCTTCTCTTTTCCGCAGGTGGTTGCGGGGATCGGTCTAGCTCCCACGTTCTGGATTTTTGCGGGCTTGGGTGTGCTGGCACTGTTCTTTACCAGGCTCTGCGTGCCAGAAACCAGCGGTAGGGAACTTTAACCGCCGGTCTTCTGCTAGGAGCCGGCGGTGGTGTGCTGCCAGCGGCGCATAATCTCGGGGTCGGTGGGTTTGGACAGCAGCGACCCCAGCACATAGAAAACCAGGGAGCATCCCAGGCCTATATAGATAGGCTGGTTAGCGGTTACACCAAAAAAGGCAATACCTATGAGCACCCCGGTGGTGCCAGACGCAATAGAGAGGGCGGCCCCGGTCCCCGTAGCTCGACGCCAGATGAGCCCCCCCAGTATCGCCACCAGCAGGCCGCCGATCAGAATGTTATAGGCCAGGCGAATAGCTGTCACCGTATCTGTCATAACCAGTGCCAGCACGGTGGCGATCACCCCGAGCAGTACCAGGTAGACACGGTCGGCTAATACGCCGCCCCGACCCTGGGTCGGGGCGGGCTTTCCGGTGATGATGGGCACAATATCCACGCGCATAATGGTTGACGCGGCGATGAGGGTGCCCGAAGCCGTGGACATCATGGCCGCAACACCGGCTGCCAGCACAACCCCGCCCAGACCCGCCGGGAGGAAGCTCTGGGCCAGCGTGGCGAAGGCGTCGTCGGCCCTGTTGAGGTCGGGGGTGAGCACCCGGGCGCTCATGCCGATCACTGCCCCGGCCACACCGTAGAGCGCCACGTATATTCCGGCGGTTACTCCGCCCCAGCGGGCTACGGCAGGGCTGCGGGCGGTGAAGACTCGCTGCCAGATAACTTGGCCGGAGAGCTGGCCTAAGGTGTAGAGCACAAACATGGTGAGTAGTGAGGGTAGACCCGGGGCGAAGGGGTCAAAAAAGTCGCTATCGAGGCGGGAGGTGAGCCCCTCCCAGCCGCCGGCCTGCGCTAGAGAGGCGGGCAGCAGCAGGAAGAAAACCCCCACGGTCATGAAGGCGAACTGGAACATGTCGGTCAGGGTAATTGCCCACATGCCGCCCAGCATGGAATAGAGAATGACCACCGAGGATCCCAGCAGGATTGCCCAGAGGCTATCTATTCCCAGGAGCACCCGAAAGATAGAGGCGTAGGCGGTGGTTGAGGTGACCGCAATCATGATGGTGTAGGCCAGCATGACCACCGATGAGACCCTCGAGGTGATCTTTGAACCGTAGCGTGCTGTGAGCACCTGCGCTACCGTGTAGAGCTTAAAACGGGTGATGATGGGGGCAAAAAAGAGGCTGAGTAGGATCACGCCCAGGGCGATAGAAACCACCAGCCACATGCCCGAGATTCCCTGCTGGTAACCCAGGGAGACACCGCCGATGGTGGAGGCTCCACCCAGTACCAGGGCGCAGAGGGTGCCCGTGTATAGCACGGGGCCCAGCCGGCGGCCTGCCACCCGAAACTCCTCGTTGGTGGTGGATCGACGGCGGCCAATGAGCCCAAAGCTGATGAGCGCAAGGATGTAGAGGCAGATAATAAGAACGTTCATGGCCTGCTGAGGGTAGAAGCGGTCAGGACTTCACTATTGTCGCATAGAGGCGCTACCGGCAGCGGACGGCTCGTGTTTACGCGGGTGATGACCGCTGGGCTAGCCGGTCGATCTTTTCTTCTGCGGTAGATTTCGGCGCATAGGTGTAGATGTTGAGCCGCTGTCCGCTATCGTTGGGGAGGTCAAAAATTTCGTAGTTCATGGTGAGTTCACCCACCACCGGGTGGCGCAGGGTCTTGGGCCCCGAGCAGTGGTAGCTCACGTTGTACATATTCCACGCGCGCACAAAGGTTTCGCTGCTCTCCTGCAGCTGGGAAACAAGCCCAAGCAGCGCCCGATCATTGGGCGCTTGCCCAACTTCCGAACGTAACACGGAGACAAATTCGCTGGTGGTGCGCTCATAGTCCGCATAGAAATCGGGCGCGGTGGGGCTGAGAAACATATAGCGGGCCAGATTGGGCCTACCTTCACCGGCAAAACTATAGATGGGGGAGTAGAGCCTCCGCGCCAGATCGTTGGCCGCCAGAATATCAAAGCGGTTGTTGCGCAGGTAGGCGGGAAAACTCATGGCCCCCAGAGCCTGGGTAATCGCGGGACGGACGTAGGTTTGCGGGGCGGTAGTCTGCTCAGCTTTTGCCCGGGGGAGGTTATACTCGCGGATCAGCTGGCGCAGGTAGTCACGGGCAGCATCGTCGAGCTGTAGGGCGCGTGCCAGCCCCTCAAAGACCCCCTCCGATATGTTACCCACCCTGCCACGCTCAATACGTTTGTAGTATTCAAGGCTGATACCGGCCAGCGCAGCGACCTCTTCTCGGCGGAGGCCCTCTACTCTGCGGGTCTCATTGCGGACTTTGAGCCCTGCCATGTGGGGCGTGATTTTTGCCCGGTGGCTGGTAAAAAAATGATGGAGTTCGTTGTTGATAGCCATAGTTCTAAAGTGAAAACAACCAATCGTGTGACGGGCGAGGAAGGGCGATACCCGGGTGCTTTCCGGTGCAGATTCCCTGCGTGCCAAACAATAAATGTAGACCCGAGAGCGGTGGAAAAACGATAGGGGAGAGGTGCCCAGCCAGTACCCCCTTAGCTTCTGGTATGCGGGGTTTGCCCGCGGTAAGCTCGTTGGCGGCTCATTGATCGTGCAGCCTACCTACTAGAGTCAGGATTTATACATGGTTACAGATAATGTTTCCCTGGTGCGCCGTTTCTATGAATCGGGAATGGCGCCCGAGGTGGTGGCTGAGGTTGTATCCGACAGCCTTGAGTGGAATATTACTCCCGGTTTTCCCCGCGGCGGCGTGTACCGGGGCTGGGCAGCCGTGAATGAGGGTTTCTTTGGGGAGATTCTTCCCCAGGTTGAGCAGTGGACCCCCGTTTTTGAGGATTTTTACGGTGCTGAGGGCAGTAACCGGGTTTTTGTTGTGGGCTACTACAGCATTGTGTCGAAGGCGGGCAACAGTTACCGGGCACGCTATATCCACGAGTGGACCGTTGAGGACGGCAAGCTGGTGCGTCTTTTCCAGTCTGCTGACAGCTATACGGCCCAGCAGGCTATTGAAGACCGCTAGAGGAGATGAGGAAAAAGTATGTCTCAGAAAATTCTGTTTGTTGTGACCGGTGCCAGGGTGTGGACCCTCAATGACGGTAGTGAGCAGCCCACCGGCTTCTGGGCGGAGGAGGCCCTGGGGCCCTACGATGTTTTTAAAAATGCCGGCTATGAAATTACGGTGGCAACTCCCGGAGGTGTGGTGCCGACCGTCGATCCCATGAGCCTTTCCCCTGATTTCAACGGCGGGGAGGAGGGCGCTGCCGTTCAGCGTCAACGCTACGAAGATGCCGGCGAGCTGCACAGGCCGATCAGTCTGGCCGAAGTTCGTGCCGAAGACTACGAGGCTGTTTTCTACCCCGGCGGCTGGGGGCCCATGGAGGATCTGCCCACCGATCGCGAGTCGGGTAAGATTCTGCGGGATTTCCACGGTGCGGGTAAGCCGGTGAGCCTGGTGTGCCACGGCCCCTGCGCTCTTTTCGCTACTATAGACGGGGAGGGGAAGAGCCCCTTTACCGGCTACCGCCTCACGGGGCTGAGCAATGCCGAGGAGGTGCAGAACGGTCTTGCCGATAAGGCCCCCTGGCTTTTGCAGGATCGGCTTGTCTCTGATCTTCACGCCGACTATCGGGAGGCGGAGCCTTTTACCGAGCACGTGGTTGAGGACCGTAATCTGATCACGGGGCAGAATCCGGTGTCGTCGGTAGCCCTGGCTAAAGCTGTTCTTAAGCGTCTGGGTGGTTGAGCCTGGTTTTGGGGTCCGCTACCTGGGGGGGGTGACCTTCTTCTGACCGCTGTGTGATGCGGTGAAGGGGGTCATTTCTCTATTATCTTTTGAGGAGATCTATGAGCATCGTCGATGTTTTTGCCCATATTCTTACGCCCCGGTTTTACGCTGAAATGCTGGAGATTGAACCGGAGATTCCTCGGCTTGCCCCCTACACGCAGGTGGAGCCGCTCATGAGCCTGGAAAAGCGGCGGGAGTATATGGCTGAGTATCCGGGGATAAAGCAGGTGTTGAGCATGATAAATCTCAACCCCGAGGATTTCACCGATAGCCCCGAGCGGGCTTTTGAGCTGTGCTGGCGGGCCAATGAGGAGTTGGTGCACACCGTGCGGCAGAATCCCGATCTTTTTGTGGGTGCTGCGGCCATGCTTCCTATGAATAGTGGGGACGGTGTTGAGCGTATCCTGCGCGAGCAGGTGGGTGTTTACCCCGAGCTTGTGGGGGCGCAGATTTTTACGACTGCCCTGGGGAAAACTATTGCTGCTGAAGACTACCGCGCGGTGTTTGAGATCAGTGCCGGGCTGGGTAGCCCGCTGTGGTTGCACCCGGTGTTTGATCCCGAAAAGCACGATAATAATTTGGTGTTTTCTTGGGAGTATGAGCTTTCGCAGGCGATGCTGGGGATTATTCAGGCTGGGATTTTTGATAGTTTTCCGCGGGTGAAGATTCTTGTGCACCACGCCGGGGCCATGGTTCCCTTTTTTGCCAATCGGTTACCGCTGGTCTTGCCGCGCACGCAGGCTGAACAGTTTAAGCTCTTTTATGTTGACACAGCCATTATTGGTAATACCGCCGCGGTTGAGATGGCGGTTGACTACTACGGTGCTGACCGGGTGCTTTTTGGCACCGACGCCCCGGTGGGGGTGAAACCTGCGGGGCCCACCGCGATGGTTCTGCGGTCTGTTGAGGAGGGGGCTTTTAGCGATGAGATTCGCCGTAAGATCTACTGGGAGAACTGGGAGGGCCTGGTGAATAGCAGGTAGTTTTACCCGAATCGCCCCAGAGGTTGTATGGGTCTCTCACCAGCTGGTTTCTGTGCGTTTTACCCCGGGGCACACCAACCCGGGCGGGGTGCCTGTGCCCGGTTGGAGGTGCGGGAAAATGGTACTTTCGAAATGTAGCATATTGAATGCAGAATATAGAGCCTGCGACCGTATCACACACAAGGTAGGTAAGCGAAAATGACCAAGATGCAGCCGGCCCAGGACTGGGATCCTCGCTCAGCAGAGGTTCAAGCAGACCAGATAGCCGCCTACGATTCTATGCGGAGAAAATGCCCTGTTGCCCACGACGATTACATGGGCTATTCCCTTTTCACCAACAAAGATGTCAGCTACGCCCTTGACCACCCCGAGATATTTTCTAATGAGGTCTCAACCCGTCACATTGCTGTACCCAACGGGATGGACGCACCGCTTCACACGGCCTTCCGCGCAGTCAACGACAAGTATTTTACCGATGAGCGTATGAGGGCGGTTGAACCAAAAATTCGGGTGGCGGTGAGGGCTCTCATCGCTGATCTACCGCGCGGTGAAGAGACCGATATTATGGGAGGTTTCGCCCAGCTGTACGCCATGCGTATACAAAATATTTTTATGGGCTGGGGTGCAGAACTTGAGGGGCCGCTCATTGCCTGGATGGAAAAGAACCGGCAGGCCACCCTCACTGGCGACCGTCGGGAGATAGCTCGGGTGGCCCTCGAATTTGACGGCTATATTCGGGGACTCCTTGACGAACGCCGTAATGCCCCGGCTACCCAGGATATCACCGCAGAGCTGCTCCACGATGTCGTTGACCTCCCTCAGGGGCCGCGAGCGATGACGGAAGAAGAGGTGGTCTCCCTCATTCGTAACTGGACCGTGGGCGAGCTTTCGACCGTATCGGCCTGCGCGGGAATAATCGTGAATTTTCTGGGGAGTCACGGGGATGAGGTAGCACGACTTCGCGAGAACCCTCAGGGTATTGCGGCGGCGGTTGAAGAGATCATGAGGCTGCAAGATCCGCTGGTGTCTAACCGCCGGGTTACCACCGCCGAGGTGGAGGTTGGTGGGCGGGTGATACCGGCCGGTTCCCGGGTGACTCTCAACTGGACCTCCGCTAACCGCGACGAGGCAGCTTTTGAAAATTCCACCGTGTACAGTCCCGGGCGTGACCAGGGGAGAAACCTGGTGTACGGTGCGGGTATTCACGCCTGCCCGGGTGCGCCCCTTGCCCGGTTAGAGCTGGGTATACTCGTGGAGGAACTTTTGGCGGGGACCGAAAGTATTGAGATAGTTTCTACAGAGAATTCTCTTTACCCGGTTGCCGGTTATTCGTCGGTGAAGGCGGTTATTCTGTAGCCGTGCTGGGTAGATAGTGGTTGTTTATGGTTGAAATTATTCTTATTGTGGGTTTGGCTCTCATTCTCGGGAACTGGGTGGCCGAAAAATTTAAGCTGATATCACCGCTTGTGCTGATTGCTGCCGGTGTGCTGGTGGCGCTTATTCCGGGTGTGCCGCAGATTGATGTTCCGGCAGAGGTGGTGCTGAGTGTCTTTCTGCCTCTTCTGCTCTACTGGGAGGCCCTGAATATTTCCTTGCGGGGTATCCGGCGTTTTTTGCGGGGTATTCTGCTTAACGGGACCCTGATGGTGATCTTTGTTGCCGTGTCGGTGGGGCTGGTGGGCCAGTGGATCGGTTTTGCCCTGGGTGCGGCCCTTCTGATTGGTGCCGCTATCGGTCCCACCGATGCGACCGCTGTTGCCGCCTTCGGTAAGGGTATTTCTCGCGGCCAGATGCTGGTCTTGCGGGCGGAATCCCTTATTAATGACGGTACGGCGCTGGTTATTTTTGCCCTGGCCCTGGAGTATGCGAGCGGTGAGGCAGAGGTTACCCTGGGTGAAGCTCTCGTTAAATTTGTGGTTTCTTTCGTGGGCGGTAGCCTGGTAGGTTTTGTGACCGGCTGGGCGGTTGCGCGGCTGGGCCGGTTTGTTGAGGGGCCCCTTTTGGCGAATGCCTGCCGGATTATTACCCCGTTCATTGTCTATTTTCTGGCGGAGTCTATCGAGGCTTCGGGTGTGCTTGCGGTGGTGGTGTGTGGCCTCTACATGGCGCAGGTTGGGCCAAAGTTTATTTCGGTGGGTTCCCGTTTTCTGTCCCGCTCTTTCTGGGGTGTGACTACCTATATTCTTAACGCTTTCCTCTTCTTGATGGTGGGGCTCAACCTACCGAGGATTGTGTCGAGTTTGAGCAGCGATACTCTCACCCACGCCCTCATGGGTACGGTGGTTTTGTACCTGGTGATGTTCTTTGCGCGCTGGATTTTTGGTGAGATCATTATTCGTCTTATTCGCCTTATTGACCGCAGGGAATCACAGAAGTTGCGCCGCACCACCTGGCGGCAGCGTGTTTTGTTGGCTTTCTGCGGGTTTAGGGGGGCAATTTCGCTGGCTGTCGCCTATTCTGTTCCTCTCTATCTGTCCAGCGGTGAGGTTTTTCCGCAGCGGGACCTCGTAATTTTTGTGACCAGCGGGATAGTGATTCTTTCGCTTCTGGTGCAGGGGCTGAGTTTGCCCGCTGTTGCCCGGTGGGCGGAGGCCGCCCCTAACCCCCATGTGCAGGTTGACCCGGAGGCTGAGGATAAGGAGATTCGCGCTGCCCTGATTGATTCGGTGCGGGATATTCTTGATAATTTTCCGCAGATGGCGCGAGAAAACGAGGTGCCGCAGGAGGTCTACGATAGTCTTCACGCCGAGCTAACCAATTTTAAAAACTCGCTCATGGACAGTCTGCCCGATGACGTGCGGGAGAATGCCCAGTATATGCGGCAGGGTGAGATAAATATGCGTCTGGCGATCATTCGTCGCAACCGTGAGAACATTATCCGCTATCGTGACCAGGGCAAGATCGACGATGAGGCGCTTGTGTTCCTGATGGACATAGCGGACCTTGAAGAGCTCAGACTTACCGGGCCGGTCGAGTTGGAGTAATGGCTTCTACCGCAGGGGCGCGGGGTGTGCGGGTTCGAGACCGAACCGGGCAACCCCTGGGGCTACCGGTGAGCACCTGTCGGTGGGCTAACAGGAGGGCCTACCGGTAGCGTGCCGGGGTTTTGATGGGGTCTCTACGATCATTTCGCCGCCCCAGCGACAGCAAGCTGCTACCATTGCTTGGTCACTTCAACATCGCCGTAGTCGTCGGGGGAGAACCGGGAATGATAGACCGTGGTCCAGTCGGTTAGCACAAGGTCATTGAGGATGGCTTCATTATAGGAATCCAGGTCCTCCGAGGTGATACTGTGCTGGGCAAGGAAATCTTGAGCCTCCTGATCAGAATATAGATAAACTTTATTAAGATAATTAACTCGCAGAGAGACTCTTTGCTCAAGAATATGGTCACTTGAGTCATAGGAATTTGAAAAATGTATTTTTTCATCGCCGACATACCTATCAAAAGAAATATATAGGCTGTCTCCTTCGGAACCTGGGGGGTCAACAGATATAGAAATATTCCCATAAGTAGAAGGTATTCTACTTTTGTAGGTAAAATTTATATGAGGTTCAAGTAGCGGATCGGGAAGTAAACCGCCATATTGAGGTGATGTCAATCCGGGAACCCGGGTTAATCGTGAACCGTGAATACTATCAAAATAATTTTGTGTATTGTAGAGTATCTCATCAAAAATATTTGTCCGTAGGGGGAGAACACTTTTCTTGATGCCGCCGCCGACCCAGGCAGCGAACAGGGTAACAATCACCGTGACAATGATTAGTGTGATTACATCACCGCGTGTCTTGGTCACTGGTCCTCACCTTCAGCGTAGTGGTAGCGGCCGAGCTCGTTGTCTTCTTCCTCGAGGGAACGCAGGAAGTTATAGGAATCCCGGTAACACTCTGCATGTGTATCCAGAGAGTCTCTGGACAGGTTTCGGTCTACCCTGACGACGGCTACCACTGCTTGGACACCTCGACATCACCGTAATTATCGGGGGAGAACCGGGAATGATAGACCGTGGTCCAGTCGGTTAGCACCACATCATTGAGGGCTCTCTCATTATAAGATCTGAGGTTTTCATTAGTGATACTTTGTTGGTCTAGAACTTCCCGAGCAGCGGGATCAACATAATCAATACTATTTCTTCCATTATCAATAAATACGTTTACTATCAATATTTTTGTTTTTGAATCATAGGTATTATAAAAAGTTATTTTAGTAGTTTCATTAACTTTTTTTGTAAAAAATATCATAAAATTTTTCTCCTCACTATCAATAAATGTGAAAGTGATAGAAATAAACTCGTATCCGGCGGGAAGCCGATCATCATCATAGTCATACTCCGGACCCTCGTATACGGGTTCTCCGAGGAGTCCGCCGTAGCGAGGTGAAGTTAGCCCCTCAACCTTCTGTAACCTGTTCCCTCCAGAACTAAAGTAGTTTTGAGTATCGTAGAATATTTCATCAAAAATATTTGTCCGTAGGGGGAGAACACTTTTCTTGATGCCGCCGCCGACCCAGGCGGCGAACAGGGTAACAATCACCGTGACAATGATTAGTGTGATTACATCACCGCGTGTCTTGGTCATTGGTCTTCACTTCCGGCATAGGAGCTGAGCTCGTTGTCTTCTTCCTC
>NZ_JBUZLI010000001.1:127164-382770 GCF_055285355.1 Rothia sp. 18CD1-1 | reverse complement strand
GAGGAAGAAGACAACGAGCTCAGCTCCTATGCCGGAAGTGAAGACCAATGACCAAGACACGCGGTGATGTAATTACACTAATCATTGTCACGGTGATTGCCACCCTGTTCGCCGCCTGGGTATCAGGAGGGGTGAAGAAATCCGTTGCATCAGTACCGAAGAATATCTTTGATGAAATCTATTATGACATCGAGAGGAATTATAGAACCGGTGCCGTCGCCTTCCGCGATGTAGAAGGAATCGACATACCAACCTATGGAGGAATCGACTATGATCCAGAGGAGCCACCTACCTACACATATGATAATTACAGATTACCAAATACTTACGATTATGCCAGAATCGAAACAAATCTTCCTAAAAATAAAACGAATATAGTTTTTATTTCATTTTACAAAAAATTAAATAAATATTCATTATATTTTATAAACACATACGATTCAGGAGAAAAGTTGCTCAAACAAAATATTCTTCTCACCCCAGAAAATGGCTATGGAGATACTCATTCATATTCTGATCAGGAGGCTCAAGATTTCCTTGCCCAGCACAGTATCACCTCGGAGGACCTGGATTCATATAATAAGACCATCCTCAATGATGTGGTGCTAACCGATTGGACCACGGTCTATGACTCCCGGTTCTCCCCCGATAATTACGGTGATGTCGAGGTAACCAAACAGTGGTAGCGATCCGTCAGTCCTGCAAACTAGCGGGCTGCCTTCCTCGCCCGCAAAGCTGAAAGCTCATCATGAACACCTTCGGCACCGTCCCCGGTCCTGGTTGACTCGCCCGGAAGCTGAGCAAGATTACTCTCCAGTTCGCGCCATACCCGGCCAATCGCAATACCAAATACGCCCTGCCCCGCCTGCACCAGGTCAATCACCTCATGAGGCGAAGTACACTCATACACCGTACTACCGTCTGACATAAGGGTCATACCCGAAAGATCCTCAACCCCCCTGGTGCGTAAATGCTCCACAGATGTCCGAATCTGCTGCAAAGAAACACCCGTATCCAGCAGACGCTTCACAATCTTTAACACCAGAACATCCCGAAACGAATACAACCGCTGCGAACCAGACCCCGACGCAGAACGCACGGTGGGAGTCACCAGCTTAGTGCGCGCCCAATAATCAAGCTGCCGGTAAGTAATCCCGGCCGCCTTACAGGCAGTCGGGCCACGATAGCCAAGATTCTCATCCACAAGAGAGACCGGGTCACTAAACAGCACCCCCTGCTCCCCCTGCGGCGGATCTACCGGCATAACAGCATCAAACCCAAGAAGCGGCTGATCTATCGGGGCCGCCACCGTATTCTCGGTAGCCAGGTTCAGCGTGCGAGAAGCCGCAGCAGATCGCCCACCATTGAACTCATGAACCACCATAGGGTATTCCTAACTGTTAAAAATTTAACCGACCTCCCCAAGTCTACCCGCCGCCCCGGACGAATCGCCGCTCATCCGAAAACCCCACCGGTAATTTACTGCACCAAATTTTTGGCCGGCTACCTAGCCCTCAAAACGTGGCATAGCCGAAGCAACCAGTGCCATGTGCAAACGCAAACATAGCTGAGCGATCTCCGCTGACCGCTCCGCTGCCCGCCGCTGAGACTGCTCATCCTTCCTCGACGCCAAAGGAGCAACAGCCATCTCCACCAAACCCACCTCACGCTCAGCGGCGGCACGGAACTGACGCAAATGCCGAGGTTGCAACCCGTGAGCCGTAAGATCCGAACACACCCTGGTCACCACCACATCATAAGCATCATAGGGGCCCTCCTCGGCAAGGAGACCAAAATTAATCAGCTCACGCAGCAGCGGCATGTCTGCCGCAGCCTCAGCAGAAAGCTCCCGCAGTGTATAGGTTTTCCCCTGATCATCACCCGCACGAAAAACCGACCCCACACCCTGCACCTCGTCTCCGGACACACCGGAGTAAGAAGAGCCCTGATCTGCAGAAGCACCTGCCCCGGGCCGCTGCCCAACCGCTGAAGACCGCCGCCCCTCGGCAAAACTATCAAGCTCACCGGAATCAATGCGCTCTTTAATAACCCTAAGCGGCAGATAGTGGTCACGCTGCATACGCAGAATAAAACGCAGTTGCTCAATATCCTTCACCGAATACTTACGGTAGCCGGTACGGGTGCGGTGCGGGTGTATCAGCCCCTTATCCTCAAGAAACCGAATCTTTGAGGCACTGATACCCGAAAACTCGGTGTCCAAGACACTGAGTACCTGCCCAATAGTTTTATCCTTAGCGGCCTTCTGCCCCCCGTTCGAAGAGTCAACCATTATTTACCGGTTCCCAAGAAGAAGGAAAAATGAAACTTCCCGATACGCACATCGGCACCGTTTTTAAGGAAGGCCTGATCAACACGATCACCGTTCACATAGGTCCCGTTAAGAGAATTATTATCGGTGAGCACAAAAGTACCCGCATTCGGCATAAACACGGCGTGCTGACGAGACACCGTAACATCGTTGAGAAAAATATCTGAACTGGGGCTCCTGCCGGCAATCACGCTCTTGACAGCGCCCTCCTCCGTGGTCTCCACATTAAGCAGAAAACGAGCACCGCGCAGCTCCGCATTAGTACCGATGAGCAGGGCTGACCCCTTGGGGAGAGTTGCAATCGCTGCCTGTTCCTCCTCGTTGGGGCTATAGCTGCCGCTCGCCGCCTGCACGTTGAGGGCGACCGTGCTGAGAGTGCTGGTTCTGGGGTTCGTTTCACTGTTAGTCATGGTGTTTTCCTCCGTTATCGGTCCCCGCACCCACAGGTGTATCCCGGTAGGTGCGCGCAAAGTCTCGCTGCCAAGCTCTCAAGATCTAACCATCCGGATCAAATATCACAAAACGATAAACCCTGAATCTTATCCATAATCTTAGCCTTTATCCCTGAACTCGGCATCTATATTGCCACCCTAGGACAAAAATCGTTGGTTGCCGAGCGAGAACCTCCTCGGCAACCAACGATACTACTGGGTGGGAATCCCGGGAACGCCCTATAGAGCGATACCAGCCCTATTCTGCGATCTCCGCCCGATAAGCCTCCGCACTGAGCAGACCCTCAAGGTCGGCCTCATTCTCAGGTTTAAGCTCAATCAGCCAACCCTGCCCGTAAGGATCGTTATTCACCAGCGCAGGATCCGCTTCAAGCTCCTCATTGGTGGCGACCACTTCACCGGCAACCGGTGCAAAAAGATCAGAAACAGACTTGGTTGACTCAACCTCCCCGAAGGTTGCCCCAGCCTCAACAGACTCCCCTACCTCGGGAAGATCAACGTAAACAACATCGCCCAGCGCATCTTGGGCATGATCGGTGATACCGATACGCACAGTACCGTCGGCGGTAACGGTACTCACCCATTCGTGCTCAGCGGTGTACGAAAGATTTGCGGGTACGTCGCTCATGGCGGCTTTCCTTTCACGGTGTATCCAAGTAGCGCGCCGTCCGCACAAGCGGCCAGCACGGAGCAGTTCTAAACCTGCAAGAGCAACAATACTCTCACCACGGATCCCTGCTCACTACAGAGTATTCCACAGACCACAGTCTTATCGTGCCTATACCCAGGTGAGCGCCCACTAAATTTTTATCGGTTGGTCCCTTTCAGCGAGCGCCCACCGGGCCCCCTAGATCACCGACTCCGAGAACCTGTTCGGGTTACCGAACCGGTGCGCGGTGATAGATACAGCCTGCTCCTTCACGAAGGGCAGCATTTCGATCCTGCCCGCCTCCGTCACCGGAGCCGTATAGATACCCAGATCTGGTCGGCCATCCAGCGCCTCAAAAATTGAAGCAGCCTCGCTACCGATGTAGCGAATACGGGTGCCTTCAAGCGGACCACCGGCGAACTCACGCACGTCTTTTGCGGCGTTATTCCGCAAGAAATCACGGTACTCCTCATCACTCTCCACCGTGATCCGCACACCGTGGTTTTCTAGGGTGCCGGCAATCGCCACCGGCAGCTGCGCCGCGGTAGACAGGTAAACCGGAGCCTGAGCAGCCAAACCCGCAAGAACCACACGCACAGTATCGGCAAGAGACGCTGTGGAATCAGCGCGCACCTGCACAGCCTGGGGAGCGTAGCGCAAAATGTTACGCTCCACCCCGAGCTGGCTAGGATCATGGCCGATACCGAACTCAGAATTCCAGGCCAGAGAATCGGAACTCGTGGCCCGAAGCAAGAAATCGAGGTCTTCACGGTCAAAGGCCGCGGGCTCCCGCGCAGCTCCCAGCACCTCCCGCACCGCGGCAACAGTGGGCGCTGCGGTTGCCTCCGAAGGCTGAGACTCCCAATCGGAGAGAGCCACCAGATAGTTGGGTCCACCGGCTTTGGTCCCCGACCCCACGGTGGATTTCTTCCAGCCGCCGAAGGGCTGCCGACGCACGATAGCGCCGGTGATACCGCGGTTCACGTAGAGGTTACCGGCCTGCACCCGGGAAAGCCACAGCTCAAGCTCCCCGGAGTCAAGCGAATGCAAACCGGCTGTTAGACCGTAATCGGTGGCGTTTTGAAGCTCAATGGCCTCTTCAAGGGTATCGGCTGTCATCACACCCAGAATCGGCCCAAAATATTCGGTGAGGTGATACTCGGACCCGGGCTTTACACCAAAGCGCACACCGGGCGACCACAGCTTACCGCTCTCGTCAAGCTGTTGAGGCTCAATAGCCCATTTTTCGCCCTCGCCCAGGGTGGTCAAACCGCGCAACAGTTTACCCTCAGCCGGCGCGATAATGGGGCCCATCTCAGTTTCAATATCCTGCGGGTAGGAGACATGCAGCGAAGACACCGCATCGAGCAGCTGGTTACGGAAACGCTTAGAGGTGGCCACCGTGCCCACCAAAATAACCGTAGAGGCCGCCGAGCACTTCTGACCGGCATGGCCAAAGGCCGAGTAAACCACATCTTTCACGGCCAAGTCCAGATCGGCATTGGGGGTCACAATAATGGAGTTCTTCCCCGATGTCTCACCAAAAAGCGGCAGGTCCTTGCGCCAGGACCTAAAGGTCTCAGCGGTCTCGTAGCCGCCGGTGAGAATGAGCCTGTCAACCTTGGGGGACGAGATAAGCTCTTTACCGGCCTGCCGGTCCGTAACCCGAATCAGGCGCATCACCTCTCGCGGTACACCCGCCTTCCACAGAATCTCGGCGATCACCGCACCGGTACGGGCTGTGTTGGTTGCCGGCTTGAACACCACCCCGGAACCGGCCGCCAGAGCCGCCAGCACACCGCCGGTAGGAATAGCTGTAGGGAAGTTCCACGGCGGAATAACCAGGGTCAGGTGAACCGGCCGGTGACGGGCGCCGTCCACCTTCTCCACCGCCTCGGCAAGCTCCGCATAATAGTAGGCAAAGTCAATGGCTTCGGATACCTCGGTATCGCCCTGGTCCAGAGCCTTCCCGGCCTCTGCCGCCATAACCTCCAGAAGTTCAGCCCGATGTAGGGCAAGTTCAACGCCTACACGCCGCAGCACGTCTGCGCGATCCTTGCCCGACAGGGCTCCCCATGCGGCCGAAGCCTCAACCACCGAATCAATCAGCGGCTCCACCCGATCCACAGAAGACAGCTCGTTTTCCACCAGGGTTTGAATACCCAAATCAGTGTTCTTCGACCGCTCAAGGATCTCCCGACCCCAGGCACGGTTTGCCGCAAGCGAGGGATCGGTGTCCGGGGTGTTCTCAAACCCGTATCGGGGCCTGAAAACGGTCTCAGCGGTTTCGGTGGCGCGATTCTGTGAGCGCTTGGGCTGAGGAACCTCGTCGGTGACCGCATTCAGCGAGCGCATAAAACGGTCCTCTTCACGCTTGAACAGCTCTTCGTGGTCGTGAAGATCAAAGACCGCAGACATGAAGTTCTCGCTGGAGGCGTTCTCCTCAAGACGGCGCACCAGATAGGAAATGGCGACATCGAATTCTTCGGGGCGCACCACCGGGGTGTAGAGCAGCAAGTGACCCACTCTACGGCGGATAATCTCTGCCTGCTGGCTGGCCATACCGATGAGCATTTCAAACTCGATGCTGTCAGTCACCCCGCGGTCTTCGGCCAGAAGAAGCGCAAAAGCCACGTCAAAGAGATTGTGCCCGGCAACTCCCAAACGAATGTTTTGGGTGTGCTCGGGACGCAGGGCGTAGTCAAGAACCCGCTTGTAGTTGGTGTCGCTGAGCTGTTTGGAATCCCAGGTGGTGAGCTCCCATCCGTGAGTAATAGCTTCAACCATTTCCATGGACAGGTTAGCACCCTTGACCAGGCGAACCTTAATGCGGGAACCGCCATCGGCGACCCGCTGGGCAGCCCATGCCTGGAGGCGCTCCATCGCCTCCAGGGTGTCCGGCAGATACGCCTGAAGCACGATTCCCGCTTCAAGGTTTTTGAGCTGCGGCTGGTCCAGGATCTTGGTGAAAACCGCGATAGTCATGTCAAGATCATGGTATTCCTCCATGTCGAGGTTGATGAACTTTTTCAGAGGGGACGCAGCGGCCTGCTCGTAGAGGGGGGTGAGGCGGCGCACCGATTCCTCGACCACCTCGTCAAAGGCCCAGGCCGAGTGGGGGCCAGAAACCGCAGAGACCTTCACCGAAACGTAGTCGATGTCGTCGCGTTTCAGCAGGCGGGAGACCTCGGATAGGCGGCGCTCAGCTTCCTTGTCACCCAGCACGGCTTCGCCGAGCAGATTCACGTTGAGCTTGTTTCCGCTCTTTGTGAGGTGCTCGATAGCGGGCCCCAGTTTCTCGTCGCGGGCATCGACCACCAGGTGCCCCACCATGTCGCGGAGGACCTTCCGTGCCAGGGGCACCGTGGGCCACGACATTTTTTTGGCCACTTTACCGCCCACACCCACCGCAGATTTCATGTACCAGGGCAGGAAAGAGGGAACCAGCGGCGCAATTTTTGCCAGGTTGCGTCCGGCGATGACATCGTCTTCGGGGCGAATGACGTCATCGACAAAACCCACGGTAAATTCGAGACCGTTAGGGTCTTTGAGAACACCGGCGAGCATCTCTGCCGAGGTATCTGCGGGAATACTCTGAGCTTCATGCAACCACTCCCGCACGAGTTTTCGCGCCTGGATAGCCAGGTTCTGGTAGTGCTCCGAGGTGAAGATGTGTGCCAAAGTTCAACTCCTTCGTTGTCTTGCGGGGCGCATGCAAGCCTCGCAAGTGGCTGTTGTTGCTACTAGGTTTCTACTAGCTATTTCATCACGTTATGGTTGAAAACACACTATTAGAAAATTTGAATCTTTCTTCACAAAATAATTTAGAATCATTAAAGTATTGTCTTTCCCTCGAACAGGTTCTTCATGTACGACATCAGACGCCTCCGTATGCTGCTTGAAATACACGAACGCGGCAGCCTCGCCGCTGCCGCCCGCGCCCTCAGCCTCACCCCTTCCGCTATCTCCCAGCAGATGGCAGCCCTCGAAAAAGAGGTGGGTGCCAAACTCGTCCGCAGGGTAGGACGCTCGGTCCAGCTCACCGAAGCCGGGCTGATTGTGGTCGAAGGTGCCCGCAAGGTCCTGCACGAAATAGATTCCACCGCCACCAAAATCGCCCGCCTCTCCGGGGAACCGGCCGGAACCGTGCGCATAGCAATCTTTCAATCAGCCGCCCTTGCCCTCCTTACGGAAACCCTTAAGGCCCTGGCGCGAGACGCGCCCAGAGTGCGCCTGTTGGTCGACCAAATCGACCCCGAAACCGGCCTGGCATACACCCGCAGCCGCCGCTTCGACGCCGTAGTTGCCGAAAGCTATCCCGGCAGATTTGTGCCCGAGCACCAGGATCTAGACCTAGAATTTCTGGCCTCTGATCCCCTGCACCTGGTGGTCGCCGAGAATAGCCCCGTCACCTCTATCGCCCAGGCAAGGGACCTCTTCTGGGTATTCGAGGGTGACCACAACACCAGCCGCACCTGGGCCATCAACCAGTGCCGCGCAGCGGGATTTGAACCCCGTGTGCGCTACCACATTGAAGATCTGCTTACCCACTGCAACCTGGCGCGATCAGGCTTTGCAGCCGCCATGCTCCCCTCATTCGCTACAGCCTCTCTCCCCCGGGACTTCGGTGTTAAACTTATCGACCTTCCGGGACAACCCCAGCGCAGCATCTATACGGCTGTACGCAAAGACAGTGCCTCTGCCCCGGCAATCATCGCGGTACGGCGGGCACTGCACCGGGCTGTAGCCCTCCTACCCCACTACAGCGGGACAGGAGACCCCTCAGCATCGGATTAGCCCAGCAGGGCATCTGCCAGCTGCTCATCAACCACCAGATCGGTAATCGCCCCGGTGCGTAAAGCACCGCGCAGAGCGGCTAACCGGTGGTTACCGGAGACCACCGCAATCCGCCTCTTAATGCGGGCCAGCTCCTTGGGCGTGGGTCCGGTGGCCCGCTTATTTACTTCTAGGTCGCTATAAGAGCCGTCCTCCCGCAAGAGAACCGTGCACACATCCCCCACCACCCCGGAAGCTCGCAGATTTTTCTGCTGTTCGGCATCGAAATACCCCCCGCTATAGACGTGCGAGGGGATGGCCCCACCAAAGGCACCCACCCCAAAAAGAGCAACATCCGCTTTCTGCTGGGTTTTCACCACCCCCAAAACACTGCGCTCCTGCCACATGGCCTGCTTAGTCGATGCATGATCAAAAAAAGCGGGTACCGGAAAATGCACCATGCGCGCACTGTATGCCTGGGCAACAGAGCCCAGGATCGAGCCCGAGTAAGGTATTCCGGTATGGCGGGCATTACCGGCACCATTGAGTTGAACCACCACCGTGTCTTTGAGCCCGCGCACGGGCAAAAACTTTGCCACTTCCGTTACCGTAGACCCCCAGGCCAACCCCAGTATTGTGCCGTGATCCATCAGAGAGTCAAGCAGGCGCGCCCCCTCTGCTGCGACTCTCTGCATCCGGGTAATGGGGCTCATTGAGGCCCCGGTGCTCACCACCACACATTTCACCCTAAACCGACTGCCCAGCCGCTGCTCCAGAGAATTCTGCGGTTTAAAGTCGCTGTTGAGCCTTATCTGGACAATCCCGGCCTCACGCGCGCGCTTAAGCAGGCGGGAAACAGTCGCGCGCGAGACACCCAGGTGTTCGGCTACCCTATCGGTTGTGGCCCCCCGTAGGTAGTAGAGTTCGGCCGCCCGGTAGGCAAGATTGTTACGTTCGTTCACAGCACTTCCAGTTCGATGAAAAAATATTCACATTTCTAGGTTAGGGTAACCATGAGTAGATCAAATATATATAACCCAGTTCACCATATCTAACGAGGCGAAAGCATATGTCAACCGCACAGTTTGCCCAGAAATCACATCTCAACGCCCAAACCCGCACCCGCGCCCTGACCGACATGTCCGACCCCGAGGGGCTGGATATCCTCGTCATCGGCGGCGGAGTCACCGGTGCCGGTATCGCCCTCGACGCGGCAAGCCGCGGCCTACGCACCGGTATCGTTGAGGCTGGCGACTGGGCAGCGGGCACCTCTGCCTGGTCTTCCAAACTCATCCACGGCGGGCTCCGCTACCTCTATAACCTAGATTTCAAGCTGGTTGCCGAATCCCTCAGAGAACGCGGTCTGCTACTTGAAAAAATTGCCCCGCACCTGGTCAAAGCTCAGCCCTTTCTCTGGCCGCTGAAACTACCCGTCATTGAGCGGGCATACTCGGCCGTGGGGATCGGAATGTACGACACCCTGGCCTTCGCCGGTGCACGCGGGCGCCTCACGGTACCCCCGCAGCGGCACTTCACCAAAAAAGGTACCAAAACCGTCTTCCCCGACATAAAAAATTCGGCCTTCACCGGTGCTATCCAGTTCTATGACGCCCGCGTCGACGACGCCCGACTGGTGGTTGATCTGGTGCGCACCGCCAGCGGCTACGGCGCCCTGGCCGCCTCACGCACCCAGGTGGTGGGGGTCATCAAAAATAGTGTTGGTCGAGTGACCGGTGCTAAGACGCGTGACCTTGAGACGGGTCAGGAATACAACATATCTGCCAAACACATTATTAACGCCACCGGCGTCTGGACAGAAGAATCAGAATCACTGGCCAGCGACGACGCCGGGCTTGAGGTGCTGGCCTCCAAGGGAATTCACGTGACCGTGCCCCGAGACCGCATTAAAGCAAGTAGCGGAATCTTTACCAAAACCGAAAAATCAGTGCTCTTCATCATTCCCTGGCAGCGCTACTGGATCATTGGCACCACCGACACCCCCTACACCGAAGACATCGAAAACCCGGTGGCCACCGAAAAAGATATTGACTACGTGCTCGGACAGGCCAACAAGCTGTTGGCCCGCGAGCTGACCCGCGATGACGTGATCAGCACCTTTGCCGGCCTGCGCCCGCTCCTACAGCCCAAGCTCAAGGAGGGTTCCAGCGAGACAGCATCCACCAAGGTTTCCCGCGAACACACCGTGACCGAGGTAGCCCCCGGTATGAGTGCTATCGCCGGTGGTAAGCTCACCGGTTACCGAGTGATGGCAGCCGATGCCGTTGATTTTGCCCTGGGGGCAGAGGCCAAAGCCCGCCCCTCAATCACCGAGAATATTCAGCTGGTGGGTGCCGAGGGCTACCGGGCGGCCGAAGCCCACCGGCAGACTATCGCCGAAAAATATGGCTGGACATCACAGCGCATGGATCACCTCCTTGAACGCTACGGGGCCGAAATAGCAGACATCACCGCCCTCATTGAGGCAGAACCGGAACTGGCCACCCCCCTAGAACACGCACCGCAGTTTCTACGGGCCGACGTGGTGTACGGTGTACGCGTGGAAGGGGCCCTGCACCTGGAAGACATTTTGGTACGCCGGGTACGCCTGGATTTGGAGCAGACCGATCGCGGACTCTCCTCAGCCAAAGAAGTAGCCGACCTCATGGCCGCTGAACTCGGCTGGTCCGAGCAGGAAACCGACCACGAGATAGACCTCTACCGCCAGCGTGTTGAGGCTATTGCGCAGGCGCAAACCACCGTAAGCGACTCTCAGGCGTCGGCCCTGGTCACCGGGATCGACCGCGTCGCCCCGCGCGTCAAACTCTAACCCGTCCCACCGGTTCACTCACCGGTTTCACCTCCGATCTTCACCACGCTGCCAACCCCGGCAGCATCAGAAAGGAAGCATATGAAAACTCTGCTTGCCGAGGGCAGCTCAGCCCTCGTTGGTGCCGACGGTATCCCCACTGGCCTCGGGCTTTTCTCTTCCGAGCTTTTGGGAACCTTTATTCTGATTCTTCTGGGCGGCGGTGTCTGTGCCGCCAACGCGCTCCCAAAATCTCATGCCCGAGGCGTGGGGTGGGTAGGCATCGCCTTCGGTTGGGGCCTAGCGGTCTTTGCCGGTGTCTACGCCTCCGGCCCCTCCGGGGCCCACCTTAACCCCGCCGTCACCGTGGGGCAGTGGGTAGCCGGTAACGACTTTGCCGAAGGTGTCCCTCCGGCCGCGTCAACCGCGCTGATCTATTTTGCCGGCCAATTTTTAGGGGCTTTTCTCGGTGCTGTGGCCGTTTTCCTGGCCTACAAGAAACAGTTTGATGAGCCTACCGAAGACGGCGTAAAACTGGGTATATTTTCAACCGGTCCGGCGGTGCGCTCCTATGGCTGGAACCTGGTAACCGAAATTTTTGGCACCTTTGTGCTGCTCGGTTTTATTGTGGCATCGGGGCAAACCCCCTCGGGTCTGGGACCGCTGGCAGTAGCGCTCATTGTGGTGGCTATCGGTTTCTCGCTGGGCGGGCCTACCGGCTACGCCATCAACCCCGCCCGCGACCTGGGACCCCGCATAGCGCACGCTGTACTGCCTATCCCCGGCAAAGGAAACTCCAACTGGTCCTATGCCTGGGTGCCCGTGGTGGGCCCCCTCATCGGAGCTGTACTAGCAGCCCTCATTGTTCCGGCAATGCTGGCAATCTAAACCGTCTAGACTAACGTATGTCCGGACAGCACCATTTTCTCTACGCACTCTTCACAAGGAAGTGACACCGTGGCCAAAAAACCTCTCCCCGAACGTAAAAAGTACATTCTCTCCATCGACCAGGGAACAACGAGCTCCCGCGCGATCCTCTTCAACAAAAAAGGCAGTATTGCTGCGGTGGGTCAACTCGAACACGAACAGATTTTCCCTCGCGCAGGCTGGGTGGAGCACGATCCCCTCGAAATTTGGCAGAACACCCGTAAAGCCGTGGGGCAGGCGCTCAGTGATGCCGAGATCAACCACCACGCTATCGCTGCGGTGGGTATCACCAACCAGCGCGAAACCACCGTGGTGTGGGATAGGACCACCGGCGAACCCGTCTGCAATGCGATTGTGTGGCAGGATACCCGCACCCAGAGAATCTGCGATGAGCTAGCGGGTGATGCGGGACCTGGCAAATACCACAGCGTTACCGGGCTCAACCTTGCCACCTATTTTTCGGGCCCCAAGATCAAGTGGATTCTTGACAACGTTGCAGGTGCCCGAGAAAAAGCTGAGGCCGGTGACCTCCTCTTTGGTAACACCGACACCTGGCTGATATGGAATCTCACCGGCGGCGTTGAGGGCGGTATTCACGTCACCGATGTCACCAATGCTTCCCGTACCCTGCTCATGAATATCCGCACCCTGGAATGGGACAAAGATATCGCAGCCGATATGGGTATTCCGATGTCCATGCTACCTAAAATCCACTCCTCGTCCGAGGTGTACGGGGAAGGCCGGCAGAAGGGTCTGCTCCCCGGTGTACCTATCGCCGGTATCCTGGGTGACCAGCAGGCGGCAACCTTTGGGCAGGCATGCTTTAAGAAGGGTATGGCTAAAAACACCTACGGTACCGGTAACTTTATGCTCATGAACACCGGCGAAGAGCCCGTTATCTCCGAAAATGGTTTGCTCACCACGGTTGCCTATAAGATTGGTGATCAGAAGCCCGTGTACGCTTTGGAAGGCTCTGTGGCGGTTTCCGGTTCTCTGATCCAGTGGCTGAGGGACAACCTTAGGATGATCGACCATGCCGCTGATTCTGAGGAGCTAGCAACCAGCGTTGAAGATTCCGGTGGCGCCTACGTGGTTCCTGCTTTCTCCGGGCTCTTTGCCCCGCACTGGCGCCCCGATGCCCGCGGTGTGATTGTGGGTTTGACCCGCTATGTGAACCGTGCCCATATTGTTCGCGCCGCCCTGGAGTCGGTGGCCTGGCAGAGCCGCGAGGTACTCGATGCCATGAACGCCGATACCGCCCACGCCGGGGTGGGCGTGGAGCTGGGGGAACTGCGCGTTGACGGCGGTATGACAGCTAACGAGTTTCTGATGCAGTTTCAGGCGGATATTCTGGGCGTTCCGGTGATCCGGCCCAAGGTGATTGAGACTACCGCTCTCGGTGCGGCCTATGCTGCAGGTATTGCGGTGGGCTTCTGGGAAGGTGAGCAGGATGTGGTCGATAACTGGGAAGAGGGTAAACGCTGGGAGCCCTCCATGGACTCTGCAGAGGTGCAGCGTCAGTACCGCAACTGGAAGAAGGCTGTTTCTAAGACCCTTGACTGGGTTGATGATGACATAGAAACCGACTAGGTGGGCCCGCTATTTACCCCTAACTGCGGCTAGGGGTAAATAGAGGTTGACCGATACATATATAGTGGGGCTATGCCCTCTTCTTCACAGCTTTACTCAAAACTTCAGCAGCTTGACGGCAAGCCCTACGGTGCGCTTAAACAGCTGACCGGCAGCTGGGTTTTCGATAACTTCACCCTCCATATTGATAAGGTGCAGTCTGATCCCTACGCCCCGGCGTCCAGGCTGCACCTTACTGTGCCGCTTGAGCAGACCGGTCTCCCGGCCGAGGCTGTTACCCACCGTGATTTTCGGGTGGCTACGGCGGATTTTATTGCCCGCGATATTGCCGATGCTGTGCGGCTGGGGCCGCGCGAGTTTGGGTTTGTGCGCCCGGGTCAGGAGATCCTACAGCGTAGCTCGGTGGTTGTGGGGCAGGGCTCTGTGAGTCTGCGGCTTACTTTTCAGTTTCCCGCCTCGGGTAGACGTATTCGCGGTAGGCAGGCGGCACGGCTTCTGGTAGAGGAGCTTCCAAAGCTGGTGCGGTATTCGGCGATCGGCGAGGAGCTTGATCCGGTGGCATTGGCCGAGCATACGGGTATCTACCGGGACTATCTTGCCCTGCGCGGTGGCCTTGCCGACCGGGGGCTGGTTGCTTTTGTAGCCGACGGTGCCGTGTTGCCCCGATCTGCCGGTGACAGCGATACTCCTCTGGAGGAGGCTGTGCCTTTTGTTTCGCCGGACGAGTTTGCCGAGGAGTTTGTGCTACCCGGCGGCCGGCGGGTGCGGGGTATGGGTGTGCGTGCGGGGGTGACGCTGATTGTGGGTGGTGGCTTTCACGGGAAGTCCACTCTACTGCGTGCCCTGGAGCGCGGGGTGTATGCGCATGTTCCCGGTGATGGGCGCGAGCTGGTGGCTACTGACCCGAGTGCCGTGATGGTTCGGGCTGAGGATGGCCGCGCGGTAACCGGCACCGATATTTCTCCTTTTATTAATAATTTGCCCGGTGGTACGGCTACCGATAGTTTCTTTACCCAGAATGCCAGCGGGTCTACCAGTCAGGCAGCTAATCTCGCGGAGGCCCTCGAAATGGGTGCGTCTACGCTGCTCATTGACGAGGATACGTCGGCCACCAATTTTATGATTCGTGATTCTGCGATGAAAGAGTTGATCACTGCTGAGCACGAGCCGATTACTCCTTTTGTTGATAGGGTTCGGACCCTGTACCGGCAGCTGGGAGTGAGCACGCTGCTGGTGGTGGGTGGTTCCGGGGCTTTTTTCCCGGTGGCGGATCAGGTGATAGGCCTGCAAAACTATCGGGTGTCTGATCTGACGCGGCGGGCACGGGCTATTGGCGGTGAAGCTGAGGTTGTTCCGTTTGATTTTGCCGCGTATTCGGCGGTTACCCGTGGGCGGCGGGTTGATCCCGGTTCGCTTGTGGCCGGTGGCGGCAGCAAGCCGCCTCGGGGCCGCGGCCTGGAGCAAATACAGATGGGGCGAGAAACCCTGGATCTGCGTTATCTTTCGCAGCTGGTTGATTCTTCGCAAACCAACGCTATTGCCCTGTCGTTGGGTCCTATTGCTCATCTGCTGGAGCGGGGGCCCCGGTTGAGCGATGCCGTGGCGGCTTTTGTTCGTGAGCTTGAGGAGTCCGGTCTCGATATTCTGGTGGGGGCTGACAGCCGGTCGGGCGAGAACTCGCGGGTGCGCGGTGATCTTGCCCTGCCCAGGGCTGCGGAAATTTATCAGGCCATTAGCCGGTGGCGGCGACTGAGACTGCTCCCTGAGGAAAGCGATTCTCCCACTACGCGAACGGTAAGTGGTACCTCGGTAAAATGAACAATTTAATATATAATTTAAATAAAAAAATACGATCAAATTCAAATTCTAAGATTATCGAAAATTATTTGCCTGAATTTAATTCAGAATCATTTGATTATTCAAATATAAGGTTACTCGAAAAATTTCTTATAGATTCTTATGAGTCTGATGAAAACATTCCCTCAAACCTTAAAGAGAGTGTCCAAATATATATTTCCTCGGGATTGATGGATCGGTACCGTGGTTTTTTGATTGATATATCAGAGCTACTGCCTGAAGCAGAATCAATAGTTGGTATAGCCTATGAAGATCTTGAACATATAGATGTATTCACCAATCTGGTAAAGATGCCTTTTATACTCAGGGATGGAGAGTATTGGGTTTCATTATTTGAATCGAATAATAAAATGGTGAAAGCGCAAGAAAGATAACTTTATATACAGGCTCGGAGATCCAGCTCAACAGCCATCACCGCCCCGGACCTCTGGTCACCGTCTTCCGAATCCGATACTATTACTTTCAATACGGTCTCATATAAAAACCTAGGCAGAGATAAGAATTATGCAGCCCCACCCAGCCACCCGTCATGCCCTCCACCCCACGCCCATAGGGACCTTCTATCTAGCCGGTAACGATCAGGCCCTCACCGGCGCCTGGGTTGAGGGCCAAGCACATTTTGCTGCCCCCGACGAACTGGGAAATCGGGTAAAACTCACCGACCACCCCGTCCTGCAGCAGGCCGCGCAGGAACTCGACGAATACTTCGCCGGCCAGCGCACCACCTTCGACGTGCCCCTCCGGCCGCAGGGCACCGATTTTCAGCTAGCCGTATGGGACGCCCTCACCCAAATACCCCACGGGTACACCACCACCTACGGGGAAATCTCCAAAATTGTGGGCCCGCACGCACCGGCACGCGCCGTTGGGCAAGCGGTAGGCCGCAACAAGTGCACCATCTTCATTCCCTGCCACAGAGTCATTGCCGCCGACGGTAAAATCACCGGCTACGCCTCCGGTATCGACAACAAAAAATTTCTTCTCAGTCTCGAACAACCCGCCACCGACGCAGAATCCCGCGGCCACCTCTTCTAACCCAAACCCCGAAAACACGCAATACACAGACGATACAGGCCAGGAGCCAGCATGAACACGAACCCGGACATTACTGTAGGTGAAGACGGCCTGACCCGCCCTTCCTGGTCAACATCAGACCCGCTTATGCAAGAGTACTATGACAGTGAATGGGGTGAACCCATCACCGATGAACAGGGTTGCTTTGAAAGACTCTGTCTAGAGGGCTTTCAAGCCGGCCTCTCCTGGCGTACCGTGCTGGTCAAACGCGCAGCCCTTCGAGAACATTTCTTCGATTTTGACCCCGAAAAGGTAGCCACCCTGACCGAAGCTGACCGCGAGCAGATAGCCACAGACCCTCGGATTATTCGATCCCCCCGCAAAATAGCCGCAATGGTGACCAACGCGCAAACAACACTTGCCCTGCGCGAGCGCGCAGCCCGGCTCCGCGCCCAGAGCTCCGCACAGCGGTCGCAGGCAGTAGAAGCCGATGACTCTCGGCTACTGGGCTTCACACTACCCACCGGGCAGACTGTGGCCGATGGTCTACCGGCGCTCATCTGGTCCTACCAGCCCCGGCAAACGCCCGTACCCGAAACTCAGTCACAGGTGCCTGTCTCCTCCGCGGAGTCTGCGGCCCTGGCCAAGGCTCTAAAAAAGGAGGGGTATAAGTTTATTGGACCCGTGTCCGCCTACGCCATGATGGAGGCCTCCGGTCTACTTGACACCAACCTTGTGGGTACCTCAAAACGGGGCAAGTCCGGTCTCTTTAGCAACGACGGACAGCGGGTTTTCTAGTCGTCTCGGCTAGTACCAAGATCGTGCATGAGCATATGAGTGAGCTGCCGTTATCAGGCGCTCACACAAGGCCGTGCCAACCCAAGAAACTATGATGGAGAAATACCGTGTACCACCAAGAACTCAAGCCTTTTCCCCAGGATTTTCTCTGGTCTGCTTCCACCTCGGCCTACCAGGTTGAGGGCGCATGGAATGAGGACGGGCGCGGGCCCATCCGCACAGACGTACGCACCGACCTACCCGCCGGTACCGCAAACTTCACAGTGGCCTCAGACCACTATCACCGCTTCACAGAGGACATTGCCCTCATGGCCGAGATGGGTTTCAAGGCATACCGGTTCTCTATTGCCTGGTCTCGCATTATCCCCGACGGCGACGGCAAGATTAACCGGGCCGGTATCGACCACTACCACCGGGTGATTGACGAACTCCTCAGACACAAGATTGAGCCGATCGTGACCATGTTCCATTTCGATACCCCGCTGGCCCTCGATCACAAGGGCGGTTGGGCGTCGAGGAAGACCGCAGACGCTTTTGTGCGCTACTCGGAAATCCTTTTCAAAGAATACGGGCACAAGGTCAAGTACTGGCTGACCATCAACGAGCAGAACATGATGATTTTGCACGGCAAAACCCTGGGTTTCTTCCCGCCCGAAACCACAGAAAAGCAGCTCTACCAGTACAACCACACCATGTTTCTGGCCCAGGCAAAAGCCATGATCCTGCTCCACGATATGCACCCTCAGGCGAAGATTGGACCCGCACCCAATATCTCCTATGTCTACCCGGCATCGTCAAAGCCCGAGGATGTTATTGCCGCGGATAACTATAACGCGGTGCGTAACTGGCTCTACCTCGATCTCGCTGTTCGCGGTGAGTACAACAGTCTGGCCTGGTCCTACCTGGAAGAAAAAGGGATCGCCCCCACCCTTGAGGTGGGTGATATGGCGATCATGAAAGCCGCCAAACCGGACTTCATCGCCTTCAACTACTACAACACCACCACCATGGCAGATGCCCCCTTCGGCGGCGGTGCCTCGGAACGGGCAGAGGCCGCGGACCAGCAGATAGCGGAGGGCGAGGAGGGCTTCTTTAAGTCGGTCTCCAACCCCCATCTGGGGATGACAGAGTTCGGCTGGGAGATTGACCCGGTAGGTATGCGCATGACCTACCGGGCCATCTGGGACCGCTACCGGCTACCGCTCATCGTTACCGAAAACGGCCTGGGTGCCAACGACGAGCTCACCGACGACAAGCGCGTGCACGACACCTACCGGATCAACTACCTGCGTGACCACCTGGAACAAACCCAGCAGGCAATCACCGACGGTGTACAGATTCTCGGCTACTCCCCCTGGACAGCCATCGATCTGGTCTCAACCCACCAGGGTTTCCGCAAACGCTACGGTTTTATCTACGTCAACCGCACCGACGATGACTTGCTCGATCTGGCCCGCTACCGCAAGGACTCCTTTTACTGGTACCGGCAGCTCATCGAAACCAACCAGCTACCGCCGCGGGACTGGGAACCCGACTATGATCGCCGCTAACCGCCGGTGCTGCCGGGCGGGCTCCTAGATGAAAAGCAGGGTGAGCAGGCCGGCCAGCGGCGGCAGCAGCTGAATAAGCGCTGGCCGGCGCTTATCGGGGCTGGTGACAAACAGGAAGATACCGGCTACCGCCATGGAGCCGGCACCGGCAGCCACCAGTGCTTGACCGACCTGGTGGCTGCCGGCCCAGAGAAAGACCAAACCGGCCAGGGCCACCAGGGCCAGCATCAGATTATAGAGCCCCTGGTTGACCGCCATTTCTTTGGTGGCGGCTGCACCCTCCGGGGTGGTACCGAATACCTGCATACCCTTGGGCTTATCCCAGAGAAAGCTCTCCAAAACCCAGATATATACGTGAATAAGGACAGCTACCGCCACAAAAATTGATGAGATAACAAGCATTTCTTTCTCCTAGAGTCAAAAAGTTTTATCTCTCAAGTATGAACCTTCGGGAGCACTATTTCTTTCTCTGGCTGTGAGGTGTTTCTCTCATTAGCTGCGCTAGCGAGTACGGCTAATCACCAACACGCCGTCGTCAATAGTGCCGGTTTCTCCCTGCGGGGATACAACTTCCCGTGGTCTTCGTTCGGCCACCACCACCTCATAACGGTTACTGCCGGCGGTGATATCGCGGGCTTCTTCGACCGGATCCGGTAGCGAAAATGCGTGTTCGTGGCGGGGGTCGTCGGCTGTGGCAAAGCTGGGAAGACTGGCGTGGGAGATAGCGATCAGTTTTCCCCCGGGAGTCAGAAACTCTACTGCGTTTCTCAAGATAGCGGTGCGGTCAAGCCCACCGGTGTGCGACTGGAGAAAGCTGGAGACAATAAGATGAAAACGCTCTTTACTCCGCCAGGTGGTGAGGTCTGCGCAGACAAAATCTATGTCCGCTCCGGCTACCGCAGCAGCAGCCCGGGCCCGCTCTATGGCCAGGTCAGAGATGTCTATTCCGCTGACCTTCCACCCCTGCTGGGCAAGCCAGACAGCGTCTGCCCCCTCACCGCAACCGAGGTCTAACACGGTGATAGGGCCGGCTGAACCGGCCGCTTCAATATCTGCCCGCTCCGAAGAAAGTATCTGCACCAGCGTATCGTTAGGTTTTCCAGACCACACCCGCTCCCGTTCGGCGTAGCGCCTATTCCAGGTTTCGCGCGGGCTAAGACTCTCATACCGGCCTTCATTGTCTACCACGGCTTAAAGTCTATGCGATCGACACCGGAACACAAGAAAAGCCCGAACCAGAAATACTCTGGCCCGGGCCCTGTCCGTCGGGTTGACAGGATTTGGATTCACAAGGTTGCTGATATCAATCCCGTATTTATATCAGTGACAGCGCACACCTTGCATAAGATCCACCAGGATCGGCATCGAGGAGGATGGGTCTGGCCCTTTGCGTCCCGCTCGCATTTCGGGATCAACAGCCCGAGCGATTCTACACGCATCATATACACGATTAAATGGGAACGACCGCGAAAGTTTTTTCCCCTCGACAAGCCCCAGCTTGGTAACGAGTGCATCAAGCTGCGTCGAAGTCAACGCAGAACCCTTGTCTTCAATATGCCAGCGAAGCCAGACCTCGAATTTGAGGTTGGAGATCAGAAGCCGGATCTCCTCTCGTTCAGCGAGTTGAACAGCCGCAGACAAAGTTTTATGTTTATCAACGTCAACTAGACACACATGGTCATCGTATTCTTTGCCCTTCTGAGCTGCTTCATCTCGCTTCTCCACACACTTCTGAACAACCCTCAACGGGTCCTTGCCCACCGAAACAGGCTTGACAACAGTAGTCGCACCTTTACTTCGCAGGTAACGGTTCAAACCCTCGATATATTGGGGCTCGGTGAGCGTACCTTCGGTGACGATCAGAATACGCCGCGCAGGCTGCCGATAATGCCTGCCAGAGCGTCGACGCCGACCCTGCGCCACTACTTTTACACCCCCTCAGCATCGACAAGCGCGACAAACAAGCTCGGTGAAAGCCGCGGAGTTCCTCCGTATCGTCCCGTAAGATATCGCTTTGCGACATTAGCATCGGGATGCTTGGGGAAGTCAGCCAGGCAGGTCAACTCTGTTACCCCCTCGTTTGTTTTATCGGTCAGCCAAACCTGTTCCGGCTCGAGGCAGACCTCGCTCAGCGGCGAAAGAATGTAGGACTCATGGCTGGTGAAGATGAGCTGTGCATGATGCACATTGACAACCGGGTCCGCAAATACCCCAAGAAGAACCTCGAGTAAATGCGGATGAAGACTCGCATCAATCTCATCAACCAGAAACAACCCTCCCCGGCGTAGCGTTTCCAACGCAGGTACCGCAATCGCGAGCCAAGCAATAGTCCCGTCACTTTCCTCACGAATAGAGAAGGGGGGGCAGTCCTCAGCAGCCCCACGGTGAGTGAAGAGGAGGTGCCTCACGACCTGCTCGAGCTCGTCGTCTGCCAGCTCCCCACGACTGTCTGTCCCCTTTGATTCACTGTCGTCTTCGGAATCGTGATCTCCCCCTTCGAACAGATCCCGCGTAAATCGAAGGAGCGCTAGACGGATCGGCTCTGGAATGTTCGTTTCCTCGATACTGACATCCATAACGCCGATATCCGCAACCTGGAGCAATGCTTCAAGATCCTCGAAAGTAATATCCCCGTCCGCCAACGAGTCCGCAATATTTGCCAGACGTGCCTCACGGTGAGAATCTTTCACCAGGACGATGTCAAAGCCCTTGACCACATCGCGTGCAAGGGCGTGTAGCGGTGAATCTTTCAGCAGGAGTACACGGCTAAGAACAAGTTCACGAGGGGTTACCTCAACCTTAGTGCGAAGACTCGAATGGAATGTGAGCACATTCTCGTGCCGATCACGTTCTAGCAAGGTGCGCCAGCGCAGGCTAGGGACATCGCGCAGCCATTCCCGTTTAATGCCGTCCTGATCAACTTCGAAACCATATATATAACGGCGTTCGTTATAAACAAAATCTAGCTCATAGAAGCTCGTTAAGGTCTGGGAGCTCCCGTCGAGCTTAAACGGTTCCCGCCGCATAGACTTTTCTCCCTGCCACACAGTGGCGGAGCGCTGGATCGCAGCGAAGATATAGAAAAACGCATCCAAGATGGCGGACTTACCAGTCGCATTACCCCCGAAGATACCGGCAAGCGGATAGCTCACCGCGCTCCAATCGCCATCCTTTGGCTGGAGAGTCTTCAGCGCGGGGCGGGTGAGGTCAATCGTGACTTCATCGCGGATACTCTTGTGGTTGCGCACGGTGAACTTTAGCAGGATCATACAACCATGGTAGCAGTCTCAACGCATAATTTTCTACGGTTTTCGAATAAAACAACTCGTTCAGCATATTTATATAGACCGGCAATCAACTGCTTCCGCATTCCCTGCCGAAAAGGTCAACAGGCACAAGAAAAGCCCGAACCAGAAATACTCTGGCCCGGGCCCTGCCCGTCGGGTTGACAGGATTTGAACCTGCGACCCCTTGACCCCCAGTCAAGTGCGCTACCAAGCTGCGCCACAACCCGAATTCTCCCTGGGTTTCCCCAAGCACCGAAACAACTATACGCATCTTCACCGCAGAAAACAAATTGAGATACCGCCGCCTTGCGGGCCCGTTCACCCGACAGGGTTAGGCTTAAACCGTGGCAGGTTCAGCCGCACACGACCTCATAGATTTAAGGATGACACCGTGAATAAACGTATTGAACGCACAGCTGAGACCATGAAGACCCTCTTTGGTGGTGCCCCCACCGCAGAAGACCACCCCGATCACGAGCTCATGCAGATTCTGCAGCGGCACATCTTTGGTGAAGTCTTCTCCACGGGCAACCTCGACCATCAAACCCGTGAACTCATCACCCTGGTCGCGCTGACCACCGTTGGAGCGTTTCCGCAGGTGGGCGCCCACACCCACGCGGCACTCAACACCGGGCTCAGCCCAATTGAGATTCGCGAGGCGATCTACCAGTGCGCCCCCTTCGTCGGCTACCCCACCGTGCTCAACGCCCTCACATCCATGAATGAAACCTTCACCGCCCGCGGCATTGATCTTCCACTGCCCGACCAGGGACAGGTCACCGAAGAAAACCGGTTTGAAAAAGGCGCCGAGCTTCAGGCACCGCTCTACGGAACGCACATGCGCAGCACCCTAGAAAATGTACCCGACCAGTTTGCCGATTTTATGGTCGAGCAGCTCACCGCCAACGGTTTCGGCGATTTCTACACCCGCACCGGCCTCACCGTGGCCCAGCGTGAACTACTGGTGATCGTCATCCTGGCCGCTCTCGGTGGAATGGAAGCCCAACTCTACGCCCACCTGATCGGCAACGTGCGGGCGGGAAACTCCAGAGAAACCGTCTTCGCCGCCCTGGTGCAGGCCTACCCCTACATTGGTTTTCCCCGCGCTATCAACGCGATCCGGGCCATCAAAGACATTGATGTAGATGCCGGACTCACACCGGAGACCCCGGGCCAGCAGTAGAGACTACAGCTGCCGTCGGCTCACCACAAGTAGCGGTTACTTGCGAGACCTAGCCCCCTTCGAGCCCCGAGCTGACCCGCCAGACTGCCGCTGGACAAGACCGCGGCGCTCCCGCACCCGCATCGAAATTTCAAGGGGGGTACCGGTGAACTCAAAGGTCTCCCGCAACCGTCGGGTAATAAACCTGCGATAACCCGGATCAAGAAAACCGGTGGTGAACAGCACAAATTTGGGTGGGCGTGACTGCACCTGGGTGCCAAAAAGAATACGCGGCTGCTTACCACCGCGCAGCGGGTGCGGGTGCGCTGCCACAATCTCACCCAAAAAGGCGTTAAACCTACCGGTGGGAATACGCGCATCCCAGGATTCCAGGGCAGTCTCCAGGGCGGGAACCAGCTTATCCTTGTGCCAGCCGGTACGGGCAGAAATATTAACCCGCGGAGCCCACCCCACATGCGCCAAATCCCGGTCAATCTCCCGCTCAAGCATCTCTCTGCGCTCCTCATCGAGAGTGTCCCACTTGTTGAAAGCAAGCACCAGGGCACGACCGGAATCAACCACCTGCTGAATAATCCTCACATCCTGCTCAGAAACCGGCTCAGAAACATCGAGCAGAACCACACACACCTCCGAACGCTCAATAGCTGTCTGAGTGCGCAAGGAAGCATAGAAATCCGCCCCCTTAGCCATGTGAACACGGCGGCGAATACCCGCCGTATCAACAAACCTCCAGGGACGCTCCCCCAGCTCCACAATCTCATCAACGGGGTCACGGGTGGTTCCCGCAAGATCGTTGACAACGGCGCGTTCTTCACCGGCAAGCTTGTTAAGCAGTGAAGATTTACCCACGTTGGGCCTCCCCACCAGGGCCACCCTGCGCGGCCCGCCCAAAGCCTCGGGCGCGGCGTAGCGGGAATGATCCGGTAGCACCTTCAGCAGGGCGTCAAGAAGATCAGCAAGACCGCGCCCGTGCAAACCCGAGACCGGGTGCGGTTCCCCCATACCCAGGGACCAGAGCGCATGAATCTCAGCCTCCTGGTGCTCAGCATCAACCTTATTAGCGATCAGCAAAATAGGTTTCTTCACCCGGCGCAGCATACGCACAATCGCCTCATCGGTAGCAGAAATCCCCACCATGGCGTCAACAACCAGCAATACAACATCGGCGTGGGCCACCGCTATCTCAGCCTGGGCAGCCACCTGCGCATCAATGCCCTGAGCGTCTGCCTCCCAGCCACCGGTATCAACCAGGGTAAAGTCCTTACCGGACCACTCTGCCCGGTAAGAAACACGGTCACGGGTCACGCCCGGTTTATCCTCGACCACGGCCTCGCGACGGCCCAGAATACGGTTGATAATCGTCGATTTACCCACGTTGGGCCTACCCACAATTGCCACCACCGGATCAGCCTCACCGTCGGTGTCCTCAACCGGGGCAAAACCCCAGGTCCTCAAGAGTTCCCGATCTTCCTCATCGAGATCATAGTCGTCAAGCCCCTCGCGCAGGGCCCGGGCCCGCTGATCCGCGGTTTCATCGGTGATCTGGGCGAGCCGCTCGGAAACGTCGTCCGAGCCACCGTCAAGGAATTTTTCCTCGTAATCGTCGCGCTCCTGCGCTCTGCTCTCTGCCATGGAAAGTTCTCTTTTCTGCTTGGTTGTCTACCAGTCTAATGCAGGACTATCGCTCCGAAACCGAATCACAGATCGGGGCGGGCAAGCTGCTCCTCAACCGCGGTGAGTACCGCGGCTACGGTCTGCTCAAAATCAAGGTCCGATGAATCCACCAGCGTCACCCCCGGGGCTGCCTCGGTAAAACTGGTGACCCTGGAATCTTTACTATCGCGCTCACTCACCTGTTTCCGCAGCTGGCTGCTGCTCTGTCCGCCCAGCTGGATACCGCGACGGCGCATACGCTCCTCCTCGGAGGCGGTCAACAGAACCCGTGCGTCGGCATCGGGCGCCACCACGGTGGTGATATCGCGACCCTCAGCCACCATACCCGCCGGTGCCTCAGCAATCATGGCACGCTGGGTAGCAATCAGAATTTCGCGCACACGAGGCAGCGAGGCAACCGCAGAAACAGCCTCCGAAATACGCGAAGTACGAATCTCCTCCGCCACATCAACACCGCCCACTCGAATAAACTCCTCGGCCGGTGACGTGCCCTGCTCCAGGGGAAAATTCTCGGCAGCCGCAATCACCGCCACCGAATCCTTCAGATCAACCCGACGGTCAAGCACATACCAGGTCAGCGCCCTGTACATGGCACCGGTATCCAGGTACGCAAGATCAAAATGCCTGGCTACCGCCCTCGACACCGACGACTTGCCCGAACCCGAAGGGCCATCTATCGCAATCACCAGTCTTTTACCCAATGTATTACTGCCTTTCATTGTGTGTGCCCGGCACCTAGCGAACAACCTTCCACCCGGCACCGGTAAGATCTTCCACCAGCTTTTCGTGTTCGCTGGGGTTAACGGAGATTTCTGCCATACCCACCGGCTGCCCCGGCGAATGCTCCAGCCGGAGATCCTCAAGGTTGACCCCCAGCTCCCCCACCTCCTGTAGTAGCCGGGCGAGGGTACCCGGAGTATCGTCAACCAGCACGGTGAGGCGGGAGAAAGCCGCGGGTGAGCCACCGTGCTTACCGGGAATCCGGGCCACACCCGCATTTCCCTCGCTCATCAACTCGGCAATATCCAACCGGGCCCCGGGAGCAGAAGGACTCTCCAGGGTACGAATAAGCCGCTCAAGATCTTCCCGTACCCCGTAGAGGGTCTCAACCACCGGGCCCGCATTGGCTGCGAGAATCTGAACCCAGAGACCGGGATCGGAGGCTGCGATACGCACGGTATCGCGCAATCCCTGCCCCGCCAGGCCCAGCGCATAGAGCGGGGTCTGCTGTAGGCGGGACGCAAGGAGGGAACTCATCACCTGAGGCACATGCGAGATGAGAGCCACGGTGCGGTCGTGCTCCTCGGCACTGAGATAGGTGATTGTCGAACCCAGCTCAACTCCCAGGGTTTGTGCCAGCTTCACCGACTCCCGAGCGGCCGTCTCGTGGGCACAGATCACAAAGGGGCGGGAGGTGAAAAGCTCACCGCGGGCGGCCACCGGGCCGGATTTCTCACGCCCGGCCATGGGGTGGGTGCCCACATAGCGGCTCAGATCCGCACCGGACGCCGCAATATCAGCGAGTATAGGGGCCTTGATAGAGGCAATATCAATAACGGTTGCCCTCGGCCACATCCTAAGCTGCTCAACCACCACCGAAGCCACGGTATCGGGGGGAGATGCCACCACCACCAGCTGCGGCTGCACCGGCATCAGATGCGCCAAGCTCTCCGCCACACCGTCCACCGAGACAGAACCTGCCCGCCCCCGATCCGCTAGTGTCCGCAGGGAGATACCGGCACCAATATCCTGGGCGATCGCCTCAACGGTAGGTGAAACATCAAGCAGGTACACCGGAACTTTCCGGGCACGCAGAGCAAGGCCCACAGAGGCCCCCAGCAGCCCGGCACCGATCACCAGCACCGGCCCCCGCACAACCGACACGCTCTCCCCGCCCACACCTCGCTGAGCCGGGGCATAATTATCAACAGTGTCCACGCTACAAGCCTACAGATCGACAGAGGCCAGCAACTGGCCAATCTCCACCTTGGACAAGTTCCGCACCGTACCCTGCTTCTGTGAACCTATCCGCACCGGGCCCATCTCCACCCGCACCAGCTTCTCCACCGGGTAGCCCACCGCCTCAAACAGTCGGCGCACAATGCGGTTTCTTCCCGAATGAATCTGTACCTCAACCAGCACATGCCCCGGAGTCGAGTCAACGAGCTTAAAAGAATCGAGCCGCGCCATACCGTCTTCCAGGCGGATTCCCCTCTTCAATTGCTCGCCCACACCCTGATCCATGGGGCCGGGCACCTGCACCAGGTAGGTTTTAGGAACCTCGTAGGACGGGTGGGTGAGACGGTTGGCCAGTTCACCGTCGTTGGTCAGCAACAGTAGCCCCTCGGTGTCAATATCGAGCCTACCCACGTGAAAAACCCTTATGTTCATGGAAGACCGCAAGAAATCTTTGATACCGGGTCGCCCCTCGGGGTCTTCCATGGTTGAAACCACCCCGGCAGGCTTGTTAAACGCCAGGTAGACCTTCTTCTCATCGGTCTGCACCGAGATACCGTCTACGCGCACGATCACCTGCTCGGGGTTCACGCGCACCCCCAGCTCGGTGACCACCGTGTCGTTGACGGTCACCCGCCCCTCCTCAATCATCTGTTCGCACACCCGCCGTGAGGCCACCCCGGCCTGAGCCATCAGTTTTTGAAGCCGCACACCGTCACGATCATAAAAATCGTAGTGGTCGACGGGCTCAGCCCGAGGGCGGCGTGGGCGGTGGGGCCCGGCATATCTACCGGAAGGCTGAGGACGGTACTCCCCCAGCTCCCGTGCAAAGGGTTTTCCCGAGCGGAAAGCGGGACCCCTACCGCCGGTAGTGCGGCCACTGGCGGATTTCGCAGACCGGCTTTCCCGCCCGTTTCTGTTCCCGGTTTTCTTTGGCTGTGCCTGCCTTTTTCCGGGACGGGCTTTGCCTCCCGCGGGTGTACTACGGCCGGCTGATCTGTTCTGTGCCATATTCTTATTCTTCTCCTCTGGTCATACAACGGGTTAGGGGGTTTCGCCTGCCAGCTCAATATCGTCCGTATCGGGCAGATAGGGGGCTAGCGGCGGTAGCTGGTCAATACTGTCAAGTCCAAGTTTCTCTAAAAACAGGTCGGTGGTAGCGTAGCGGCGGGTGCCCGTCTCCGGGTCGGGGTCTGTCTCAGCAATCAGCCCGCGGGTGAGCAGGGTTCGAAAAGACGAGTCCGCACTCACGCCGCGGATATGGGCCACATGGCTTTTGGTCACCGGCTGCCGGTAGGCAACTATGGTCAGTGTCTCCATGGCCGCCCGCGGTAGTTTCGCGGTGGTCTTACCCACCAGGAATCTGCCCACCCAGGGACTAAAATCTGCCCTGGAGTAGAGGCGCCAGCCGCCGGCTATCCGCCTCAGCTCGAATCCGCGCGGTTCGTGGATTTTCTCGCCGTCATCAAACCCGCTGTAGTCGCGGTAGAGTTCATCGAGCGCGGCCTCAACCCGTGCCTCTGAAACAGTGAGTGCCGCCGAAAGGTCGCGCACGGTTACCGGGGTATCAACGACTGCCAGAACCGCCTCTACCGCCGCTTTAACACCTCCCGGTTGCAGCTCCACCCCGACCGCAGAGTCCTGAGCGGTAGCGGTGGGAAAATCACTCTGCTCCTGCGCATAGGTCTGCGTCTTCTCGGGCTCTGCCCGGGGGGTGTCGGGGGTGGGCCTGTCCGCGGTGCTATCGGTACCGTTATCGGTCACGGGGTACCTCCTCCTTTCCGGCTATCCTTCTCGAGTGAGAGATCACTGGCGCTGACCAGCACCTCTGCCCGGGGCTCATGCTGGCTGACCCGCACCAGATCACGGTTGAGCAGCTCCAGCAGGGCAAAAAGACGCACCACCGCAATCTCAAACTCTTCGCTACCGGATAGCAGCGCCGCCAAAGAAAGCTGCGGTGACGCGGCAAGCCGGTCCAGAATCACCTCTTCCTGCTCAGCGATAGAGGTCAGCGGCGGTACCAGATGGTCCAGATCGGTTACCCGCCGCTCTTCCTCACCAGCCGGCTGCGCCAGTACCCTGGCCGCTATACGGGCAAAATCCTCCGCACCCACGGTAAAAACCAGCTCGGGTAGAACCTTCGCAAACTGCGGAGACAGCACCGACCGGGGAAAACACCCGCTCTCTTGCCGGTAGCGGTTTTCAAGCTCTGCGGCAACGTCACGGTAGGCGCGGTACTGCAGAAGCCTGGCAAACAGTAGATCCCGGGCCTCCAGTAGGGCAGTACCTGTCTCCGTATCTGAGGTGCCGCGCGGTAGAAGCCGCGCAGCCTTAAGATCAAGCAGGGTAGCAGCAGTCACTAAAAAATCGCTGACCTGTTCCAGGGTTGCGGCCCCGCCATCGTCGGGGAGAAGCTGCAGGTAGGAGAGAAACTCATCGGTGACCTCGGCGAGTGCCACCTCGGTAATATCGAGTTTTCTGCGCGCAATGAGGGATAGCAGCAGGTCAAAGGGGCCCTCAAAATTTTCAAGAACCAGCGAAAAACCGCCGGTCTGCGCGGCCTTCTTTCCCGCTGAAAGTGTTGTCGGTGCCATCACGGCAGCGTCCTTCTTTCTAGGGTGCTCCCCCGCGGCTGATCAGTTCGCGTGCCAGCTGCCGGTAAGAGTCAGCGCCGGGGTGGTTGGAAGCGTAGGAAAGGATAGGTTCCGCCGACACCGTGGCGTCGGGGAACTTCACGGTCCGCTTGATAACCGTGTCAAAGACCGTATCGCCAAAGGCATCGATGATGCGGGCCAGCACCTCTTTAGAGTGCAGGGTGCGCGAGTCGAACATGGTAGCCAGTACGCCGTCGATCTGCAGTCCGGGGTTGAGCCGGTCCTGGACCTTCTCGATCGAATCCACAAGCAGGGCTACAGCACGTAAAGCAAAGAACTCACAGATTAGCGGGATAATCACGCCGTGGCTAGCCGTGAGAGCATTCACGGTGAGCAGTCCCAGGGAGGGCTGGCAGTCGATCAGGATAACATCGTAGTCATTTTCAACCCTGCGCAGCGATGAGGCGAGTACCTGTTCGCGGGCGACCTCGTTCACCAGCTGCACCTCCGCCGCCGAAAGGTCGATATTTGCCGGGAGCAGGTCAATATTTTCAACATCGGTGCTTTGAATAACATCGTAAATATCGACTTTACGATCCATCATTACATTGTAGACGGTCAGGTCAAGCTCGTGCGGGTTAGCACCAAAACCCGCCGAGAGGGCACCCTGCGGGTCAAAGTCAACCAGCAGCACTTTGCGGCCGCACTCCGCCAGAGCTGCCCCCAGGTTAATGGTTGAGGTGGTCTTTCCCACCCCGCCCTTCTGGTTGACCATAGAGATGATACGGGCGGGTCCGTGCTGGCTCAGCGGTGCCGGGTCGGGGTAAACCTTCAGCGGCCGCCCGGTGGGGCCAAGCTGCGGCTCATGGGGGGTCTTGGTCACTAACTTCACCTTTATTCGTTGTAGCGAAAAAATTGCTCTCGTCTACTAGGGTACAACCCGCGGTCAAACGCGGGTACTGTTTCTGCCCAGTGTGCCGGTGAGAACAGTATCCGGCTCTCTTAAGATCCCGAGTAGCCTAGCCACCGGGCTAGCGAACAAAAATCCCCAGCCAGAGAAAAACCAGGCCGGCGGCAATCACCAGAAGCGCAATCAGCGGCCGAAAATTGTAGGATCCGATCCGGTCAAAGGTTGCGGTGAGGACATCGGCAAACGCGGGATAGCGGTCCCAGGCAAAGATAATAAGCGCATAGGGGCCCAGCAGCCCCACCAGAAAAACGCAGTAGACCGACACCTGAACCACCGGTAGACTACTGACCCCGGCAAGCACACGGCTGGTCACATACATGGTGGCAACACCGCTGGTTCCGGCCAGCGTGTTAGCAAACCCCAGCAGAAAAGCATTGCCGGCAGAAAGCGTGCGCACCCCCCGACTCTTTTTCTCTTTGCGCGGCCTTCCCCGCCGAAACCACAGCCACAGGCCGCTCACAAGAAGCAGCACACCGGCAAGAATGTCTATCCCCCGCTGGAGCAGTATCCTGTTGACCTGACCCCTCAAATTTTCAACCAGCACGGTGGGGTTAAAAGGGATAAAAAGAAGAATAAGCAGGGTTGAGGCCCCGGCAACACCCAGGGCAATCCACCGTACCGCCCTCACCGCGTCTTTATCACGCACCAGGGTGTGGACGGTTATCCCGTAGGCGGTGGGGCTGAAACTCATGATCAGACCCAGCACGAGCATATAGGGGATAGCTCCGGCCAGGTGCAGCCAGTTAACGGTGGCGTTCATGAGACTCCTCAAGGGCTCGGGGATGCGTTTCGGTAAAAACTTGACGCAGGGTGTCGGCGGTTACCCTGGTATAGATCTGGGTGGTTGTCACCGAAGAGTGACCCAGCAGCTCCTGCACCACCCGAATGTCGGCGCCACCTTCCAGCAGGTGGGTGGCGTATGAGTGGCGGAGGGTGTGGGGGGAAATCTCTACGTCAAGCCCGGCTGCCTCAGCAGCTTTTTTAAGAATCAGCCAGGCCCCCTGCCGGGTGAGCCTGCGCCCGCGCGCATTGAGGAAGAGAGCAGCCGTGCCCGCACCGCGTGCGGCAAAGCCCGGCCGGGCGCGCACCAGGTAGTCATCAAGTGCCTTCACGGCAAAAGACCCCACCGGCACTATCCGCTCTTTATTGCCTTTACCGAACAGGCGCACCGCCGCGCTGTCCCCTATCCCGCTACCCGAGTGCAGAGACAGGTCATCAAGATCAACGTTGATCACCTCCGATATACGCGCGCCGGTGGAGTAGAGAAACTCCAGGATCGCGCGGTCCCTCAGACCGGTAGGTGTCCCCGTGTTTGCGGCCTCCAGCAGGGTGGTCACCCGGTCGACGGATATAGCCTTGGGAAGCCGGCTTCCGGTCTGCGGCGGATGCACCGCCACCGCCGGATCCACGAGAGTAATCTTTTCGGTGAACCAGAAACGGTGTAGCCCGCGCACCGCTACAATCGCCCGGGCCACGCTGCGGGCACTGGACCGCCCACCAGCGGATACGGGGGCCTGAGCAAGGTGGGCAGAAAAATCTCTCACGTGCTTTTTGCTGATAGCCCGCGGCTCAATCACCCCCACCGTGTGCAGGTAGTCGCGGTACTTGCCCAAATCACGGCGGTAGGACTCCAGGGTGTTACGGGCCAGCCCCCTTTCCAGGGCCAAATACTGCAGGTAGCGCTCCATCTCCCGGGCAATCCTCTCCGAGGCCGGCCGCTTCTGAGCCAAGGGTTAGAGACCCTCTGCCGGCCGGAGTTCGCCCCTAAAATCAGCGGAACGAAAACCCGGGTGCGCCCGAAAAGGGGCATCTGCCGGGTACAGGGTGTCCAGCCCCCGGGCCAGTGCCGCAGACACCGCAAGGATCGCGTTAGTTGCGGCAGCGTTATGGATCCTCCCGGCCAGCACCGCCTCCACGGCCTCGTCAATATTCACCCAGCGCACCACAATCTCAGATTCTTCCCGCTCGCGGGTTTCACGCTCAGACGGGTCTATCCGCTCGATACCGCGGGCCAGAAAGATACGGCACACCTCCCCCGTGCCGCCGGGAGAATTATAAAACTCCATGAGACTCGCCCAGTGGCTGGCCCGCAAAAAAGTTTCTTCGGCTAGCTCGCGGGCGGCCGCAGCCTGCGGCTCCTCACCCTCCACATCGAGCAGCCCAGCCGGAACCTCCCACAGGTTAGCCCGCACCGGATGCCGGTACTGGTTAATGAGTAGAATCTGATTTTGATCGTTGAGAGCCGCCACAGCCACCGCACCCGGGTGCAGCAGAAAATCTCTGTCAAAAGATTCCCCACCGTCCTCCAGGGACACCCGCTCGCGCACCACATCCCACACATGGCCGCTAAACTTGGTCTCCCTGGATACCACATAGCGCGGATTAAGAATATCGGCTATCGTTTCTTGCCCGGTGGCCACCTCGGCAGCATCGAGCCGGGGCGCGTCACCGACATCATCGTAGAAATGCATCCCGACAATTTTACACGAGTGTCAACCTCTGTGGCGCCTCCCCGGAGAAACGGCAACCGGCTAGAGTTCCCTGCCCATCTCTATCAGCTCGCGGGCGTGCTGCCGCGCTGAGGACGAATGCTCCTGCCCAGAAAGCATACGCGCCAGTTCCACCACTCGCTCTTCCTCGGTGAGCACCTGCACTTGAGAAAGCGACGCATCGTCGTTTTTGAGAACCAGAATATGCTGATCGGCAAAGGCGGCAACCTGGGGTAAGTGGGTTACCACCAGCACCTGCACACGGCGGGCGAGCATGGCCAGCCGCCGCCCAATTTCTACAGCAGCCTTACCGCCCACCCCCGAGTCAACCTCATCAAAGATAAAAGTGGGGACCGGGTCCACCTCCGCAAGCACCACCTCCAGTGCCAGCATGACACGGGAAAGCTCACCGCCCGAGGCCCCCCTACCCAGGGGTCGAGGCTCAGCTTTACGGTGCGGTTTCAGCAGAAAAGTAATCGAATCTTTTCCGCTCGCACCAAATTTTTCGGTCTCCTCTACCGCCACCACCACGGAAGCGTTGGGCATGGCCAGTGCGGCCAACTCGGCAGTCACAGCCGCCGCCAGTTTCTGCGCGGCCTCCTGCCGAATCCTCCTCAGCTCCAATGCCTGGGCACCCAGCTTTTCGAGCAGCTGAGCCAACTCTGCCTCCAGGGCCTCCTCGCGGGCCGGGTCATCGCTCAAGCTCTGCAAACGGGCGCGTGACTCCTCTGCCCAGTCCAGAACCTCGGCAACGTTGGCACCGTATTTGCGGGTGAGGCCGGTCAGCTGGGCGCGGCGTTCTTGTACCTGGGCCAGACGCTGCGGCCCCTCGGTGTCCAGCGACGACGAGTACGCCGAGACCTCCTCCGCAATATCGGTCACCTGAATCAGCGCCTCGTTGACCCGGCGCGCCAGTTCGGCCAGCTGACGGTCGTTATCTGCACCCTGCACAAGCGAGGAGTGCGCCCGGTCAAGTAAGGCCATCACGTTGGGGGCATCGGTGTCGTATTCGGATCCGGCCAGCACCTCCGACGCCCCGGCCGCCGCCAGGCGGAGGCTCTCCACGTTGGCAAGTTTTTGCGCCTCAGCAGCCAGGTCCGTGTCCTCACCGGCCACCGGTGCTATCGCGTCTATCTCGGCTAACGCCCCCTGAAGGGTCTGGGCCTCCAGCGCCCGCGCGCGCGAATTTTCCCGCACCTCGCGCAGCTCGGTGGCGGCCTGCCGATAGCGGTGGTAGGTATCCAGGTATTGCTCTTTGAGACGGGCCAGCGCGGGGCCGGCATAGGAGTCGAGGGCACGACGCTGCTCGGCGGCAGACTTGAGGCGCAGCTGGTCCGACTGCCCGTGCAGGGCGATCAATGTGTGTCCTATATCGGATAGCCGTCCGATCGGGGCTGAACAACCGCCCACGTGCGCCCTCGAACGCCCCGCCGCGGATACGGTTCGGGCCAGCAAGAGTTCACTGCTGTGGTCATCGATATGTTCGGTTGACCCCCCGGCATCTTCTGCTAGGGCCAGTGCGGGGTGGTCAGAGGGTAGGCACAGTACCGCCTCAACCAGGGCTTTATCTGCTCCACTGCGCACCGCACCGGCATCACTGCGAGCCCCCAGGAGCATACCGAGGGCGGTAACCACCATTGTCTTACCGGCCCCGGTTTCTCCGGTGAGCACGGAAAGCCCCGGCCCCAGGGGTAGGCGGGCATCGGTGATGACACCCAGATCACGGAGGTGGATTTCTTCGATCACTGTTGAGGTCTTTCTCGGCTAGTTGTCGGGGTTTGTGGTGCTGTCGATGGGTCCGCGCCATCCGCTCGTGGGTAGCTCAAACTTGGCCACCAGCCGCTCAGAGAAAGGCGCAGGGTGGATTCTCGCCAGGCGCACAGACTTTTGTGAGCGCGCCACCTCTATGCGGGATCCCGGCGGCAGGTCACGGGTTCGGCGGCCGTCGCACCAGAGCACCCCCGACACCCCGCCGACGGGGAGCATCTCCACCGCCAGGGTTGAGGTGGGTGCGGTCACCAGCGGGCGGGAGAAAAGGGTGTGGGCGCTGAGCGGGACCATGAGCATGGCTTCAACTTCGGGCCACACCACCGGGCCGCCCCCCGAAAAGGCGTAGGCGGTAGACCCGGTGGGGGTAGCCATCACCACACCATCGCACCCGAAGGTGCTCAACGGGCGTTCGTCGACCTCGATCACCACCTCGATCATTTTCTCCCGGTTGCCTTTTTCCACACTGGCCTCGTTCAACGCCCAGGTTTCCAGGAGTTTCCTGTGCCCGTTCCACACCCGAACATCGATAGCCATGCGCTCCTCCACCTCGTATTCGGCGGCGACAATGCGCTCAACGGTCTCGGTCAGGTCTGATTCTTCCGATTCGGCCAGAAAACCGACGTGCCCCAGGTTAACACCGACCAGGGGGATCTCGGTGTGGCGGACCTTTTCGGCCGCACGCAGGATAGAGCCGTCTCCGCCCAGCACAATACCCAGTTCGATATTCACCAGGGCAACGGTTTCACGCACCACCTCAACCGGTACCGGCTGACCCCAGTTCTCGCGGAGGGACTCAAGATCCGCCCGCTCCATCACGGGGGTGAGACCCGCCCGGTAAAGCTGCGTGCACACGCTGCGGGCCGCCCTGCGGGCCTCATCGCGGCCGGTGTGGGCGAAAACCAGGATTTTGCGGTCCTGTAGACTGCCTGACGCAGCCTGTGTGGCCGAATTCTTTGAAGTAGTCACGTCTCCTAGGGTATTGCACTTCGGCTTTTTTGGATACAAAACACCCCGATATTCGAAAGAATATTCGAATACTAGTGTTTGCGGCAGTAGAGGAAGAACTCGCGGTTACCGTTATGGCCCGCGAGAGGGCTGTCTGCCACCCCTTCCACCTCCAGGCCGCTGTCGCGCGCCGAGCAGGCCACTTTCTCCACCGCCTCGGCCCGCACGTGAGGATCCCGCACCACCCCACCGCTACCGAGTTTCTGCCGGCCCACCTCGAACTGGGGCTTAACCATGAGTAGCAGCTGGCCCCCGCTTTCGGTGACCGCGGCCAGCGCCGGGATCACCAGGGTGAGAGAAATGAAGGAAAGGTCTGAGACCGTAAGCTGCACCTGTCCCCCAATATCGTCGGCCTTGAGGTAGCGCACGTTCATGCCCTCGTGGACCTCTACCCTGGGGTCGGTTCTTATTTTCGGTGCCAGCTGATGGTGCCCCACATCGACGGCAACAACGCGTTGGGCACCCCGGCGTAGTAGAACGTCGGTGAACCCGCCGGTGGAGGCCCCAGCGTCGAGGCAGCGCTTGTGCGCGGGGGTAATCTGCGGAAAAGCGTGCAGGGCACCGGCAAGCTTGTGCCCTGCACGGGAAACGTATTCGGTCAGATCCGTTGCGGTCACCTCGATGCTGTCCTGCGGACGTACCGGGAAAGAGCTTTTGCTCACAACCACCCCGTTGACCCGCACTGCACCGTCGGCAATGAGTTTGGTGGCGAGAGTCCTTGACCTGGCGAGCGAGCGCTGCACCAGTTCCCTATCCAATCTCACCGGTGACATTCTAGCCCTCGGTGTCCGTATCGTGCAGTTCTGCGTCGAGCCGCTGCTGTATCTGCGAGTAGCGGTTTATCCTCTCCACCGGGTCGAGTGACAGCACCGCCTCAAGCTCTTGTTCGAACTGCTCATAGTCGTCGGCGGTATCCTCCGCGGATTCTTTCTCAGCCACGGCGGATCTCCCGCGGAGAAACCTGCCGAGTAGTGTCGGGGTTGGCCGCCCACCAGGCGCAGCAACTGACCCGCCAGTAGTTAGCCTCAGTACCCGTGCCGGTAACGGTTACGATACCGTCTTCGACGGTCGCCTCGAACCCGGCCCCGCGCGCACGAACACGCCCTCGACCGGTATCCACCCGAATATCCGGGTAGTCGGTAAAAAGGTCAGCGAGAGTTTCAAGAATATAGGTGGGCCGTTCTTTTGGCACCGCAGAAAGAAGGGAGCGGTAGGTTTCCACACCGGTCATCACTGCCGCGGTAGCCATTCCTGCCCGATGTCCGCCCTGTATGTCGGTGTCAAGCCGGTCACCCACCACCAGGGGGTTCACGCTGTTGAGTTTCTGCGCACCCGTCTTAAAGATTGGTGCCCGGGGTTTTCCGGCCACCAGCGGGTTTCTTCCGGTGGCGGCTGCCACGGCCGCCACCAGGGTTCCGTTACCGGGCGCGATCCCCCTCTCCTTGGGAATGGTGAGATCGGTATTGGAGGCAACCCAGAGCACTTCTTGATCTGCCAGCGTGTACGATGCCTCAGCAAGGTCTTCCCAGACTATACGGGGATTGAACCCCTGGACAACCGCCCGCGGCTCCTCAGCCTGGGAATAGACCGGCTCAAAGCCGGCCTCCCGCACACAGTCGGCCAGGGCCGGGGCCCCGCACATAAGCACCCGGGAGCCCGGCGCAATACGGTCTTTGAGAAGTTCTGCGGCCGCCTGGGCCGAACTGATCACGTGGTCAGGGTCGGTTGCGACTCCCAGGTCCTGAAGATGCTGGGCCACCGCGTCGACGCTGCGCGAGGCGTTGTTGGTAATAAAAGCCACCGAAACACCCAGCTGCTGTGCCCGGTTGAGCGCCGCGGGTGCTCCCTCAATCGCAAAGGGTCCGGCGTAGACCACACCGTCGAGGTCGCTCAGAATTGCATCGTGATGATCGAGGAGCATGCTAGGCTTCTTCGGCTTCGGTCTTGACGGAATCAGCCCGCTCAGGCTCAAGAGCTGCTTCATGTTCAAAGAGCTCGGATTCACCGTAGATATCAAAGATTTCAGGTTCGGCAAAGTCTCCCTGTCCCAGGGCCGCCTCTGTCATGCGGGCCAGTCTGCGCCAGCGCGCCGACTCCGTGTCGCGGCCGACATGGTCGAGGAGATCTGCGTAGGCGCTAAAGAGGCGGGGGCTGTAATCGTATCCGCGCTTGCTGTTGAGCTCAGGAATTTCGAGGGCCTCCAGTGCCGCGGCAGTATTTCCCCGGTCCCGCTCGATACCCGAAACTACCAGGGCGATCTCTACCCGTTCGGCGGGCTTGAGATCCAGTTCTTTGGAGTCAGCGGCAAGCTCAAGCGCCTTGTCGATACGTCCCAGTGCCCGTTCGCTGTCGATGAGGAGGGGAAGGTGCTCGTTGGACCCGCTGATACGGCGATGGGTGCGGAGCTCGCGTAGCGCCATCTCAAAATCTTCGGCAACATAGGCGGCCACACCGGCCGCCTCACGCACCGAGCTGATACGGCCGGCACGGCTGGTCGCGTAGGTGGCGTGCTGCAGGGCAAAGCGGGGGTCAATATCGAGATAGCGTCCGGCCATGACCAGGTGTTTGGCCACATTTTCTGCGTTATCTTTTTCAAGGGCACGTAGCTCGCGCTGCACCGAAAAGTCTAGTTCTTTACCGGTAATATCGGTGTCGAGGTCGGGGGCTGCCGGTTTTGAGGGCCGATAGCCGCTACTCTTACCGGTAGCAGACGCCGCAGCGTTTTCGCGGGCGCTTCGACGTTTTTGCCCGCCGCGCTGATGCTTGTCGTTTCCCGGGCGGTTGGTCCCGCGCCTGTCTCGTTGCGTGAAACCGTCCCTACGGCGGTGGGCGCCTCCCCGGTCGGCTGATTCGCGCTGCGGTGTGTCAGACAAATGTGCTCCTCTATGGTTGGGGCGGTGTGAAAGCGCCTCACAATGGCTGAATCTCATTCTAGCGCGGCTACTCTACCGGGACCAAGGCACACGGAGGTGCCGACCGCTACCGGTGGGTGAGAAGCTATCCCAGCTCGATAACCGCGGTGTTCTTCTTCCCCCGGCGAATAATCGCGTACTTACCCAGGAGAAGATCATCGGTCTCCACCCGGGAATCTTCGCCGGCAACCTTGACCTTGTTCACCGAGGCACCGCCCTCCTTCAGGATACGGCGCGCCTCGGATTTAGAGGCGGCAAGCCCCGTCTGTAACAGCACGGTGACCATATCAAGCTGATCCCGCCCCAGCACCGCGTGCGGTAGCTCTGCGGTAGCGGCAACCAGCGTCTCCTCGTCAAGATCAACCAGCTCCCCCCTCCCAAAAAGAGCCTCGGAAGCGGCAATCACCTTCTCGGTCGCCTCCAGCCCGTGCACCAGCGATGTCACCTCGTAGGCAAGCGCCTTCTGCGCCAACCGCCTATGAGGCTCCCGCTCAACAGATCCCTCAAACTCGGCTATCTCGGCACGGGTCTTAAAAGTAAAGACTTTAAGACGATCAATAACATCGGCATCGGCGGTGTTAAGCCAGAACTGGTAGAAGGCGTAGGGGGTGCACATCGTCGGGTCCAGCCAGATAGCGTTCCCCTCGGATTTTCCAAACTTGGTGCCGTCGGCGTTCGTAATCAGCGGGGTACCGATAGCGTGCACCTGCTTACCGTCGGTCTTACGAATCAGCTCGGTACCCGACGTCAGGTTACCCCACTGGTCGGATCCCCCCGTTTGAAGAGTACACCCGTACCGGCGGTTGAGCTCCCGAAAATCATTACCCTGCAAAATCTGGTAGGAAAACTCGGTGTAGGAAATTCCCTCGTCGGAGTTGAGTCGCTTGGCCACGGTCTCTTTTTTAATCATGGTTCCCACACGAAAGTTCTTACCGATCTCACGCAGAAAATCAATGGCCGACAGCCCGCTTGTCCACTCCAGATTATTCACCATGCGGGCGGCATTTTCACCCTCAAAATCAAGAAAACGCTCAATCTGTCGACGAAGGTCAGCCACCCAGCCCTCAACAACCTCCCGCGAATTCAGCACCCGCTCGGCGGTCTGCCTCGGATCGCCAATCAGCCCGGTGGCTCCACCCACCAGCCCCAGCGGCTTATGCCCTGCCAGCTGTAAACGCCTCATCAGCAGCAGCTGCACCAGGTGACCCAGATGCAGGGACGCGGCGGTGGGATCATAGCCGGTATAGAAGGTAAGACTCTCCTCGCTCAGCGCCTTCTCCAAAGCAGACTCGTCGGTACTCACCTGCACCAGGCCGCGCCATTTTAGTTCCTGCCAGATGTTCTCAAAAGAATCATCGTTGTGCTGATGTTCCAGGGTACTCACAGACACCGTTTCTCCATTTCACGCTCGTACGGCAACCCGCAAACGGGATACTGAAAGTGTAACCTATCCGGGATTTAGTCAAACCGGCGGTGCAGCCGCTAGTCCGCCTCCAGCCCCGCCGGAAATTTCTCGGCCCCCATCATGTACAGCCGCTGGGTGGGTCTGGTCATCGCTACGTAGAGATCACCCACCGCGCCGCGGGCCTCCTCCACTATCCGTGACGGCTCAACAATAATCACGGTATCAAACTCAAGCCCCTTCGCCTCCCACGGGGTGAGAACAAGAATCTGGTGTTCGAGAGCTGTCTGAGACGTGCCGGTGCGCCCCCGGTGCGCCCCCGCCACAGCAGAAGCAACCTCACCGTACTGGGCTTGAGAAACAATCACGCCGATCAGCCCCCCGGCGGTAGCCCGCACCTCCTCGGTCACAGTATCTACCACCGCGGGAATCAGCTCCGCCGAGTTCACCCGCCGCACAACCGGCGGCCACTGCCCCCGACGAACCGCCCGCGGAACCTCCACACGGTGCCCGGCAGCACGCGCCACAGCCACCGCCGCATCAGAGATTTGGGCCGGGGTACGGTAGTTAACGGTCAGGTTCTCCACGCTCAAGCGGTCCCCCACAAAAGGCTCAAGGGCCTGCGCCCACGATTTCGCGGCGGCAGCCGACGACGCCTGAGCGATATCTCCCACAATGGTAAAAGACTTCATGGGACACCGGCGGAAAAGTAGCCGCCACTGCATGGGAGACAGCTCCTGCGCCTCATCAACCACCACGTGTCCGTATGTCCAGGTGCGGTCGGCCCGGGCTGCCGTAGCGGCGTCCATCCGCTGGGCGCCGGTCTCGTTGTAGAAAGCGATCTGTTCGGCGGTCACTACACCGTCAACACCCCGGTCTTCCAGCTCATAGTGCACGTTTTCTAATGCCCTGCGGGCATTGTCAAGGTTAGCCCGGTGCTCGGCCTCCGCCCGGGCAGCCGCCGCTGAACCGGTCACCTTACCGAAATCTCCCAGCAACTCTGCCGCCTCGTCGAGAAGTGGCACATCGGCCTCGGTCAACGGTGAGTCAGCCGGGCGCAGAAGCAGACTCCGTTCTGCCGCGGTAAAATTCTTCAGCGCCGAATCCAGATAGTGCCGCTTTGAAAAAAGCGAACGAATCAGTGTCTCGGCAGACAGCGGCATCCAGGCCAGGTTGAGGGCGCGGCGGACATCGAGGGACTCGCGCACATCGTCTTCAAGGTGCGGCCGCTCAACCTCCCGGCCTGCGGCGGCATCGAGTTTCTCCGACAGCTGCTGGGCCAGATCGCGCACCAAAATCTTCACAAAGGTGTCTCGGGCCTCGTTGTGTACTTTCCCGGTGGCCCGTGCCCGATCCCGCGCGTGTCTCACCATCTGCGGGGTCAGCTCAAGGTCGGTGGTACCCACCGTCACGATCTTGGTCGTGGGCAGAGTTTTTTGTCGGTCCCGCACCGCAGCCGCAACCGCCTCAACCATGCGCAGGTCACCCTTGAGCCTGGCCACCTCCGGGTTTTTCTCCTCGACGGCGTGCAGGCCCGGGTACAGGGTGGCCAACGAACTCATCACCACGCCTGTCTCCCCCAGCGAAGGCAGCACCCGCTCGATATACCACATAAAGGAGGCGCTGGGGCCGACCACCAGCACCCCGGCATTGTTCAGTCTCTCCCGAAAAGTGTAGAGCAGGTAGGCGGCCCGGTGTAGCGCCACCGCGGTCTTACCGGTACCGGGGCCGCCCTGGACCACGCGCACACCGGCAAGATCGGCGCGGATAATCCTGTCTTGTTCCGCCTGAATCGTTGCCACAATATCGCCCATACGGCCGGTTCGTTTACGGTTGAGCGCCGCCAGGAGGGCCCCCTCACCGTGCAGGGTATCGGAGCTATCAAGAATGGAGGGGTCCAGCACATCGTCTTCAATACCGGCCACCTGCCGGCCCTCCAGCATGAGGTGACGCCGGCGGCGCACACCCTGCCGGTCGAAGGCTGTCGCCTGGTAAAAGGTTCCCGCCTCCGGGGCACGCCAGTCAATGAGCAGTCTCTGGTGCTCGGCCGTGGCAAGCCCGATTCTGCCGATGTAGCGCCGGGTCCGATCGTCAAAATCGAGGCGACCAAAAACTAGCCTGTGGTCCACCGCGTTGAGCTGGGCCAAACGGTCTTCGTAATGGCTTGCGTAGGCGTCGCGTTCAGAACGATTCTGGTGGGTTCCGCTACCGCCTCTTTTCCGAACCCCGGCGAGCTTCTGCTCAACCTCCTCGCGTGCCCGGTCAAGACGCTCGTAAAGTCTACCCACGTAGGCGCGTTCGGTCTCCAGGGCACGCAGGTAGGCTGTCTCGGCGGTGTCGGTAGGGTGCTCGGTCACGCGGCATTCTTTCTCTCGTCTCACACGGGGCCCTCTATACTACTCGCTTCTGCCCGAAAGCTAAAGACGATCCGCCCCCCACCACCGGCGGTCCGCCCGGTGCGAGGGTTCCTAGCTGTCGCTGACCCGTGCCAGGGTCTCAACCCGGTGGCCACCGATAGCTTCCCTGCCACCCAGACCCTCAATCTCAAGAAAAACACCGACCCCGGCAATATCCAGCCGGGCCTGGCCCATGAGGTTGACCGCGGCGGCAAGTGTGCCGCCGGTTGCCAGCAGATCATCAACGATCAGCACGCGGCTCCCTGCGGGAATATCGTCACGGTGAATCTCGATAGCGGCAGACCCGTATTCCAGCTCGTATTCTTTGGTGAAGGTGTCCCGCGGTAGCTTGCCCGCCTTCCGCACGGTCATCACCCCGGTACCCGCCCGGTAGGCCAGGGCGGCGGCGATCAGAAAGCCACGCGCCTCCACACCGGCGACGATATCAAACCCACCCTCAAATCGGGCGGCAAGTTCGTCGATGCAGCGGCGAAAAACCTCCGGGTGGGCAAAAAGAGTGGTGACATCGTAGAAGAGAATACCCGGCTTGGGAAAATCCGGGATCTGGGCGCATGCAGCGGGCACCAGCTCGTCTATAGCGAGATCAACAGAAACAGGCTTGTTCATGAATCGCATACCTTACGGGTTACTCTCGAAAGCCCTCGGGTTCTTTCCCCGGTGGTCTTTCCTCCAGCTGAAAGTATAGCCGTAAATGGGGACGAGAAAGTGATCGGACCGCGGGCGGCCGTTTCTCCTCCGCTAGTCGATGACCCTCTCACGCGCGGCGAAATCACGCTGCGGGGCGAGTTCGCTCGCCAGTACCTCAAACTGGCGGGCCACGGCGGCCGGTGCTGTACCCCCCTGCGCCGAACGGGACGCGAGGGACCCCTCGACGGTGAGCACCCGGCGCACGCCGGGGGTGAACAGGGGCGAGATGGAAGCAAAATCGCTGTCGGTGAGGTCCCACAGCTCGCAGTCTTTGTGCTCGCACAGGCGCACGGTTTCTCCGGCAAGCTCGTGGGCCACCCGGAAGGGTACCCCCTGGCGAACCAGCCATTCGGCGACATCGGTGGCCAGGGCAAAACCCTGCGGTGCCAGCTCGGCAAGACGCTCGATGTTAAAGGTCAGCGTGGCCACCATACCCGAAACCGCCGGAAGAAGAATCTCAAGCTGGTCGATGGCGTCAAAAACCGGTTCCTTGTCTTCCTGTAGGTCCCGATTGTAGGCCAGCGGTAGCGCCTTGAGGGTTGCCAGCAGGCCGGTCAGGTCTCCGATCAATCGCCCGGCCTTACCGCGAGCCAGCTCGGCGATATCGGGATTCTTTTTCTGCGGCATAATAGACGACCCCGTGGAGAAAGAATCGTGAAGCTTCACAAACGAGAATTCCTTGGTGGCCCACAGAATAACCTCTTCGCACAGACGGGAGAGGTCAACCGAGATCATCGCCGCAATCCAGGAAAACTCCGCGTAGACGTCCCGGGAGGCGGTGCCGTCGATCGAGTTGTGGGTGGCGGAGTCAAAACCGAGTTCTGCCGCCACTGCCTCGGGGTCAAGCCCCAGTGATGACCCGGCGAGCGCACCCGACCCGTAGGGGGATACGGCGGCGCGCCTATCCCAGTCCATCAGACGGTCGAGGTCCCGCGAGAGCGCCCAGGCGTGGGCGAGAAGCTGGTGGGAGAGAAGCACCGGCTGGGCGTGCTGAAGGTGGGTGCGCCCCGGCATGGGTGTCTCGGGGTGGGACCGGGCCTGATCCATGAGGGCGTCGATGACACCGAGCACGCCGGAGGCGACGATGGAGGCGTGGTCGCGCAGGTACATGCGGCCCAGGGTGGCTATCTGATCGTTGCGGGAACGTCCGGCTCTCAGCTTTCCCCCGAGTTCGCTGCCCGCCCGCTCAAGGAGCCCCCTTTCCAGGGAGCCGTGCACGTCTTCATCGGTCTCTGCCGGGGTGTAGGCGCCGCTGCGGACATCGGCCTCCAGCCGGTCGAGGGCGGCGAGCATGTCGGTAAGCTCGGCGGCGGTGAGGAGCCCCGCCCGGGCCAGCACCCTGGCGTGGGCGCGGGAGCCGGCGATATCGTAGGGAGCTAATCTCCAGTCGAACTGGGTTGACTTGGACAGGGCCGCCAGCGCATCTGAGGGGGCCCCGGAAAAGCGGCCGCCCCACAGTGCTCCGGTGTTGGTCGCGTGTTTTTGGTGGTCAGACATGGGTTTCCTTAGGGGTTCGCGGAGAGGCCCAGGCGCTGGTCGCGGGCCGAGGCCACCTTGGCAGACATGCCGTAGAGCTCGATAAAGCCCTTGGCCTGTGACTGGTCAAAGGAGTCTCCCTCATCGTAGGTTGCCAGGTTGAAGTCGTAGAGGGAGGTGTCGGAGCGGCGGCCGGTGACGGTTGCCGCCCCGGCGTGAAGGTCCATGCGGATTTCACCGCTGACCATTTTTTGGGTGTCCTCAATAAAAGCGTCCAGAGACTTTTTGAGCGGTGAGAACCACTGGCCGTCGTAGACCAGTTCTGTCCAGCGCTGACCCACGGTTTTCTTGAAGCGTGCCTGTTCGCGTTCAATCGTGACGTTCTCGAGTTCTTTGTGGGCGGTAATGAGCGCCATAGCGCCGGGAGCCTCATAGATCTCACGGGATTTAATGCCTACCAGGCGGTCTTCCACCAGGTCGATACGGCCAACACCCTGGGCACCGGCCCGGTGGTTCATTGTTTGGATTGCTTCAAGCGGGGTTACTTTTTGCCCGTCGATGGCTACCGGTAGACCCGCGTCAAAGGTGATTACCACCGTGTCGGGTGCCGGGGAAAAGGTGGGGTCATCGGTGTAGTCGTAGACGTCCTTGGTTGGCCCGTTCCAAATATCTTCGAGGAAACCGGTTTCTACCGCGCGGCCCCACACGTTTTGATCGATGGAGAAGGGGTTCTTTTTGGTGGTTTCGATGGGCAGGTTATTGTTTTCTGCGTAGGTGATCGCCTTATCTCGGGTAAGGGCCAGGTCACGTACGGGGGCGATGCATTTGAGGTCGGGCCCCAGGGTTTGGATACCGACTTCAAAGCGCACCTGGTCGTTGCCTTTGCCGGTGCAACCGTGGGCGACGGTACCTGCACCAAATTGCTGGGCCGCGGCGACCAGGTGCTTGGAAATCACCGGGCGGGAGAGTGCGGAGACCAGCGGATAGGAGTCCATGTACAGGGCGTTCGCCTTGAGTGCGGGCATACAGTAGTTGTTGGCGAATTCGTCGCGAGCATCGGCAATATAGGCCTCTACCGCCCCGCAGTCGAGGGCGCGCTGACGCACCGTTTCGAGTTCTTCGCCTCCCTGGCCAACATCGACGGCGACCGCGATAACCTCAGCCCCGGTGGCTTCACCGATCCAGCCGATAGCAACCGAGGTGTCAAGCCCACCGGAGTAGGCGAGCACGATACGCTCTTTCATAAGATTCCTTTCTTAGCCCGCGGGGGTCAGACAGGCACCCGCATAGTTCTACATAATTATGTTCCCTTGCTGATAAATATGCAAATAGGCCCGTGCACCGTCCATGAAAAAACCTTAACCTTTCGCTCATCTAGGTTTTAGAACCGCTTGGCATACTAATGTCTATGGTCAAAAAATCATTCTTTATCGGAACGATCTTCGCCATCCTCGGGCTACTGCTCTTTCTCACGCTGAGCCTTTCACAGCGGGTTCAGGGGCCCTCCATCTCCCCCGATCCCCTGGTGCTGGACTCCGCGCACCGGCCGACGGACACAGAAGCCGCAGCGCAGAACCGGCAAGAGTCCGCACCGGCCAGCCCCGACACTATCGAGCAGGTGCCCGTCGAGCAGGCTGTGCCCTCCCACGACGTTGACCACATCCCCCATGACGACGACACCCCGGAGGTAGAAACCGACGACGACACCGCCCTCTACCCAGAAGACGGCGGTGTCGACAATGACGATTAGAGGCCGCTTTTCTTTCCCCGCTGTTGCCGGCATCGTCAGAAGGATACTCACTCCTTCCACTCGTTGGAGGATAGTGGGGTGGGTGACCCTGACCGCCGGGGTTGCTCTTGCAACGATTATTTTTAGCGTCTACCAGGTGATGCGCCGCGATCTGATCGAGAAGGTCAACACCGAAATATCCCAGGAGCTCAGCGAGTTGAGAACCTTTGCGCAGGAGGGGAAAAATCCCCGGACCTCCGAGGCTTTTAGTTCACCGGCAGAGATGCTGGAAGTCTATATTTCCCGCCAGTATCCCGGCGAGCATGAGCAGCAACTGGGTATTGTCCGGGACAAGGTCCTCTACCTCAGCGAGGAAGAAGTCTCGGAGCAGTGGGGCGGCTACCGGTTACACGAGGACCAGCAGATGCTACACAGAATCAGCACAAGCCCTCAGAACTCCGGGGTGGAGCAGACCCCTCACGGGACCTTTCACTGGGGCCGTATAGACATAGGCACCGGCGAGTCCGGGCAGGACCGTGGCGGCCAGTTTGTGGTGGTCAAATACGTCACCCCCTCTATGGACGACCTCCACCGGACCATGACCACCGTGTGCGGTATAGCCTTTCTGGCTCTGCTTCTGGCCTTTGGTATTGCATGGTTTGTTGCCGGCCAGATCCTCAAGCCCATTCGTAATCTGCGGCAGGTGGCAGAAGCGGTCTCCGACAAAAATTTTACCGGCAGGGTACCGGTAGTCGGCAGAGACGACATAGCCGCCATGTCACTCACCTTTAACCAGATGCTAGACCGCCTTGAAGAGTCAGCGACAACCCAGCGACGCTTTCTCGACGATGTCTCCCACGAGCTCCGCACCCCCATCACCATTGTGCGCGGTCACCTCGAACTAATGGAACGAAGCACCCAGGAACAGGCAGCGACCCTGGAACTGGTCGACGACGAGCTTGACCGCATGGGCCGCATCGTCGCCGACCTGCTCCTTTTGGCAAAATCGGAGCGACCGGATTTTATTCGCGCCAAACCCGCAGACCCGGCCGCTCTCATGATCAGCCTCGAATCAAAGGTTCAGGCTTTTCACGGCAACCGATGGCTGGTTACGGAGATCGCCGACGGTGAGGCTGAGCTCGACGAACAGAGAATAACCCAGGCGCTCCTACAGCTGTGCGCCAACGCGGTGCAGTACTCACCCGAGGGGTCCAGCATCGAGCTGGGCAGCCGATTCAGCGAACAATCCGGGCAGAAAATACTGAGCTTCTGGGTCCGTGACCACGGCCCCGGCGTAGACCCCGCCGACTCTCACATTCTTTTTAGCCGTTTTCACAGGAGCAACGCCAAGAATCCGGCCACAGCACAGCAACACAGTAGCGGGGCCGGCCTCGGGTTGGCCATTGTCAAAACCATTGCCGAGGGGCACCGCGGCCAGGTCTGGGTAGCCGCACCCGATAGCGGCACCGGAACAGTATTCGGTATCTCAATCCCCGCCCATACCAACACCCCAGAAAGTATAGAGGTGAACCCGTGAGTCACATACTCGTCATCGAAGATGACCCCCGCATATCCTCCTTTATCATCAAGGGACTCAAGGCAGCCGGATACACCGCAACGCTGGAAGACGACGGCCAACGCGCCCACGACATGGCCAAGAGCGGCGGCTTCGATCTGATCCTTCTCGATATTGGTCTGCCCTCCATGAACGGTTTCAGCCTCATGAAGAGTCTGCGGGCGGCGCAGGTACAGACCCCCATCATTATGCTCACCGCCCGAGATTCTGTCACCGACACCGTGCAGGGACTAGAAACCGGAGCCAACGACTACATGACCAAGCCCTTCCAGTTTGCCGAGCTCCTGGCGCGAATCCGGTTGAGGCTGGCCGAAAAACCGGCCCCTTCCGAGCCCACGGTTCTCAGTCACCGGGGCCTCAGACTCGATACGCGTTCGCGGCTTGTCTCGGTGGATGGCAAAGCGCAGGAGCTCACCAGCAGAGAGTTTGCGCTACTGCTCACCCTGATGCAGCACAAAAACCAGGTGCTTTCAAGGGAGCAGCTGATCGGTATGGTCTGGGGAATGGACTTTGATCCCAGCTCAAATATTGTGGATGTCTATATACGGGCCCTGCGTAAAAAGATCGGTGACTCCTATATCACCACGGTGCGAGGGGCAGGTTACAGGTTATCGCTATGAGTACTCTCTTCTCCCTCGACCGCAACGAACGCTCCCGTGCACCCGAGCATCAGCTTCCTCCGGTAGAAGGCTGGAGCCTCCGTCGGGCCGCATTACCCATCTCAGTGCTCTGTGCTGTTCTGGTTCTGGGGCTTATCGTCTACGCCCACATCAGCCTCTCCCTGGACAGGGCGGGTGCTGTGACCCTCGGTATTTTTGTGCTTGCGCTCTGGGCCTGGATTTTTACGCGAATCGCAGACACCTATGTTGCCCTGGCGGCAGCCGTAGCCACCGTGGCCACCGGGGTGCTTTCCCCGGAAGATTTTACGGACTCTTTGGGAAACCAGATCATCTGGCTGCTGATCGCCGCAACCCTGCTGGCCCAGGGTGTTACCCATACGGGGCTGGCGTACCGGATCACCGGCCGGGTTATCGGTAGAGAGACCAGCGTGCGGACTCTCTTCTACCTCCTGTCGATCTCGCTCTTTTGCACCGTCTTCGCCATCCCCTCCACCTCGGGGCGGGCAGCCCTGGCCCTCCCGGTTTTTATGGCCTTAGCCCAGGCGCTGAGGAGCCACCCCAACACCGTCAAAGCGCTTTCGCTGCTCGTCCCCTCGGTTATTCTGCTCTCGGCGGTTTCGTCTTACCTGGGGGCGGGAGCCCACCTGATCACCGATGAAATTTTGCGCTCCTCCGGTGAACAGCCGGTGGGTTTCCTGCGGTGGCTCGTCTGGGGTGCCCCGCTGGGCCTGCTCTCCAGTCTCCTGTGCACGGAGCTTATTTTGCGGCTTTTTCTGACCAATCGTGAACGCTCTTACCGGCTCGATTTCTCCGCCGCACTGGGATCTTCGCGCCCCGTGAGCCGGGACGAAAAAACTGTTCTGTGTATTCTCTGCGCCGTGGTTGTTCTCTGGGCGACTGAGCCCCTGCACGGAGTCAGCGCACTCCTGGTGGCGCTGGCCGGCGCCCTGGCGGTGACGGCTCCCGGTGTGGGGGTCATGAAACTGGCTGACGGTTTGAGACAGGTCCCCTGGTCTCTGCTCATTTTTATGGCGGCAACCCTCACGCTGGGCTCTGCCCTCAACGATTCGGGGGCGGCCAGCTGGCTGGCCGGCACCCTGTTTATGCCGGTAGCCGGGATGGGCAGCACGGTGTTTCTGGGGTTGGTTATTCTTGTATCTACCGCCTCCCACCTGCTTATTCAGTCGCGCAGTGCGCGCTCCACCGTGCTGATTCCGCTGGTTATCGCCGCAGCTTCTCCGCTGGGGGCTGACCCCCGGGCACTGGCCTTTATTTCGACCGCCGCGGCCGGTTTCTGCCACACGCTCACCAGTTCGGCAAAACCGGTGGCCCTCTTCAGCGATATTGACGATCTTGACACCTATACGGCAGCCGATTTACTCAAGCTGAGTATCTGGCTGGCACCGGCGCATATGCTCCTCATCTGGGTTTTTGCCACCGGTGTATGGCCGCTCCTGGGTATGCGGGTGAGCCCCTAAAGCCCCACCGGGCGCAGAAATAACCTCTTACGAAAGGTAGTTACTATCATGGCAATGATTATTCCGCAGCGTATCCTGGTTGCACCCTCGGGTTTCAAGGGAAGCATGGAGGCCGACCGGGTGGCCTCGGCTATTGCCGCGGGTATTCACCGGATCCTTCCCGGTGCCGCGGTCCGCACCCTGCCTATACCTGACGGTGGTGAGGGTACCACCCGGCTTCTGGCCGAGGCTACCGGGGGACGGCTGGTCGCCACCGAGGTGACCGGGCCCCTGGGAGAAAAGATAGATTCTCACTTTGCCCTGCTGGGAGGCGCACACCGCGGGGTGGCCCTGGTGGAGATGGCTGCGGCCGCCGGCCTATCCCTCATTCCCCCGGATCGGCACAACCCCGGCCTCACCGGTACCTACGGTGTGGGGGAACTCATGGTGGAGGCCGCTTCCCATCCCGGTGTCCACACCCTTGTGGTGGGTTGCGGTGACTCTGGGACCTCAGACGGTGGGGCTGGAGCTCTGGCCGGGTTGGGGGCCAGGATACTCGATTCCCGTGGTCGGCAACTGCCCGCCGGTGGTATCCACCTCGAACAAGCAACCGCTATCGACCTTTCGGGGGTGGACCCGAACGTTCTCAACACACGGATTATTCTCGCTCTCAACCAGCACAATGTGCTGTGCGGCCCCCGCGGAGTTGCCCGAGTCTTTGGCCCGCAAAAGGGCGCAACCGCCGAGCAGGTAGAAAAACTGGACCGGGCACTCACCCGCTGGGCACAGCTGCTGACCGAAACCCGGCTGAGTATCGATCCCCACAGCACCACTAATTTTTATGACGGCCCCGGCACCGGTGCCTCGGGTGGGTTGGGGGCGGGCTTGGCGCTTCTCGGTGCCGAGCTCACTCCCCGGTTTGAAGCCCTGGTGGACTCGGGCCTTACCGGCGCCGATCTCACCCAAGAAATAGGGCGGGCCGACCTGGTGGTGACCGCTGAGGGCGCGATAGATGGGCAGACCCCCCACGGAAAAGTTCCGGCCGAAATTGCCCGCCGCGCACGGGCTGAGGGCACCCCGGTGCTGGCCCTTGCCGGGACAATCGGTCATAGTGCGCACCGGGTTCACGAGACGGGGATCGGCGCCTACGCCTCTATTATTCCCCTGCCCATGAATTTAGAAGACGCCCTCAAAAACGGTGCCCAGCTACTCACCGACTCTACCGAGAGGAGTTTCCGGCTCCTTCTGCTGGGCTCAGCTGTTAGCGCTTCCATGTCTGCCAGGCTCTGATGCGGGGTGTTTTGCCTCAGCGGTCAGAGGGCTCCTGCCCTGAAGATCTCAGCTGCCACTTGAGTATCTTACCCGTGGCCCCCAGAGGGAGACTATCAACGATTCGGAACTGCCGAGGATACTTGTAGGCGGCAAGGCTGGTTCGGCAGAGTTCATCGAGCTCAGCCACCAGCTTTTCCCGCTCGATTGGGGAAAGAGGCTCCCGCGGGACCACCACCGCGCACACCTCTTCACCCACACTCTTGCTAGCTATGCCCACCACGGCCACCTGTCGCACACTGGCGTGGCTATCAATCACGTCCTCAATCTCGCGGGGGTAGACACTGTAGCCGTTGCGCAAAATCATGTCTTTCATGCGGTCAACGATAAAAATATTTCCGTCCCCATCGATTCGGGCAATATCTCCGGTGGCCAGCCAGTCGCCGTCAAAAATAGCGGCGGTGGCCTCGGGGTCCTTCCAATAGCCGGCCATCACGTTTGCCCCGGCAACCCACAGCTGCCCGGCAGAGCCCGGCACTAGCACCGCACCCTCATCGTCGCGGACCTGTACCCTAACCCCGTCCAAGGCTGTCCCCACCGAGCACAGAACCGGGGGGTGCCCGGGGCGGTTGAAAGAAACAACCGGCGATGCTTCAGAAAGCCCGTACCCTTCTAGCACCGGGCAGTTGAGCAGGCGCATAAAATCGGAATGCACCGAGGCCGGAAGGGGGGAACCTCCCGAGATACCAAAGCGGATCTTCCCCGCAAGCTCCTGCGGGGTACGGGTTTCAAGGTAGGCGGCGATAGCGGTGTACATGGAGGGTACCGCCGCAATAACGCTCACCCCGGATTCCACGCAGAGCCGGGCGGCAGCCTCCGGGCTGAAGCGGGGTAACAGCGCCACCGCCGCACCGGCCGCAAAAACCGCGTTCATGGAAACGGTTTGGCCGAAGGAATGAAAGAGGGGAAGTCCGCCAAAGAGCACATCGGTTCCCCGGTAGTCAAAAACCCGGGCAACGGTGGTGGCGTTTGCCCAGAGATTGCCGTGGGTGAGCACCGCCCCCTTGGGTTTTCCCGTGGTACCCGAGGTGTAGAGGAGAACCGCCGGTGTGTCATCGGTGACCTCCAGCGGTTGCCAGGGTTGAGGGGACTCGTCAAGCTGGCGGTCCCCGGAAAGGATGTCAACCCGAATTCCTTCTAGGGTGGCACCGTCTTGGAGGACACGGGCGCCTCGACCGATGATGAGCAGGGCCGCCCCGCTGTCGTCGAGGTGGAAACGAAGTTCTCTTTCGGTCAGCAGGGGGTTGAGGGGCACACAGATTGCCCCCAGAGACAGCGCAGCAAAATAGTAGACGGGCATTGCGGTGATATTGGGCAGGGAGAGAGCAAGGCGGTCTCCTTCCCCGATACCGAGCCGGCTCAGATGCTCGCGAGCCGCACCCACGTGGCGGTAGAAACGGCGGTAGCTGAGGCGGCCGAGGTCACCGGTGATGGCAAGCTCGGCAGATTCTCTGTGGCGGATGAGCAGGTGTGACAGGTTGACCATGGGCAAAAAATTCTCGTGTTCTTTCGGTGGGGTGGCTACTGTCCCATAGTAGAACCTGCCACCGTGATGTGTGTCTTTCGTGCGGTCGATGCTGTGCGGGCACCCCCCGCTCCTGTTATTATGAATTATTAATAATAGTATCTAGGAGGATATATGTCCCAGCTCAGCACAGAAGAACTCGAACTGCTCAACACCGTTTTTAACCTGGTCCGGGAAGGAAAAATCCAGGCGGTAACCTCACTCCTCGACCAGGGTGTACCGGTAAACCTCACCGATTCCAAGGGAGACACCCTGCTCATCCTGGCAGCCTACCACCAGCACCCCAATCTCGTGAGCGCCCTACTAGAACGCGGGGCAGACCTCAACCGGCTCAACGACCGCGGGCAAACCGCCCTGGTCTGCGCCGTCTTCCGCAACAACGACACCATCACCAAAAAACTTCTTGCCGCCGGCGCCAATACGGGCCTGGGCACCCAGAGTCCCGCCGAAGTCGCCCACTTCTTCAACCTTCCCCGTATGCAGCAGCTTCTACATGACCACGAGACAACAGAAAACACATCGCGGGTTCGGTCGGCACACTAGGCGGCCCAGCTCAAAAACTTCTGGGCCAGATCTTCCCCGCCCAGGGGGTCCCGGGAGATCACCAGCACGGTGTCGTCGCCGGCCACCGTCCCTAAAATGGGGGGTAGCGCGGCCTGATCGATAGAGGCGGCAAGAAACTGTGCGGCACCGGGCGGGGTGCGTAGCAGCACCAGGTTAGCGGAAACTTCCGCCGTAATCAGCAGCTCTTTAAAGAGAGCAACCATACGCGAATCAGCACCCTCCGACGAAGAACGCCGCACCGGACTGTGAGGGACCGTGTAGATGAGCCCGGATTTTTCATCGCGCACCCGCTCCGCCCCCACCTCCACAAGATCGCGTGAGAGAGTTGCCTGCGTGACCCGCACACCATCGTCAACCAGAAGCTGAGCCAGCTCAGCCTGCGAACGCACACGGTGGGTGGAGAGCAGGTCAACAATCCGCGCCTGTCTGGCCGTCTTGCTTGTAGGAATCGCCATGGTAGATTTGCCCTATCCGGAGGGAAAACAAAAACTCTGTTAGCCCTTCAATTATATGCAAATATTTGCATTATCTATACACGGACAGCAGTGAACCGCTGTGAGCGGGATAGTTCTAGACTTCGTCTTCGTCGTAGGTATCCGCATATTTCCGCCCACCGCGGCGGTTGAGCCACACGGCTGCGGCAATACCGGCCGCAAAAACCACAAAAGCTCCTATCAGGCAGGCCCAGCCGGCAAAGGTGGCGTTGCGTACCGAGTCGGTGGTGACCTGGTGCAGAGACCCCACTTTACCCGTACGGATCACCTCCACCTGGTTGTCCCCCGTTCTGGCGAGCAGGGCATCAACTTCCTGAGGAAAGTCCCCCCTGGACTGGCCGGTCTGTGAACCGCGGAACTCTACGCTGGCGCCGCTGCTGACCTCTTTGGCGTCGGAGAGGTCAGACTTGAAAATGACCCCGTTGAGCGAGCGGTCAGCGGGCAGGTTACCCGAGTATTTAGCCACGTTAGACTTGGTGAGCAGATCGGGGGTGAGATCAACAAAGGTACCTGTCATCACCCAGGTCCTGTCTTCATATCCGGCATCATCGCTGGCCGTGTTAAGCGAACGGATCCCCGTGACACCCAAAAAAATGGTCACAATTATCGCCAGCGCAACCGTTCCCACGGTGAGCCAGCGCGTACGCGCATCCACGGTATCTTCAAGACCGTAGTCGTCATCGACCATCTCGAAGAAACCATCGTTGTCTTCCTGCGGTTGTTGGGGGTCATCAGCCACGAATTATTCTCCAAAGAAAATCTTGTATCGCCTATTTACACACAGTAGAACATTCTACGTGAATCCGCCGCACTCACAGCAAACAGGTGGGCGGCAGTGAGAGCGCCGGAAGCGGCAGCCCGGCGCTCTCATCTATTCTTAGCCGCGCTGAACAGCCCCGTAGCGCTCGGCAGCCAGATCGACCGCGGCCTGGCGCGCAGCCGAGGCTTCGTCGGCGGTCAGGGTGCGGTCTGCGGCCCGAAACCGCAGGGCGAAGGCAAGAGACTTTTTGCCCTCTTGCACCCCCGGGCCTCGGTATTCGTCAAACACGCGGATATCCTCTAGAAGGTCTCCGGCCCCCTCGGTGAGCGCCTCCGACAGCTGGGCAGCAGACACACCGGTATCGACGATAAGGGCAACGTCCTGGGTTGCTGCCGGGAAGCCGTAAATAGCGCGAGCTTCAACAGCACCGGAACCACCTGCGACCAGGGCGGAGAAATCCAGCTCAAAGGCACACGTTCGCTCGGGCATATCGAGCTCTTGAAGTAGCTTGGGGTGCAGCTCCCCGGCGAAACCGATCACCGTGTCTCCCCGCATCAGGGCCGCTGTGCGCCCGGGGTGGAAAGCCTGGTGGGCACCCTGTACCACACCTATCTCGGTACCGGTGGAGTCGGCCACCAAACGTGCCGCGTCCAGCGCGTCCCGCCAGTCATAGGGGCGGGCCAGGGTACCGGGCATACCGTCGTGCTCGGCCCCGGTAAAGAGCCCGGCAACATAGCGCGGCTGGTCGGGAATACCCTCCATCAGGTTGTCCAGCTCCCGCTCGCTGGGGCGCACACCCGGGCCCGGAATATCGGGCGATCCCAGCTGTTGCCCGGGGATGAACACCAGCCCCTGCTCAAAAAGAGCAAGATTCCTAAACCCCCGGGACAGGTTACGTTTGAGCACCCGAACCAGGCCCGGAAGCAGCGAGCGCCGCAACCAGCCGGATGCCTCAGAGATCGGGTTGGCCACTTTCAGGGATTCGAGGTTTACCCCGGCCAGCGGGCTTGCCCACAGGTTATTGTCCTCGCGGGATACAAAGGGGTAGGCGAAGACCTCGGTGAGCCCCGAGGCAGCCAGGGCATCAAAGGCGCGGCGACGCACGGCCTGTTCCCGGGTGTAGCCCCGCCCCGGGGGCGCCACCGGCAGGGTCGAGGGGATCTTATCGTAGCCGTCCAGCCGGGCGATCTCTTCGGTGAGGTCTTCTTTGTCGGTCAGGTCGGTGCGCCAGCTGGGGGCCAGCACCGAGAACGAGTCCGAGCCCGCTGTCACCCGTGCACCGATAGCGGTCAGCAGATCGACGATCCGGGATTCGGTGTAGTCAACTCCGATACGGCCGGCCGTGTAGCCCCGTGGCAGGGTAATGGGCGGGGGGGCCACCGCGCGGTCAATATCGGTTACTCCCGCATCGGCCTCAGCGGCACCCAGACTGACCAGTAGCTCAACTGCCCGCTGAGCTGCGGCGGCCTGTAGCTTGGGGTCCACCCCGCGTTCAAACCGTTTTGAGGCATCGGAGGTGAGCCTGTGCCGGCGGGCGGAGCGGGCGATAGACACCTCATCGAAGCGTGCCGATTCAATCACAATGTTTCGGGTCTCGGCTGAGCATTCGGTGCGCTGCCCGCCCATCACCCCGGCAAGGCCCACGGGGCCGGAGTCGTCGCAGATCAGCAGGTCTTGGGGGTGAAGTTCGCGCTCTTTACCATCGAGGGTGGTGAGTTTCTCGCCCGCCTCTGCCCGTCGCACGGTGAAACCACCGCTGAGTTTGTCAGCATCGTAGAAGTGCAGGGGCTGGCCGGTTTCCAGCATCACATAGTTGGAGATATCCACCGGTAGGGACACCGAGCGGATACCCGCCAGGTGCAGCCGCGAGGAGAGCCAAACCGGTGTCGGGGCCGTCGGGTCAATTCCGTTGACACGGCGGCTGACAAACCGGGTGCAGCCGGGTTTGCCGTGGATGGGAGCCTCATCGGTGAGATTCACCGGCACCCCCAGGTTGTTAGCAGCCGGTGCACGCTCGGCGAGGTCAAGCACAAAGTCTTGGAAGTCGGCGCCCACGGCGTGGCAGTATTCACGGGCTATACCGCGGATTGAAAAAGCGTAGCCGCGATCCGGTGTCACGTTGACCTCGGCGGCTTGGTCGTAGAGCCCCAGCACCTCTAAGGCATCGCTTCCCGGCTCGGGGTCGAGGCCCAGGGTGGAGAGCACCAAAATACCGCCCTGCTCCTCACCGATGCCCAGCTCGCGGGCCGAGGCGATCATGCCCGCAGACCGATGCCCGTAGGTCTTCCGCGCGGAGATAGCAAACCCACCGGGCAGGACCGCGCCGGGCAGGGTCACCACCACCTTGTCACCGACCTTAAAGTTGTGGGCACCGCAGACAATGCCCTGCACACCGTCTTCCTCGATACCCTCACCGGTCAGCTTTTGCTTCTGTCCCTCGGGAACCACCCGCACCGTGCACCAGTTGACGGTCTTGCCGTTGGAGTGGGTCTCCGGTTCCATGGAAAGCACCTGCCCCACCACGATGGGGCCCGAGAGCTCGTCGGTGGGTCGGTGAACCGCCTCCTCTTCAAGGCCAACTTTCACCAGGGTGGCCATCACGTCTTCGGCGGTTGCCGCCGCCGGTACCGGTGCGTATTCACGCAACCACGAAAGTGGAACACGCATTTAAATCTCCATTCCAAACTGCTGGCTAAAGCGAATATCTCCCTCAATGATGTCGTGCATGTCCGCAACACCGTTGCGGAACATGAGGGTGCGTTCAAGGCCCATGCCAAAGGCGAAACCCGAGTAGACTTCGGGGTCGATGCCGGCTGCACGTAACACGTTGGGGTTGACCATTCCGCAGCCTCCCCACTCGATCCAGGCAGGTCCACCTTTGGCGCCGGGGTGCCAGAGATCCAGTTCAGCGGAGGGCTCGGTGAAGGGGAAGTAGTTGGGCCGCAACCGTATTTTAGCCTCCGCCCCAAACATCTCCCGGGCCAGGTGTTCCAGGGTTCCTTTGAGGTCTGCCATGGTCAGGTTTTTATCGACGGCTAGACCTTCAAGCTGGTGGAAGACCGGGGTGTGGGTGGCGTCAAGCTCGTCGGTGCGGTAGACCTGACCGGGGCACACCACGTACACCGGCAGCGGGCGAGACAGCAGCGCGCGCATCTGCACCGGAGAGGTGTGGGTGCGCAAAAGCAGGTGGGCTGAGGCCGGTTCGATAAAGAAAGTGTCTTGAAGTTCACGTGCCGGGTGGTCGGGTTTAAAGTTGAGTGAGTCAAAGTTAAACCACTCGGATTCAACCTCGGGGCCGTCGGCCACCTCCCAGCCCATGCCCACAAAGATGTCGGTTAGGCGGTCTTGCAGAATATTGAGGGGGTGGCGCCCGCCCAGGGCCCGGCGCGGTATTGCGGCGGTGACGTCTACCGCTTCTTCTACCAGAATGCGGGCGTCACGCTCTTCTTCAAGCTCGGTATTACGTTCTTCGAGGGCTTTGGCCAGGCGACCGCGGAATGCCCCCATGATTTTGCCGATTTCTGCCCGGTGTTCTTTGCGCAGTTCACGCATTTGCCTGTTAGCCAGGGTGAAGCCGCCCTTCTCGCCCAGGAAAGCCAGGCGGGTTTTCTTGAGCCGGTCAAAATCGGGGGTTGCCTCATTGATCTCTTTCTGGGCGCGCTCAAATTCTTGGGAGAACGCCCTGATGACCGTTTCGAGTCCGCCTTCGGGGTCGTCTTCCAAAATATTTTTGATGTTTGCCAGAATTGTGTAAGATTCTGGCTCCCTGCTGTCTTGCGGTAGGGGCTCAGTCATATATTGCTCAATCTCTTGACGGTTCTGTGCTGGCTGGTCGGTGTTTGTGCCGGTGGGTGTACCACCGCGGTTCTACGGCCTCTCCCAAGTTTAGTGGTCTCAGCCCGGTTGGGGCCAGAATCGGGGGACGCCGAGTTGTCCCGTGAGTATTTTCTAGTGGTTTCTGCTGGCGGGGGTATCTGTCCCGGCTGTTTCAAGAAGACCGTTAACAATGGGCAGGTCGGCGGGAATCCAGGGTAGGTCAAGGAGCTTACGGGTGAGAGCAAACCACCGGAGAGCACTGTGGTCTTGCAGGGTTTCGGGGGTTCCATCGATGATTTCAGCGCAAAAAACCCGCATGGCCGCCCGCCGGTTGAGCCGCCAACCCTGCTCACACTCACCGACTATTTCTTGCCCCAGTCTCACCGACACCCCCAATTCTTCGGCCAGTTCACGGGTAAGGGCCTGCCGGCAGCTCTCCCCCGCCTCCACTTTGCCGCCGGGGAACTCCCACAGCCCGGCCAGTTCAGCCGGGGCACTGCGCCGACCCAGCAGAATCCTGCTCGGCTTGGAGAGGGAATCGAGGATAGCCGCACCCACCACCTGCACGGGGAAAAGGCTGTTGCGGGCGGGGCCGTTCACGGGTTTCCCCCGGAGAGGGCCAGGGCTGAGGCGTAGAGGCACACCGCTGCGGCCATACTTACGTTCAGAGATTCGGCCCGGCCGTGGATTGGTACCGAAACTTTTGCGTCCGCTATCACTTTTTCTTCCCCGCTCAGTCCGCCGGCCTCGTTACCGAAGAGCCAGAGGGTGGGCCGGGCCAGGTCGTAGACGGCCGGCAGCGGAGTTTTCACCCCGAGACGGCCGGCAGCGGCTGCCTCGGCGAGGTCGTCAAGGCTCACCTCTCCGTAGCCGTCGGCGGCAAGCACACCCATGCCCTGCGCCCTGGCCGCTTCTACATACTGTTCGAGATCAACACCCTGCACGATAGGCAGGTGAAAGAGAGAACCGGCACTGGCCCGCACCGTTTTGGGATTGTAGAGGTCAACCGAACCGGCTGTGGTGAGTAGCAGATCGGCACCGGCGGCATCGGCCGCCCGCAGAATGGTGCCCGCATTCCCCGGATCCTGTACCCGCACCAGTGCAGCGGCAAGCCGCGGTGTACGGGCACCGGCCAGAATGGGTATTTGCGGAATATCCTGCTGGAAAGCAACAGCAACCACCCCCTGGGGTGAAACCGCTTCCGTCATGGCAGAAAGCACCGGCTCAGTAACCATGCGCATAAACACCCTGCGTCCCGGCTCGGGCGTGGGGGTGCCGTAGACCGCCTCCATAAGCTCAACGATATCCCGGTGCCGGTCAAAAGCCGCCTCAGTGATATAGACAGAATCAAGCACCGGGGCGTTTTCCCGGTGATATTTGAGCGCCTCCCGCACAGCCTGCGGCCCCTCAACCAAAAACTGCCCGGTCTTAGCCCGCCCCCGGCGAGTCACCAACGAAACAACACCCCTCACACGGTCAGCACGAGGGTTCTCCAGCATCACGGGGGTACACAGGCGTTCTCTAAAATCCACGGCTACCACTCTACCGGGTACCGGTGGGGGGCGGATTAGGATGGACAAGGAAACTCCATAATCCATCCCCTTCTACACCATGCATTGAGACTGGATATTTCGAATTATATCTATACCCTCTACAAACCTGAATTTATGACAAATATCAGCACAAGGGGTGTAATCCTCCATTTAATCTCATGATCATTGGCACTATATTGTGATCAATCGTGTTGGGAGACTTGAGATACGGCAATAAAACAGCGTCTATAGGATACACCACGCCGAAATACAGCCGGTGTCCGTTACCTAGGGTGCCCTCAGGTGATACGTATCCGCGCGGTAAAGACTACGTTTTAGAGCCTAACCCGGAAGCCTTTTCCGGCCTGAGCGACATATCTCACATAGGAAGCCTTGGGTGTGATTAATAATTTGATAAAAATCAGGGCGAGACGCCTTGAAACTAATTCTCACTCCTCCACTATCGTTGTTAAGGGAGTCACGTGCATATATGGAACATTCGTTGCTGTTGATGATGTTTCATTTTCTGTCGAGCCCGGACAGATTCATGCACTTCTCGGTACTAATGGGGCAGGAAAGACTACTCTACTGGAAAGTATCCAGGGTTTCCGCTGTCCATCCGGTGGTACACTGACGGTTTTTGGGCAGGATCCATGGCGGCATCGAACTGCTGTTGCGGGCAGAATCGGGACGATGCTACAGGAATCTGGACTTGTAGACGAGATGACGGTGCTCGGGCAACTCTCACTCTGGCAACGCCTAAATATCCGTGAGGATTCAATCGCGAGGGTGCTGGAAATTGTAGGCCTAGAGCACCGGCGAAAAACACCGGTGTCTGTGCTTTCCGGTGGTGAACGGCGGCGTTTGGACTTTGCTATGGCTATCTGGGGAAAACCGAGCCTCATCGTGCTCGATGAACCAACTACCGGCCTGGATCCTCAATCACGCCGGACCATGTGGGAAATTATCCGCGAGTTGAACACCAACGGATCAACTGTCTTACTCACCACGCACTATCTTGAGGAGGCGCAAAATCTAGCTGAGCACGTGACAATCCTCGATCGAGGGCGCGTAGCCGTCGCGGGACCCATGTCCGAAGTCCTGGCGTCAATCCCGTCAAGGATCAGCTTCTCAGTTCACACCGGTGCGGCTAAAGTCTCCGAGCTAAATCAGCTTCTACATGGAGAACTCGAAAAGACCGGAGACAAGGGAAAGTTAGCGGTCACTATCCGGACTCCTCAGCTCCAGTCAGATGTCGGTGTTGTCATAGATTGGTCACGAGCTCACAATCTTGTAGTTGAACAACTGCACTGCACGCCAGCCTCCCTCGAAGAAGTATTCTTTGGCGTATCAACCACTAACTAATACTCATGACGTAAAAGGAAACACAATGACCAAAATGACGCCAACGGAGACTACCATGAGCCAATTTCAACGAGACACAGATAAAAGTGCCGTCCAACTCTTCCGGTCTCTTGCAACTGCAGAAACTTTAGTATTCCTCCGCCAACCCGTAATGATCGCACTCACCCTCCTACTTCCCGCCGGGCTGATTGCAATCACAGCTCTTACCGACGCTTCCCTTAACCCGCAAGCATGGGCACAGGTAGCCGGCAGAAATCTCGTCGCAACCCAGTGCATCACCGTATACTTTGTCGCACTCAACACACTCACCGCTCGGCGGCACACACTGGCACTAAAGCGCCTGAGAACGACCACACTACCAAGTATAGGAATTATCGCTGGTTTGCTCGTGCCACCTCTTCTGGTTGGCACCTTTCAGGTTCTCACAGTTTTTACCGGGCTGATTCTCCTTGGAGCACCGCTACCACAGCACCCACTACTCATTAGTGCATCAGTACTGCTAGGACTGGTAATTGCAGCACTGGCAGGTGTAGCCACAAGTGGGTTAACCTCCACACCGGAAAAATCACAGTGGACGATGATGCCCTTCTTCGTTGCTGCAATGGGCGCTACAGCCGTACTCCCTTCCATTAACCCCGATATCATCGCCATAGTGCTTGCAGTACCCCTGGCAGCCAATGGGCATCTAACCGCAATAGGGTGGTACCTGGGAACAGCCAGCACAAATGAGATCATCGTCGATTTCATCTATATGGTAATGTGGGTCATAATTCTATCACTGGTGAGTTGGAAGACCTTTCGGTGGGAACGACGGCGTTGACCTATGTCTCAACAGGTTACTGCAGACCCCCGGAGAGCAAATGTGCATAAGCAGTGAACGGAGATACACATGAGTCTGGATACGCAGGAAGCTGGACTCAATCGTTTCCGAGCTATATCCATCTACGTACATTCCACGCATATCCTTCTAGCAGTCGGGACAATCATCACCCCGACGACAGTCCTCCTAAGTGAATCGCCCCCAGTATTTGCGTGGGTAGGTATGGTGTCTGCAGCACTGTTTATCAGCCTCGGTGGCTCCTTGCTAGTTACTGCAAAATTTAACCCCTATTGCTGCCTCACACGCTGGTTCTACAGACCGAAGGCTCGGGAATTGATGCGTGCCGGAGTACTTATAGCGGCGCTCATCATAATTGTTCTGATTCCCGTAATGAGTCCCCCTAAGATCGCAGCGATTGTACCTTTAGCATGGGCGCTGACAGCAGTATGCTACGAATCATTCTGGGATGGCGTTCTGCGCCTGTTCATCGCAACAATCAGCATAGGGTTGGTATCTTGGGTCATCGATACTATCAGAGGTAATGTATGGGAGCCGCTGACACTCCTCATCGCAGCACTTCTCGCACTGGGTGTTCTCGGACAGGATTCAATATACATACTGGCACTCGAACTCGATGACTTGCGCACAAGGGAAGCAGAACGAGCGGTCATCACCGAACGGCAGCGCTTCGCGAGCGACCTCCATGATATCCAAGGTCAACATCTGGGTCTAATCACGGTAGAGGCCGAACTGGTAAGTCGACTCATTGAGCGGGCAGACTACCCCGCCGCCGCTCATCACGCTAATCGTATCCAGACTATTACGTTAGAAGCCCTCGACGAGATGCACCGTGTCGTTTACGCGAACCGCGAGGTCCACTTGGACGATGAGATCACTAACGCAATCCGTGTACTCCGAGCCGCCGGTATATCCGTCAGCAGGGATACGAAAGACATACCGGACCTTGGCAACGAAGCTGATCGTTTACTCGGGCTAACTGTAAGGGAAGGCATCACGAACATCCTCAAACATACGCAGGCGCAGGCATGTTCAATTTCAACGTGGCAAGAGCATCGTAACGGGCAAGACGGTGTTGCCCTTATTGTGGCTGATTTAGGTGTTAACGGTGCGCCAACACCAGCCATAGCCGACACGGGACTGGGCACCGGGTTGAAGATGCTTACAAAAAGATATCACAAGCTCGGCGGTGAACTAGACTTCATTCAGGACGGCGGCGGACAGTTAGCCGGATGGCTTCCCAACGTAAAAGGAGACATAGAATGAGCACAATCAGCGTGGTTCTCGCAGATGATGAACTTCTCCTGCGGGAAGCGATTATGACCCTACTCTGTCTGAATGATGACATCGAGGTCATTAGCACCGCACAGGACGGTGAAGAAGCAGTGGAGGTGGTCAGGCGGCTTCGCCCCGATATTGCGGTGCTCGATCTCGAGATGCCTAAACTTGATGGTCTCGAAGTGGCAGCCACTATTCGTGAGGCCTCCGAAAACACCGGTATTGTCCTGCTCACCAGATACGCCCGACCAGCCGTCTTGCGGCGTGCACTCGATATAGGTGTGCTTGCGTTCGTTACGAAAGCAACTTCTGTCAAAGAGCTCCCACATATTCTTCGTACGGTTCATAACGGAGGTCGCTATGTAGATGGCGCAGTTGCTACTGCGGCACTCTCCGAAAGCAACTGTCCTCTGACGAATCGTGAAATTGATGTACTTCGAGAGGCGTTAGATGGGTCTACTATCAACGTTATTGCCGAGCGTACACACCTTGCTCAAGGAACTGTACGAAACTACCTTTCGAGCGCAATGACCAAACTCGGAGCTCCGACCAGAGTCTCAGCCGCCAGGATCGCCTGGAGAGAAGGCTGGATCTGAGCCTGCAAGAGAAACCGTCAGTACCGACGCCACTTTGGGATACCTGTGGCGAACCGGATGGCAAAGTAGATGACAGTTGCTGCGATCAGAAACCAGCGCCACGACGCAGTGAGACGATCCGGGAAAACGACAAAGAGTAACACAACAATTGCCCCGGTTTGTATGGCCGCAGCTAACAGTTCTCGTCCCAGCGTCGATGCTGAACTCAGACTCATCATGTCTGCTGCAAAACTGCGTTTTACGGGGGTCTGGTGAGGTTGCTCATCATTGGTCCATCGGTTCATAGTCTCACTATGCCATCCGGGCGACGTCCTCTATTAGTCACAGGAGTCACCAAATGAATGACATCTGTCATCACAGCTGTGACGATAGATAAACCCAGCGTCAAAAATTTCTGCGGAATTCATCTCTGGCAAACAGAAGTGCCGCACCCGAACGTAACGGGTGCGGCACCTTTTATAGCGGTAGCTCCTCATTCCTTAGAGGGAGGAGGATAGAGATATTAGGCCGCTTTGGCTGCCGAGGTGTCTTCGGGCAGGTTCTTTTTGGCGAGTTCAACCAGGGTGGAGAAGGTGGCGGGGTCGTTAACGGCCAGCTCTGCCAGCATACGCCGGTCCACCTCAACTTCAGCCGCTTTCAGGCCCTGGATAAACCGGTTGTAGGTGAGTCCCTCTGCGCGGGCGGCAGCATTGATGCGCTGAATCCATAGGCGGCGGAAGTCGCCCTTTTTCTTACGGCGGTGGTCGTAGCTGTATACCAGCGAGTGGGTGACCTGTTCTTTTGCCTTGCGGTAGAGGCGGGAACGCTGCCCCCGGTATCCCGATGCGCGTTCAAGAACTACCCTGCGTTTCTTATGCGCGTTAACCGCGCGCTTCACACGTGCCACGTGCGTCTCCTTCGTCTTTGTGTCCCCCGGTGACCGTTATTAACAGGCTACGGGGGAGCGAGTCTAAAAATCTTATGAGGCCCTGGCGGGCACACATTGAACTGTTCAGGCTGTCTGAGAACCGGGCTTACTTACCCAGCATCTTCTTGACGACCTTTGCCTGACCGCCGGTTACAATCTGGTCGGATGCCAGACGGCGGGTTAGCCGCGAGGACTTGTGCTCCAGGTAGTGTCGGCGGTTGGCCTGCTGGCGCTTTACCTTGCCAGTACCGGTGAGCTTGAAGCGCTTCTTAGCACCAGAGTGGGTCTTCTGCTTCGGCATAGCTGCCATTCTCCTTACATTCTGCTTTCGAGATCCCTCTCGAAAGAACTCTTGGGCGAACCTAGGTTCGCGTGGTCGAGGTGGATTCACGCCCCGTGGAAACGCGGAGCGTGCAACCGTAACCGGGTGGTTCGCTCACCGTGACCGAACCACCGGTGTCCGTTTCCGGGTCAGCCCTCCTGCTCGGAGGCTGCCTGCCGTGCCTGTGCCTTAAGCTCCTCGGGCATCGAGTCTGCCACGGAGTTGCTGACAGGCTGCGCGGTCTGGGTATCGACACGTTCACGGCTCCTGCGGGACCCCGAACGCTTCTGCTGGGATCCGCGGCGGGCTTCTGCTTTACCGCGAAGCGGGGCGAGAACCATAACCATATTGCGGCCGTCTACGCGGGGGTTGGACTCGATAGCCCCAACCTCAGCCAGATCTGCCGCCATGCGTTCGAGCAGGCGCACCCCCATTTCGGGGCGCTGCTGTTCGCGGCCGCGAAACTGGATCATCGCCTTGACCTTGTCGCCACCGGTGAGGAAACGACGGGCGTGACCCACCTTGGTTTCGTAGTCGTGGGTGTCAATCTTGAGACGGAAACGGATTTCCTTGAGAGAGGCGTTAACCTGCTTCTTTCGGGATTCACGTGCTTTAACCGCGGCTTCGTATTTGTACTTGCCGAAGTCCATGAGCTTGCATACCGGCGGTTTTGCGGAGGGGGCAACCTCCACAAGGTCGAGGTCGGCCTCCTGTGCTAGACGCATGGCATCTTCAACACGAACAATGCCAACCTGTTCGCCGCCGGGGCCAACCAGGCGGACTTCCGGAACGCGAATACGTTCATTAATGCGTGGATCGCTAATAAGTAGCTCCTGTTAGCTCAGTGGGTTTCCCCGTGATTGGTGTGGGGCGCAAGAGGGCATAAAAAATGCCTTTGCTTGCGCACGCAAGCAAAGGCTTATCTCGTGGCCGGCCTTCTAGCGGTGATAGCCAGCCTACAAACCCGACAACCTTGGTAGCCTTACGGCGCGGTCGATGCGGGTGGGAGTAGCCTCCGCTTGCAGACAGTTTTCTACTGTACCGGTCGGCCGGGAATTTTTCAAGACCTAGTCGGGGAAAATAGCCGATCAGCCGGAGTGGTCGCGGCTATTTTCTAGGGGTCCGCGTCAGTCTCAGTTATCGCCTTCCCCACCCGTATGAGATTCTTGTTCTATGACTGATAACAACTCTTTTCGTTTCGACGGACAAACCTCCTACACCGAGCAGAACCTCACCGCCGAACACCTCGAGGCTGTCAACGATCAGATCCGCGATATTGCCGAAGTCCCCGCCATTGAGGTAATCACCACCGCGGCGGTTCACCTCATGAGCGCCGCCGCGGTCAAGTGCGGTCTCGCAGCCGAAGAAAATGCCGACGACCTCAAAGACCTGGATGAGGCACGGAAACTCATTACCGCCCTGGCGGGTTTTGTGACAGCGGCGGCACCCGAGATAGGTTCGCAGCATGCCGCGCCCCTCCGTGACGGGCTGCGCACCCTCCAGCTTGCTTTCCGCGAGGCATCGACCATTCCCGACGCCCCGGGGCAGGGCCCCGGGGAAAAATTCACCGGCCCGGTCTTCTAGCCGGCTGTCTCCAGCGCCAGTTGCACCGAGTCCACCCGCTCGGAGACGAGCGTGCTGGCAGCCAATGCGCGCTGAAAAACCGCTATCGTTGTATCCAGCTGTTGGCGGTTGAGGTAGGGAATAAGGCGGACAGTGATTTTAAGTTCGGGCCCCGGGCCACCACCGGTGAGCCGCTGTCCCTCCCCGCTGACCGTCGCCACACCCTGCCCGGCTTCAGCGCGCAGGTCCACCACCTCCGGAATACCGGCAGCCAGCCGCTCTAGCTCTTCAGACACCCGAGGATCCTTATAGGAGGGTATCCACCGTTGTCCCCTGGCGACGGCCCACATCGCGGGGCGGCGCAGCACAAAAGTAAGGTTCTGTCCGGGATTAACCACAATCAGCTGGTTGCCGTCTTCCACGGCGGCAAGCGCTGCCCGGCGCATTTCTGCGGCAACCGGCCGCGCTTTCTTATGCCAGTTTGTCAGCGATTCAACATCGGTAAAAAGCGGCAGTGCCCTCCGTCCGTCGGGGGCTGTCATACTGATCAGAGCCATATCCGACTCTTTGTCGGTGACCAGTCCCTCTTCGGTAATCACCGCGTGCGAGACCTCGGCAACCACCGGGGCAAAAACCCGGCTGCCCGCCAGCACACCTACCAGGTCTTCTTCGCCTATGTCTCCCGCTAAAAATTGGGCACAGGCTTCATCAACCGCGGCAGATGTTTCCCCGGTATCGGCAGGAAACCTGTGGGTGTGGCTGGTTCCCTCCCCCAGATTACGCCCCGCCCAGGGCTGGCCGGCGGTATCGGTCACTCCACCGGCGCTTGCCAGCTGCGCTTGAATGTGGGAGGGAAGCTGGCTTGACCCCGGTTCGGGTTCGGGCAGACCGGTTCGCATATCTTCGTAGTTGTTCTCAGCCATACACGCTAGGCCCGACCCTCGGCAGCCTCCAGGGCCTCCCGCACGCTAAATTTGTGAGCGTAGAGCGCCTTACCCACAATGGCGCCCTCCACCCCGTGAGGAACCAGTTCACGCAGAGCCCGAATATCGTCGAGGCTTGAAATACCGCCGGAGGCAACCACCGGTTTAGCGGTACGCCGCCCAACCTCTCTCAGCAGGGAGAGATTGGGACCCCGCAGAGTACCGTCTTTGGTCACATCGGTCACCACGTAGCGGGAGCACCCCTGCTCTTCAAGGCGGTCCAGAACCTCCCAGAGATCACCGCCGTCCCGGGTCCACCCCCGTGCGGCAAGGGTGGTACCGCGCACGTCTAGGCCCACCGCGATTTTCTCCCCGTAGCGGGAAATGACCTTCGCCGTCCACTCCGGGTCCTCGAGGGCTGCGGTGCCCAGATTAACCCTGGCCGGTTGAAGCGATAGGGCTCGTTCCAGGGATTCATCGTCGCGAATACCGCCGGATACCTCAATCTTGATGTCGGTATGCTCGGCAACCCGCGCAAGCGCCTCGGTGTTGTTTCCGCGCCCAAAAGCCGCGTCAAGATCAACCAGGTGCAACCACCGTGCCCCGGCTCTCTGCCAGGATAGCGCCGCTTCAAGAGGGTCCCCGTAGCCGGTCTCCGAACCGGACTCCCCCCGAACCAGCCGCACGGCCTGGCCATCGACAATATCGACAGCGGGAAGTAACTCTAAACGATCCTCTACCATGGTGTGCTCTACCTCGCTAACTCAGTTGTAGGTGAAAAGTATGTATCCGCCGTAGACAAACACGGCAAGACCGGCAAGCGCCATGACAACCTGCACAGGAACCGGCAGCTTCTGCTGGCGAAACGACCAGGCACCGCCCACAAAAAAGGCTCCGAACGTCATCAAAATCAAACCCGAAACAGCGGTACTCACTAGCGCTCCTCCTCTAGACGGTGGTCAAGTCTGCCACTGATAGGCAGGGTTGATATCCAATTTCTGAGCAGCTGAATCCCCGCATCCGCAGATTTTTCGGGGTGGAACTGGGTGGCGCTGAGGGGGCCGTTCTCCACCGCGGCGATAAAGGGGCCACCGTGGTGTGACCAGGTTACCTGCGGCGGGGCCATAGAATCGCTGTTCTGTTCAAAGTCCCAGCGCTGCACCCCGTAGGAGTGCACAAAATAGAACCGCTCATTTTCTACGCCGCGAAAAAGAGTGGATCCCGGCGGCGGCTGCACGGTGTTCCAGCCCATATGCGGAACCACCTCCGACTTGAGCCGCTCAACGGTTCCGGGCCACTCCCCCATTCCCCGCGATTCAATACCGTGTTCAACTCCCCTGTCAAAGAGCACCTGCAAACCCACGCAGATACCCAGCACGGGCCGTCCCCCCGCCACACGGCGGCCAATGAGACGAAAACCCTGCACCCTCTCGAGCCCCTCAACCACAGCATGAAAGGCACCCACCCCGGGAACCACCAGGCCGTCTGCGGCCAGCACGTCGTCTTCCCGGTGGGAGAGAATCACCCTGGCACCGGCCTGCCGCAGGGCACGCACGGCCGAACGGATATTGCCCGCCCCGTAGTCAAGCACAACAACGGCAGGCTGCGCGTTCCCCGCCACTAGAGCGCCCCCTTGGTAGAAGGAATACCGGTATGGCGCGGATCCGGCTCAAGTGCCTGCCGCAGAGCACGAGCCAGCGCCTTAAACTCTGCCTCGGCAATATGGTGGGGGTCTCGGCCACCCATAACCGTCATGTGCACGCATATTCCAGCGTGATACGCGATAGCCTCCAGCACGTGCCGAACCATGGATCCGGTAAAGTGCCCGCCGATCAGGTGGTATTCAAAACCCTCGGGTTCACCCCGGTGCACCAGGTAGGGTCTACCCGAAATGTCCACCACGCAGTGGGCGATTGCCTCGTCAAGCGGCACGGTGGCCTCGCCAAAGCGGCGAATTCCGGCTTTATCTCCCAGCGCCTCCCGCAGGGCTTGACCCAGCACAATACCGGTATCCTCCACCGTATGGTGCACATCAATATGGGTGTCTCCGCTGCATTTTATATTCATATCTATAAGCGAGTGCCGCGACAGGGCGGTGAGCATGTGATCGAAGAAGGGCACACTCGTGTCTATGTCAGAGTCTCCCCGGCCGTCCAGATTAATCGTGAGGCTCACCGACGATTCGCTGGTTTCCCTGCTCGCCTGCGCCAGACGCGGGCCGATCCCGGTGCTTGTTTCCATGTTTCCCCCGTGGGTTTATCATTTTCCTGTTCCACAGCCTATAGCACGGGTAAGAAAATGTCCGGCCATTCCCTAGCCCGTGCTGGGCTGCCGGTGTTCTATCTCCCCGCTATCGCGCACATAGTTTTCAAGATTCTCCAAAAAGGCGGTGGTCTCCTCCTCGGTACCGGCGGTAACCCGCAGATGCCCCGCGATCCCGTTGTCACGGACCAGGATCCCGCGGTCAAGCAAATACTGCCAGGCCTCTTTTTCATTGCGGAGCCCACCAAAGAACACAAAATTTGAGTCTGATCGTGCCGGCCGCAACCCAAGGTCCGTGAGTTTTTTAACGATTCGGTCCCGCTGGGCCCGGATATCGTCAACATTTGCCAGCAGCTGCCGCCGATGCCGCAGCGCAGCAACCGCGGTAGCCTGGGTGAGTGCAGACAGGTGGTAGGGCAGGCGCACCAGACGCACGGCGTCGGCTATTGCCGTATCGGCCGCAAAATAGCCCAGGCGGGCCCCGGCTAACCCAAATGCCTTGCTCATGGTGCGTGAAACCACCAGAAGAGGTCTGCCCGCAAGCAGGGTGAGCGCGGTCTTGCGGGGGTCTCGGGCGAATTCGGCGTATGCCTCGTCGACCACCGTGATTCCGTTGTGTTCAGCCATGGCCTCATAAACCGCCTCAACCACCGCGAGATCAAGGGTCGTTCCGGTGGGATTGTTGGGTGAGCACAGCACCACCATATTCGGCCTGTATTCTCTGACCTGTTCAAGGGCCAACTCTGCCGGCAGAGAAAAATCCTCTGCCCGACGACCGGTGATAAAGGCCGTGTTGGTGCCGTCCGCTAAAAGCGGGTACATGGAGTAGGTGGGCACAAAACTAAGGACAGTGCGCCCAGGGCCACCAAAGGCCTGCATGAGCTGCTGCAGAATCTCGTTAGAGCCGTTGGCGGCCCATATATTCTCGGCACCAAGACCGCTCCCCAGGTAGGCGGCGAGTTCTTCGCGCAGGGCGGTGAATTCACGGTCTGGGTAACGGTTGAGGGTTTGTGCGGCGCGGGCCACCTCCCGAGAGATGGCGTCCACCACCTCGTCGGGGAGGGGGTGGGTGTTTTCGTTGACGTTGATGGCTACAGGCACGTCGATCATGGGCGCCCCGTAAGGAGAGCGGCCGCGCAGATCGTCGCGTAGCGGCAGCCGGCTGAGTCTCTCAAGTCGTTCAGTCACGCTCAACAGTCTACCGGTGAGAAGCGTATCTCACCGCCGTGTTGGCCTCCGCTACTGCTGGGTATACAGAGGAACCTCAAGCTGCTGGCCGCTGACGATCGACACCGAGCTGAGATCGTTGAGCTCCATAATTTCATTGACCACATCGCGGACATCCTGGGTGGGTGCGGTCTGACCGGCAATTTCCCAGAGAGTTTGGCCCGCCCGAACGGTAACCAGCGCGGTGGCGGGTTGGCTCTGTTCATCGTTTCCGGCCCGGGCCATACCGGGGTGAGCCAGGGCTACAGCGCCCAGAAGAATGAGGGTGGCAAGGGTGAGCAGGGGTAGGCCTCGAAAAACGAAGCGGCCGCGGCGGGTAAGATGCCAGGTTTTCTGCCGCCGCCTATCCCTCGCCCTCCGGATACCGCGCAGAGAAAGGCTGCTACCGCTAACGTTTGCTACCCGGCTAGGTACTGCCATCATGCTCATGAGAGTTCTCCTTACAAGGTGGTGTGCGTGAGATTTCGAACCATTTTTCGAACCTATATTCGAAACCCGTATTTATGTTCTACCAGAAAATTCGAATACAGTCGACAGAAATTAGAACAAATGTTTGGATTTTCACTCTCGGTCCCCTAATCTTGTACTAGGACACCCGTGTTTTTGGTTTTCTCGGTGCCGCGCCCGAGCATCATTTCGAGGAAGGCTAGCGCACCATCCAGTGTGCGCCGGGGGTCTGACACGATAAGCAGTTTCTACCGAGGGGAACACCGTGAGCGAAAAAAATACTCGTCCCGTGCAGGGAACAGGTCAGCCAAAGAAACGCCCCCTCACCGCGCGTCAGCACAGTATTTTGTCCGCCATTGCCACGTTCATTGACACCTACGGCTACCCTCCCTCCATGCGCGAAATTGGCGACCTGGTGGGCCTAGCTTCCCTCTCCTCGGTCGACCACCAGCTCGGCCGCCTAGCCGACATGGGCTATATTCGCCGCGATTCAAAGCGCCCCCGGGCCATCGAGCTTCTCACCGACGAATTCAACCCCCCGCAGGAGGAAACGGAGGAGAGTAGTACCGCCATCGTCCAACTTCCGCAGCTGGAACAGGACTCCGATGACTTTGCGGTGGTCCCCCTCGTCGGCAGAATTGCCGCCGGAAGCCCCATTACGGCCGAGCAGTCCATCGAAGATGTGATGACCCTGCCCCGCCAGATCGTGGGCAAAGGTGATCTTTTTATGCTCAAGGTTAGGGGAGACTCCATGATCGATGCGGCCATCTGCGACGGCGACTGGGTGGTAGTCCGCTCCCAAAACACCGCTGTCAACGGGGACATTGTGGCCGCACTGCTCGATGATGAAGCAACGGTAAAAACCTTCCGCCAGCGGGACGGCCATACCTGGCTGCTACCGCAGAACACCCGCTATGAGCCGATCCTCGGGGATCAGGCAAGCATCATGGGAAAGGTCGTCTCTGTCCTCAGAAGCCTCTAGCTCACCAGCGTAGTCTCTTTTTAAAAAGGCTACCCAGTTTCTTCCCCGTCCGTGCTGGCGGCCAGCCGCCGCAGGGCCGCCAGCACGGTCTCGGTATTGCCGGTCCGCCAAAACGGTGGGAGCGCGCCCACAATGTAGTTTCCGTAGCGGGCCGTGGCCAACCGGGAGTCGAGAACCGCAACCACCCCGCGGTCTGACGTGGTGCGAATCAGTCTCCCGGCCCCCTGGGCCATTCGTACCGCTGCACGGTAGGCAGAAACCGCCATAAAACCGTTGCCCCCGCCCCGGGCCACGGCGCGCGTGCGTGCCGCCGATAGCGGATCGTCGGGGCGGGGGAAAGGAATCCTGTCGATGATCACCAGCCGGCACGAATCCCCCGGAACGTCCACACCCTGCCACAGGCTCATTGTGCCAAAAAGGCAGGAGGCGCTATCCTCAGCAAACTCTGCCACCAGTGCGCGCAGAGACGACTCCCCCTGCACCAGCACCCTAAACTCCGTCTTATCCCGCGCATAGGCTGCGGCTTCCTCTGCCGCCCGCCGCGAGGAAAAAAGACCCAGGGCCCCGCCACCGGAAGCCTTGACCAAGTCCACTACCCGATCAAGTTGCTGCTGTGAAATACCGCGCCCCGGTTTCTCAAGATCGGCCGCCAGGTACAGCACCCCCTGCCGGGGATAGTCAAAGGGGGAACCGACATCGACAGCCTGCCACCGGGGAGCACCTGAACCCTGCAAACCCAGTGCACCGGCAACATGGTCAAAGGACTCGCCCAGGGCCAGCGTCGCCGAGGTGAGCACCACGCTGCGTCCCTCAAAAAGCCCCTCCCGCAGGCGGGCGGCAACAGACAGCGGTGCAATGGTGAGAGTTGCCGGATCCGTGTCGGCAGCGGGAACATATCCCCGCCCCTGCTCCCAGGAGCCGGAACGGGAAACCCACACCGCCTCAAACCTCTCATCGGCCTCCAGTATCCGTGTGGCAAGGTCCACGATCTCGGTGAGTTTAGCCCGCGCCATCTGCCGGCCGGCATCAGCATCTTTAGCATCGCTTTTTGTGTCGGACAGCGCTGCGCGGCCGGCATCGCGCACAGCCTCCATCGCGCTACGCACACGCTCGGGTAAACCTGCGGGCAAAAGTTCGGCCGGCACACCGTCCAGAGAACTGTCCAGGGCTCGGGCAGCCTGCTCCAGCGGCTCATGGTTGGCAGCGGTATTTTTGCGCACCAGCCGTGCGGCGGTCGAGACCATGAGCGCGGACAGGGAGCCGGTCACCGCCCCGGTCACCCGGTCAACCAGCTCGTGTGCCTCATCGATAATCACTATTTCGTGATCGGGAAGCACCCCGATTCCCTCAAAGGCGTTAATGGCCAAAAGGGCATGGTTGGTAATCACAATATCGGCGTTCGCCGCCCGCTCCCTAGCCTGCTCGCTCAAGCAAGACTCCACCAGCGGGCAGCGCTTACCCAAGCACTCCGAGGCTGAAACCGAAACCTGCTGCCAGGCGCGGTCGGAAACGCCCGGCATCAGCTCGTCCCTATCCCCCGAGTCGGTGGTCTGTGCCCAGGCGCGCAGGCGCACCATCTCCTCGCCCAGCCTGCCAACTTCCCCGCTCACATCACGGCCAAAGAGACTTTCCTGTTCCTCCTCGGGGTAACCGCCGGCCACCTTGTGCAGGCAAACATAGTTATTACGTCCCTTGAGCACCGCCACCTCCATCTCCGACTCGGGTTCATCGGCCAGAGACTCCAGCAAACGCGGAATATCCCTGTTAACGATCTGCGATTGCAGGGCCAGGGTTGCCGTCGCAACCACAATCGGCTTCTCACTGCCGCGGGCGGCGTGCAGGGCCGGAACCAGATACCCCAAAGACTTACCCGTGCCGGTACCGGCCTGAACCAGCAGATGCTGGTTCAGCTCAAAGGCCTGCGCTACCCGCGCCGCCATCATCCGCTGGCCCGCCCGTATCTGCCCTCCGCTCTTCTGCACGGCGGTATCCAGCAGCTTCACCACCGGCTGCGCCCCCGGCAGGGTCTCCGGTTCGCTGCCGGTGGGGGCCTGCACCTCTCCGGCCCTCCTCTGGTTCCCACTCATCAGCGGGTGGTCTCCACGGCCCCGGTACGCACAGCCTCGTCAATTTCCGGTTGCAGCAGCTCCAGCAGCTCACCGTCCACGCTGAACTCGGCGAGCTCAGCCACCGCCTCCTGGCGAACCAGCACCCGCACATAGGTGCCGTCGGTCACAAACGCTGTGTCAAGAATCTCCGCGTCCCACTCGTGCAGGCGCGAAACTACCCCACCGCGGTCATAGGGCACCAGAAGATGTACCTCCACGGAGGGCCGCGGAATCATTCGAGCAATACGCTGTTTCAGCTCGTCAATTCCATCGCCGGTACGAGCAGAAACCACCACCGTGTGCGCCTCACGCTGACGCACCCTCGCCACCGTCAAAGGATCTGCGGTGTCGGCCTTATTCAGCACAATGATCTCGGGAATATTCTGCGCCTGCACCTCTGCAAACACCTCACGGACAGCCCTGATCTGCCCCTCCGGGTCGGGGTGGGAGCCATCAACCACGTGCACGATGAGGTCGGCATCAGCCACCTCCTCAAGGGTGGAGCGGAAAGCCTCAACCAGCTGGGTGGGCAGCGAGCGAACAAACCCCACGGTGTCAGAGAGTGTGTAGCCCACACCGTCGGGGGTCTGGGCCCTGCGCACGGTGGGGTCGAGGGTAGCAAAAAGCGCGTTCTCAACCAGCACACCGGCGTCGGTGAGCCTGTTCAACAGCGACGATTTACCCGCGTTCGTGTAGCCGGCTATAGCCACCGAGGGTACCCGGTGACGGCGGCGGTTGAGACGCTTGGTCTGGCGTGCCGGTTCCATGGCCGCAATCTCGCGGCGAAGCTTTGCCATGCGGGCGCGTAGCCTCCGCCGGTCCATCTCTATCTTGGTTTCGCCGGGGCCGCGGGAACCGATACCCTCACCGGCGGCTGCGCGCCCGCCAGCCTGCCGAGAAAGAGATTCGCCCCAGCCGCGAAGACGCGGCAGCATGTACTCGAGCTGGGCCAGCTCCACCTGCGCCTTACCTTCCCGCGATTTAGCGTGCTGGGCAAAAATGTCGAGGATAAGCGCGGTGCGGTCAATCACCTTGACCTTGACAATATCCTCCAGGGCGCGACGCTGGGAAGGCGCCAGCTCCGAGTCAACGATCACGGTATCGGCACCGTGCGCGGTCACAATATCTTTGAGTTCTAGCGCTTTACCCGAGCCGAGAAACGTTCCTGGGTCGGGCTTGAGCCGGCGCTGCACAATACCGTCGAGTACCTCGGAGCCGGCGGTCTCCGCCAGGGCAGCCAGTTCACGCAGAGAGTTCTCTGCTTCCTCAACCGTGCCCTCGGTCCAGAGGCCGGCCAGTACCACCCGTTCCAGTCTCAGTTGGCGGTACTCAACCTCGGTGATATCTTCAAGTTCTGTGGAGAGCCCGGATACGCGGCGGAGGGCGCGGCGGTCTGCGAGGTCTTCCTGGTCACCGTCGTGGATCGAATATTCGGGGGTGTCACTCGAGAGTTCGCGGGCCCTTTCTTCGAGTACGCTGTGCCTGTGTGGCTGGGCGGTCGAGCGACCCAAAACGCGGTCAACCGTTTCTCGTAAGAGTTCGTCGCTGGGTTGTTGACCCGCCGTTGCTGTGGTCTTGTTTTCAGGGGTGCCCATTCATTCCTTTCACGCTGTACTTTGATCTATGTTATCTGTGCCGGTCTATCCGCGGGGGCGGTTTTTCTCACAGCGAGTCGGTCTCTGCCGGTGGGCCGCTGTGGGCGGCAGTAGAGTGGTTTCTATGGTTGCGCAGCATTATTTTTCTTCTGACCCCTCCGGTGATTTTCGCCCCCGCCCGGTTGAGGTTGACCTCGCGGGGAAGACGGTGACCGTGGAGACTGCCGCCGGTATTTTCAGCCCCGCCGGGGTCGATAAGGGAACCGCAATCCTGCTGGAGAAGGTGCCGCAGCCGCGGGGTGAGACGGTGCTGGATATTGGCACCGGCTGGGGGCCGCTGACCCTCGCTCTCGCCCTCAAGCTACCGCGGGCAAAGGTGGTGGGCGTGGAGGTCAATGGCCGCTCCGCCCGTCTCACCCGCAGCAATGCTGCCCGGCTGGGGCTCACCGGCGTGGAAGTCCACCATCCCGATGAGGTGGATGAGTCTCTCACCTTCGACACCATCTGGTCTAACCCGCCCATCCGTGTGGGTAAACAGGTACTTCACACAATTTTACGGACCTGGATACCGCGTCTGGCTCCCGCCGGTCAGGCATACCTCGTGGTGCAGAAAAACCTGGGGGCAGATTCTCTGCACAGGTGGCTTCAGCAGGACCTTGACCGCAGCTATCCCGGTGTCTTTGAGGTGGACCGGTACGACACAGCAAAGGGATACAGGATTATACGGGTGTCCCGGCTATAGGCCGGCGCCGGTTGCCGGCCCGGCAGAGGGGGGCGCAACTGTTTTAGAGAAGAATCACCTTACCCACCATCTCGGCAGGCCCCGCCAAGACCACGTGTTCCAGATCATCGGGACCCAGCACAAAGGTGACGGCTAGGGTGCCGCCGGGAACATACACCAGCCACTCATCGGGGGCTTCTTCCCCACCCCAAAACCGGGTCGCCGCCGCAGCGGCACACGCCCCGGTACCGCAGGACAGGGTCTCGCCGACGCCGCGCTCGTAGACACGCATACGCACAGCCCCCACACCCGAGGCACCGGTTTCTGCCATGGTCTCCTCGATTTCCTCGGGAACCACAAACTCCACGTTGGTGCCCTGAGCCGGGACGGGGGAAACCTGGGGAGCTTTCTCCAAGCCCAGCCCCTCAAGTTTGCCAATGCTGCCCAGCATGACCACGGTGTGCGGGTTTCCCATAGAGATCGACAGGGCCGGACGCGGTGTTATCAGTCCCCCGGCACTCACCGTGGAGTCAGAGCCGGTGTCCCGTGCCTGGTCGCCGTGAATAAGGCTCCAGGGCCCCATATCGACAGCGTAGCCGTCCTCGGTCTTGCCCACAGTTTTTACCCCGGCCCGGGTATCAATCTGCACCTGCTCCCCCTCGGCCAGGGATATCAGCCCCTCGGTCACCAGGTAGTGCACAAAGGCGCGCACACCGTTACCGCACATTTCGGCAACGCTGCCGTCGGCATTGCGGTAGTCCATAAACCATCGGTCCTCCCCCGATTCAGTACCGGGGCTCACCGCCTTTGTTTTTACGGCCCGGATCAAGCCGTCTGCCCCGATACCAAAGTGGCGGTCGCAGACAGCGGCCACCAGTTCAGGGGTGATATCAAGGGCAGCGTCGGGGTCTGTCACCAGCACAAAGTCGTTGCCGGTGGCCTGCCCCTTTGTCAGGGATACACCGGTGGCCTGCCCCCACCTGTTTTGGTTCTCACTCATTGCACCCTCTCAAGCAAACGATTCTCCTGTGCTATTTTACGCTGTCGAGGGCTCTCAAGCCCTCGGCCTACACCGGGTTGGGTTACCCGCCCCGCCCCATAAAATCGCGGGCCAGTTTGACCGCGTGTGCCACCGGGTCGGCACCGGCCCAGTCGATCCAGCTCACCCGCGGGTCCGCCCTAAACCAGGTGAGCTGGCGGCGGGCAAATTGCCGGGTGGCCGTCACCGTATCTTCAATTGCCCGATCGACCGTGTAGGGCTCGTTCAACAGGCCGCGGCTTGAGTCAAGCACCCGCAGAAACTGCCTGTAGCCGATAGCCTGTGAGGCCGTTTTACCCTCGCGCAGTCCCCGGGACTCCAGCCGCTCGACCTCGGCCAACAGGCCCCGCCGGTTCATCACCACAACCCGGGTATGCAGACGTTCATGCAGCTGGTGGCGGTCCCCGTTAATGCCGATCTGTAGCGCCTCAGACACGTAGCGGCGCACCGGCATAAACGACGAAAAGGGCCGGCCCGTCACCTCCCACACCTCAAGGGCGCGCACCAGACGACGCTCGTCGGTGACCCGTGCCGCGGACTCGGGATCGACACTGGCCAACCGGGCCCGTAAAACCCCGCTGCCCTCCCGTGCCAGCTGGGCTTCAAGCCGTGCGCGCACCTGCGGGTCTGTTCCCGGAAATTCTAGGTGGTCTAGGGCCGCCCGAACATACAGGCCGGAGCCACCCACCAGGATGGGAACCTTTCCGCGGGCGGCTATCTGACTAAACAGTTCACGGGCCTGACGCTGAAAAACCGCCACCGAGGCTTCCTCACGCACATCCATAATATCGAGTAGGTGGTGGGGCACCCCCCGCATTTCTTCCGGGGCCAGTTTAGCCGTGCCGATATCCATGCCCCGGTAGAACTGCATGGAGTCGGCGTTGACGCATTCGCCATCCAGCGCCAGAGCCAGCTCTATGGCCAGATCACTTTTACCGGAACCTGTGGGGCCAACCACCGAGATAACGGGTAATGCCGACATGGTAGGTAACTACTTGCGGAAGGTCGGCAGACCCAGGTTAACCGGGGCACCGGGCACCTGTGTGGTTCCGGCACCGCAGGAGTCCGCCTGAGCACGATCCCACGCATCGCCGGCCCGGGATCTGCGCACCGCGTACTGTGCCGGTTCCGGATCGGAAAGCAGGTGGAAGGAGCCGGCCTCCGTGATGGGCAGGGTCACAAAGTCGCCGGGACGCGGGGTCTCGGCACCGTCGGGAACGGAGAAGTGCACCAGCCGCATATCGGGGGTACGCCCCGCCAGGCGGTGAGTCTGTTCCGCCTTCCGGCCGGATTCAGCAACAACCATCAGCTCTACCGTCTTACCCAGCTGCTTACGGTTTTCTTCGCCGGCAATACGATCTTGCAGGGCGATCAGCCTCTCATAGCGTTCCTGAACCACCGCCTTGGGCACCTGGTTATCCATGGTCGCCGCCGGGGTACCCGGGCGAATCGAGTACTGAAAGGTGAAAGCGGACGAGAACCGGGATTCCTCAACCACCCGCAGGGTCTGCTCAAAATCTTCGTCGGTTTCGCCGGGGAACCCCACAATAATGTCGGTGGTAATGGCCGCGTGGGGTATCTTTGCGCGCACCTTCTCGAGAATCCCCAGGAATTTCTTGGAGCGGTAGGAGCGGCGCATCTGCTTCAAAATCCTGTCTGACCCCGATTGCAGGGGCATATGCAGCACGGGCATCACGGCAGGTGTTTGCGCCATAGCGTCGATAACGTCGTCGGTAAACATTGCCGGGTGGGGGGAGGTGAAACGGAGCCTCTCCAGCCCCTCGATCTCTCCGCAGGCCCGCAGGAGTTTAGAGAATGCCTGCCTGTCACCAAATTCAACCCCGTAGGAGTTGACGTTCTGCCCCAGCAGGGTCACCTCAACCGCACCATCGGCGACCAGCGCTTTCACTTCGGCTAGGATATCCCCGGGGCGGCGGTCTTTTTCTTTACCCCGCAGTGAGGGCACGATGCAGAAGGTGCAGGTGTTGTTGCACCCCACCGAGATGGAGACCCAGCCGGAGTAGACGTGGTCGCGTTTGGTCGGCAGGGTGGAGGGGAAGACCTCCAACGACTCCAACAGCTCTGCCTGAGCCTCCCGGTTGTGGCGGGCACGCTCGAGCAGGGTGGGGAGCGATCCGATGTTGTGGGTACCAAAAACGACGTCCACCCAGGGGGCTTTTTGGAGGATGGTGTCCCGATCTTTCTGCGCCAGGCAGCCGCCCACGGCAATCTGCATCCCCTCACGGTCGCGTTTGACCGAGGCCAGCATACCCAGGTTGCCGTAGAGTTTGTTGTCCGCGTTTTCCCGCACCGCGCAGGTGTTAAAGACCACCAGGTCCGCGATTTTTCCCTCTTCTGCCGGTACGTAGCCGTTGGCTTCCAGCAGGCCGCTCATGCGCTCAGAGTCGTGTACGTTCATCTGGCAGCCGAACGTGCGCACCTCGTAGGTGCGTGTGGCGGGGGCTGTTTCTGCTGTTGTGGATTCAGAAAGATTCAAGGTCACCGTTAAAGGGTACTAGATGGCTATGAGCGGCTGCCGTGTCCGCTGCCTCAGTAGCCGCTGTTTTCGTGCACGGGATAAAAGTTGCGGGGGGTAGCCCGTCACGGGGTTTCGGGGTACTGCCCAGCGCCGTTTTCCGCACAGAACCTATCCATTTCGTGTTTCACCGCGTTGATGGCAAGTGACTGCGGGTAACCCCTGCGGGCTAGCATTCCCACCAGTCGTCGCATAGTTTTTTCTCGCTCTGTCCGCTGAGATAGATCTGTACCGGGGCGAAGCTTCTTGCGGACCAGTTCGCGCGCATCGGCCCGTTCGTCGGCCTCGGTGCGCTGTTCCAGTGCAAGTTCTGCTATCTCACCGCTGATACCCCTGTCGTTGAGTTCCCTGCGGATAGCGGTTCTGGAAAGCTTTTTGGCTGTGGCCCGACTGCGCACGTACATCTGAGCGAACTCGGCGTCGTCAACCAGCTTGGCCGCCTCAAACCTGTCGAGCACATCGGCAGCGGTGTCGGGACTGATACCCCGGTCATTCAGCTTTTTCTCAAGCTGGGCTCGGCTCTTGGCCGAGGCGGCAAGTTGGTTGAGCACAATATTCTTTGCTCTGGTGAATTCTGATTCCGCTGCCCGGCCTGAGCCTCCGTCCCCGCCATCAGCGGAGGGTTCGCTGGCCCCGCTACCGGTCAGGTCTTCTGCCGCACCGGCGGCAGGGTGCCAGTCAGGAAAATCACTGCGCATCTCTCGCCTTTCGTTCTCTTCCATCTCTCGCACCCCGCGTCTCTACCGCGCAGCCTCCATCGACCCGGCTCCTTCTAGAAATTCTCGCTCACCGCATCAAGCGGGTCAACCACACCGGCCAGGTTGTCTTCGGCGGGGCTTTCAGTTTCTTCTGCCTCAACAATGCCCAGCTTGACCAGGGTCTTATATTTGATCTCCTGGGCAAGCTCGGGATTATCTTTGAGAAAACGGCGCACATTTTCTTTGCCCTGACCCAGCTGATCCCCCTCATAGGTGAACCAGGCCCCGGACTTTTTAATAATGTCGTTCTCAACACCCATATCGATAATTCCGCCCTCGATAGAGATGCCTTCACCGTAGAGAATATCGAATTCTGCCTGCTTGAAGGGCGGAGCCATCTTGTTTTTAACCACCTTGGCCCTGGTGCGGTTACCGATCGGGTTGGCACCGTTTTTGAGGGTTTCGATACGGCGCACGTCAATACGGACCGAAGCATAAAATTTCAGTGCTTTACCGCCGGTAGTGGTCTCGGGAGAGCCAAAGAAGACACCAATTTTCTCGCGTAACTGGTTAATGAAAATAGCGGTGGTGCCGGTTTGCGAGAGCCGGCCGGTAATCTTGCGCAGAGCCTGGGACATGAGACGGGCCTGAAGACCCACGTGCGAATCCCCCATCTCGCCCTCAATCTCAGCACGCGGCACCAGGGCCGCCACCGAGTCAACCACCACAATATCCACGGAGCCAGAACCCACCAGCATATCCATGATTTCAAGCGCCTGCTCCCCGGTGTCGGGCTGGGAGACCAGCAGCGCATCGGTATCCACCCCCAGCTTGGCCGCGTAAACCGGATCAAGCGCGTGTTCAGCATCAATAAAGGCGGCAATACCACCCTTCTTCTGCACATCTGCCACCGCGTGCAGGGCCACGGTGGTCTTACCCGAAGACTCAGGACCGTAAATCTCAATCACCCGCCCGCGCGGCAGTCCACCGATACCCAGGGCAGCATCGAGGGAGAGGGCACCGGTTGAAATAGTCTCAACCCGCACAGCCTCCTTATCACCCAGGCGCATCACCGCGCCCTTGCCGTAGTTCTTATCAATCTGCGCCAGCACCGTCTCCAGCGCTTTTTCGCGGCCCTCTTCAGCGACCCTGCCAACCTGCTGGGTGTTACGCGATTTTGCCATTAGTCTTTACCTCACTTAATCCCGTGGGACATAGCTTGTGCATTCATGAACCACACTAGGGGAACCCACTGACAATTTAGGGTGATTTTTTAAAACTGTGGATAAAAGTCACCACACTATATAGATCATCTGCCTGTGTACAGAGCTTACCCGTATTCGAACATATTTTCTACTTTCACCGGCGGTAGCATCCACCGCAGGCAGGTATCAGGGTTTAGGGGCCCTATCGGGACCCCAGCGGCGGGCCTCGGGAATTTCTTGAACCTCGCAAATTGCCAGCCAGACCCCGCGCACGTCCTCCCCCTTCTCCAGGGCCTCCGCAGCGGTGATATTGCCAAACTCTGAAAGCACCAAATCACGGGCAAGCACCCTGGCATAGCTGTCACCAAACTCGTACCCCATCGCTTCCCAGAACTCACTTATTTTCATGAGGACCTCCAGAACACACAGCAAGAGGAGCCGTGTACCCGCATCGGATACACAACTCCCCTATCTCAAACGGTTTAACGATTTTTATCGGGTTGCCAAAGGACGTTCAGCACCGGGAATATCCCTGGAGGATGTTGCCGCAATACCGTATTCGCGTTTGAACTGTTCCGAAAGCTCGGTGGGAACGGTATCGGGAACCGAGAACCCCTCCTCAACCGCCATACGGTCTGATACCTCGCGCAGCATCTGTGACAGCGAAATCTTCAGTGCCTGGCAGATCGAAGCAAGAAGCTCCGAGGACGCCTCTTTCTGTCCGCGCTCCACCTCGCTCAGGTAGCCCAGCGAAACACGAGCACTGTGCGACACCTCACGCAAGGTGCGGCCCTGGCGCTGACGAACATCGCGAAGAACCTCGCCGATAGCGTGCCGGAGAAGAATTTCTTTCTGCTCGCGGGGGGCGGGGGCAGTCTTTGCGGTCTGACCCACATCCCTCCAACGGACGACACCGTTCACGGACACGGGTTGCTTAGTCATTTTTATACCTATCTCCTGGTATTTTGTAGGCCGCTGAAATCTTCAGCGGCGGTTTCCATTAGCCTAACTTATTTTCGGTTATTGGCAAGCGACCTTTTAGCTTGTGGCGCTACCCGGCAGCTCACCGACCGTCTACGGTCGTCTCTGCCGAAAGCAACTTCAAGGCTTGCAATACATATAACAGCATGAACCTGTGTTTTCATTCCCCGATTCCCAGAAATATGTCTGGGCGTTCTCTTGGAAAAACTTGGGAGACTCACTGCGGGGTAGCAACTCAGGCGTCCATCATCTCGCGGTGAAGAATCTGGAGAGCATCAAAGGCTGCCCGTTCCCTAATCTGCTGCCTGTGCCCCGAATAGTTTTTCTCAATAGACCGAATACCGTCAGGACCAAACACGCCGATATAGACCCTGCCTACCGGCTGCCCATCATGGGGATCGGGGCCCGCCACCCCCGTGGTGGAAACCGCATAGTCTGCACCGCACATTCTGGCAGCGTGTTCGGCCATCAGCTCAGCTACCCGCGGATCCACCGAACCGCGTGCGGCAAGAAGGTCCCCGGGCAGACCGAGCACATTCTCTTTCACCGAATTCGCGTACGAGATAACCCCACCGGTGTAGGTGGCAGAGGCCCCGGCAACAGAGCAGATAGTTGCCCCCAGTATTCCACCGGTCAGCGACTCGGCGGTAGCAATTTTTACTCCGCGCCGTACAGCGAGAGCTACCAGGGGCGAAGCCGCACGCACCGGGTCCTGCTCGACCACAACAATAGGGTTGGTTTCGGTTAGCTCAGCCACAACTACCTCCTAGAGAACTAGCACCACGCACCGGGTACCACCAAAGACACCGGAATAGATGCTCCTCTTCCATTCTTAACCAGAAAGGTAGCGCCCGTCCAGGGTCCTAGCTATTTTTTGCCAGATAATCTCTGCGCAGCTGAAAAGCCTTAACAACGTAGTCAATCCCCGTGGTCACTGTAATCACCAGAACAACCGCCATCAGAATATAGCCGGGAATCAATGCCCAGCTAGCGACCAAGCCCAGCGGTATAAGCAGCAGCACCAGGGCTACCGTCTGAAGAACGGTCTTCAGTTTTCCACCTTTACCGGCCGCCATCACACCGTAACGAATCACAAAGAACCGCATGACGGTAATACCCCACTCCCGCACCAAAATTACGGCGGTCACCCACCACCAGAGTTCACCGAGCAGAGACAGCATCACAAAGGCAGAACCGGTCAAAAGCTTATCGGCGATCGGGTCGGCAATCTTGCCAAAACTGGTGATCAGGTTGCGTGAGCGGGCCAGGTGTCCATCGAGCCAGTCGGTCACCATGGCAAGCACAAAGACCGCCAACGCCCACCAGCGGGCACCCAGGTGGTCACTCCCGTAGGGTCCTCCCAGCACCATCAACCACACAAATAGCGGCACCATAGCGATGCGCACGGCGGTGAGCAGATTGGGAAGATTCCAGTTAGAAGCATGCGGAGTCTGACTCACGCGGGCCCCCCTTTCTCGGTCATAAACTTAAAACAGCAGCTGGCAACCTATGAGCGGCCGGTCAGATTCCAGGCATCTTCGTCGGGTTCATCGGCCGAATCATGGTAGTCCTGGGCGGGGGCACCGGCGGGTGCCGCGGTCTCGGTCTGTTGCGGTGAGGAGTCTTCCCAGCCGGTATCCGTAGCACCGGTGGCGGTTTGACCGGCCGGTGGATCTTCACCGCGAATTTTTGCAAGAACCGCCGGAAGGTCATCGGGAAGCACCAGAACATCGCGTGCCTTCGACCCTTCTGAGGGGCCCACAATATCTCTCGACTCCATCAGGTCCATGAGCCTACCGGCCTTAGCAAAGCCCACCCGCAGTTTGCGTTGCAGCATGGAGGTTGAACCAAACTGGGTGGTGATCACCAGTTCTGCTGCGCGCAAGAGGTCGTCAAGGTCGTCGCCAATATCCTCATCGATCTTCTTCTTCTCGGCACCCTGAAAAACATCTTCCTGATAGTGAACCGGCATCTGGGCTTTCACGTGCTCCACAATTTCGTGAATTTCAGATTCACCCACCCAAGCCCCCTGCACACGCATAGGCTTTGAGGCCCCCATGGGGAGGAACAGGGCATCACCCTGGCCGATCAGCTTCTCGGCACCGGGCTGGTCGAGCACCACCCGGGAGTCGGTCACCGACGAGGTGGCAAAGGCCATGCGGGAGGGAACATTGGCTTTAATGAGGCCGGTGACCACATCGACCGAGGGCCGCTGTGTCGCCAGCACCAGGTGGATACCGGCAGCCCGTGCCAGCTGGGTGATACGCACAATCGACTCTTCGACGTCGCGCGGGGCAACGAGCATGAGGTCGGCAAGCTCATCCACAATCACCAGCAGGTAGGGGTAGGCTCTCAGCTGACGTTTAGACCCGGGCTCGGGCTGGATTTTACCCGCTTTGACAGCCTGGTTGAAATCGTCAATGTGTTTATAGCCGTAGTGGGCCAGGTCATCGTAGCGGGCGTCCATCTCGCGTACCACCCACTGCAGTGCCTCAGCCGCTTTCTTGGGGCTGGTAATAATGGGGGTAATCAGGTGCGGGATACCCTCATAGGCGGTGAGCTCCACCCGCTTGGGGTCAACCATCACCAGGCGCACCTGGTCGGGGGTTGCCCGCATAAGAATAGAGGTGATCATCGAGTTGACGAAAGAGGACTTACCGGCCCCGGTAGCACCGGCCACCAGCATGTGCGGCATCTTGGCCAGGTTGGCAAGCACGAATCCTCCCTCAACATCTTTGCCCACGCCCATGATCATGGGGTGGTCGTTGGTGTGCGCCTGCGGCGAGCGCAGAACATCACCGAGCACCACGGTCTCCCTGTCGGTATTGGGGATTTCGATACCGATAGCTGACTTCCCCGGAATGGGCGAGAGTATCCGCACATCGGCCGATGCCACGGCATAGGCGATGTTCTTGGAAAGGGCGGTGACCCTCTCCACCTTGGTTCCGGCTCCCAGCTCGATCTCGTAGCGGGTGACGGTGGGGCCGCGAGAAAAGCCGGTGACCTCAGCGTCAACGTTAAACTGGTCAAGCACATTAGCCAGTGCCTGCACGACGTGTTCGTTGACCTCGGAGGATTCTTTGGCCGGTGGGCCGGTCACCAGCATTGCCTCTTCGGGTAGCTCGTAGTTGCCCTGGGAAGACTCCACTACCTGGCCCGGGCGCGGCTCGTTGGTGGGGGCCGCTACCGTGTTATTTTGCAGCGTTTTACCGGTCCGTCCGCTGGCGGCAGCCGTGTCGGCTACCGGGGCCGGTGGAAATGCCTGTGCCCCGGCGGAGCCGGCCTCGATGAGGGCGGTTTCATCGCTGCCGACCCTGCCATATTCCACCGCGGCATTTTGGGCCTGGGCCAGCCGCTGGGCCGGAGCATCAGAGGAACGGTCGTAGTCGGTGTCGATGAGGGTTGGGTCTTTTTCCCAGTCTCCCTGGTCAAAGAGTTCGTTTTTGGAGTTTCTTTTGTTCCGAGTTCCCGAGCCGCGGCGGGCCTTCGCCGGTTCTGCCGTGTTCTTCCGCCCGGTTTCACCGGGGATATCTCGCCCATAGATGTCGTAGTCGTCGGAGAGGAGCGCGGTGTCGAAAGCTTCGTCGCCGTCGTAGCGGTCAAGACGGCGATCCTGCTGACCCTTACGCCCCAGGCCCAACCAGGCCAGCAGGCCGCGCCGAGCCGGGGTAGTTCCGGTCGAGGTGCCTTCTGTCTCGTAGAGGTAGCTGCGGTCGTGTTCTTCCCCGCCCAGTACATCGGTGTTGGCCTCATCACCTGCACGGGCGGGTTTTTCGCCCAGTAGCAGACCGATAATGTGCACGGTCTTGGGCCAGATATGGCGGATGGGGGTTTTGGTGGCAATGAGCAGCCCCACCATAAAAATCAAAATAATAATGAGCCACTCAAAAAATTCGATCCCGCCCACCAGCCGTACCAGCGGCGCAGACAGGGTTAAGCCCACGATTCCGCCCCCCGACCAGACAGCATCGAACCCTTCCGCCAGCGTGGGGTAGCCGGCGAGTTTTGCTCCCAGCATCGACAGGGCGCTCACCATCACCAGCATGCCGAGGGCTATGCGGTTGTTAGCGTGCACGTCCAGGGGATGGCGGAAAATCCTAAACGAGAAAATGAGAGCAAATACGGGGATCAACAGGGTCCCCTGCCCAAAGGTGCCGCCCACAGCAACATGCCAGAGGTTGATCAGCCAGTTTATCCAGCCCGGGGCCTCCAGGGCGCGCCAGGCCCACCATTCCACTCCGGCTGTCATCACACCAAAGAGCAAAATGAGCAGGGCACCGCCGTCTCGGCGGTCTTCGGGGCCGATGTCGGTGCGTAGAGCACCCATGCGACGCACGGCGGCGCCCACGGCGTGGGCGCACCCCATCCAGGCACCGAGTACCGTTTTGCTCAGCCAGTTCTGCGGCTCGGCCCCCCGTTGTCGGGAAGAGCTGGTGCGCTGACGGCTGGCGGTTCGTGCCCGCGAGGTGTTTTTTTTGGCCCGCGTTGTATTGCCCGAGCCCGACGATGTTTTTGGTGTCATATATCCCGTGTTATCAAGGTTCTGCGGAGAATACTCGCGATGTGCGCGAGCGTTCTCCGCACTGGCTACACAGACATTGTAATCCTAAACTACATGTTTAGATTTTTTGTATTATCGTCCCTTTTCCACCGGATTCTCCACCACAACCGGAATAATCATGGGTTTGCGCCGCAAACGGCGGGCCACCCAGGCGCCGATAGTGCGGCGCACAATCTGCTGAAGCTGGTGGGTGGTCTTGTCCGCGGACTGGTGGAGAGAGTCTTCCAGAGCCGCGGTGATCTTGGGAATAATATCGTCGAAAACCGATTCGTCTTCGGCAACACCGCGGGCATGGATATCGGGCCCGGAAACCACCCGCTTGCTGTTACGGTCGATCACGGTCACAATCGAAACAAACCCTTCTTCACCCAGCACACGGCGGTCCTTGAGGTCCTCTTCGGTAATTTCTCCCACCGAGCGGCCGTCAACAAAGACATAGTCGCACTTGACCTGTCCCACGATCGCCGCCTTACCCCCGGCCACATCGACCACGGTACCGCCCTCGGCAAGAATCACGTTTTCCCGCGGAACCCCGGTCTCTACCGCCAGGTTACCGTTGGCAATCAGGTGGCGTACCTCCCCGTGCACGGGCATCACGTTCTTGGGCTTGAGAATGTTGTAGCAGTACAGCAGCTCACCGGCGGCCGCATGGCCCGAAACGTGCACTTTGGCGTTGCCCTTGTGAACCACATCGGCACCCAGTTTGAGCAGAGAGTTGATCACCCGGTACACCGAGTTCTCGTTACCGGGAATCAGCGACGAGGCGAGCACAATCGTGTCCCCCTCCTCCACCTGCACCTTGTGGTCTCCGCTGGCCATCCGAGAGAGGGCGGCCATGGGCTCACCCTGCGAACCGGTGCACATCAGCACGATCTCATCAGCCCGGTAGTCGTCAATTCTCTTCAGATCAACCAGGGTGTTTTCCGGTACCTTCAGGTAACCCAGCTTCTCGGCAATAGTCATATTGCGCACCATAGAGCGCCCCACCAAAACCACCTTGCGGCCGCGCTCGGCGGCGGCATCGAGAACCTGCTGCACCCGGTGCACGTGCGAGGAGAAAGACGCCACAATGATGCGCTGGGGGGCATCACGGAAAACAGCGGAGAGAACTTTACCAATATTTTTTTCGGTGGGGGTAAAACCCGGCACCTCGGCGTTGGTCGAATCGGGCAGAAAAAGGTCAATCCCTTCCTCCCCCAGGCGGGCAAAATGCCTCAGGTCGGTCAGTCGCCCGTCCAGTGGCAGCTGGTCCATCTTGAAGTCACCGGTGTGCAGCACCTTGCCGGCGACCGTGCGGATAAAGACCGCCAGGGCATCGGGGATCGAGTGGTTGACCGCCACGAACTCGCACTCAAAGGGGCCAAAGTTCTCAACCTGCCCCTCCTTTACCGTGAGTGTATACGGCTTAATCCGGTGCTCGGCGAGTTTTGCCTCAACCAGCGCCAGGGTCAGCTCAGACCCGACCAGGGGAATATCGGGTCGACGCTTCAGCAAATAGGGCACGGCCCCAATATGGTCCTCGTGACCGTGGGTGAGGACCACCGCAACAATATCGTTGAGGCGATCTTTAATGTAGTTGAGATCGGGAAGGATCAGGTCAACACCGGGCTGAGACTCTTCGGGGAACAGCACCCCGCAGTCCACCACCAGTAGTTTCCCGTTAATTTCGTAGACGGTCATGTTGCGGCCAACCTCGCCCAACCCGCCCAGCGGAACCACGCGCAGCGTGTCTCTCTTCAATTTCTTCGGCAAACGAATTTCTGAGTCGATTACTGCCAATATATTTTACCTTTCATGTCACGGGACAAGCGAGCCCACAAACACGCGCGTTCGTGAGCCCGCTTGTCCCGATCTACCTGTGTTATCGAATAATGGTGCCAGCTATCATTGAGTCAGCAAGATCTGCCCGCATGAGCTTCTCTTCTGTAACGGTAGGTGCCACGTGCGGCAGGCGCACAGAGGCTGAGTCCAGCCTGCTCTGCCAGGAAAGAATATTTTTTGCGGCCACACAGCCGGGGACCCGGGTCATGGTTGCGTTCACCACCGGGACAAGGTCACGGTGAAGTTTTTGTGCGCGGGCACTGTCTCCGGCGAGCGCGGCGTCGATCAGCTGGCGGAAAAATTCCGCCGCCACGTGGGTGGTAACACCAATCAGCCCGACAGCCCCGATCGACAGCCAGGGCAGTGTGAGTCCGTCGTCCCCAGAATAGTACTGGAGGTCTGTTTTCGCCATCACCCGTGTAGCGGCACCAAAGTCTGCTTTAGCGTCTTTGACCGCCACAATGGCGCGGTGTTCGGCCAGTCTCAGGTACGTCTCGGGTTGGATGGGTATACCCGCGCGGCCGGGAATGTCGTAGAGCATAACCGGGGTTGATACGGCATCGGCGACAGCCCCAAAGTGGGCGGCAAGCCCGGCCTGGGTGGGCTTGTTGTAGTAGGGGGTGACCACCAACAGCCCGTCCACACCCACCGTTTCTGCCCGGGCGGCCAGTGCTAGGGTGTGGGCGGTGTCGTTAGAACCCACGCCGGCAACAATTTTTGCCCGGGACCCCACGGCCTCTTTGACAATGCGAAAGACGCGCTCGTTTTCCTCATCGGTCATGGTCGAGTATTCACCGGTAGTCCCGCACACCACAAGCCCGTCGTGGCCCCTGTTCACCAGGTCTTCGGCTAGCGCCGCGGTTGCCTGCTCGTCTACCAGGCCCTCCCCGGTGAAGGGGGTGACCATTGCGGTAAGCAGCCGACCAAAGATGGGCTCGGCGGCACTATCTTTAGGTGTGGGTGAAGGCTCGGACATAGACACAAGCCTACCCGGTTTTGTTTTCTTTCGCCCGATTTTTTGCAGTGTGAAAACTTACGTTTGTCAGTTCCGACTACAGCCTCAGGTCAATATTGGTGTGCCCGGCCCGCACCGCCCAGGCTATCCGCATGGCCCGGCGGGCCCGTTTTCTATCGCCGGCCTGCCCGTAAAGGGTCGACGCACGGAACCAGTTTTTCCAGTTTCCGGGATCGCTGGCAAGCACTACCCGGAATTGTTCGAACTCGGCATCGGCTGCGGCTCGGTCAACCCTGCCCGAGGCAGAGCGCGGGAGGGGCTCGGTCACCTGCTGCCCCGCCTGCCCCAGCTCGTCTGCCATCCGCTGCACCCGAGCACCGAACACGATTTCTTTGCCCACGGCCCAGGTTGCCACGCCGGCAAGCGCAACCAGCCCAACCCCCAACAGCACCGGGGCCGGCCGAGGGGTTTCCAGCAGAAGAACACCGCGCTGTAGACTCAGCGCCAGGTAGAAGACCAGTGCGGCAGCGGCCAACGCAACAAAGGTTTTACCCATATGACGGGCCTCAACCACGGTAAAAACCGCGCAAAAGACCAGGGTCACCAGAATAAAAAGTTTGGTGACCGCAGCTATCGGCAGCAGCCAGAGCGTGAGCAGCCCCATCGCGATTGCGCACACCGTATATAACTTCAGAGAATTCATGCTCGCGGCTAGATCCCCAGGTAGCGGTTGAGCCCGTAGGTGAGACCCGGATGAGCGGCCACCTTCCTGATTCCCAGCAAAACACCGGGCATGAATGAGGACCTGTCAAAAGAATCATGGCGGATAACCAGCTGCTGACCGGCATCGCCCAGCAGAACTTCCTGGCTGGCGGTGAGCCCCCTCAGCCTCACCGCATGCACCGGCACACCGTCAATACGTGCGCCGCGGGAACCGCCCCGGTCTGTCTCCGTGGCATCGGGGGGCACCGGGGTCCCGGCTTCTCTGCGCGCGGCCGCAATCTTCTCTGCGGTATGGACGGCGGTGCCGCTGGGAGCATCGACCTTGCCGGGGTGGTGCATCTCGATCACCTCAACCGACTCAAAATAGGGGGCAGCCTGTGCGGCAAAATCCGCGGCTAAAACAGCACCGATAGCAAAATTCGGTGCGATCAGAACACCCACACGGGGGTGGACCCGTAACAGCTCGGCAAGGTTCGCGCGTTTCTCCTCATCCCAGCCGGTGGTTCCCACCACCGCGTGAATACCGTGCTCCACAGCAAACCGCACAGTGGCTTCGGTGGCGGCAGGCACGGTGAGATCAACCAGCACCTCAGCCCCGCTGGAGAGAAGAAGCTCGCGTTCGCTATCGCGACCAAGGCTTGCCACCAGCTCCATATCAGCTGCGGCAGCCACAGCACTCACCGCACGGGCGCCCATCCGGCCCCGCGCACCCGCTACCGCTACCTTCCAGACCCTGCCCACAGTTTCTCCTCGTATCACCTCGAGTTCTTTTTCACGATCAACTCTATAACGCACCCCCAAACTTTGTCCCCCGGCAAATCCGTTCTAAACTTATAAAGTTGCCGTTATCTACCTTCCGACTAGGGTTTTCTGGGTAGGAACCACGCCCATATAGCGCACCATGAGGTTTGATGTGAAAGACGACCATGTTTTCTACTCCACCGTGGATCCGGCAGAAGGAACAAGGCACTATATTCTGCCCGGCCTCGACGGGTTGCGCGCGGTTGCGGTACTCGCTGTGCTGGTCTATCACCTCTGGCCCGGCACACTTCCCGGCGGCATGGTCGGCGTCGATGTCTTCTTCGTAATCTCCGGTTACCTCATCACCGCCCTGCTTCTTCGCGAAGCCGCCTATACCGGCCGAATGAACATCGTTTCCTTCTGGGTGCGCCGTGCCCGCCGTCTCTTCCCCGCCATCCTGGTACTGGTAGCCGCAGTGGGTAGCATGGCCCTGCTGGTGCGCGGCGATATTCAGGTGGGGTTGGGCCGGCAGGTGCTGGGGGCCTTCACCTTCTCCTCCAACTGGCTCTATATCGGCTCCAACAACGACTATTTTGCGCAAACCTCCCCCGAGCTTCTCACCAATTTTTGGTCTCTGGCGGTCGAGGAACAGTTCTATATTTTCTGGCCGGTCCTTCTAGTTTTACTCTTCATGTCCGTGAGCCGGTGGTCCCGCCGGGCTGCCGTACCGGTCATACTGGGACTGCTATCACTTCTGGTCGCCACGGTACTGACACTCACCGGTGCCAGCCCCAGCCGGGTTTACTACGGCACGGACACCCACCTGTTCGGGCTCATGATTGGCGTGTTTCTAGCCCTGCTCATTCCCTGGAGCATGTACCCGCCGGCCGATCGTCGTCTCTATCCGGTGGTGGGATACGGTGAAGGCGCAGCAGGCTTCGCCCGCACCCTGCTGGGCTGGTTTTCCCTGGCCGGTATCATCGTCCTGTGCTTTGAACTCGGTCACCGTTCCCCCCTGCTGATGCCCTGGGGTCTACTGGTAGCTTCGATATTCTCCGCCGGTGTCATTCAGGCGCTTTTTGCCGATGTTGACACACCGGGCACCCGCCTTCTGCGCGGTCTTCTCTCGCTTCCCCCTCTGGTCTGGATCGGCAAAAGATCCTACGGGATCTACCTGTGGCACTGGCCGCTCTACGTGCTTGCCCACTATATCTTTGGCGCCAGCCCCGGGCACGGTGTCATGCTGCTGGTGCTCGTGACCACCCTGGTCATCGCCGGTCTCTCCTTCATGTACGTGGAGGAACCGGTGCGCACGCTGGGCTTTGGCGGCGCGCTAGCCGCCTGGTACGCCGCAGTGCGCGGGGCTGCGACCCTTCCGACGATCGGAGCCATAGCGCTCATACTGGGTCTGGGATCCACCGGGGTGGCGGTAGCGACCGCGCCCGCGATGACCGAGGCGGAGGCGGTGGTTGCCGCGGGATCTGACAGCCCCGGAACACGTCCCCACGCCGACGCGCAGCAAGACCGGGACCCCGTCGAGGCCGCCGGCCTCACCCCCGTGGCAATTATCGGGGATTCCGTGACGGTTGCCGCCACAGAATCACTGCGGGAACTGCTCCCGCAGGCCGATATCGACGCCGAGGTATCCCGCACTCTCTCCCAGGTACTGCCGGAGCTCACGCAAAAAGCCGCAGAAGGAAAACTGGGGACCACCGTGGTGATCTCGCTGGCCACCAACTCCACGATGAGCGCCCAGCTGATCGACGAAACCGTCACCCACCTCTCCCCCGGCGGCGAACGCACCATCGTCTTTGTCACCGGTGTCGCCCCCGCTCATCTCACCTGGGTGGAACAGTCAAACAGTCTGATCAGGGAAGCGGCAGAAAAACACCCCGATACCGTGGTGGTCGCCGACTGGGCCTCGGCCGCCGCCGGGCACAGCGACTACCTGGTCTCCGACGGGGTACACCCCACCGGGGAGGGCCAGCGGGTATACGCTCGCACCGTAGCGGAGGCTGTAGAAGCCGTCAACAACCGGTAGCAGCCCGCTAACTCACCGTTGTGGTTACCATCTCCTGCTCTGCTAGCCAGGCTGCCAGCGAGTGCACCTGGTCGAGGGTAACCGACCGGATGCTCTCCAGCAGTTCGTCCAGGCTGGTGTAGCGGCCCGACTCCAGCTCCGCCCGGCCCAGCCTGCTCATACGGGAACCGGCGTCTTCGGCTCCCATAATCGTTGCCCCACCCAGCTGCCCCACCACCTTGGTCAGCTCGTCCGGTTCCAGCCCACGCTGCGCTACTTTTTCAAATTCCAGGCCCATGAGCTGGCGTACCTGCTCAACTTTTTCCGGCAGGCACCCGGCGTAGAGGCCAAAATAGCCCGTATCTGAGTATGCCCCGGAGAAGGCGAACGTCGAGTAGGCCAGTCCGCGTTTTTCGCGGATCTCCTGGAAAAGTCGTGACGACATGCCCCCGCCCAGGGCCGAGGTGAGCACGCTGAGGGCGAACCGGCGGTCGTCGCCGGCAATAATACCGGGGCATCCCATCACAATATTGGTCTGCTCAAAACCCTTGTGCACCCGCCGCTGTTTGGTTTCGGGAAAAATCTCTTGCCGTCCACGCACCCGCCTGGCCCGAGGGGGCGCTCCCTCGGCAAGGTCCCAGCGGCGGGACAGCGAATCCAGCACCAGGTTCACCACCTCCCCGTGGTGCAGTCCGCCCGCCGCCGAAATAACCAGACGGTCGGGGGTGTAGAACCGGCGGTAGTGTTCCCACACTTTTTCGCGCGGCACCGAGCGAATCTCCTCGGGGCTGCCCCCGATCGGTCTCCCCAGCGGGTGCCGCCCCATGAGCTGTTCCACAAAATTTTCGAAGACGACGTCGGTGGGGTCATCCTGGTCCATAGCGAGCTCTTCAAGGATTACCCCGCGCTCCTGCTCCAGCAGGTCGGCGTCAATCTCCGCGTCTGCCACCATATCGGCCAGCACATCAACCGCCATGGCAAGGTCATCGCCAAGTACCCGGGCATAGTAGCAGGTGTGCTCTTTGGCAGTCAGCGCATTGGATTCCCCGCCCACCTCGTCAAAGGCCCGGGCAATATCGAGGGCAGTCCGGCTACCGGTGCCTTTAAAGAGCAGGTGTTCAAGAAAATGGGTGGAGCCGAGCATACCCGGCTGCTCATCCCGTGAACCGACCCCCACCCAAAAACCAATCGAGACACTGCGCGATGAGGGCATACGCTCGGTAATCACCCTCACTCCGCCGGGAAGAATCGAACGGCGCACCTCGTTACCGCCCTCCCCCTCATCAATAACCCGACCCTTCAGATAGTCAGCTTCTTCGGCGGTGAGGTCGGGGTCGGTAGGCAATATAGTCGGCATAAATTCCTCAAGACAACAATCAAGATAACAATACGGTGGTTAGCGGGCAGAAAATCTAGCGTCCCTCAGTCTACCCCCTCAAAGCTGTGGCCCCGCAACCGTACGGTTGCGGGGCCACAGCAAAACCCAGGGCTAAGCCTCGATGTCGGTCTCGAACTCTTCGGCCACACCCTCAGCAAAGACCGGGGCTAGCGAGAGCTTACCGCGGTCGTCAATCTTGACAATCTCAACCTGAACCTTCTGGCCCACAGAAACCACGTCGTCAACATCGTTGACACGGCGGCCATCGTTGAGCTTGCGCAGCTCAGAAATATGCAGAAGACCATCCTTGCCGGGGGTCAGCGAGATAAACGCACCAAAGGTGGTGGTTTTCACCACGGTGCCAAGGTAGCGTTCGCCCAGCTCGGGCACCTGCGGGTTGGCAATCGCGTTGATAGCGGCCCGTGCCGCCTCAGCGGAGGGCCCATCGGTTGCCCCGATATAGACGGTGCCGTCATCCTCAATCGAAATATCGGTACCGGTGTCCTCCTGGATCTGGTTGATCATCTTGCCCTTGGGCCCGATCACCTCACCGATCTTGGAGACAGGGACAGAAACAGAGATCACCCGCGGCGCGTAGTCACTCATCTCGTCAGGGGCATCAATAGCGGCGTTGAGCACCTCAAGAATGTGCAGGCGGGCCTCGCGCGCCTGGCTGAGGGCACCCGCGAGCACGGAGGCGGGAATACCGTCAAGCTTGGTGTCAAGCTGGATAGCCGTCACAAACTCAGAGGTACCGGCCACCTTGAAATCCATGTCCCCGAGGGCGTCCTCTGCACCGAGAATATCGGTCAGCGCAGCGTAGCGGGTTTCACCGTCCACCTCGTCAGACACCAGACCCATGGCGATACCGGCGACCGGGGCCCGCAGGGGCACACCGGCGTTCAGCAGGGACAGGGTCGAGGCGCAGACCGAACCCATGGAGGTTGATCCGTTTGACCCCAGCGCCTCAGAAACCTGGCGAATGGCATAGGGGAATTCCTCGCGAGAAGGGAGCACCGGGGTGAGCGCACGCTCGGCCAGGGCACCGTGTCCGATCTCTCGACGCTTGGGCGATCCCACGCGGCCGGTCTCACCGGTGGAGTAGGGCGGGAAGTTGTAATGGTGGATGTAACGCTTTGACTTCACCGGGTAGAGAGAGTCAAGCTGCTGCTCCATCTTGAGCATATTCAGGGTGGTGACACCCATAATCTGGGTTTCGCCCCGCTCAAAGATAGCCGACCCGTGCACGCGCGGCAGCACCTCGACCTCCGCCGTCAGCTGGCGGATATCGGTCAGCCCGCGACCGTCGATACGCACCTGGTCGGTGAGGATCCGCTGGCGCACGGTCTGCTTGGTCAGGGCGTTGAAAGCCGCGTTGATTTCGTCGTCGCGGCCCTCGAACTCTTTACCCTCACCGGCCAGTTCCTCCACCAGCTGCTGTTGCAGGGCGGCCGATGCATCTTCTCTCTCCTGCTTGGCGGCGATCGAGTAGACCTCAACAATCTTCTGCTGGGCAATCTCGCGCACCGCGGTATCGACGTCGTCACCGTGAGACCCAAAGGTGGGCAGCTCCATGGCCGGCTTCCCCGCTTTTTCTTTCAGGGCGAGCTGGGCCTGGCACAGGGCCCGGATAAAGGGCTTGGCAGCCTCCAGCCCCTCGGCAACAATTTCCTCGGTGGGGGCGGTAGCACCGTGATCTTTGATGAGCTTCCACGAATGGTCGGTGGCCTCAGCCTCAACCATCATGATCGCCACGTCTTCACTGCCGTCGGCCTTGGTCACGATACGGCCGGCCACCGCCATGTCAAAGGTGGCATCTTCAAGCTGCGAATACTTGGGGAAGCCCACCCACTGACCGTCGATCAGCGCTACCCGGACACCGCCGATAGGGCCCGAAAAGGGGGCACCCGAGAGGGTGGTGGAGCAGGAGGCGGCGTTGATAGCCACGGTGTTGTAGATTTCGTCGGGCTCCATCGTGAGCACCGACACCACCACCTGCACTTCGTTGCGGATACCCTTGGTGAAAGCCGGGCGCAGGGGCCGGTCAATCAGGCGGGCGGCCAGAATCGCCTCGGTTGAGGGGCGGCCTTCGCGGCGGAAAAATGATCCGGGGATTTTCCCGGCGGCGTACATGCGCTCTTCAACGTCGACGGTGAGCGGGAAGAAGTCGAAACCATCGCGGGGGCTCTTGCCGATGGCGGTGGCCGAGAGCAGGGTGGTTTCCTCGTCGATGGTGACCAGGGCGGAACCGGCTGCCTGCTTGGCTAGCCGACCGGTTTCAAAACGAACCGTTCGCTGCCCAAATTTTCCATTGTCAATGATTGCTTCTGCAAACTGAATTTCGGGACCTTCCAAGGTGCCTCTACTTTCTCTTAGTCCGGGTGGACACGGGCCCCTAGAACCGATCTTCGATTGGAATTCACGGACCTTATCGAGATGTTCCGTAAACCGCAACCGAGGACCGCAGGGGGTATGGTCGTGTCCAAAGGTGGAGGGGATCGAGCGTGAGGGCGGCAGACACCGTCCGCTACCGGGTATCGGTGACGCCGCCCTACCGGCTCATTGTTTACCGGCGAATACCTAGACGCTCAATAAGTGAGCGGTAACGCTCGATATCAATCCGCTTGAGGTAGCCGAGCATGTTGCGGCGGCGGCCCACAAGGATCATGAGACCACGACGGGAGTGGTGATCGTGGGTGTGGAACTTCAGGTGTTCGGTCAGATCTGAGATCCGACGGGACAGAACCGCAATCTGCACCTCGGGTGACCCGGTGTCGCCCTCGTGGGTTGCGTATTCTTTAATGATTTCCTGCTTAACTGCGGGATCGAGTGCCACTAAATAACTCCTAGAGTTAGTGCCGTGTACGGCCCGAGTAGTATTTTTGCTACCGGGGTGTGAGTCGCACCCGCCGGGTGGGACTCCGCAGGTGACAACCACGGACTGCAGTCACATGCAGATCTAACACTACCCGATGGGAGGGTGAGAGAAAAGTGTGAGGGTCTCTCAAATTTTCTAGAAATTTATAGTTTTTTATTCTCGGGGGCCGCTGGCCGGTGGTCGGTACTTTGCCGGCCCACAAACACCCGGTACAGCACATAGAGCAGAAGACACCAGGCCGCACCCACAATCAGGGCAAGCTGGGTTTTTTCGAAGAAGGCGAACTGTACCACGATGGCCAGCATGAAGGTCAGAGCCAGGTAGGAGGCCCAGGGCCAGCCGGGGCTGGGGAAGCTGCTCGTTTCCCCGGTGCGCGCCAGCTGACGTTTGAAGGCGATGTGGGAGACCAGGATCATGATCCAGACCAAGACGGTGGCAAAGGTTGCCAGCGCAGCCACCACCAGGAAAACATCTTCAAACAGGACATTGATGATCACACCCACGATGAGCACCAGCCCCATGCAGGCCACCGTCATGTAGGGGGTGCCGCGGCGGTCGGTTTTGGTGAAGGATTCCGGTGCCATGCGGCGGGTGGCCAGGCCGTAGAGCATTCGCCCGGCACCGTAGACATCCGCGTTGATTGCCGACACCGCGGCGGTGATGATCACAAAGTTGAGGATGTGCGCGGCGAACGGGATACCCAGGCTGCTAAAAATTTGTACGAAGGGTGAGGTGCTGCCGTCGATACTGTTCCAGGGGGTCAGTGACATGATGACGGTGAGGGTGAGCACGTAGAAAAGCAGGATACGCACCGGGGTGGTGTTGACCGCTTTGGGAATAGAGGTGGCGGGGTTTTCGGCTTCACCGGCGGCAATTCCGATAGTTTCAATACCGCCGAAGGCAAACATCACCACGGTAAAGCAGGCGATAAAGCCTCCGAGACCGGTGGCGAAGAAACCGCCGTGGTTCCAGAGGTTGGCGATTGTTGAGGGCTGGCCCGTATCAGAGCTCATGCCGAAGAGAAGCAGGATGATTCCGCCGCCGATCATGGCGATGATGGCGGTTACTTTGATTGTGGTGAACCAGAATTCGCTTTCGCCAAAGGCTTTGACCTGTACCAGGTTAATGCCCATGATCACCAGCATGACCACCCCGACCCACACCCAGGCCGGTGACTGCGGGAACCAGAACTGCATGTAGACGGAGAAGGCGGTGACATCGGCTATTGCTACCAGGGCCATTTCAAAGGCGTAGGACCACCCCGTAACAAATCCTGCCCAGCGCCCCAGGTAGCGGGTCGCGTATTCTGAGAAGGCCCCGGATACCGGGTGTGCCAGTGCCATTTCGCCCATAGCGCGCATAACCATAAAGACTGCCGCTCCGCCGATGAGGTAGGCAAGCAGGACCGCGGGCCCGGCCAGGCTGATCGCCGAGGCAGAGCCGTAGAAGAGGCCGGTACCTATGGCTGATCCCAGGGCAATAAAGAGGATATGGCGCAGTGAGAGCCCCCGCGTGAGCTGGGCGGATGCTGCGGGTGGAGGGGCGGTTGGACGCTCACTGGCTGGGTTGCTCATGTACGGGTACCTCAATTGCTTGTATGCGGTGTGCGGCAACAGATACGTGCTGCCGTTCTACATAGTTATACACCCACCGTGCCTCGCGTGCCGATTCTGCCGAGACTACCGGCAGTGCTCACCCTAGTTTTTCTTTGCCCGCCCGAATAGCAGGGAGGCCGCCGCGGTAGCACCGGTTACCGTATAAACCGAGGGCCAGGCACCTATCTTTTTGGCTAGAGCGTGCGAGTAGCCAAAGCTTCCCAGGTAGACTCCGGTGAGGGCAAGCGCGGTACCCACTCCCCTGTTTTTCTTCCAGCCGGCAAAAGCTACCGCACCGCCGGCTGCTAGACCTATGCCGCCTACCGCGCGTATTCCGGTGCGGCGGGCCAGGGAGTATCCGCCGATGAGACCGGCTGATGCTGCCGCGGTGGGTACCAGAACGTTCATTATTTATCTCCTTGCAGATTTTTAACATTCATGTTTTCGCATACCGTATGCGCAAATAATTCTCTATCCCTCAACAGCCTAACCCCAACACCGGTTAAAAGTTGAACCTTTTGGCCGGGCACCGGTGCGGTGTTTGATACGCCGGGTGCGGGTGGGAAAGAATGGAGGCATGACCGAGACCCAAAAAACCAATGTTGAATCTTTCGACCTTGACCACCGGGCGGTTTCTGCACCCTACGTGCGGGTAGCCGGCCGCCAAGAGCTTCCCGGGGGCCAGACCCTCATCAAATACGATATTCGTTTCTGCCAACCCAACACCGAACACCTCGAGATGAAGGCCATTCATTCTATCGAGCATATGAGCGCCCACTATATGCGTAACCACACCGATTCCCTCATCGATTTTTCCCCGATGGGCTGCCAGACCGGTTTTTATGCGCTGACCCTGGGGGTTGAGCCACAGGAGTTTCTGCCCCTGCTTGCCGTGACCCTGCAGGATATCCTGGACGCGACCGAGGTCCCCGCCGCCAACGAGGTACAGTGCGGCTGGGGTGCCAACCATTCTCTTGAGCAGGCACAGGCAGCGGTGCAAGATTTTCTGGCCCGCCGCGACGACTGGGAGCAGGTGATGGCCTAGTGGTGCTCATCTCGCCCGCACATTTTCATGCGGCGGCGGTCATCCAGGTGGCGATGGATGAGGAAGCCGCTCCTTTTTTCGATCTCAGTGAGGAGGCCGGCGAATCGTTTTCGCACGGAGAGGCCGAGTTCTACCCCCGCACCGTCACCGGTGATACGGGTGAGGTGCCTTTTTTGTTGGTGCGCTCGCGTATCGGGTTGGTTAACGCTGCTGCGGCGGCCACGGCCGCGCTTTTGGTGGCACCGGGTGCCGGTGTTGTGGTTTCTGCGGGTACCGCCGGTGGTTTGCGGGCCGATGTGCGGGTGGGCGATATCGCCGTAGGCACTGACTACCTTTACACCGATGCTGACGCTTCTGCTTTTGGCTATGCGCGCGGGCAGGTGCCCGGTATGCCGGAGAGGTATCGTAGCCCGGTTTCCCTGGTGGAGCGGGTGAAAGCCGCGGTGTCCGGTGGTAGTCAGCGGGTTTTGTTTGGGACCATGCTCTCAGGGGGTTCTTTTGTGACGGCGGCGAATGTGTCCGATACCCGCCAGGTGTTCCCGGATGCGGTGTCCACCGATATGGAGACCACCGCTATCGCCCAGGTGTGTGCGAGTCAGGGGGTGGCTTTTATTGCGGCCCGCGGTATTTCTGACCTGTGCGGGCCGCAGGCGGGGCAGGATTTTCATCTTTCTACCGATAGTGTGGCGCCGCGTTCGGCGCGGCTGGCGCTGTCTGTTGTTGAGGCGGTAGCCTCTTATGATTCTGAGGTTGAGGGAAAGGGTTAATGATGGTGCAAAACCATATTATGCGTGATGGGAACAGTATTGCTCCTCTTGGTTTGGGGACCTACGGGTTGACCGGTGCGGAGGGTGAGACGCTGATTTCTGAGGCGATCCGTGCCGGTTACCGGCTGATTGATACGGCGGTGCGCTATGACAATGAGGAGACGGTGGGTCGGGCGGTGAGCCGGTCCGGTGTGGATCGGGGTCAGCTGTCTGTGGTGACCAAGGTTCCGGGTGCTGATCACGGTTACGGGCCGGCGGTGGAGTCGGTGAAGGGTTCGCTGGCGCGCATGGGGCTTGATTATCTGGATGTGGTGCTGATTCACTGGCCTAACCCCGGCCAGGACTCCTATGTTGATGCCTGGCGCGGGCTTATTGCGGCCCGCGAGCAGGGGTTGGTGAAGTCTATCGGTGTCTCTAATTTTTTGCCCGAGCATATTGACCGGCTGATTGCTGAGACCGGTGAAACCCCGGTGCTTAACCAGGTGGAGCTCAACCCCTATTTTCAGCGGGAGCGGTTGCGGGGCTATAACGCTGACCGCGCTATCATCACCGAGTGCTGGGCGCCTCTGGGGCGGAAGACCGACCTGCTGGAGAACCCCGTGCTTGCGGCTATTGCTGAGGAGGTGGGGAGGTCTGTGGCTCAGGTGGTGCTTCGTTGGGAGGTGCAGCAGCAGCTGCTCCCCATACCGAAGAGTAGGAATCTTGACCGGCTGGTGCAGAATCTTGACGTGTTCACCTGGGAGCTCACCGAGGAGCAGATGGGCAGGATCAGCAGTCTTGATACCGGTGTGTCTGGATTTGGTCTTGACCCGCGGGATCACGAAGAGTACTAGGGTAGAGCACGGTCCCGAGTGCGTAGGGCAAGCTTCATAAAACTTAATAATCGTGGTAGGGTGAAATATTTTTTGCCCTACCACGGTATGTTTTGCCCACTGAACGGCCTACAGTGTTGGCGCGTGTTTTACCGAGAATATGCCCGCCCACCACCGGTGTTGTGCCGCCATTTAAGGGGACAACTCTTGAGGTCAACCGCTACTCCACGACCCTGCCGAACACGGTAAAGATACTAGACAAACACTGTAAGAGCTGACTAGCCTAACAAGCAAATACCGCAACAAAGTTAAAAACTACCGATGCTTGAAAGGGTTGGTTTTTATGTCTGTTTCTGTGTTTCTACAGGCCGGTGGTCAGGAGGGTTAATGATGTCTTCTCAGTATTCTTTGTCTGCTTATGCTTCGGGGTTTTCTGTGGGGAGTCCTGGTCTGTCTCGGCCGGTTGATTGGTTTCCTCTTTCTGGTGGGGATCCGGCTCCGGGTAATCCTTATGGGTGGGATTCGATTATTGCTCACTGGGGTACTCAAGCAAAAACTTTTCAAGGTTTGGATAATAATCTGGCTCAGATTGATTTGGGTGAGACGAGATCAGATCGTATTAGCAAGCTTGAGCAGATCAGGCAGGAGGCTAGGGCTAATTTGCAGGATCTGGTGGATAAGATGACTACGGCTGAGGTGACGGTTGGTAATTGGAAAGCTGATTTGATTAGTATGCAGACTCGGGCGGATCAGGCTTTGCGGGCTGCTCGAGCGACGTGGGATTCAGGGTTTGGTGCGCGGGTCTCGTTGGTAGCTGATGAGACAGGGATATCTCTTTCTCGTGTGGGTGAGGAAGATGGTGGTATTTTATCGAGTCCTTTAGTGTCTTATTTGGATGCTGAGTATCCTGATGAGATGGCGACTATTCGTCGGGCTCAGCAGGTCGTGGATGAGGTGCGGGGTGAGTATCGGCATAAGATACAGATCGCGGTGAGTGAGTATCGGATTACTGATATTGAGCAGGTTGCGACTTTGGGTAGGTTTTCTACGACGAATTCTTATGCTCGGTTTGCTGCGACCGCGGCTCGTATTCTGGAAGAAGTGACCGGGGTTGATGCTCAGATTTTGGATGCTGTGGCGGTGAAAGCTGCTGGGGCGGGGAAGTCTGCGGAGGCTTATCGGGTTTATCTCAAGGCTTTGGAGGAGCTTTCTGTTGAAGAGTTGAGTGTGTTTTTTATTGCTCATAGTGATCTAGCTTTTTATCCTTTGGCCGGTACCGGGGACACGGTTTGGGATGCGGCTACGGTCAAGGCGTGGTGGGCCGGGCTTTCTGAGGACCAGCGCCAGACCCTGGTTCAGACTGCTCCGGGTTTGGTGGGGAATTTGAACGGGGTGCCCTATAGTGTCCGGGATCAGGCTAACCGGGTTCTGGTGGATAAATTGTTATCGGAGCGGAACCCGGCGAATCTGGACGAGCCCAGCCTGGAAGCACTCCGCAAGGTCCAGGAAGCAGCCAAGATGGGCAGCAAAGAAGCCCCGGTATCCATTGTGCTCTTGGATATTTCTAATAGTAGGGATGATGATGGGGTGGATGAGAATAATGTGCTGGCTGCGACCGCGGTCGGGGACGTGGATACTGCTGATGCGGTCACGGTAGCGATTCCGGGCATGAATAATAATGTCACCGCCAGCATGAAAGACATGACCAAGCACGCCACCACCATCTACAACCACCAGCAAAGGCAGCTACTTGATACCGGTAAGACTACGGCTACCATCGCTTATATAGGGTATGAGACGCCTACTCAGGATGATACGACATCGACTTCTTTAGAGTATATGGCCAGGGATATAGCAAAACTGGCTGTTCCTGAATCCTGGCTTCCCTCCCCGGACGATACCCGTAGCGTTTTCAGTAACGAGCTCGCTATCCGAGGCGGACAACAGTTAGCCGCTTTTGTGGACGGGGTTAATGTTACTAAGTCTGCTACTACCGTGGTTCCTGAGCACGGTGCCGGGGTCACCGATGCTTATAACGACCCCTATGTGTCGGTGCAGGCTCATTCTTACGGGACGACCACTACGGCTGAGGCTCTCTCGACGATGCAGACCGCGGCTGATAATGCTGTGTTTTATGGTTCTGCTGGTTTGACGAAGGAGGCTGTGGAAGCGGCTAATGCCGGGGACTGGCGGTTAGAAAAGAATGATCAGGGTGAGCAGCAGCTCTATAGTAGCCGCCCCTCCATGGACTGGTTGGCCCCGTTTGGCCAGTACGGGTCTTACCGCAAACACCCTCATAATATCGATTTCGTCCAAGAATTCGGGGAGACTGCTCTGGTTGATGCTCAGGGTAATTATTGGCATGATGTGGATCATCACCCGGTCGATACCAGTAGTGATCCTTCTTTTACTGATCCTGGTTTCGGTGAGCAACAAGGCTACTGGGCTCCAGACGCGGCGACTATGTTAGAGGGCCAAGAAGCAGCCCTCAAGAGCATGGCCCCGCAGAGGGAGGGTGTGTATTTGAGGGCTTATTATTATGAGAGGAATCCCCAGAGTGGTCTTTATACTAAGATCACGGTGACTGAGCAGATGCTTGAAAGTGCTCGGGCTACCGGGTCTTTTGATCTCCTTATAAAGAAAATGGCTGATTCCCAAGGAATCAACCTCGACGATGTGGTCAGTAATGGCCCGGTACCGGTTGATTCCACAAGCCAGTCCTCAGACTAGTGCAAGGAGACCCACATCATGACAGCTAGGCCAAATACCCCTACACACCTACCAGCCCCGGTACTCCCGGCCAGTAAAACCAGGAACAGGTTCCCCCGGAAGGCTCTTAGTATCTTGCTCGTAGTCCCTATTCTGTTGCTGGCTGGGTGTATTGAACGGGTAGACACGGTAGAAGACCTGCCGGTTGATGAAGCAACACAGGCACAGATCAGACAAGACTTTTATGCTGCTGTAAGACAGGAGGTGGAGGCCGCCACCTCCTATACCGGCCACGACCCAACCATCTATACCCATGGGAATGGGGAGACCTTTGATATCGCAGAGGTGCAACCTGATTCTGATGACTACCCCTACAGGGCCTGTGGTGATAATCCGAAAACCAAGGAGTCCCTCTACCTACTCAGCCTGAGTATCTCTTATGAGTCTCTAGGCTACACTCATGAGCAATACCGACAGATGCTAGATCACATGAACAAAATCTGGGAAGAACAAGGGCACGATGTTAAATCTATTGCCCTCACAAACGGTGGTACTGAAAATGTCTACTACACCGAGCTAGGCACCCGCGTCTCTCATTTCATCTCATCCGGAGGAGAAATCATAGGCATAGAAACCACTTGTGTTCTGCCTGAGACCCCGCCCTCGCGTCCTTCGGCCAGTTAAACAGTACAGGCTATTAGTCCCCGCAGAGGGAGGGTGTGTATTTGAGGGCTTATTATTATGAGAGGAATCCCCAGAGTGGTCTTTATACTAAGATCACGGTGACTGAGCAGATGCTTGAGAATGCTCGGGCTACCGGGTCTTTTGATCAGCTTATGAAGAAAATGGCTGATTCCCAAGGAATCAACCTCGACGATGTGGTCAGTAATGGCCCGGTACCAATTGACTCCACCCCCGATCAAGGAAACCAACAATGAAAACCACACCCACATCTTCACTACCGGTCACGGCCACACAGAACAAGAACAGGCTCCCTCGTAGGGTCCTGGCGGTGCTGTTGGTGGTTCCTGTGCTGTTACTGGCCGGGTGTGTTGAGAGGGTAGACACGGTAGAAGATCTCCCGGTTGATGAGGCTACCCAGGCTCGGATCTGGGAGGATTTTCTGACCTCAGCCCGGCAGGAGATAGAGACCACCCTGGAATACACCGGTCACGACCCGACCATCTATACGCATGGTACCGGTCGCACCTTTGATATCGCAGACGTGCAACCCGACTCTGACTACTATCCCTACAGTGCCTGTGATAGTAATCCTAAAACTAAGGAGTCTCTATACATGATCAGCCTACGGATCTCTGATGAGTCGCAAAACTATACTCATGAGCAGTACCGGCAGATGCTAGATCACATGAACAAAATCTGGGAAGAACAAGGACACGATGTTAAATCTATTACCCTCACAAACGGCGGTACTGAAAATGTCTACTACACCGAGCTAGGCACCCGTGTCTCTCATTTCATCTCATCAGTCGGAGATACCATAGACGTGGAATCAGCCTGTGTTCTGTCTAAGACCCCGCCCTCGCGTCCTTCGGCCAGCTAGCCCAGAAAGAAACCATGTGCACCCAACAAAAGCTGCCTCTGGAGTCTTTGGGTAAGTCTTATTGCATATGTGTAGGGTACGAGACTCCCCAGCTTGCTAGAACCGCCGATACCGCGAAAAACCTTAAACGATACCCAGGCATCGCCCAGCCTCGGCGACGTCCCGGTTCATCTGCGCAATCAGTAGCTCGGGTCCCTCATAGGCAACAATGTCGCGTAGCCTGTGCGTAAACTCCAAGACCACCCGCTGACCGTAAAGGTTAAAGTCCTCCACGGCCTCCTCGGGGCGGTCAATCACATGTGCCTCCACCTGCCGGCATGTCAGCCCCTCAAAGGTCGGGTTAGTGCCCACCGAGATAGCCACCGGGTGACGCTGCCCGGCCCCATCCACCAGCCAGCCGGCATACACGCCGTCCGCGGGAATAAAACCGTCGGACTCCGGGCCCATGTTGGCGGTGGGAAAACCCAGGGTACGGCCCCGTGCGGCACCGTGCACCACCTCACCGCTCACCCGGTGAGGCCGGCCCAAAAGCCCCGCCGCAGACTCAACGTCACCGCCTGCAAGCAGCTCCCTAATACGGGTAGACGATGTTCGGTGCAGGTCATCAGCCATCAGGTCATCAACCGCCACCACATCAAAGCCGTACTTCTCCCCCAGCTTCCGCATCACCAGCAAATCCCCGGAATTTCCGCGACCAAACCGCACGTCATCACCCACCACCACATACCGGGCGTGCAGACAGTCAACAAAGGTGTTTTTCACAAATTCTTCGGGGCTCTGCCGCGCAAAATCCAGGGTGTAGTGAATCAGCAGGTATGCCTCAATACCCAGCAGCTCTAGAAACCTCTGGCGGTCCCGCTGCCCCATAATCTCCTGCAAAGGAGCCGATGGGCGGTGCACACTCACCGGGTGCGGGTCAAAAGAAACCGCCGCAGCAACCAGCCCCTGCTCACGGGCAAGACGACTCACGGTACGTAGCACCGCCGCGTGGCCGGTGTGCACGCCGTCAAAATTACCAATGGTCACCACCGAGGGGCCAAAATCAGCGGGAACATCGCTGAGTCTCCGGTACAGTTCCATCTCTCTCCTTTGCGCCTCTCCCATACTAGGCTAAAGCAGGCCCGGCACACAGAAACGCAAGCCGTTTTGTTCCTACTTCTGCCCCAGAGACGCGGCACGGGTGTGAAAGAGCCACCACAGGCCAACCACCGGAAGCAGCAGCGGAATATAGCCGTAGCCCTGCCCAAAATGCGACCACACCGAGGCAATCGGAAAATACTCGGGATAAACAGTAGAGAAAATACCCACCCCAAGAACACCGACCAGCTCAACCACCAGAGCAGACACGGCTATCCGCCATGAAACCGCATCTTTTCTCGCCAAAAATACGGTGGCCACAATATAGATCACCGCGCTCACGGCAGAAAGCGAAATCGACAGCGGTGCCTCATCGAACTTACGGATCATCTGATAGGCCGCCCGTGCCCCGGCAGAGAGCGAAAAAATCCAGTACACAACAATAAGGATCCTACCGAATCCGCTATTTTTAGCGGGGGCTGTCTGGCTCATGCTCTTACTCGCTGTCTCTCTTACTCGGCTACGGGGAAAATTTCGGACAAAACTACCGGGACCATACTAGTAGTAGTACCAGATGATATTCATGCGCTGCACCATCACAATCAGCACCGGTCCCACCAGTGCCAAAACCAGGGTTGCCCAGCGAGAACGCTCACTCATCGACCAGGTAAAAGCACCGGCGGGTATCACCATAGCGGTCAACAGGTAGCCGTAGTATTCAAGCCAGTCACCACCGGGGCCGTCGGTTACCACCTGCATAATAATCGAACCCACCAGGTAGATAAACAGCCAGCCCTGAAGGGCAATAACTGCACCCTGACTCCAGTCATCAGGTTCTCTACCCCGAAGGAACTGCCAGAAACATATCACGAACGCGGCAGCCCCCAGCACCAGGGTGATCCAAAACCAGAAATCATAGCCCCCAATCATTGCTACACCCCGGTCTCGAAGGCCCGGTCAAACCGCTGCCCCGCCTCAAAAACCAGTACCGGGGCAGACACCTGCCTCCCCTTCACCTCCCTGTTCTCCACCAGGGCCACCAGCTGACCCGAAGGAGCATAAGCGGCAACCACCCCCCGAGACTTCTCCCCGGTTCCCCGGCCCGTGTCAGACAAAACCGGCTCGGGCTCGATGGGGCGACCATAGGAAAGATCCGTTGCCTGCTCGGGGCTGAGCGACCTCACCGGAAAAAGCCGTGCCGCCACATCGTCGAGCAAGAGCAGGGGCAGACGGTGCCCGGACTCTACCGTCTCTTCCAGGTCCACCAACGTGTGTGCCTCGCGCAATTCCACTCCGCCAACCCGGGTACGGCGCAGGGCCCTCACGTGCCCCCCCACCCCCAGGGCGGCCCCCAGGTCACGGGCCAGCGCCCGAATATAGGTGCCCGCAGAACAGGAAACAGTCACATCGAGATCACAAAATTTTCTACCCGACCCGTCGGTGTCCACCGTGTCTATGCCGTGCACACTAAAATCCGATACCCGCACCGGCCGGGGATCCAGCCGCACCTGTTCACCGCCGCGCACCCGCGCATAAGCACGCACACCGTTCACCCGAATAGCAGAAACCGCAGACGGAACCTGCATAATATCGCCCGTCAATTTTTTAGTTTCCTGCCCAATAAGCTCCGGTGTCAGCGCAGCCAGCCTCCCCGGGTCAGCAAGCTCAACCAGCTGTCCCTCAGCATCATCGGTTACCGTCACCGCACCCAAACGGATGGTCGCGCGATAGGTCTTCGACTCCCCCACCAGCCACCTCAGCAGTTTGGTCGCCTTACCCACACCCAGAATCAGCAGTCCGGTTGCCATCGGGTCAAGGGTCCCGGCGTGGCCTACCCGGGAGGTTTTAGCCAGTCTCCGCACCCGGGAAACCACATCATGACTGGTCATACCCGCCGGCTTATCCACCACGATCAGCCCGGACGGGCCACTATGCTGTTTCTTAGCCACAGCTCGTTAGTCTTCACTCTCATCGTCAGCGGCCTCGGGCTGCTTATAGGGATCCGCGTCACCGGCGTACTCGGCCCCGACAGAAGCGGCGGCAAGCTGTTCATCACGCTCACGGGTCTTACGCAGAAGATCCTCCAGATGGGCGGCATTGACGGGAACCTCATCAGCCACAAAAGTCAGGGTCGGAGTCAGACGGGCAGTAATATTCTTGCCCACCTCGGACCGTAGAACTCCCCGAGCAGATTCCAGTGCCGCCCGTGTAGCGGCCTGCTCCTCCTCACTGCCATACACCGTATAGTAGACGGTCGCATGCTGTAAATCATTGGTCACCCGCGCATCGGTCACGGTCACAAAACCCAGCCGCGGATCCTTAATACGGCGCTCCAAAGCCTGGGCAACAATCACCTTAATACGATCAGCCAGGCGGGCAGCGCGTGCCGCATCAGCCATGGTCCTCTCCTTCTTCAGTCCTTACAGGTAAGTCTATCGTCAGTCCCACGCGGGGCGAGCGGGGCCGGCCCACAGACCATCCCCGCTCGCCCCGTGTCAACCGGCTACAGAGCCTAGACCCGCGGCTTCTCCCGTAGCTCCCAGGTCTCGATCATATCGCCCTCTTTAATATCGTTGAAAGAGCCCAAACCGATACCGCACTCGTAGCCCTCACGCACCTCGGTGGCATCGTCCTTGAACCGTCGTAGCGACTCAATCGTGAGATTATCCGACACCACCACGCCGTCACGCACCAGGCGTGCCTTCGAATTACGTCGAATAATACCCGACCTCACCAGCGAACCGGCGATGTTACCCCACTTGGAGGAACGGAAGACCTCACGGATCTCGGCAGAGCCCAGCTCAACCTCCTCGTACTCGGGCTTGAGCATACCCTTGACGGCCGCCTCAATATCGTCGATTGCCGAGTAGATCACCGAGTAGAACTTCATCTCCACGCCCTCGCGGTCGGCAAGCTCGTTTACCCGCTCGGCCGGACGCACGTTGAAGCCGATAATCACCGCGTTATCCACCGTGGCCAGGTTGACGTCATTCTGGGTGATCGCGCCAACACCGCGGTGAATCACCCTGATCTGCACCTCGTCGCCGCCGGCATCGATCTTCATTATCGACTCCTCCAGCGCCTCAACGGCACCCGAAACATCACCCTTAATAATGAGGTTGAGGGTGTCCATCTTGCCCTCGGCCACCGCATCGTCAAAGGACTCCAGGGTAACCCGCTTACGACGCTTAGCCAGCTGAGCATTCCGGTCCGCGGCCTCACGCTTCTCGGCAATCTGCCGTGCCGTGCGCTCCTCATCGGTCGAAAGGAAGGTGTCACCGGCACGGGGCACGGTTGACAGACCCAGCACCTGAACCGGTCGGGACGGCCCGGCCTCGGTAATATTGTGGCCGTTCTCATCGAACATGGCCCGCACGCGGCCGTGAGCAACACCGGCCACGATAGCATCCCCAACGTGCAGGGTACCCGACTGCACCAGCACGGTGGTCACCGCACCGCGGCCCTTATCGAGGTTAGCCTCAATAGCTACACCGCGGGCCTCCTTATTGGGGTTGGCCTTCAGCTCCAGCGCACCGTCGGTGGTCAGGATAACCGCCTCAAGCAGCTCGTCAATGTGCAGGTTCTGCCGCGCAGAAACATCAACAAACATGGTGTCCCCACCGTACTCTTCGGGTATCAAACCGTATTCGGTGAGCTGTCCACGAATCTTATCGGGGCTAGCGCCCTCTTTATCAATCTTGTTCACGGCCACCACGATCGGCACCTCGGCCGCCTGGGCGTGGTTGAGTGCCTCAACGGTCTGCGGCATCACGCCGTCGTCGGCGGCAACCACCAGCACCGCGATGTCGGTTACCTGCGCACCGCGGGCACGCATGGCGGTGAATGCCTCGTGGCCGGGGGTGTCGATAAAGGTGATCTTTCGGGGCTCACCCCCCACCTCGGTGGTGATCTGGTACGCGCCGATATGCTGGGTGATACCGCCGGCCTCCCCCTCTATCACGTTGGTGTTCCGGATAGCATCGAGAAGCCGGGTTTTACCGTGATCGACGTGACCCATCACGGTCACGACCGGCGGACGGAACTCCAGCACGTCCTCGCCCTCGCCCTCGGCTTCTGCCTCAAGATCAATATCGAAGGACTCCAGCAGCTCACGCTCTTCGTCTTCGGGGGAGACAATCTGTACCTTGTAGCCCAGTTCCGCACCGAGAAGCTCGAAAGTGTCCTCATCCAGTGACTGGGTCTGGGTTGCCATCTCTCCCAGGTGGAAGAGCACGGTGATCAGCGAAGCCGGATTTGCCTCAATTTTTTCGGCAAAATCCATGATTGAGGCACCGCGGCGCAAACGCACCAGGGTCTCGCCGTCGCCGCGGGGCACAACCACACCGCCCACACTGGGTGCCTGCAGCTGCTCCTGCTCGCGACGCTTTGCTGCCCTCGATTTCTTTGAGCGCTTACCGCCACCGCGGCCAAAAGCACCCTGGGCATTACCGCGCCCGCCGGGGCCCCCGCGGCCCGGACCGCGGTTAAAGCCGCCGGTACCACCGCGGCGGGGGCCTGAGCCGCTACCGCTGCGTCCACCACCGGGAGCACCGGAAGCGGGTGCGCCGGCATTGGCTGATATTTTGGGCATCATGTTGGGTGAGGGGCGGTTGCCACCGGGCTGCCTGGTGGTGCTACCGTGCTCTGCACCGGGTGCCGGGCGGCTGGCTGCGGCGGGGTTGGCACCGCGCTGGTTCCGGCCACCTGCCGGGCGGGGCGCATTACCGGAACGGTTACCACCGCTGCCACCGCGCTGGTTCCGGCCACCTGCCGGGCGGGGGCCGCCACCGCGCTCATTGCGGTCACCGCGTTTACCCATCCCCTGCGAGGTGGAGAAAGGGTTGTTTCCCGGTCGCGGCCCGGGTTTGGGTCCACCGGGCTTGGGAGCAGCGGGTTTGGGCGCGGCGGGTTTGGGTGCCGCCGGTGTTGCGGCCTCGGGCCGAGTCATCCCCTGCGAGGTAGAGAAAGGATTATTGCCCGGTCGCGGACCCCTGTGAGCAGCCGGCTTGGGTGTTGTCTCCTTGGCCGGTGCAGGACCCGATGTACCCGGTTCGGGTTTTTGGGCGGCGGGGGCATCGTCCGCAGGTTTTGCCGGTGCGGGCCCCGGCTTGGGAACAGCTGCCCGAGGTGCACCCGGCTTGGGCGCGGGTGTCGGCCCGGCAGGCTTTTGCGGCGAAGGACTCGCCGTCTTAGCGTCCTCTGCCGCCGGCTTGCCCTCGGCGGGCTTAGGCTCTGTTGATTCTTTCTTGGGGAAGGCAGCACGCAGCTTCTTCTCCACCGGCGGTTCGACCGTTGATGACGCACTTTTCACGAACTCGCCAAGCTCCTGTAGTTTAGCTACAGCTTCTTTAGATTTAATGCCGAGATCTTTGGCGATCTCGTGCACGCGGGGCTTTGCCACGGTTCTCCTGTTCTGGTTCGCACCAGAACGGCGCGAACCTTCAGTACTTGGAATAGGGGGGCACAGTTCTCACAGAGAACCTGCCCTGTTTTTTGCCGACTTTTGAGCACAGGCTGGTACTCATCGTGCGGCACTCACTGGGTTTCCATCATTTTCTGACTCGCTTTCACACTAAGAAGCCGTCAAACGAGTTGACTTATCTTGGTTGCCTACCCGGGGTCTAGCCCCCGAGAGCGAAACCGGATAATACGGGCGCTATGCTCCTATCACCAGCTCCGCGGCATTCACCCGGGTTCGGAAAGCGCGGCTGAATGCCCCCTTTTTCTGGGCGGCTATCAGACACTCCTGGCTACGGTGGATCCAGGCTCCTCTACCGGGAAGCCGTCGTCGTTCATCCACTACGGCGCGGGGTAGCTGACCCCGGTCCGGCAGACAAACGATTCTGACTAAATCTGATTGAGCGGTTTTTTCTTTGCAACCGATGCAGGTTCGCAGGGGGTCGCTCAGGGTGTCCCCTCCTCACATTGGCCGATAGAACCAGCGCGCAGAACGCCGGTCACGTGATCATACGGGTGCAGGTTCGGTTGAACCATCTTCCAGTCTAGCCCCGCGAGCGGAACTAGACGCAAATAAGTGTTTTAGCCCATATTTTCGTCGGTGATGGCCTGATCGTCCTGAGCAATGGACTCGGCAACCGCCTGCTCATAGCGCGACTGAGAAAGAATATCAATCCGCCATCCGGTGAGCTTGGCAGCCAAACGCGCGTTCTGCCCCTCTTTACCAATGGCCAGTGAAAGCTGGTCGTCGGGAACCACCGCACGCGCCGAGAAAGCGCGCTGGTCTATCACCGACACCGACTTCACCTTCGACGGCGAGAGAGCCGCTGCTATAAACTCAACAGGATCCTCAGAGTAGGTAACAATATCTATTTTCTCGTGATTGAGCTCCTCCATCACAGCGCGCACGCGCGAACCCATTTCGCCGATACAGGAACCTTTGGGGTTAATACCCGGTTTATTCGCCTTCACCGCGATCTTGGTCCGGTGCCCGGCCTCCCGGGCAACCTCCATGATCGACACCGAGCCATCTTGAATCTCGGGAACTTCATGCTCAAACAGGCGACGCACCAGGTTAGGATGCGAGCGCGAAAGCACAATAGAGGGACCCTTGGGGCCGCGGCGGGCCTCAAGAATGTAGGCGCGGATACGGGCCCCGTGCCGGTAGTTCTCACCGGGTACCTGCTCGGAGCTGGGTAAAACCGCCTCCACCGTGCCCAGGTCAACCTGGACCATGCGGGGGTTGGGGCCCTGCTGCACCACACCGGATACCAGCTGACCTTCACGGTCGCGGAATTCACCGAGCAGGTTGGAGTCCTCGGCCTCCCGCAGCCGCTGGAAGATAATTTGTCGCGCGGTTGAGGCGGCGATACGGCCAAAGTTGTTGGGGGTATCGTCAAATTCACCGATAGGCTGGTCATCGTCGTCGAGTTCCGGGGCCCAGATGGTCACGGTGCCGGTTTTTCGGTCTATTTCTGCACGCGAATTTTTGATGGCGCCGGGCTGTTTCTGGTAGGCGAGAAGCAGCGCGTTTTCAATCATGGGAATGAGCTCGTCTATCGCAATATCGCGCTCTTTTTCGAGCAGACGCAGGTTGCTCAGATCAATATCCATTGCAGGCCTTTCCGTGGAGAACAGGGCTAAGATACGCTGGTATCCCGGCTCCGCCGCTGTGGTCGATTCACGCGAGCTGCCCCCGCACAAATTCTTACATTTGGTACTAGATTCTAGCGAAAATAGTTCTAGTGGTTGAATTCAATATCAACTTTTGCGCTAGAAATTGATTCCCAGGGCAGCACCCGAGGTTCTTCGTAGGATTCTTTCTGTCCTTTTTTGGTGTTCTTTTTGCGGCTGATCTGCGGCCCCTCCTCGGTCACATCGAGCAGACGAGCCAAAAATTTTTCCCCCGCAACCGGAGTAATGGCTAACAATCTACCCACCGAGCGGTGCCAGTGGCGGGTTTCGGTGAGACGGCGGGTGGCCCCCGCAGAGGTGACCTCAAGAAGGTAGGGGGCGTCGCCGTCGTCTGCGCTGTCGAGCCGGTCGGACAGTGCCCGCGATATTTCTGCGACAGTGTCTAGGGAGAGCGGCTCGGTACCGCTTGCGTAGTCGACCACAATTTCGAGGGTGCGGTTGTTGCCGCTTCCGCGGGCTGTGAGTCTCTCCAGCACGCAACCGAACTGGCCAACGACAGGCTCTAGGATCTCCTCCATCCTGGCGGTGTCGAGAAAACTCTGCTCTGCATCCGGCGCAGTAATGCCCCGTTCAGCGCGCTGGTTGGCCCGGCGGGTGCGGGCGGTCTCGTGGTGGGTTTTGGCCATATCCCCTCATTTCTGCTCACTTTGTGTAGCCCCCTATCCTACCGGGATGCCGTGTATTTTGCACGATCCGTTCCGGGTGCTCTGAGCGTAATTATCCCGTGTGCAAGAATGGGGTGTTGCCTCATTTTCTAGGGAGTGTGAAGCGGTGAAAATATCGTCGGCGGTTTCATCTATTGCCGCTGTGGGCACGCTGGTGTGTGCCGGTCTAGGTCTGTTTGGCGTGGGCTGGCAGGCTGAGACGAGCCGGCAGCTGGCCGAGAGCGCTGACCTTGCCCGCAGTCTCTATCAGCTACGCGACCTTGCCGAATCGGTGCCCGAAACCCAGCAGAGCCAGGCTACCCTCGCCCTCACCGACGACACCCTGGCCATGCTTCCCGCATCTGCCCGTCGGCAGGGAAGGGCTGAAACGACCCACCTTGAACCCGAACAGCACACCATCAAAGACCGGCTAGAAGATATCACCGAGCAGGCTTATGCCGGCTTTACCACCGCCGACAACCGGCAAGACCGCGCGCTTACACTCGCTATCGCCCAAAAGCTGTGGAAGTTTAGCCATACCGTGTTTGACCCCGGCAGCCAGCTGCCCGATTTTGTAACCGGCAACAGCCCCGAGACCCCCTGTTCGGCCCCTGCCGAGCGGGTGTCGGCCCCCGATCCGGTAGACAGCCTGGCAGACACCGTCAACGCCTACCTCTACACCGCTCAAATATACAGCGCCCGAAGCGATGTCGATCACTACAGTGCTAGCAGAACCGGTGCTGTCGCCACCGGGCTAAACCGGGCTGAGAAATGGCGCAACCAGATCGTCACTAGTATCTCCTGCACATTTTATCCGGCACCGGTCAAAGCCAGCTACAGTGTCGATACCTCGGATCCGCAGGAATCGTTAGAGCACCTACGCGCTGCCGTTATTAGCCACGCCAACACCGCACTGGCTGACCCGGCACTTGCCACCGATACCGCGCTCTTCAACGATCTGGTTGAGCTCACCTTCACCGCCGACAACATCAACGAAGGATAGTTTGATGCCCGTACGCCACGCCACCGACGCAGATATACCCGCTATCACCGACATCTATAACCAGGCCGTGCTCCACACCGTGGCCACCTGGAACGAGTCGACGGTCACCTGCCAAGACCGGCTCCGGTGGCTGCACGACCACCGGGCCCGGGGCTACCCGGTTATCGTGTACACCAATGAGACCGATCGGGCACTCGGCTACGCCACCTTCGGCAGCTGGCGCGCCTGGGAGGGCTACCGCCACACCGTGGAGCACTCTGTCTACGTGCGTGATACGGCCCGCGGGCAGGGTGCAGGAACCCGGCTGATACGCGAACTGATCCGCCTGGCCACAGAACAGAATATGCATATCATGGTCGCCGGTATCACCGGAGAAAACACCGGCTCTATCAGGTTGCACGAACGGCTGGGTTTTCAGCGGGTTGCTACCATGCCGCAGGTGGGCACAAAGTTCGGCAGGTGGCTGGACCTCGTTTTCTTGCAGCTCAAACTCAGCGATGCCGCAAGCCCGGCAGAACTCCCCGGGGGCGACCACCGCCCGGTCCGCTAAAGAATGAGCCTAGTCTGCCACCTCGGCGAGCACCTCGGCACACACGGTGTCAAGACCGACATCCCGGGTCTTTCCGCTGCGGCGGTCTTTGAGTTCCACCCTGCCGTCTTTGAAGCCCCTGCCCACCACCAGGATGGTGGGGACACCCAGTAGTTCTGCGTCACCAAATTTTACGCCGGGGGAAACCTTGGGGCGGTCATCGAACAGGACATCGAGGCCGGCCTCAGCGAGCTCCTCGGCAAGAGCGGCGGCACCGGCCACCAGCTCTTCACCTTTACCGGTAACGAGCAGATGCACGTCGGCGGGAGCCACATTGCGGGGCCAGATGAGTCCCCGATCGTCGTGATTGTCCTCGGCGATCGCGGCTAGTGCCCGGGTGATCCCCACACCGTATGACCCCATGGTCACTGTCTGTAGTTTTCCCCTGTCGTCGAGCACCTTGAGATCCAGGGCCTCCGCGTATTTGCGGCCCAGCTGAAAAATATGCCCCATCTCAATACCCCGGGAGGCAATAAGTGGGCCGGAGCCGTCAGGGGCCGGATCCCCCTCGCGCACCTGACAAGCCTCAACGGTTCCGTCCGCCACAAAATCTCGGCCAACGGTGAGGTGGTAGACGTGTTGACCGTGGGCGTTCGCACCGGTCACCCAGTCGCTCCCCTCCACCACTCGGGGATCCAGAAAATAGGGGATCCCGGTCTCGGATTCTCTACCCAGTAGCGGTTTCTGCGGTGAAAGGCCCGGGCCAATATAGCCTTTTACCAGCTGCGGGTAGGCGCGGAGATCCTCCTCCGTGGCCTGCTCCACTTCCACCTCGCCGCCGATACCCAGGGCGGGGCCGATAGTCGCTTCGAGCCGGCCCGTATCGACCGCACGGTCGCCGGGCACACCCACAGCAGCCAGGGTACGGCTACCGTCGGGGAGTATCACGGCAACCATCACGTTTTTGAGGATATCTGCCGGTTCCCAGGCCCTATCTTCACGACGGTGCAGGGCGTTTGACCTCTCCACCAGGGTGTCGATCGTCGGTGAGTCGGGGGTCTCTAGCACCCGTGCCTCCGGGGTGGTGCTCCAGTCCTTCGCCTCGGGTACCACCGTGGTGACCGCCTCAACGTTAGCCGCGTATCCGGCTTCGCTGTACACAAAAGTGTCTTCACCGATCGGGGTGGGGTGCAGAAACTCCTCGGAGCGGGATCCGCCCATGGCACCGGATTGCGCTTTCACAATCACGATCTCCAGACCTAGCCGCTCAAAAATTCTCTGGTAGGCGATACGGTGGGCAAAGTAGGCATCCTCCAGGCCCCGGTCATCGAGGTTGAAAGAGTAGGAGTCTTTCATAATGAACTCGCGCCCGCGCAACAGCCCTGCACGGGGGCGAGCCTCGTCACGATACTTGGTCTGAATCTGGTAGAGATAAACCGGCAGATCCTTGTAGGAGCTGTACATGTCCTTGACCAGCAGCGTAAACATCTCTTCGTGAGTGGGGGCCAGGAGCATATCTGAGCCGCGACGGTCTGTAAGGCGAAAGAGGTTATCGCCGTACTCGTCCCAGCGGTTGCTCAGCTCGTAGGGTTCTTTCGGCAGCAGGGCGGGAAAGTGGACTTCCTGGGCGCCAATGGAGTTCATTTCTTCGCGCACAATATTTTCCACCCGGGACAGCACCTTGAGACCCAGAGGTAGCCAGGTGTAGATACCGGGTGCTGCCCGGCGAATATAGCCTGCACGTACTAACAGCTTGTGGCTGGCAACTTCGGCATCTGCCGGGTCATCGCGCAGAGTACGCAGAAAGAGCTGTGAAAGGCGGGTAACGGTCACCTGAGTTGTCCAATCCTGTGTAGCTACTCCCCCGTGGGGGCATAATCGTGATCAGTCTACCGCGCCGACAGGCCTCTGGTCAGATAGGGGGCGGGTAAAAGCCGCAGCCGGGGTCTAAAAGAGTACCGTCGCGAACCGGCCCCGCTGTCTCATACCCAGCGACTCGTAGACTTTTCGGGCCCGGCGATTATAGTCGTTGACATAGAGGCTAATATGCGGAAAACGGGGGCGGATAAGCTCAAATGCACGGGCGAGGAGGGGTTCTGATAGGCCCATGCCCCGGTAGCTCGGGTGCAGCCAGACCCCCTGGATCTGGCAGGTATCAGCGTGGGCTAGACCGATATCGGTTTTAAAAACCACGACCTGCTCGCTATTGGTGGCCACCACCGAACGGCCCGTGCGGATCAGCTGGTCGACCCTGCTCGCGTAGCCGGTAGGATCTCGACTCAGCGGGTTATAGCCCACCTCCTCGGTAAACATAGCTACGGAGGCTTGAAGAAGAGAGGGGCGATCCGATGTGCGCGCCCACCTCACCCCGCTCGGATCGATCGGGGGAGCCTCTAGCCGGGCCCGGCCCAGTTTTTGAGATGTCAGGGTGTCCAGGCGCTGGTCCGGGGGAAGATGGAGCAGCGGCTGGTTCTCGCGCACCGAAAATGGCCTACCGATTTTACCGTCAAGCATTTCCCAGAGGGGTAGCACCTCGTGCGCTTCACCGAATAGTGAGGCAATGGTGCGAGAGTATTTTTCAATAACAGCTGCTGCCTGTCGCCGGTACCGGTCCGGTATCACCAGGGGCACACAGTTGGCTCCCAGCCAGAAGGCACCCTCCAGGCGGAACTGTGGCTGAGGCGACTGTTCGCCGGTGCCCCTATTGGTCGCGGACATAGCCGGCTCCGGGTACGCGGCGTTCTGGTCTGCGCCCCTGACCAGGTGTGAGAGCGGGGCTAAGAAATTGTTTGCGGCTGTCCGCAGCCGCCGCGGAAACCCCCGGGTATGCTCGCCCCCGCTGGCCGGTACCGCTGTCTCGGGCGCGGCAAGACCGGTGTTAGCGATCGTCCCTCCAATCTGGCGGGACACAAAAATACCCATGAACCCGTACTGCCGCCGGTGAATTCTCACTGCTGACGGTTCCGGTAGCCCAAAATGGTCAAGGTGCTCGGCGGCGTAGAGGAAAGCCAACGGGTTACCGGCAATGATGGATTCGAGAGCTGCACGGTCACCGGTGTGCAGGGGCCTGATCAGCAGGTCGGGTTTTTTACACCGGTTTGCCATTTAGCTGACAGAGACCTGTGCTTGCTGGGCTGTGCCGTCGGGGGTCCACTCGCCGCGGGCAATCATTTCATCGGCGATTCGGTTTGCTTCGGCGATAAGGGTTTCGACGATTTCTGCTTCGGGTACCGTCTTAATCACTTCCCCTTTCACAAAGATCTGCCCTTTGCCGTTGCCCGATGCAACGCCCAGGTCTGCCTCGCGGGCCTCACCGGGACCGTTGACCACACAGCCCATGACCGCAACGCGCAGCGGCACCTTCATACCCTCGAGGCCCTTGGTCACGTTTTCGGCAAGCTCCCACACATCCACCTGGGCACGTCCGCAGGAGGGGCAGGAGACAATGTCGAGTTGGCGCTGGCGCAGGTTGAGGGACTCCAGAATTTTAAGTCCCACTTTGACTTCCTCAACCGGCGGCGCGGAGAGGGACACCCTGATGGTGTCACCGATCCCGCGGGAGAGCAGTGCCCCAAAGGCGGTGGCCGATTTGATGGTGCCCTGCCAGGCCGGCCCGGCCTCGGTCACACCCAGGTGCAGGGGCCAGTCGCCGGCGGCGGCAAGCTGACTGTATGCCTCCACCATCACCACAGGGTCATTGTGCTTCACCGATATTTTAAAGTCCCGGAATCCGTGCTCTTCAAAGAGGGATGCCTCCCACACGGCAGATTCCACCAGGGCTTCCGGGGTTGCTTTACCGTATTTTTGTAGTAGTCGCTTATCCAGGGAGCCACCGTTGACACCGATACGCAGGGAGACACCGTGGTCGGCGGCCATCTGCGCTATCTCTTTGACCTGATCATCAAATTTGCGGATATTACCGGGGTTTACGCGCACGCCGCCGCACCCGGCCTGAATAGCCTGGTACACGTATTTGGGCTGGAAATGGATGTCGGCTATCACGGGTATCTGTGACTGCTGGGCGATAATGGGCAGTGCCTCTGCATCCTTATCGGTGGGGCAGGCAACACGCACAATATCGCAGCCGGCGGCGGTGAGTTCGGCGATCTGCTGCAGGGTCGAACCGATGTCGTGGGTCTTGGTCGTGGTCATCGACTGCACCGACACCTGAGAGTCAGAGCCAACCCCCACTTTGCCCACTTTTAGCTGGCGGGTTGTACGACGCGGAGCGAGGGTCTGCGGTGCCGGTACCGGCATTCCTAGATCGACCGAGGCCAAGGTATTCCTCCCAAAAACTTTCACTCAGCACGCTGTGTTACCGCGCTGATACCGCTATCTATTGTGCACCAGTTTCAGCTTTTAACCGAATAGAGATTACCCACAGTCACCACCGGAGAAACCCCTTCCGGACGATGACACAAAATATGTAATATCACAGTATGACCTCATCATCCTCCGCCACGACAGCTATCCGCGGCACGGTACTATCGGCCAATATCGCCGCACCGCGCCCCTGCCCCACCGGAGAAGACCGGCTCACCGGCATAGACAAACTACCCGTCGCTGTGCTCGATGTTTTTGTGCCGGGGCCCAGCTACGGGGACGGTTCGGGTGTCCGGAAAGACCTCATCGGGGATTCCCGGCACCACGGTGGGGCCCAGAAAGCCGTCTATGCTTTTGCCCGCGAAGAACTTGATTTCTGGGGCCAACACAACGGTGAGCGATACACCAACGGGGCCTTTGGGGAGAATCTCACCACCGAGGGTATCAGATGGAAAGATGTACTCATCAACCAGAAGGTACGTATCGGTTCGGCCCTGCTTGAGGTGAGTGTCCCCCGTCAGCCCTGCCGCACTTTTGCCAGCTGGGTGGGGCGTAAGGGCTGGGTTAAAACCTTTACCGCCCGCGGCGACTGCGGCGCCTATTTTCGGGTGCTGGAACCTGGTCAGGTAAGGGCCGGTGATCTGCTGGAATTCTACCCGGCCCCTACTCACGATATAAGTATGGGCGAGGCCTTCGCGGCCAAAATGGGAGACAGGCAGGCTGCGGCGAGAGTTTTTGCCGCCGAGGTCCTACCCGGCCACCACCACCGACAGCTGGGTAAACTGCTCGGGCTGAACTCACACCCGACCCCGCCCGGTGCACGGGCACGAGAGTGAACCTAAAAAACCGAGATGGGTTTAACAATATCCGCCACGATCAGGATAACCGACATCAGCATAAAAGATCCCGCAACCGCCCAGGTCAGCGGAAGCAGTTTCACCGGGTCAAAGGGCCCCGGATCAGCCCGGCGCAAGAGCCGGGCCCACAGTTTACGCGCCCCCTCCCACAGCGCCCCAAACACGTGCCCGCCGTCAAGCGGCAGTAACGGCAGAAGGTTAAACACGAACAGCATGAGGTTCATAGAGGCCGTTAGCGACACAAGGGAGGCGGCTTTAGAACGAAGGTCAATCTGATCTGTTGCCGCAATCTCACCGGCAACCCTGCCCACACCCACCACCGAGACGGGGGAATCTTCGGCACGTTCACCGTCGGTCACCAGGGTTTTTGCTACCCCGTATACCCGTACCGGAAGTTTAAGCACGGTAGCACCGATACTTTCCATGGTCTGCCCCACGGTGGGAAGAACCTGGTCGATGGTTCCCGGTGTTAGCTGCGAGGTGGGGCCGATACCGATAAAACCAACCGACTGGGTTTTATAGCTGCCGTCGTCGTTCATCTCGTATTGGCCGGTGAGCTCGTTCATGACCGGCCGTACCGTGAGCAGAGGGGTGATAGTCAGGTCGATATTTCTGCCGTCGCGGTCAACGGTCATCGCGGTTTCTTGATCGGCGCGGTTTTTGATGAGGGCGGTGAGCTGGCTCCAGGAGTCAACGCTCTGGCCGTTAAAGGAGACAATGCGATCTCCCGGCATCAGCCCGGCCGCCTTAGCCGGCGATTCGCTGTCCGCGGCGTCGCAGCTGCCGTCCGCTTCCTGTCCTGCTGTGACGTCGGTGGCCGACACCGACTGAATGCACTGGGACACCGTCGAGACCGTGGTGGTCGGCTGTTGCTGGCCGAATCCGCAGATGAGAACCGCCATGCACACGATACCGATGAGCAGGTTCATACTGGGCCCGCCCAGCATGATGATAACCCGCTTCCAGATGGGCAGCTGGTAGAAGAGCCGCCCCTCATCATCGGGGGTGATTCGTTGGGAGTCGGCGCGGCGGGCTTCACTGAAAAGTTCGGCGAGCCTCCCCGGTCTCTGTTCTTTGGTTTCGGGCGGATACATGCCCACCATGGAGATGTATCCGCCCAGGGGGATGGCTTTCACACCGTATTCTGTCTCCCCCCTGGTGACAGAGAAGAGAGTTTTACCGAAACCGATCATGTACTGGGGAACCCGCACACCAAAAAATTTTGCCGGTAGCAGGTGCCCGATTTCGTGCAGCGCTATTGACAGGGCGATCGCCACCGCCATGATCAGCACACCGGCTATAAAAAGCAGGGTTCCCATGCAGTCTTCACTTCCTCTACTCAGCAGGCAATCCGTATCGTTATCAGACCAGCACCTATCAAACCACATTTACCCGGGTGATTCCCGGGTAGTTGCCCGGAAGGGCCGGGGCGGAAAATATCTCGTCACCTATAAAGGTCATTTCTACTCAATTCTTTAGGTATTTTCTTCCCTAACTTAACAATGGGAATTAATGGTTGTGATTGTCACCCAATCTCTTATTCAGCGGTAAGCGTGTTCCTTGAAAATCCCCGGAATATAGCGGTAGTCTGGCTACAGAGTCGTTGGCGGGCACGTGAATAAGAAGCAAGCGATGAGGCTTTATTCGCCCACCTTATATACGATAAGTATTGTCGGAAAATATTTGTGGTTTCCGACCCGCATTTACTACAGGAGCACAATATGACCGTTACCGCGGATCGTTCGCAAGCATCTGATCAGCTCGACCCCAAACAGGAGGCTTGGGCAGGTTTTGTGGGTGGCCCCTGGCAGGAGCACGTCGATGTGCGTGACTTCATCCAACGCAACTACACCCCCTATGAGGGTGACGCCTCCTTCCTGGCAGGCCCCACCGAAAAAACTTTGCGCCTCTGGGACACCCTGGAAACCAAGTATCTCTCCGAGGAGCGCAAGCGCCGTATCTACGATGTTGACGTTGACACTCCCGCCGAGATCGACGCCTTCCCCGCAGGCTACATTTCTGAAGACGACGATGTCATTGTGGGTCTACAGACCGATGTTCCTCTCAAGCGCGCCATGATGCCCAACGGTGGCTGGCGCATGGTTGAGACAGCCATCAAAGAAGCGGGCAAGGAGTATAACCCCGAGGTCAAGAAGATCTTCACCGAGTATCGCAAGACCCATAACGACGCGGTTTTTGATATTTACACCCCGCGCATTCGTGCGGCTCGCTCATCGCACATTATTACCGGTCTTCCCGACGCCTACGGTCGCGGCCGTATCATCGGCGACTACCGCCGTGTGGCACTCTACGGTGTTGATTTTCTGATCTCTGAGAAGGAAAACGACAAGAACCGCACCCTCGACCGGGGTTTCTCCGAGCACTGGGCACGCTACCGCGAGGAGCACGCGGAGCAGATTAAAGCCCTCAAGCGGCTGAAAAAGATGGCTGAGAAATACGGTTTTGATATTTCGAACCCGGCCCGCAACGCCCACGAGGCCGTGCAGTGGACCTATTTCGGTTACCTGGCTTCGGTGAAGTCTCAGGACGGCGCGGCTATGTCCATTGGCCGCCTCTCCGGTTTCCTGGATGCCTACTTCGAGCGTGATCTGGCCGCCGGTCTGATTACCGAGTCCGATGCTCAGGAGATGATCGACGCGCTGGTGATCAAGCTGCGCATCACTCGTTTCTTGCGCACTATCGACTACGACCAGATTTTCTCGGGCGACCCCTACTGGGCCACCTGGTCTGACGCCGGGTTTGGTGACGACGGCCGTACCCTGGTCACCAAAACCTCTTTCCGTCTGCTTCAGACCCTGCGCAACCTCGGTCCGGCACCCGAGCCCAATATCACTATTTTCTGGGATGAGAACCTGCCGACCGGCTACAAAGAGTTCTGCTCGGCTATCTCGATCGAGACCTCCTCTATCCAGTACGAGTCTGATCCGCAGATTCGTAACCAGTGGGGCGACGACGCCGCTATCGCCTGCTGTGTCTCCCCCATGAAGGTGGGCAAGCAGATGCAGTTCTTCGGTGCCCGCGTGAACGCCGCCAAGGCTCTGCTATACGCCATTAACGGTGGCCGTGACGAGGTCAGCGGCAAGCAGGTTGTCACCGGTTACGAGCCTATCGTCGGCGACGCTCCCCTGGACTTTGACGAGGTCTGGCAGAAATACGAGGAAATGCTTGACTGGGTGATTGGGACCTATGTTGAGGCTCTCAACATTATTCATTACAGCCACGACAAGTACGCCTACGAGTCTATTGAGATGGCCCTGCACGATTCAGATATTATTCGTGCTATGGGGTGCGGTATCGCCGGGCTGTCCATTGTTGCCGACTCGCTCTCGGCTATCAAGTACGCCAAGGTTACGCCTATCCGCGATGAGACCGGCCTGATTGTTGACTACAAGACCGAGGGTGATTTCCCCACCTACGGCAACGACGATGACCTGGCCGATGATATCGCAGCCACCGTGGTGCACACCGTGATGAGCAAAATCAAGGCTATCCCCATGTACCGCGATGCTATCCCGACCCAGTCGGTGCTGACCATCACCTCAAACGTGGTGTACGGTAAGGCTACCGGTAGCTTCCCGTCCGGTCACCGTGCCGGCACCCCCTTCTCCCCCGGCGCTAACCCGGAGAACGGTAAGGACACCCACGGTATGGTTGCCTCCATGCTGTCGGTGGGTAAGCTGGATTACCAGGATGCCCTCGACGGTATCTCGCTGACCAACACCATTACCCCCACCGCTCTGGGCCGCACCAAGGAGGAGCAGGTGAAGAACCTGGTAGGTATTCTCGATTCGGGTTTTGTGCCCGAGGGAGAGTAACCTCCACCGGGTACCGTGCCCGGTACCCGCCACAATTTTTCCGCTGTGCGGCGGAAGCCAGCTTGCGCCGCACAGCACCTATCAACCGCCTAAGGAGAATATTATGGCAGTGAAAACCTTTGAAGAGCGTCTAGCGTCGATGAAGGCTAACCGTGAGCAGAACGCTGAACAGGTTGGTCCCGGCCTCTACCACGCAAACATCAACGTGCTCAATCGCGACACCCTGGAGGACGCCATGGAGCACCCGGAGAACTACCCCAACCTGACCGTTCGTGTTTCGGGCTATGCGGTGAACTTTGTTCGTCTCACCCGTGAGCAGCAGCTGGATGTTCTCTCGCGTACCTTCCACCACAGCGCATAGTTAAGTATTCGCTGGGTAGATTCGTATGACTACTACAACGGTTCAGACGCCTGGGGAGCAGGATTTTGCTCCCCCGGCGTCTCGCCATCTGGGAGCTGGTACCTGGGGTCTGGGTGAGACGACGGATCTTGAGCGCAGTGCCCAGCTTGCACAGATGCGTGAGGGTAAGCTGGGGTCGGTTCACTCCTGGGAGCTGGTGACAGCTGTTGACGGTCCCGGTACCCGGATGACCGTGTTTATGAACGGGTGCCCGCTGCGCTGTCTCTACTGCCACAACCCCGATACTTTTAATATGCGTAACGGCCAGCCGGTGCTGGCGGAAGATCTTATCAAGCGTATGAAGCGCTACCGCAAGGTTTTTAAGTCCACCGGCGGAGGTCTCACTATTTCCGGTGGTGAGGTGCTCATGCAGCGGGCCTTTGCCTGGAATATTTTGATGAGTGCCAAGTCAATGGGTATCCACACCTGTATCGACACCTCCGGCTATCTGGGGGCTGCGGCCACCGATGATTTTCTTGAGTCGGTCGATCTTGTGCTTCTCGATGTTAAGTCCGGCGATGAGGAAACCTATAAGCGGGTAACCGGTAGAGAACTTGCCCCCACGATTGAGTTCGGGGACCGGCTCAACGCTCTGGGCAAGGAGGTCTGGATCCGGTTTGTGCTGGTGCCCGGCTACACCGATGCGTATGAAAACGTGGAGAAAGTGGCGGATATTGTCTGCCGCTGGCCCAATTCGGTGTCCCGTGTCGAGGTGCTGCCCTTCCACCAGATGGGTACGGATAAGTGGCAGACACTGGGTCTCAACTACGAGCTGGAAGACGTGCAGCCGCCCAGCCGGGAGGAGACCGAGCGGGTGCGGGAACAGTTTAGGGCCCGCGGTCTGACCGTCTACTAGTGTGAGCTAGGAGTCTGTTTCTAGCTTTTGCCTCGCCCTGGTGCGCGCCCAGGTTTCTGCCTGCAGTACCGCGTCCAGGGTGAGGTTTTTTTCTTCGGTTGCCGCAGACGAGTCGGCGTGTTCGTCGAGTAGCTCGTCCACGGTCTCTATCATGTCGGTGAATCGGATACGGCCGGCGTGGAAAGCATCTACGGCCTCCTCGTTTGCCGCGTTGAAGACCGCGGGAAAGGTGCCTCCGCGTCGACCGGCTTGCTTGATCATCTCTACCGCGGGAAAGGCCCTGTTATCCAGGGGTTCGAAAGTCCATTCGCTCGCGGATGACCAGTCGCAGGGGGCCGCCACCGACGGGATCCTGTGCGGCCAGGTGAGCCCCAACGCTATGGGCAGAAGCATGGTGGGTGGTGACGCCTGGGCGACGGTGGAACCGTCGATAAACTGAACCATTGAGTGCACCACCGACTGCCGGTGCACGGTAACATCGATCCGTTCTAGATCTACGCCGAAGAGGTGGTGTGCCTCCAATACCTCCAGGGCTTTGTTAACCATGGATGCAGAGTTGGTGGTGACCACCGGGCCCATGTTCCAGGTGGGGTGAGCCAGCGCCTGCTCCGGTGTGACCTCGCGGAGCTGTTCATAGTCCATACCGCGGAAGGGGCCACCGCTGGCTGTCAGGATCAGGCGGTCGATCTCCTTCACGGTCCCGGCCGAGAGCGCCTGCGCCAGTGCCGAGTGTTCGGAGTCCACCGGAACCAGGGGCTGCCGCAGCGGCGAGCGATCAACCGCCGCGGCCACCAGGGGGCCCCCCGCAATCAGTGATTCTTTGTTGGCCAGCGCGACCTGCGCCCCTGCCTCCAGTGCCGCCAGCGTGGGAGCGAGACCAATAGAGCCGGTTATGCCGTTGAGCACGACATCGGCGCCGGCCCGAGCTGCCTCAGCAGAGGCTGCGGTACCGTGGATAATACGCGGCCTGTAGTTTTTCAGCCCGACCGAGGCGGAGGCTGTCTCGATGAGTTCGGATAGCCGGGCGGCATCCTCACCGTTTCCGCTGGTTGCGACCAGGTCCGGTGTCAGTGCGGCAGCCTGCTGGGCGAGCAGCTCCAGAGAATGCGACCCGGCAGCAAGTGCCAGCACCCGCACCGGTGCCTCTGCTGTGCCGGTGGGGGCACCGGCTAGCCTGTTGAGGTGGTTGATAACCTCGATCCCCTGGGTGCCGATAGATCCGGTTGAACCAAGCAGGGTGACGGTGCGGCCTTCTTCTAAGAATTTCAGCAGTGCCGGTGTGAGCTGGTCTGGTAGGGGCCTCAGGGTTTGTTTTGAACCGAATCGCATGGGTCTATTATTTCACCCCTGTGCTTGTTCACTGTATTTAGCCCTCAAAAGAGCGTTTGAGGGCGCCAATCATGGCGGTGTAGAAATCCTGCATCACCGGGGCTTTCGGGCGTAGCATGTCTGCGGCGTGGTACATACCGGCTACCTCGTAGAATTCGCTGGGCACCCCGGCAGCTACAAGTTGCCGATGGTAGGTGAGGTTCTCCGGGTAAAAGAGGTCTCGCTCCCCCACACCTATCCATGCTGCCGGTAGATCAGCCATAGTGCGGCGACGGGCCGGTGCGGCGTAGGCCGGCAGGTCTGCTGCCGCCTCCCTTCCGGCCAGATAGGTTCTCCAGGCATACCTGTTATCCCTCGGGGTCCAGATGAAGGCTCCCCTCCCTTCCGGGTTTTTGTTCAGCACTGTACGGTCATCGAGCATGGGGTAGGTGAGCGACTGAAAGTTAACCGGGTGCCCGGAGTCTGCCGCACGCTGGGCAAGAGCGGCGGCAAGTCCTCCGCCGGCGCTCTGCCCGGCGATAGCAATAAGTTCGCTGTCAAAGCGATAGGTAGCATCTTGTTGCTGGAACCAGCGGAGGGCGGCATAGCAGTCGTTGAGGTCTGCGGGGTAGGGTGCCTGGCTGGCCTTGCGGTAGTCAACGCTGAGGACCGGAACACCGAGGTCCCGTGCAAGCCCGCTGGCGTAGCGATGGTAGCCGGCCGCGGATCCGAACAGGTGCCCGCCCCCGTGAATCCACAGGAGCCCACCGCGGGAGTCCCGCCTCTGCGGCAGGTAGAGATGGCCCGGTAGACCGGCGCTCTCCTCCAGTACCGGGATCTCTACCCGCGTATACTCAACGCCCTGAACAGGCCGTGTCGCCGGTAGAGACCGCCGGGTTGGGGGTGTGATTGTATCCAGTAGGGCAACCGCGCCGTTAGTCGGCGCCAGGTACAGCAGGGGGTGTCGCAACTGCGGGTGAATGAGGCGCACCCGGCGGTTCCAGAAGACACAGTGGGCGGCGGTAGCGGCAGCTAGGGTAATCAGGGCAGCTTTTTGAGGCATGTTCCAATTTTGACACAGCCGCTACGGTGCTGCTTTCCGCCTAGTCCACGATATCGAAATTTTGCAGTCGCTTTCTGTCTTTCCGTGACCCCGAGTCTTGCAGATCTAGAAGCTGTGCATAGATACCGCCCGAGGCCGCAAGTTCTGCCGGTGTCCCGATTTCGTCAATCAGACCGTCGCGCAGGGTCACGATACGGTCAACCGAGGAAATGGTGGAGAGTCTGTGCGCAATGATGAGCGTTGTGCGCCCAGCCATGAGTTCCTCCAGCCCTTTCTGCACTGCCCGTTCCGCCTTGGTGTCCAGAGCCGAGGTGGCCTCATCAAGGATCAGGATCGGTGCGTCTTTAAGGATTGCACGGGCCACCGCCACCCTTTGTTTTTGTCCGCCCGAAAGCTTCAGGCCCCGTTCTCCGATCACCGTTTCATAGCCGTCTTTGAATCCGCGAATAAAGGTGTCGGCGTTGGCCTTCTGTGCCGCGGCCTCAATGTCGGCCCGGCTTGCCCCGGGGCGGGCGTAGGCGATGTTCTCGGCGATGGTGCCCGAAAAGAGGGATGCCTCTTGAAAGACCATACCTATCTGAGAGCGCAGCTTTTTGAGATCGCCGTGGAGAATATCCATGCCGTCCACCGTTACCGTGCCGCCGCGCGGGTCATAGAGGCCCTCCAGCAGGGCCATCAGGGTTGATTTGCCCCCGCCCGATTCACCCACGAAGGCTATTTTTTCGCCGCGCCGAATAGAAAGATCAATGGTGTGAAGCACGTCTTCTTCACCGTCATAACCAAAACTTACGTTGTTGAATTGGATAATTTCTTGGCCGACGGCGGATTTAAGTGGTTGCGGCTCTTGTACCTGCTCGCTGGTTTGAGTAAGTGCCAGGGCTCGGGGATCTGAGGCTCTCTCCATCACCCTAAAGTAGTCTTTTGAACCGGCTATAGCCCGCTGGGCGGTATCAACAACCCAGCTCAGCGAGTTGATGGGCTGTACCGCCATACCCATCAGCTGAATGAGCAACACCATATCGCCTATGCTGAAGTGCCCCTGCACGGTACGCACAAAGATGAGGAGGTAGAGCAGGAAGAAAACTATATTGAGGAAGGCCAGGCGCAGCACGTCCATCAGGTGCCAGTACCGTGACTGTTCCGAGGTGACTCCTATGGTGTGGGTAAAGAGTTTGCTAAAGATCCCCAGTTCTCGGCCTTCTTGCCCAAACGATTTGACCACCCGAATCTGGCTAATGACCTCGCTAAACCGCCCCGAAGCGGTGTCTATATTGCGGTTCTTTTCTTCCTCCCAGACCTGCCATCGCACACTGGTTTTGCCGGTGAGCCAGAAGTAGACGGGGAAAATGATGAGGAGGAGCACCGCCAGGGGCCAGTAGTACCAGCCGCTGATCACCAGCACCGAGATCGTGGTGAGAATGAGGGAGGCAAAGGTGTTACTGAACATCTGGATGAACCGGGTAATTTCTGTGATGGTTCGGTTCAGGCGGGAAATGATGGTTCCGGTAAGCTCTTCGTCAAAGTATGACAGCGGTAGCGAGAGGAGTTTTTCATAGTAGGCGGTCGAGAGCATGGTGCGCATTTTTTGGCTCATCACGTCGCCCAGGTAGCCACCAATATTGGTGAATAGGGTGTGAGCAAGCTGGGCCAGTAGGTAGGCCAGGGCGAACCAGACGACCGCGGTCAACCCGCGCGAGTGATCACCGCCGGTGTAAGCAACCACGGTATCGGTTGCCCCCTTAATAACAAATGGGGCGATGAGAGCACTGCCCGTGGTTAATAGAGCGCAGAGCGTGATAAGCACATAGTAGTGGTTGAGTTTTTTGGTTGCTCGCAGAATCTGAGCTATACTCCGCATTTCTCCCCCGTGATAATTCCCTGTACCGTGATCGCCTGAATAGGCAACGAAAAATCCTCTCACCGGCACCGGTGAGAGGATTTTTATTCTCTACTCTAAAGACTACCCCTTACTTTTTGCCGGTGACCGCACCGTAGATAAAGAGCACAATAATCGAGCCGATAGTGGCTGTAACGATGGTTCCCAGGCTAATCCCTTGAATCCCGTTGGAGAGACCCGGAAGGAAAGTACCCAGCCAGCCACCGATAAAAGCGCCCACGATACCGAGGACCATGGTCACAAGAATACCGCCGCCCTGCTTGCCGGGCATAATCAGTTTTGCCAGAGCACCGGCGATCAGGCCCAGAACGATCCAGCTAATAATTCCCATTGTTTTCTCTCTATCTTTAGGGAGGGTTTACACCCAGTTTTACAAAACCAACGATAAGTATACTACAGATACGGGGGTACAGCCTCCCCCGGTCAGGGATTAGCGAAGATCAAGCATCAGCTTGATGCACCGGTCGAGAAAAGCGTCAACCTGGGTTTCCTCGTAGCAGGTGTTACCGGTGGACAGGCGAAAAGACGAGCCGCGCACCAGCGACGGCGTGAGCTTCTCAGACTCACGAAAATGTGTCCGCAAGCGGTCACACAGCGCATCGACATCGGCGGTGTAGTAGCCCTTGGTCAGCTTCTTTGAGGGGCGGCGAAAACGGTTTCCCGCCGGCCTATCCAGCCTACCCATAATGAGCCGGGCCTCAGCCTCAATAGTTTCTCTCCAGGCGGCGTCTTCACCGGCAGCCAGGACTCGCTCCCGCTCAAACTCGGCAAAACGATCTTCGACCCTATCCAGTGCCTTGTCCACGTCTTCGGGAAGGTAGCCACCCTTCACCGCGGTAAAACAGTTAGCGCGGATATCGTCTGAGCTGGTGATTCCCAGGTAGGGGCGCCCGGCACGAATTGCTTCAAAGTCATCTGCCAGTTTGCTGAAATAGCTGTCGACCTCGGCACAGCTGTAGCCGGGCATACTGCCCTCTGCCATACGAAATTCGCTGATACCTGGAGTTTCCTGATGTGTCATGTTCTTAGACTCCGTTGCAAAAGAAGAGCTGTCAAGCCGGATACGACCGTGCCGGGGAAGCAGATACGACGTTAGATGATTGAACCAAAAACCGTAAAAATAACGTAGCCAATAGCCAGGCAGAAAACAATGGAATCCAACCGGTCCATCACCCCACCGTGCCCGGGCAGGATATTGGACATATCTTTGATACCAATCTCACGTTTAACCATCGACTCCGAAAGGTCACCGGCTGTCGCGGTCACCACCAAAAATACTGCCAGTACCACGCCCAGCCACCAGGGCATATCGATCATGAGCGCCACAGCAATACCCACGAGGATTGACCCCACCATGGATCCGGCAAAACCCTCCCAGGTTTTTTTGGGAGAAATCTTGGGCGCCATCGGATGCCTACCCCACAGCACACCGGCTATATACCCCCAGGTGTCATTGCCTATCGCCATAATCAGAATCATCAAGACCTTGGCCGCCCCCCGGTCCTCACGGAAAAGGAGCATGGCTAGCGCAATCATGAAGGGTACCCAGCTCATTGCAAAGACCGAGCCCATCACGGACATGATCATGCCCTCTTTGCTCCCCAAAAGCCGCCAGGCGATCAACACCAGAATAGAGGCAACCACCGCAAAAATCAGCCACTGCCCTCCGCCCACGTAGGCGGAGATGGGAAGGAGAAAGGCGGTAACCACGGCAGGGAGCACCGGTATCCCCATTCCACGTTTCTGGTTGATACCGTGGGTCACCTCCCAGGTTCCCACCGCTGCCGCCACAGAGGCAAGGAGCACCAGCACCTCCGGCACCCAAAAGAGGCCAACAACGAGCACAACACCCAGCACCACGCCAACGCTGATAGCAGCGGAGAGGTTACGCCCGGCCCTCGACTGTTTCTGAACAGGAGGCCCTTCCCGGGAAAGCGGAGAAGAAGTCATATGTTAGACCTCAAGCAGTTCCGCTTCCTTACGCTTGAGCAGATCATCAAGCTGGTCGATATGTTTTTTGGTCAGGGCATCGAGCTCTTTTTCGGCGCGCGCACCGTCGTCCTCACCGATTTCACCGTCTTTGACAAACTTGTCAATAGCCGCTTTGGCGGTACGGCGAATATTGCGCACCGAGACACGCGCCTCTTCCGTCTTGTGCCCCACCAGCTTGGTGTATTCGCGGCGGCGCTCCTCCGTCATCTCGGGCATGACCAGGCGGATCACGTTGCCGTCATTGGCCGGGTTAGCCCCCAGATCAGAGTTACGCAGTGCTTCTTCAATATCGCGTAGCGCAGACTTGTCGTAGGGGGTAACCAGAATAGTGCGCGGCTCGGGAGTTTGAAAAGACGCCAGCTGCTGCAGAGGGGTCGGTGTTCCGTAATACTCCACGCTTATAGCCGAGAAGAGGGAGGGGTTTGCGCGGCCGGTTCGTACCTGTGCAAATTCATTCTGTAGCGCAACAATTGCTTTATCCATTTTGTCGCCCGCAGAAGCTAGAGTTTCTTCGATCACCTGTGATCTCCTTATGTATTGAGTCAGCGCACGAGGGCACTTTCCGGTTTAGCTGTATCCCAGTCTAGTAGATTTGGGCCGGTGATGCCGCCTCTACGCGGTGACCAGGGTACCCATCTCCTCACCGAGAATGGCGCGGGTAACATTGCCTTCGCCCTGCATTCCAAATACCCTCATGACCACGCTGTTGTCGCGGCAGAGCGAGAAGGCGGTCTGGTCCATCACCCGGATGTTTCTCTGCATGGCCTCGTCGTAGGTGAGCTTGTAGAGGCGCTGTGCAGCGGGATCCTTTTTGGGGTCAGCTGTATAGATACCGTCGACACCGTTTTTGGCAACCAGTACCTCGTTTGCGTTGATTTCCAGCGCGCGCTGGGCCGCTACCGTATCGGTGGAAAAATAGGGCAGGCCAGCGCCGGCACTAAAAATTACCACGCGATCTTTTTGCATGTGTCGGATAGCTCGGCGCGGAATATAGGTCTCGGCAACCTGCGGCATAGTGATAGCCGACTGCACCCGGGTGTCTATCCCCGCCTGTTCCAGAAAATCTTGCAGGGCCAGCGAATTCATCACGGTGCCCAGCATACCCATATAGTCGGCCCGCGAACGGTCCATGCCCGCCGTAGACAGCTCAGCACCGCGGAAGAAATTACCGCCACCGATCACAATAGAGGTTTCCACCGTACCCACGGTGGCCGCGATCTGCTCCGCAATACCGCGGATAACCTCGGTGTCGATACCCACCTGTCCGCCGCCAAATACCTCTCCGGAGAGTTTAAGCAGTACGCGGCGGCGTCCTGTATCGTCGCGCTGGATGGGGGTCTGTGCCGAATCAGACATGAGGGTTCCTTCCGGTAGTCATGGGTGGGCAGCGAAATTTCGCTTTTCTCGACTATCAGCATACGGCAAAGGGGAGCACCCTGCCGGGTACTCCCCTCTGTTTGCCGTCGATAATTCTATGCACAATTCATATGCGCATAGTTTTCTAGGTGCTAGGCGCCTACACGGAAGCGGGCGAAGGCGGTTGCCTGTGCGCCGTTTTCCTTGAGCACCTCGGCAACAGACTTTGAGGAATCCTTGGCGAATTCCTGGTCAAGCAGGGTGTTCTCCCTGTAGAAAGCCTTGAGTTTACCCTCAACGATCTTGGGGATAATGTTCTCGGGCTTGCCTTCAGCGGCGGCGGTCTCTTCGGCCACACGCTTTTCAGCCTCAATATCTGCCGCCGGAATCTCATTTTCACTGAGGTACTTGGGGCTCATTGCGGCAATGTGCACGGCAACGTCGTGCGCCACGGTATCGGTGTCGGTGCCCGCTACTGCCAACAGCACGCCCACCTGGGCCGGAAGGTCCTTGGAAGTTTTGTGCAGGTAGAGCGAAACATTTTCACCCTCAACCCTGGCGATGCGACGCACCACAACCTTTTCGCCGAGCAGAGCACCGGCGTCGGTGGTGAGTTCTTCAACGGTTTTACCGTCAAAGCTTGCCGCTTTAAGCTCGTCAACGGTCTTTGCGTCAGCCGCCACAGCAGCCGCTAGCACCCGGTTACCAAACTCGATAAAGGGGTCTGCCTTAGCAACAAAGTCGGTTTCAGAGTTAACCTCAACCATGTAGCCAACACCGTTTTCAACGGTGGCAGCTATCAGGCCCTCGGCGGTTGCGCGATCTTCGCGCTTGGTAATGCCCTTGAGGCCCTTCACACGGATAATTTCCTGTGCCTTCTGCTGGTCGCCGTCTGCCTCGTCAAGAGCTTTCTTGACATCGAGCATACCGGCACCGGTCTTCTCGCGCAGAGCTTTAATATCTGCTGCGGTGTAGTTCGCCATAGTGAACTCCTTGGTTGTTCTAGTTCAACAGGTTGTAAAAACCGGGCTTTATTCTGCCGGGGTTTCCTGGGTCTGGGCCGCTTTTTCGGCCTGCTGGGTCTCGTGCTGTTCAAGCAGTTCGCGTTCCCATTCGGCCATGGGCTCCTCGGTTTCGCCGGCCCGGCCCGCTTTCTTATTGCTGCGCTCAAGCAGGCCTTCGGCCACCGCATCGGCAACCACGCGGGTCAGCAGGTTCACGGAACGGATGGCGTCGTCGTTTCCGGGAATGGGGAAGGAGACTTCATCGGGGTCGCAGTTGGTATCGAGGATAGCGACTACGGGGATGTTGAGTTTCTGGGCCTCGTCGACGGCCAGGTGCTCTTTCTTGGTGTCTACGATCCATACCAGTGAGGGGGCCTTGGTCAGGTTGCGGATACCGCCCAGGGTTTTTTCGAGTTTTTCGTGCTCGCGGCGCAAAAGCAGCAGCTCTTTTTTGGTGAACTGGGAGCCGGATACGTCATCGAAATCAATCTGTTCGAGCTCTTTCATGCGATCAATGCGCTTGGAAACGGTCTCGAAGTTGGTGAGCATACCGCCGAGCCAGCGGTGGTTTACGTAGGGCATGTTCACGCGTGTTGCCTGTTCGGCAATTGCCTCTTGAGCCTGTTTTTTGGTGCCGACGAACAGCACGGTCCCGCCGTGGGCCACTGTCGATTTGACGGCCTCGTATGCCCGGTCGATAAAGGCGAGGGACTGCTGGAGGTCAATGATGTAGATGCCATTGCGCTCGGTGAGAATAAAGCGCTTCATCTTGGGGTTCCAGCGGCGAGTCTGGTGGCCAAAGTGCACGCCGGAGTCAAGAAGCTGGCGCATAGTTACGACTGGCATGTCGTCTCCATTTCTTATGGTTGCCGTGGCGGCCCCTAGCTATTCGTGGGGTTCGCGCACGCGCATAGTAGTTATCGGTTATCCGGAGTAGCACCGCTGTGCCCTCCCCTAGTAGCGCTCAGAGTCGCGGTGGTGAGCCGCTTGTCGCGGGGCCCTGACCGGGTTACCGGACCGAAAGTCCCCGAGCAAACAGAGAAGTTTTGCTTTGCGCTACGCGTTGTCAGATCATCCACCGTTTCACGATTGTTGTGCGGCCGTAGAGCCGCAAAGACAGTGTTGTCATCGGATGGATCACAGGTTCCCCAGAGGGGTTCCTCCTGAACCCGGCTGCGCATTCCCCCCATATCTTTCTCGAAACATGGGCGGGCAACCAGGACAGACTGCAATCATCCACTATACAGCAGACGGGTCGAACGTGAGAATTTATCCGCACCCTTCCGCATCCATACCGGTGCGGTTGACCGCGTACACGATGCATCGGAGCACCCCGGAAGAAAACTGCCGCTTTCCTGTGGATAACCATTTTTTTGCCTCACCCTGTCCACAATTTTTACAGACGCGGGGAACGGTCAGCTGTCCTCCGCCTATCTTCAGAATGAGGTACTCGCACCCGGACACAGGATAAGGAGCTCACGGGTGAAAAATCTATCGCTTTTTCTCGGGACATTCCTCCCTTTCCCACCGCACATGCACACCGGGTTGTGCGGGGCGCTCAGATTGGCCAATATTTTGGTGCTGATCTGGGGGCTCCTCTTACCGTCAGCAACCGCAATCGCAGCACCCCGATATGTATCCACAGCAGCCACAGTTGGTAGCCGGCACGCATGGTCCCCGCCCCTGAGCGGTGATATCGAGGTGTTGCGGGACTTTGAGAAGCCTCAACAGCGGTGGAGTCCGGGACACCGCGGAGTTGATCTTGCCAGCTCCGACTCGGCGGTATATTCCCCCGCCGACGGACGGGTAGTTTTTTCGGGTAGGGTGGTTGATCGCGACGTGATAACCATCGAGCACTCTGATGGTTATCACTCCACCTTTGAACCGGTGAAGGGTCCGCTGCCGGCAGGCACCTCGGTCAGGGCCGGGGAAAGGATTGCCGATCTGGACGACTCGGTGCCGCACTGTGCCCAACGCTGCCTGCACTGGGGTGTTTATAGCGGTCGGGGCAAAACCAAGGAGTACGTCAACCCGCTGATGCTCATCGGCCTATCGGTACCGAGCGTGCTGCTTCCCATAGGTGAGGATTTTTCAGCCTAGGTTAAATCTCGAGTATAGGAAAAATATTGTGTGCCACACCTGTATTACTAATAAGTATCCATTCAATTGAATAATAATACAGAATAGAAGGGTAAGCTCATTGTTGGTAGATTATACCGGTTATCACTTAATTTGATTTCAACCCAAAGTCACCGAAGTACTCACAGGAAATTTTGATGCACACAGATAAATAATCCTGTAAACTTAATGAGCGAAACAACAATCAGCGTCGACAATGTTTCCCCTGTCTCACGGCAGGGATAATCAAGCGGATACATCGTCGTTTCAGCTCGAAGGAGTGCCATGAGTTCAATCTCCACCGAAAATACCGGTTCCACCCCGTCCAAAATTGAGGGGGCGCACAAACCGGGTGGTCTCTCCCTTCTTGCACTGCTAGCCCTGGTTATTGGCTCCATGATCGGCGGTGGCATTTTCTCGCTACCCCAAAACATTGCCGTAGCTGCCAGCGCAGGCCCCACCATTATCGGATGGCTGATCACCGGGATCGGCATGGTGTGTCTGGCACTGGTCTATCAGTTTCTTTCCGCCCGTAAGCCAGAGCTTGACAACGGCATCTACGCCTACGCTCGAGCGGGTTTTGGCGACTACATGGGTTTCAACTCGGCCTGGGGGTACTGGCTCTCAGCCCTCATCGGCAACGTTGGCTACCTGGTACTGCTGTTTTCAACGGTGGGTAAGTTCTTTCCCATCTTTGAAGGCGGAAATACACTGCCGGCTATATTCTGCGCCTCACTACTGCTGTGGGCAGTCCACTTTCTTATCCTCAGGGGCGTTAGTACCGCAGCCCTGGTCAATACCGTTACCACAATTGCCAAGATTGTTCCCATTCTAGTCTTTATCATTATCTGTGCTATCGGTTTTAGGTTTGATCTTTTCACTATCGACTTTTGGGGAGAAGATGCTCAGCTCGGTGATATTTTTACCCAGACCAAGAATATGATGCTGGTTACTGTCTGGGTATTTATTGGTATCGAGGGCGCATCTATCTACTCCAAGCGGGCAAATAAACGCTCTGACGTCGGGAAAGCAACGATTATCGGTTTTGCTTTTGTTCTCGCTATTCTTATTGCCGTAAACCTGCTTTCGCTAGGGATTATGCGCCGGTCGGAAATTGCCGGTCTCCCCGATGTTTCTACCGCCGATGTGCTGGCTACCGTAGTTGGCCCCTGGGGTGCATGGTTTATCAGTATCGGCGTGATTCTCTCGCTTCTGGGCGCCCTACTCTCATGGATTCTACTCTGCGGTGAAACCATGCAGGTACCCGGCTCAGACGGCACCATGCCAGCCTTTTTCGGCAAACTCAACAAAAACGATGCCCCGGCAAACGCCCTCTGGGTAACCAATATTCTGACCCAAATTATTCTGGTGGCATCATATTTTTCAGAAGACGTTTACCTGGCTATGGCCACTCTGGCCGCGGCCCTCATCCTGGTCCCCTACCTACTCTCAGCGGTTTTTGCGCTCCTCATAACCGCCCGAGGCGACGGCTACGCTCAAGAAAAACAGCAGCGTATCCGGGACTGCGCAATTGCGGTCGTTGCTTCCCTCTACGGGGTGTGGCTACTTATCGCAGCGGGACCGCAAAACCTGCTACTCACGGCACTGCTCTACCTACCGGGTGCTGCCGTCTATGTCTGGGCCAAACGTGAACGCGGTGCCACCCACTATTTCAAACCCTACGAGTGGGTTATCCTGACCGTGCTTCTGCTCGCCGCAGCCAGCGCCGTTGTACTTCTGGCACAGGGGTCTATGAGTCTTACATAGGGGTGAGCTGCCGGCTCTCTCCGCGCACCGGTCACGGTGTGAAACCACCTATTCACTATTTTCATGAAGGGATGAAAAATCATGACAGCAACTCCTCTTGGCGCATGGTCAGAGGTCGGTAAACTCCGCCAGGTACTGGTGTGCTCCCCCGGGCTAGCACATCAGCGGCTCACCCCGGCAAACTGTAAAGAACTGCTTTTTGACGATGTTCTCTGGGTGTCTAAGGCCAAGCAAGACCACCAGGACTTTGTGACCGCCATGCAGGAGCGCGGTATCGAGACCCTAGAGATGCACCGGATGCTCGCCGAAACACTGGACATACCGCGGGCTCGCGAATGGGTTCTCCAGCACAAGCTGGCACCCAAATACGTCGGGTTAGGCCCATCAGAAGAACTCTATGACTGGCTCAACCTCCTCCCCTCGAAGGAGCTAGCAGAATACCTGATCGGCGGTATTGTCTACACCGACCTCCCCGACGATTTTCAGAGGACCGCCACCCGTGCACTGGGGCATGTCAATCACGCGATGAGTTTTATCCTCCCGCCTCTACCCAACACCCAGTTCACCAGGGACACCACCGCCTGGATCTACGGTGGTGTATCCCTGAATCCCATGCACTGGCCGGTCCGCCGACAGGAAACCCTGCTCACCACGGCAATCTATACCTTCCACCCCCTGTTTGCCGGGAAAGACTATAAGATTTGGTACGACGCCAACGACCAAGATAACGGTCTTGCCACGCTTGAGGGCGGGGACATTATGCCGGTGGGTAACGGTGTGGTGCTCATAGGTATGGGTGAACGTTCATCCTGGCAAGCTATCTCGCAGCTGGCGAAGAACCTGTTTGAGGCAGAGGCCGCACAGCACATTATTGTTGCGGCAATGGCCCCGAATCGTGCGTCCATGCACCTGGATACCGTTTTCACCTTCTGTGACCGCGATATTGTGACTGCCTTCAACGAGGTTGTTGACACGATTCAGACCATATCTCTACGACCCGCTGATCGTGACCGCCGCTTCTCCGTGCACGTGGAGGACCGCCCCTTTATTGAGGTGGTGGCCGAGGCGCTCGGTCTGCCCAAGCTGCACGTTGTACCCACCGGGGGCACGGCATTCCAAGCCGAACGTGAGCAGTGGGACGACGGCAACAATCTGGTAGCCCTCGAGCCCGGCGTTGTGGTGGGCTACGACCGCAATATTCACACTAATGCCCTCCTGCGTAAAGCAGGTATCGAAGTTATTACCATCAATTCCAGTGAACTCGGCCGGGGCCGGGGCGGCGGTCACTGCATGACCTGCCCCATTACCCGCGACCCCGTCGACTACTAAAACGCCTTTACCGGCACAACCAGTTACCGTTTCTTGAGGAGAATACGATGTCATATAACCTGCACAACCGTCACCTGCTCAGCCTCACCCACCACCCGCAGAAAGACCTACGGTTTCTTATCGATCTGGCCAGGGACCTCAAGCGGGCAAAGTACACCGGGAATGAGCAGCCACGGCTTCGCGGAAAAAATATTGCCCTCATTTTTGAGAAAACCTCTACGCGCACCCGCTGTGCTTTTGAGGTTGCCGCCTACGATCAGGGTGCTAATGTGACCTATATTGACCCGACGTCTTCACAGATCGGCCATAAGGAGTCCATGAAGGATACCGCTCGCGTGCTCGGTCGCATGTATGACGCTATCGAGTACCGCGGTTTTAAGCAGAGCGTTGTGGAAGAACTGGCCCAATACTCAGGTGTCCCCGTTTTCAACGGCCTCACCGACGAGTTTCACCCAACCCAGATGCTGGCAGATACGCTGACCATGGTTGAAAACGCCGATAAGCCTATTCACCAGATCAGTTACGCCTATGTGGGGGACGCCCGCAATAATATGGGGCGTTCACTGCTGCTGATCGGCGCAAAGCTGGGCATGGATGTGCGTATCGGTGCACCCCGGGGGCTGCAGCCCGAAGACGATTTGGTGGAGCAGTGTCGCCACTGGGCCAAGGAAAGCGGTGCCCGTATCACCATCACCGATGACCCGCTGGAGGCTGTCAAGGGTGTCGATTTTATTCACACCGATGTGTGGGTTTCTATGGGTGAGCCACTGGATAGCTGGGGGGAACGCATTGAGCTTCTGAAGCCTTTCCAGGTGAATCGTCAGCTCATGGAAGCCACCGGGAATCCGCGGGTTAAATTTATGCACTGTCTGCCGGCTTTCCACAACGCAGAGACAACCGTTGGCCAGCAGATCGCCGAGAAATACCCCGAGTTTGCCCGCGGTATTGAGGTGACTGAAGATGTTTTTGAGTCTCCCTACAATATTGCTTTTGATCAGGCAGAGAACCGTATGCACACCATTAAGGCTGTGCTGGTTTCAACTCTGGGCTAGGTTCAGGTAATGAGTAATTATTGTGTTGAAGGGAGACGGGATGAGAATTCTTGTTGCACTGGGAGGTAATGCCCTTCTTAAACGCGGAGAGCCGCTCACAGCTAACAACCAGCGGGCAAATATCCATATTGCCGCCGAACGTATTTCGCGGATTGCCGGTGAAAACCAGGTGGTTGTTGCCCACGGTAACGGCCCGCAGGTTGGTTTATTAGCTTTACAGTCTGCGGCGTATACGGAGGTCGAGGCCTACCCCCTTGATGTGCTGGGGGCCGAGTCAGAAGCTATGATCGGCTACATGCTGGAGCAAGAGCTCGGTAACGCTCTTCCCCAGGATCAGCGGATCGTTACTATTCTGACCATGACCGAGGTTGATCCGAATGACCCCGCTTTTGATCGTCCCACCAAATTTATCGGTCCGGTTTACGACGAGGAAACAGCGCACCAGCTAGCCGAGCAGAAAGGGTGGGTGGTTAAACCTGACGGCGCATATTTTCGGCGGGTAGTGGCTTCTCCTCTACCGCGGAGAATCATCGAGCAAGAAGCTATCAACCACCTTGTGGACAAGAACGTCATGGTTATCTGTGCCGGCGGTGGCGGTATTCCCACCTACCTGGATGAGCATCGGAAGCTGCACGGGGTTGAGGCCGTTATCGACAAGGATTTATGCTCCGCTCTGCTGGCGGAAAACCTTGACGCTGACCTGCTTGTTATTGCCACGGATATCGACGCCGTGTACAGGAACTGGGGTGAGCCTCATCAGGAGAAGATTTCCCGGCTCACCGTGGACGAGGCCGAGAGTCTCAATCTTGCCGAGGGGTCTATGGGGCCCAAGGTTGAGGCCGCCTGCAACTTTGCACGGAATACGGGTAAGCGCGCCGTTATCGGCGCACTCTCTGATATCGAGGATCTGGTAGCCGGAACCGCCGGCACCACGGTTGTCGCGGAGCCCTAACCGTATCAGAGAAAACAGGTGTCTTCTCTACCGGTAGAGAGCAGGTGATAGGTCGCCCGGTCGATATGAACTCGACCGGGCGACCTGTCACATGGTAGCTAGCACTCAACCCGCACTAGTGGGGACTAGGGCCTGCGGGACATAAATCCGTGATATTCCACATTATGGAGCTTACCGACAAGTTCCGTCATCTCATCTACTAGGAATAGGGAATCTCATGAACACTAAGAACAACACCTACCACATTGTTCGCTTAGCAATTGCAGAGTACGTCAAGGCTCACGCAGCTTAAGAGCGTTAGATATGGGGACAGGCCCTTTAAATACAGTTATTCTGTCTTTGGCGGGGAGTCCTTCAAAACCGCAAACCCTTCACGGCCCAGGCCCCTCTTCTCGTACCCATCCACCAGAATAGCGGCACCCCTGGTATTACCCACCACCTTCGACACCATACCCACAATATCGGCCCTGGTCTCTATCGGAGTAACAGCAACCTCCCGCAATACCGGCAACCGCCGCATAGCCTCATCGGGAAAACCACTCAATTTACCCGTACGAGCCTTCCCCAAACAGGCACCAATCACGATAAAAACATAACCAGCCCTCTCACCACCGGTCATAGTCTCTGCCTTAGCCCTCGACCAGGGATGCTCATCCGTCAACTCAACCGAATGCACAAGAGACTGAAGAATCTCCCAGAACTCAGCCCGCATCCGCCCCAGCTCATCCTTAAGCTCTTCAAACTCTTCACGACTTACAAAAGAATCCATAACACCCCATAGATAATCTTGATCTCAGACATCTACAAAAAAGTAAGCCTACTGTTAGAAGCAACCTTACTATGCAGCCTGAGATCATTCAACACATTAAATCTGCACCCGCGTGAACCCCATACACCTCACGCTCACAACCTGCCCTTGAAACAAGAGACTTCCATAAGTGGTTACTGTAGATCTCAGTGGCAGGCGTAGGTCCTAGCGGCGGGGGTATATGTGGCTTTATTCCGTGTTAATGGGGTTCAAAAAGGGATTCAAACTCTGTTCTGCAACAACAGAAAACCCCTACCCTTTAAGCGTTTGTGCTTGTCAGGATGGGGTTTCTAAGTAGGGCCTGCGGGACTTGAACCCGCGACCAAGGGATTATGAGTCCCCTGCTCTAACCAGCTGAGCTAAGGCCCCCCGTCGTCTGCAATAGCGGAACAACTCCTCTAGACTACCCGATTTCGGGTAGTTTCAGGAAATTATGTCGGCCGACTACCCGCTGTCATTGACGGCACAGCTATTTCTGCGCCAGTGACCGGACGTAGTCGTAGTACAGCTCGTTTGAGGTGTACAGCGACTCAAACGTTTCCCAGGTCTTTTGTGCCGCATGGTTTTGAACCATCTCGTGGCTCCTCGCGCCCATGCCCCGGCGCTTATCATCAGACAGCTCAAGGATCGTGGTGAGTTTCTGTGCCAGATCATCTGAGTTACCCGGATCAAACAGGTAGCCGTTCTCCCCCTGTTTCACCAGGTGAGGTAGGGCCAGGGCATTCGCAAGCACCACCGGTTTTGAGGCGCTCATGGCCTCGAGAGTCACCAGAGACTGGAGCTCTGCGGTACCGGGCTGACAGAAAACATCGGCACGCAGGTAGCCCTTCCGTAGCTCTTCATCGGAGACATACCCCAAGAACCGTACCCGGTCTTCAACGCCGAGATCACGGGCTTTCTGCTGGAGATCCTCGAGGATCTCCCCGGTACCTGCCACCTCCAGCACCACCCTGCTGAGGTTATGAGGCAGCTTTGAGAAAGCCTCAATGAGCACATCAATATTTTTTTCGATGGCTAGTCTGCCCGCAAAGAAGATGCGCTTCTCATCCTGCTTCTGCGCGATAACCTCGTCCCGCTGCCGCTCATAGTCTGAGGTCTCAATACCGTTCGATACCGGTATGACCGGCCTGCGGAAACGCCCCGACTCTTTCATGGTCTGGGCCGCAATCGGTGTGGGGGTGGTGACAACCTGGGCTTTCGCAAGAACCCTGCGCATATCGCCCCAGCTAAATTTGGCAAATGCCCTATTGAACCAGCCCGGGAAGGGAAGAAAAGGGTCAAGGTTTTCGGGCATAAAATGGTTGGTGGCAACGATACGGATCCCCCGCTTTTGAGCCTGGTAGATCAGGGCCCTACCCACGATGTAGTGGCACTGAACGTGCACCACGTCGGGCTGTACCTCATCGAGGATTCTTCCCACCCTCCTCCAAATCTCCCAGGGGGTGCAGATCCGCATGTAGGGGTGGGTTGGCGGATGGTGCGATACCAGACGGTGTTCGGTTACCCCGTCTACAGTGCGGGTCTCGTTCTTTGCCTGATCGGGGTTTGCCGCCATGACGTGGACCCGGTGTCCCCGCGCTTTCATGGCGGTAGCCAGCCTATGGCCAAACTGTGCAGCACCGTTGATGTCTGGCGGGTAAGTGTCTGCACCGATCATGATTGTCAGCTGCTCGGTTGTCATGGAGAAAGATCCTTTGATCACTGCGTCTGTAGCTGCCGAAAGCGGTTATTTTCTGTTTCTGAACAGTTTTCCCACAAAGACAAAGAATGTGCCGATGGCTGTGGCCAGAACCGTAAACGAGCCCCACCGAGCTTTCACGGTTTCGGGGTCAGCCGCGTTCCTGCCCAGCCGCCTTCCGCTTTCAGCAACCGAAGCCGGTGCCTGCTGCACGCTCTCTTTGATCCCGCGTACCAGCCCGTTGGCGTTATCGCGCACCGCGTTGCTGTAGGTGTCGATATCATCGCGCAGGGTTTTAAGGTGTTCGCGGCGCTGCTTGGTGCGCAGTTTAAGCTGTTCTTCGTTCGCTGCGGGAGGCTCAGTGGGCTCTCCCTCTTTCTGCTGCTGTGCAGCCTCTGCTGCTGCTGCTTTCTTCTCTTCTTCCCGGCGTGCTCGCTGTTCAGCCTGCTCGCGTTCCAGCCGTGCTGAGGTCATTGTGGAGCCGTGTTTGAGTACACCCAGGTCGTATAAAATACCAAAAATTGCTGATTTCGGTTTGACGGGTAGCTGTTTTTTGATCATGCTGATGCCGATAAAAGCAAAGATGACGAGAAACAGCAGAAAGATAAGAGCCAGTACCAGTGCAGCCTGCCAGGGCTCCATCACTGCTCCCAGGCCCAAAATTGCCGCTGCGACCAGCGCGATCAGCAGGAAGAGGCCAAAGAGCACACCCACAGCAACCACTGCCGCACCCTTACCCAGGGCTATACCTTTGTCTTTGAGCTCCAGCTTGGCAATCTGAATTTCGTCTTTAAACTGCTTGGGGGTAAGTCGTGCAATGACCTTTACCGCGTCACTGGTACCGGTAAGGTTGGTTTTGAGATTGATCAACCGTTCTTTGATACCGGGTTTCGCGGCCTGTGCGATACCCTCCTGCTGGGGGCCCGTGCTCTCGGGGTTGCCGTGTTCGGTCATACCCTTACCTCTCCGAAAATTAAGTACGCATTGAGTTGCGGTGTGCTGTTCCTGCGGTCGCAGAATATTCTCTACCAACACCATAGGCTAAATTCTGCTATAACTCATCCCGAGACAACCCAAGTCAGCAGAAAAATATTTTACCCGCCTGCCCTCCACTGACTTGTACAGGACAACACAGAACCCAATGAAAAAGGCCCGGCCGATAAAAATCAGCCGGGCTCTATGCTCCCCCGACTGGACTCGAACCAGTAACCCTTCGATTAACAGTCGAATGCTCTGCCAATTGAGCTACGGGGGAATATCCCGCCGCAGCGGTGCTACCGCCACAACGTGTAATAACTATACGCAGGTTTCACAGGGGGCGCAAATTGAAAAGTATTGACCTCACTCACACGCCCAGGCCGGTCTAATCCTGGCCTTCCATGATGGTCCGCCGGCGCAGTTCAAGGGCGAGAAGTTCCCGCTGGACGCCGCGAAATTCCTCTCCCTCGGTCTCCGCGTCAAGCCTTTGCAAACGCATCAGCAGATCAGATTTTTGCCTGTTAATCTGCTGTTCAAAGAGCCGGTTCAGGATATCGTGAACATAGCGGGCCAGCTGCTCTTCGGTACGTGCGGGTATGGGTGAAACCGTAAGCTCGGCCAGCAGGGCGTGCACCTGCTCCGGTGCCCGCGCCCGCACCGCGTTCACCCAGGGTGCGCCGGCCTGCGGTACCATCTCGGAGGCTGCCCCCACGATCCCCGCGGCTAAACCGGCGTGGCTTCGGTAGCGAAACTGTACCCGGGCAAACTCCTGCCACTGGCCGGTAGAAAGATAGTGGGGAAGCTGGGTAATCACTTCAAGGGCTTCCCGCTCCATACGAGCCACAGGATCCCGCAGATCGGGAACGTCAAAGGGACCAGCCTCCCCCTCAGCCTGTTGTTGACGCTCGACCTCGCCCCCGGACTGCTGCTCCTCCTGCGCCTGCTGCCGGGCGCCTATCTGCCGGCGTGCGGTCGACACAGACACAGCACGCTGCACCTCCTCGGTATCTATCCCCAGCCATCCGGAGACCTCACGCACATAGGCGGGCCGCAAGGTGCTGTCTTTGATACCGGCAAGGATGGGGGCAGCCGCCCGCATGGCACGCACTCTGCCCTCAAGGGTTTTCATATCGTAGTTTTTGATAGTTGCCCGAAGAGCAAACTCAAACAGGGGGCGGCGGTTGGCGATCAGCGACCTCACCGCAGCGTCCCCGCGAGCCAGCCGCAGATCGCAGGGGTCCATGCCGTCTTTGGCCACGGCAACATAGGTTTGAGCAAGGAATTTTTGGTCTTCCTCAAAAGCGTGCAGCGCCGCCTTTTGTCCCGCAGCATCACCGTCAAAAGTAAAGATAACCTCGCCACCGCTACCGTCGTCGGAAATTAGCCGACGCGTGACCCTAATATGCCCGGCACCAAAGGCCGTGCCACAGGTTGCTACTGCGGTATCAATACCGGCCAGGTGGGCGGCCATCACATCGGTATAGCCCTCAACCACCACCAGCTGCCGTTTCTTGGCTATATTGCGTTTAGCCATATCGAGCCCGTAGAGCACCTGAGATTTTTTATAGAGCTGGGTTTCGGGGGTGTTGAGATATTTGGGGCCCTGGTCATCATCGTAGAGTTTCCGGGCACCAAAACCTATTGTCTCCCCCGAGATTCCCCGGATAGGCCACATGATCCTTCCGCGAAAACGATCGTAGAGCCCGCGGTGACCCCGCGAAAACATGCCGGTTGCCTCAAGTTCTTCGCTATCAAACCCCCTACCACGCAGATAGTTGAGCAGATTATCCCAACCGCGCGGGGCATACCCCACCCCAAATGTTCGTGTTGTCTCGGGAGAGAAACCGCGCCCTCCCAAAAATTTTTGCGCCTCTGCCGCCGCCGGAGTATAGAGATTTCGTTGATAGAATTCTGCGGCAATTTTATGGGCGTCAAGGAGACGCTGTCGGCGGCCTATCTCCTCGCGGGAGAGTCCGCTGCCCTCTTCGTAGTGCAGCTCGTAGCCTATCCGAGCTGCGAGCCTTTCAACGGTTTCGGCAAAGGAGGTGTGCTCCATCTCCATCAGAAAGGCGATAACATCGCCGGACTCTCCGCAACCAAAACAGTGGTAGGTGCCCATCTGCGGGCGCACGTGAAAGGAGGGGGTTCTCTCATCGTGGAAGGGGCACAACCCCTTGAAGGAGCCAATCCCGGCCCCCTTGAGGGTCACATACCCCTCAACAATTTCGCGGATATCCGTGCGGGTGCGAACCTCGTCTATATCCTCACGTTTTATTAAACCTGCCACCCCATTATGATAGCCAGTCTCGTCAAGCTCCCTCGATATCTTCGTTATCGAGGTCGGGCTTGGGTTTTGTGCGGCCCAGCCCAAAGTCTGCCGGTGACAGCCCCACGCAGAGCACCAGGGCGAAAGCCGCGCAAGCCCACACCCAGGACCCCAGCAGGGCACCAATCAGCAGCGCCACGCACAGGCTGGTTACGCACACTAGGACAATCTGTTTCATACTTATCCCCCGTTGTTCTGCATCGCAGGTTTGCTTTACCGGCTCTATATTGGGGGCTACCACAGCGGCTTGTCGCCGAGCCCCCAGTTATTGCCGGTAATACGTTGATAAAGGCTAACAGCCGAGCGGTCGGTGAGTGAAGCCACCTGGTCGATCACCAGCCGTAAGCGGGCGGAGGTGTCGTTGCGGCCAAGTTCCCTCATATCGGCAGCAAATACGGGATCGAGATACTCGCTATTTTCCAGCAGCGCCTCAACCAGTAGGGCCAGTATCTCGCGCTGGTTCTCGTAGTGGGGTTGGGCGTCGCGCACCGTCATGACAAAGGCGGTTGCTATCCCTTTCAGCACCGCGATCTCCTGCTCTGTTTCTTCGGGCACAATAAGCTGCGCCGAATAACGGGTCAGGGGGCGGCTACCGCCGTAGCGGGCCCGGGTGGCTTCCATGGCCGAGGCCGCGAACCTGCCGATAAGTTTTGAGGTGAGCGCTTTGAGGGCGGCGTTGGACGCCCGGGTTCCACTGAGATAGGGCACCCACTGGTCAAGTCGCTCAAGGCGGGTCAGTGCCCGGTCCAAATCATCATCTGCGGCTCGGGGCAGGTACCACTGCCGGGTTTTTTCAAATATCCGGGCCCTGTTTTTGGGGTCGGTAAGGTCTTCTAGCTGCAGGTGTCCGCCAAAGACCGCGTCTTCAACATCGTGTACGGAGTAGGAGATGTCGTCAGCCAGATCCATGACCATGGCTTCCATACACTTCTGCCGGGGTGGTATTCCCTCCTCCAGTGCCCGGCTGCGGAACCAGTCAAAGACCGGCCTGTCATCATCGTAGACACCAAATTTACGGTTGGGTTTGCCATCTGGTCGGGGTGGGGCTTCTTCCGCTGTCCAGGGGTATTTACAGGTGGCGTCGAGTGAGGCACGGGTGAGGTTGAGGCCGGCTGAACCACCGTTGTGACGGATCACCTTGGGTTCGAGTCTGCTGAGGAGGCGCAGGGTTTGGGCATTGCCCTCAAAACCGCCGATACCGTGGGCCAGTTCGTTGAGCGCGGTTTCACCGTTGTGGCCAAAGGGCGGGTGCCCGATATCGTGAGAGAGGCAGGCGGTATCTACCACATCGGGGTCACAGCCCAACATGCGCCCCACTTCCCGCCCAATCTGGGCGACCTCCAACGAGTGGGTGAGGCGGGTACGCACAAAGTCATCGGTATCGGGGTCCATAACCTGGGTTTTAGCGCCCAACCGGCGCAACGCACTCGAGTGAAGCACTCTCGCCCTGTCCCGTTCAAAGGCAGACCGATAAACATTGCGGTGTAGCTCGGGCACCCAACGCTCAGCGTCGAGGTCGGTATAACCGGGGGTGGAGGTCTGCTCGGGGGCTGGAGCATTACCTGGTTTCTGAGTGCTCATACCGTCTACCTTTCATCGTTTACCCCTCTAGTTTAGAGGTCACTTCCCTGATCAAGGTTAAATTCGGTGGGATAGATAACCGGTCCGGCGGGCGGGGGAAAATGTGGGGTGGAGACAAGTACCTGTAAGGCCTCCGCCAGCATATCAGAGTCAATTCCGGCAATAGAGGTATAGATGCTATAGCGGTGAGCGGGCTGAAACCCGAAGCGGGAATAATAGTTGGGGTCACCGAGGACGACGATAGGTAGAGACGGGCTGATTTTTCCGCTGCCCGTCGAAACCCTGTCGAGAAGAGAAGTAACCAGTCCGGTACCGATTTTCTGGTTCTGGTATTGGGGGTGGACGGCTACAGGTGCTAGAGCTAGAGCAGGTTGGTTCCCTATCCGGCAGCGGCTCAAGAGGGCATGTCCGATAATTTTCCCCGACTCGTTGGCCGCAACCAGGGATATGCCCTCATCCCAAAGACGAGCGTTGGCTCGCAAACGATCAACCAGGGAAGATTCGTAGTCAGTTTCAAAAGCTGCACGGTGTAGGGCACGTATTGTGGGGATATCCGCGGATTTTTCGGGGCGGACCGTAATATCTGGTTTCATACTAAATCCTTGAAACATCATTATCGTATAATGCTTAGAGTATTTTACCGGCCAGGTGAATCTCGCCAGCGAGGTACTCTAGCCGCGACCCACTCTCGCCCCCTCTCAAGATTGTCCCTGACACGCACTCAGGCAGAAGCGAGAAGCCATAAGTTGACGTAGAAAATATCAAGAAATAGTCTGGACATTTTTGGGGTGCATGTTTGGTGTTGACAAAACTCTCTACCGTCGTTTCAGAGGCTTTCTCGCCCTTTGTCCTATCCGGGCTGCTGATTACCGTTATCGCCATGTCAACAGACACCACCTGGGGTGTGCCAGTCACCGTCTCCCTTACTTTCTTTGTCAGTATCCCCTTGGCGCTCTCCGTGTGGATGCATAGAACCGGCCGCGTAACAGATCGTTTTATCCGGGTAAGAAAACAGCGCACCCCCTTCTACGCGGGCACTCTACTCTCCTACCTGATCGGAGCCACAGCCCTCAACATCATGGGCACAAGCCACGAGGTAAAGCTTGCACTCAATCTATCAGTTGCCATGCTGGTTGTCGTCATGATCATCAACTTCAAAATCAAGGTTAGTGTTCACGCACTCGTTGCAGCGCTCTTTGCAATAGTTTTCCCTCTATATACCGAAGCGCCGAAATCTACCTACGTAATCGGTGTTCTAATCTGGGTAGCAACCGTATGGGCAAGACACCAGCTGAAACGCCACAGCGGTTTAGAGCTCCTACTTGGCACCGCATTAGGCGCTATTTTTGCGGTGCTTTATCTCCGGCTACGTTAACCTTGATCCGCTCTCCTACAGCAGTCATAACAGCAAAAACGTCAAATAAACCCGCACCCTTTGGGAGGGAAACAGCCTAGCTAAAACTCCCCGTGCACATCGCGTACCCACCCCGTTCACGCGGGAACGTGCCGGTCCCGATACGGGGAGGAAGGCTGGTTGAGGTGTGAGCAAGCTAGCCTCACAAGCTACTGACGGAACACACAGAAATTCACTACAGTGGAAAGTCTGTGTTGAGAACCCACAACCTCAAAGAAATAGAAACCAAACCCCACATGCCTAACCAAGAAACAAAGCAGCCACAGCCCAAAAAACTAGAAAGACCCGAACTCCTGCTCCTGGCCATCATGGTCGTAGCAGCCTTCATCCTCATCCTCAACGAAACCCTGCTGGGCGTGGCCCTACCACGCATCATGGAGGACCTCGGCATCTCGGCCTCCACCGGCTTCATGCTAACCATGGCCGTCGTCACCCCGGCCTCAGGCTTCATCATCTCCCGCTACTCCATCCGAACCGTCTTCGCCGCCGCCATGGCCATCTTCTCGGTCGGAACCCTGGTAGCCGCCACCGCCCCGGGTATCGGCCTACTCCTACTCGGGCGGATTCTACAGGCCGGCGGAACCGGCATCATGATCCCCCTGCTCATGACCACCATGATGCGACTGGTTGCCCCCAGCCGAATCGGCCAGGCCATGGGAATCGTCGGCATGGTGATCTCGGCCGCCCCCGCAGCAGGGCCCACGGTCTCAGGCCTCATCCTCAGTCTGGGCAGCTGGCGCTGGCTCTTCTGGTTGATCCTGCCCATCGGCCTGATCGCCCTAGTCATGGGCCTGGCTTTAGCCCCCAATGATAAGCCCGCCGGAAGCGACCAGAAACTAGATATTCTCTCTATTCTGCTCTCTACCCTGGGATTCGGCGGGCTGGTACTGGGCCTCTCCACCATGGGTGGAGACTCCTCCCACGGCGGCACCCTACCGGTCAATCCCTGGCTCCTGGTCCTGACCTCGGCCCTGCTCATCACCCTCTTCATCCGCCGGCAAGTCAGCCTGCAAGAGACCGGCCCCTTCATGGACATGCGAATCTTCCGCTCCAAGCCCTTTACCCTAACGGTCATCATGAGCTCCCTGGGTATGGGAGTCATGCTGGGGGTTGCTATTGTCATCCCCCTCTACACCGCCAACGTACTCGGGATGGATGCCCTGCAAACCGGGCTCATGCTCCTCCCAGGCGGCGCACTCATGGCCCTCCTCAGCCCCTTCATTGGGCGGCTTTCTGACAGGCTGGGAGCTCGCACCCTGGTCATCCCCGGAGCCATACTCTTTAGTGCCTCAATCTGGCTGATGAGCATTTTTAACAGCCACACCCAGCCCTGGCAGATCATTGCCACCTACACGCTGATGACCTTCACCCTGCCCCTTATCAACACCCCCATGATGAGCCTGGGGTTGAGCTCCCTGAGCCAGGGTTTACAGGCATTTGGCTCCTCCGCCATGACCACCTTCCAGCAGGTCTCCGGGGCGGCAGCCACCGCCCTCTTCGTAGCCCTGATGGCGGCCGGGACCGCAGCTCACGGCGGTGAGGGGGCAGGGGCCTATATGGCCGGTGTTCACCTGGCCTTCCTGATTGCCGCTGGAATCTCCCTGGCAACCGTCCTGGTCTCCTTCCTGGTACCGGCCGGTAAAATCCCCGGCCCCAGCCGGGCAGCCAGCCACTAAAACCAAACCGTGGAATGCCGGCAAGGGGCCGGGTCCCCTAGTCTTCTGCGTCTACTGTCAGCCCCCGTTTGAGTAAGGAGGCCAGGGCAGTGAGGATCTGCCGGTCCAGGGGACGCTGGCAAGCTAAGGAGAAGACGGTAGTGAGGACCGGGATGTCTTCCCGGTTTTTGATAAGTCCTGCCTCTTCTGCCCGGCTGAAGATTTGTTCAATCAGAGGGGCGGTAGCCGGATTCTGGTTGGGGGCCAGGGAGGAGTCAGCCAGCTGGGCTAGGGCCAGGTAAGGAAGAGGCGTCTGCTGGTCTAGGCCCAGGCCGAGATTGATGAACTGATGGAACATGAGGCGGGGGTCCTCTTGGCTGACTATTTTGTGGAGTTCTTTCTGCAGAGTGCCCGTGTAGTGCAGACTGAGGGCATCGATAGCTGCTTCCCTGTTGTCGAAGTGGCGGTAGAGAGTGCCGATTCCCACTCCGGCTTCTTGGGCTAGCTGCCGCATAGAGAAACCGTCCCCTTCTTGCTCTAGTAGTTTGCGGACAGCCTCGAGGATTTTTTGGCGATTATGGCTGGCATCCTTACGGGTATTTGTTGCCTTGGACACTTTTACTCCTGTGAATTTGAGAAACGGAACCCATGTTCCTGTTCTAGAAGAACAAAACGGAACGAATGTTCCATATATGAAGGGAAGCTTATGAAAATCGCACGAATCCATTCCTATCAAGGTCCCCAGGCACTCCAGATTGATGAGATGGAGACCCCCGCTCCCGGTCCCGATCACGCTCTCCTTGAAATAAAGGCCACCGCTCTGAGCCTGGATCAGGTTCCCTTTCTCTCGGGGGCAGACTATGGCGGACGCCAGCCTGCCCAACTGCCCACCGGCTTCAGCTACGAAGGTGCCGGCCGGGTACTGGCAGTAGGCAAAGGGGTAGACCCCAGATGGGTGGGCAAGCACGTAGCACCCCTGGGGCCCTTCGATCAGCATGCCTACCCCATGGCTGCCAGCCACGCTATCGTTCCGGCCGACCGCCTAATCGAATACCCTCAAGACCTGACCGCCGATGAAGCAGCCAGCCTCTGGGTTCCCTTCCTCACCGCCCTGGGTATCCAATACTACAGACCCCTAGAAGCTGGACAGTGGCTGGCTCTACCCTCCGGGCGTATCTGCCGTGGGTATTGCCGCGGCCCAGATTGCGCACGCCGGGGGCGTAAATGTCATCCTCTCTACCCGCTCAGCCGACCGGGCTCAGGCTGCGCGCAACCTGCTCCCCTTCGCCCACGTCATTGATACCTCCAGCCAGGATTACGCCCAGCAGGTGTTGGAACTAACCAGAGGTAAGGGCGTGGATATCACCTTTGACCCCATAGGTGGCGCCTTCCTATCCACCGTTCTGGAGAGTACTAAACGTCAGGGACTGGTTATTGAATACGGCGTGTTGGGCGGTATGAGTGCTTCTCTTGACGCCAACCTGCTCATCGGTAAGGAGATGCATCTTGTAGGATTCCAAGTTGATCAAATTCTGCGTTCTGACCAGAGGGACCGGTACATTGGTCTGGTACTTGACCTCATCAAGAATCGTGGAATTCGGCCCACCCTAGCAGGTAGTTGGAAACTGGAGGAAGTCAGGGAAGCCTTCCAGGCTCTTGCCTCGGGTAAGTTGCTGGGTCGGGCCACTCTTAACCCCTAGCGTAAGCACTCAAAGAAGAAACCTGTTCTTCGGTGTTGGGGCCGATGGGACGGCAGGATACTATGCTAGTTGGGCCAGCAAGTTTCTGCCGCCCCTCCCGGCTTCAGTGAGGAACCCGGGTCTTATGCAGAAGCTAGTTCAGCCAGGACTCGGCGGCTTTCCTCTAGCTGGACGGAGGTCAATAGGGTATGTATGGACTCCTCTAATTGGGCCCGGCAAAAATCCCACCCCTTGAGACCCTGCAAGAAGTCAATGTTTTTTGGTCGAAACGCCGACGAATCACTTTAGCCGAATTACCTACCGCAATACCGTAGGCGGGCACATCTTTAGCTACCACAGCCTGGGTACCAATTACAGCTCCATCACCAATGGTGATACCGGGCATGACGATAGCCCCTCGGACAATCCAAACATCGTGACCGATGACGGTGTCATACCTATCAAGCATATCCTTTCAGCTCATACCCAGTTTCCGCTGCCAGTTGGTTCATCTCCACCCCCGTATATCTCCCAAGGATTAGCTCTACCCACGCAATAGGGAAAACGTCAGGGTCTTGAAAAACTTATCTGTTCACATGCGATAGAAATATGGTATAGAAAGAAGTACACGAACAAGTCCTCACCATACGAACCGCCCCGCAGCTAAAAAACGCCTTAATGCCCTAGCAGCGCAGACCCATCATCCGCTTTCCCCACATTACCGAGACCCTAGAAACTGGGCTTGACACTATAGAACACGCCTACATGCTCAAACGCGATGCAGAATTAGCCCGTGCTGGCAAGATCCAAACCCGACCCCTCAACGAAGCAGCAAAAGAACTAGGGCTGCAAATCAATAAATTAAGCACTGAAAATCACCCCACTCGCAGAAAAACAGGTTCTTGCAGATCGGTACATCTCACAGGCAATCCCCGGCCCGCCCCCACGTATGTGGGGAATACTGTGAAAACACAGCCCGGGCAAGGATTCGTCCATGGCTCATCCCCACGCATGTGGGGAATACCGCCGCCCCAACTAGCGGCCTCCACAGGGCTGGGGCTCATCCCCACGCATGTGGGGAATACAGGCATCATAAGCCACTCAGCCCTGGGTGACACGGCTCATCCCCACGCATGTGGGGAATACTCAGCTGTCTCTTTTAGGCTGTCAGGTGTTAGCGGCTCATCCCCACGTATGTGGGGAATACTATTGTTAATGCTGGTGACGGCGCTGCGCACTCGGCTCATCCCCACGTATGTGGGGAATACGTTGAAGACCAGGTGATCGGAGAGGATGGGGAAGGCTCATCCCCACGTATGTGGGGAATACGTGATCGAGGTCTTACCGACGCCACCTTTCTGGGGCTCATCCCCACGTATGTGGGGAATACCTGAAGTGCAGTCACAGCTTTGGGGTACTAGAGCGGCTCATCCCCACGTATGTGGGGAATACTTGATTGCCACCGGAAACATCCGCATGCACGAAGGCTCATCCCCACGTATGTGGGGAATACGAGAGGCGAATGAGACTGACGGTGAGTGGGGCAGGCTCATCCCCACGTATGTGGGGAATACACGGCGCGCATGACCGACGCCCGGCACGATCTGGGCTCATCCCCACGTATGTGGGGAATACGAGAGAGATATGCAAATTGCATGGTTGCGATTCGGCTCATCCCCACGCATGTGGGGAATACCTCTGTAGATGACCCAGAAACAGCAATGACGTCGGCTCATCCCCACGCATGTGGGGAATACCAGTCCCCAAGGAACTCACCTAAGGGTCAAGGAGGCTCATCCCCACGCATGTGGGGAATACGGTTATTCATCGGGCGCGCGGTGAAAAAGTAGCGGCTCATCCCCACGCATGTGGGGAATACCCAGTCCGGTTCTTCTTTGAAGGAGAGAAAACCGGCTCATCCCCACGCATGTGGGGAATACGAAGAGTTCTTGTAGTAAATTCCCACACCTCAAGGCTCATCCCCACGCATGTGGGGAATACGCTCAACGATAAAACCCGACGTGCGTATGAAAAGGCTCATCCCCACGCATGTGGGGAATACATTTCTGACTTTTGCTACCCTTGCAGCTACACCGGCTCATCCCCACGCATGTGGGGAATACTTCACAAAGAATCTCACAACGGCCGAAATCCCGGGCTCATCCCCACGCATGTGGGGAATACTGGACGAGCTCAAGGAGGACCTGGAAGCAACCCGGCTCATCCCCACGCATGTGGGGAATACCTAGGCCCACGACACCGGTGGATGCCCCACCAGGGCTCATCCCCACGCATGTGGGGAATACCCACACCGGAAAAATCACAGTGGACGATGATGCGGCTCATCCCCACGCATGTGGGGAATACCCGGTAAAATTGATAGAATCGTTCATGTCAATCGGCTCATCCCCACGCATGTGGGGAATACTTTTTGCTGTTTTTTCAGGGTAGTACAAAAAGCGGCTCATCCCCACGCATGTGGGGAATACACTTCTTGACATGGGGTTTCATTCGAGCCTCAATGATTTTCATTCACTTTGAATGAGTCTTGTCGAGAAGTAGGTTGATTACATCTTATCGTGCCAGGAAGGTTTTCTGCTTCGAGCTTGTGCTCGCGCCTTGCTCCAGCCTGTTCGTCGCTGGGATTGTTTTTGGCTTCCCGGTGGAGGGCGCATCATGAGGGTAAGTCCCTCTATGTCGACGGGCTCCCAGTCGTGCTTATGTACTTTAAATCTTAATCGCTGTTCGCTATTCGATGAGTAAACCAGAATAGCTCTACCACCACTAGCATAAGAGCAGGTTCTTTCCCAGAGAGCATCGCGCACTCGGGCTGAAACATTACCTACGAAAGTACCGGGGCTGATTTCTAGGAGCCATCTGGTTAAATCTCCACGTAGACTTTCGGGGCAGGCTGTAACTACTAGAACGATCATTCAAAATCATCCCCGTAATTTGTTCCTGCTTTAACAGTGCTTTGGCCGGGTCCTGCCCAGAGCGATAGAGAGTCGATCTGTTCCCATTCGATGTCAATATCAGGGACCAGGAGTTTTGAAACATCATTGGCGCAACGAGCTAACAAGCGATGAGAAACGACCGCGTCCCGAACAACTCTTCGAACATCTGAAGTAAGGTTATTGCTGCCTGAGGCAACAACATCGAAAGACGCAGGGATAGTTATTTCTGCCTTGTATAAATCAGCCACATCGTAGATGAAAGACCGCTCATGCCCAGTATGCACAAAACCAAGACCGGGTGCGCACCCTAGAGCAACAATAACGGAATGAACTACCCCATAGAGTGCTGCGTTAGCTGCTGACAGGGCCTGGTTAATAGGGTTTGCTTGTTCAAAAGAGTCTTGAACGTAGTCACGCTTATCCCAGGGGGTGCCGGTACGCTTAGCGTGTTCCCTATAAACCCGCCGGACCCGGGCACCTTCTCTGCCTCTGAGCTGCTGCATCGTTAGCTGAGAGACGTCTTCACCGGGAAAACGATAGGCATACATTTTACGGGCAATGTCCAGCCGAGAACGAGTATTGGAAACCAATTCAGCCTGTGCCTGTAAAATCCTGGAGCTGCGGGCCAGAGAGCTCCCGTGTGCATAAAAGCGAACACCATTTTCACCGCACCAGACAACACTTGCGCCGCAGTCACCCAGAAGAGACATAGCAGCGCTGGTAACCCTGGTTCCCGGGCCTAAAAGAAGGCAACCTAGAGTGGCAGCCGGGATATGGATGACTCCGCGGTCGGTGGTTGCGGTCACCGCGTTAGCGTCCCGGTGCACCACGCACCTTTCAAGATAGACAAAAGATAGCCTATCGCTTATCCGAGTTAAATCTGTACGTTTAGGCGGTGGTATACCGGGAAGGCTCATGCCCCTAACCTCCTTAAGGTGAGTAAGCCGCAGCCGTAGCCTTTAGCACGCCCAATCCCCTGGGTTAGGGTCTGCCTGAGCTGACCGGTGTCCTTCACCCTAAGAACACCATCGAACTGGGCCTTACGGATGGTAACCTGAGCGGATTTACCGTTCTGGTGTGGGTCTTTACGAGTAAACCGTAAATCTTCACGATGACTGACATCTATCAGGAGACCGTTGAGGCTATCGTCAGATTCTTTAATCTCAAACCCAAGCCTAGGGGACCGCGAAAGTAGCCACTTAATTTGTTGGTCGGGCGTAACGTGAGGAAGGATTTTCGCTCTTTGTCCGGATGGTGCGGATTTCTGAATCACGGGGTTAGCGTGTAGGCGGAACCCCCATTCCTGACCCACCATAAGCCCCTCCAAGAAAGTATCGTACTGGATGGTGTTCCAGGTTTGAGACACCCAACCTGCCTTCTCAACGATATGGGTGAAGTCAGGTTCCAGGGGGCTGACCACGTAGAGAGTATGCTTCAGGCCATCCTGATCAAGACGCCAGAGAGCCCGCTCGCCAGTCTCTTCTAAAGAACCCGGCGGGAAAGACTGAAGGACAGCCTTGTGCAAAAGTTGCCGGTTAGCCAGCAGCTTCCGCCCCTCCCGTTTCTGCGGGTTAATCAGAATAGAGCTAAACCAGGTCATCGGCCCCGCACCGCCTCAAAAAAGGGATCACTTGAAGTTAGTCCTTTATCGTTTTCAACTACAAGAGGCTCAGCCTCATATACAGTCCGCCATGTATACTGCCGGTTTTCCTGACTATAGCTCAGAGGAATATCTCTCACTGAATCCCCCGCTTCACCGGGACGAGCATCGCGCAAAATCGGTAAAAATACCTTTTTATCCCTGCGCTTTTGATACCATTCGGCAGCCTGCCAGTCCTGCTGCCGCAGGGCGGTTTCTACGTCGGCATCAACAATGCCCAGGAGAAGATCCGAGTTAGCCGGGCAGTTACGTCGCCCCAGAAAGAGCGGGTAAACGGGGTTCTGGATAGCCTGCGCCAGGCTCTCAATGAGAGGAGTTGGTCCGGAAACAGCAACGAGGAAAACGGCATCAGAGAGGTAATAGCGGGTGGAGAGATTGGTTTTACCCCCAGCGTCTATCGCTGTCTGATAGTCACGCTCCAGAGTCCCCGGCTGGTCAATCCGCACGGCGAAATCAAGGCCGGCTAAATCCGCAATCTCGTCTGTACGTTGCCGCCCTTGAGCAGCCGCAAGCATTCCCAATACACCGGATTTTGTGGGTACTGAATCTGTACCACGGGTGCGATAGCGGCTACTGGAGCCCCACGACTGCAAAGGCCCTTTCAGCTTAAGAACCAAAGTTTTCATAGCTTAGCCTAGATGTCAGAGCTCTGGAGGGCCTGGGGAAGCTCTTCCAGAAGAACAGGCAGGCTGGTGACAGAACCTAGCCCCTCTAGAGTCTCAATCAGGTTGGGAAGGGCAATAACCCAGGATTTTAGGGGTTTATTTCCATACATACTTTCTAGCCCCTCTGCTTCAGACGCTAGCTTCTTGGCGGCCTGCAGGCGGTAGCCGTCGTTTTTATCGGTGACGGGCTCTTCAAAAGCGTTGACCAGGCTAACGGGTCGGTCAGTCCTAAGGCTAACAAGGATGGCCTCGGGAAGGGTCCGGTTTGCAAAAGTATTTTGCTTGCCGGTGGGCATGGAGGTGAGGAAAGATTCCACGAAAGCCTGAGCTGCCCTAATAGCTACCTCCCGGTTACCCAGGTTACTGGCCAAAGCATCGAGATCGAGGGTAGCGTAACGGTAGAGGGTGGAGGACATCATTTCTACGGTTCCCAGCATGCCCGCTCCGGTTTCTTCGGCATCACGAACCACATCATCGACGGCGGTGTAGAAATCAAACTCGGGATCTGACCCCGAAACACCCAGGGCGTGGGATACCTGGACCGAGGCATCAACGTTAAAAGAAGGCTCATCAGCAACCATACGGCCAAAGAGGGAGATATCAACAGAGTTCTTATCGTCAAGAAGTTTCTGTGCTTCCTTCTTGGTGATTTTCTCTCCTGCTGAATTAATAATAGCCTGAGCTACTGCCTCGATCTGATAGTTGCTGAGGAAGAGCAGATAACCGGTTTCAAGGTGTGTTTCGTCGCCCTCTTTCTTTTTCTTGCTGGGAGCCACCTTGATACCCGCAACTTTAAGGACGGCCTCTGCTGCCTGGAGGGAATCTTCTTCGCTCCAGCTGCTATCAAGATCAGTAACCTTTTTAGCGATTTTTTGGGCGACGCGCTGAGTGCGGACACCCATAACTTCGGGAGTGAGGGTCTGGAATAAATCCTTACGGATAGCATGCTTCCATGCCTGAGAAGAAACCCGCTGCCGGGGAACGCCACCAAAGGTAGCGCTCTTAGGGCTACCGGTATCGTCCCTGTTGATGTTGCTGGGAGGAAGGGTTTGCAGGGCGTGAATATCGATGAAGAGGGACATGGTTATTCTTTTTCCTTTCAGGGGTTAAGACTCTTTATTTTGGTTTTTCCACAGGCCGAAAGCATAATCGCGTCCCCACCGCAGAATAATTTTTTCGCGATTATTGTTTTGAAGGGACCAGAGATCGCTGGCAAGCTGGGCATAATCCAGAGGGATCTCGTAAGCATGTAAAAGTCCGATAAGTGAACGTAGATGGTAATTTTTAGCCTCGTAGGTGCGGGCTGTCATCAGGGCATCAAGCCGTTTTTTAATAGACTTGCTCTCGGTTCGAAGGGCTAGCTCAGCGGTAGCCCTACCCAGTGATTTCCAGCCTTTAACATGCATGGGCTGAGAAAGAGAACGCTGATGCAGAGCATAGAGTGTAAGGGCATTGAAGGCTGCACGTTCTGCCGGACTAGCCTGGTCCCCTTGCCCCCGGTAGGGGAAATCGGGGAGGAGACTGTCCAAGGCCGTGAACCAGGCCAAATGGTCCTTTTCTGGGTTTTTACCGGCTGCCCGACGCAGGGTGGCTAACTTGGCCCTGTCACCCCGGAGGTATCCTTCCTGCAGGCGGTGCAGGGCAGAAGCCAAGGAATTGTAAAAAGTTTGGTCAGTCTGAAGGTCCTTAGTTTCCTGGGGCTGGGTAGAGCTCATGAGAGTCCTTTCTCTTCAGAGGTTGCTTCAGTTGGAATGCGCTCAAGGGTTTTCTTGAGAGAGGCGTGGAGCCGCTCTATAGCCGTACCGGTATTCAGAACCTTGGGCGGCTCAGAATTATCATCGTCCATTCGTCCCACCAGGGCCCTCTCACCGGCTCCTCGCGCCAACTGAATTGCTTCTTCTTTAATGAGAGCTTCGACCGTGTCACACCAAGTGTTAAGGCGCTCTTCCAAGGGTACACCGGGTTCAATGGTCAAAATCCACTCCTTGAAGCTGGTCTCAAGCTTCTTGAGAGCCCTCTCGCTAGCAGAGGGTACAAAAGCATATTCCCCACTGGCTGCCTTCAAAAGAGACCCCGCAAACCGACCAAGATGGATAGAAGCCTCAACAGCCCGCCGGGCAGCCTGTACTACCCTGAAAGCAATGTCCTGATCCTCAGAAATCAAAGACCGCAGCTTGAAGGGAAGGACCTCATGAATGGTATTGGCGATAAGGGCAGATTGGTTTCCGTAGACAAATCCTACAAGTTCGACGGTGACTCGCTGCCGCGGAGACATCCAGGGACGTTTCTTGAGCTCACGCAGAAAACTCCAGGTGCGAGGAACCTTATCCGGTTCTTCGCCCCGTGGACCAGCTTGGATTTCTTTACCCACTAGCAGGGCTTCAACACCTCTCCAGAGGGTTCTTTCTTCGGCATGTGTTTTAGCAAAAAATACGGGTTGATTCTTTGATTGGGCTTTGCTGTATCTATAGCCCGTCATGGGGTCCAGGAGCTGATTGCGAATCTCGATCTTGTCCCCATTAGAAATGAGGACACCGGTAATGTCATCGCTTCCGTCTGCTCGAAAGAGACGTATACGGCGGCTCTGCCAGGTGAGTATATCGGCCGGACCTTCAGGAGAATCGCTACTTCTGGGTTCTGCCGTCGCCGGTTCTCTTTCCCAAGACGGTAGATCCTTATCAACCGTATCTTCACCAAAAACAAAATCGGCGGGAGTATTAAAAAGCAGGGTCTCGAAGAGATTGGACCCGTGGATAACGACTCCTCCGGTATAGCCGGCCCAGCCTGTCCCAATCGGGTACCCTTTACCGCCTTTGACGCGCGGATCTCCGACCGCGCCCGGCTTAATACCGGAGTAATCCCAGGCCTGCATGGCAATAACCCAGCGGGCGGCCTCGGGTAAAGTCAGAGAATTCTTACCGCTACCCGCTCGCATGGTGAAGTAGTCTGATTCAGCCTCGGGGATAAGACGCTGAACTTCTGAATAAGTATTTTTAGGAGTTGCAAGATCGGCCACCTGCATAAAAGGTGCAACCGGGTCTAAAAGATCGAAGCGGGATCGGTGCTCTTCAAGATAGGTGAAGACCGGGTCAGTAAGCTCAGAGGCGCTACCTTCAAACATGCCGTACCACCAGTCTATGAAGTTGTCACAGTCCAGAACCTTATCGGTTTGTGCGTGGGACCGCCAAAGAATAGCCAGGAGCACTCGAAAAACGGCATAATCCTGCTGGGGTGAGTCACCGGAGAGACGAACAACGTCTGTCAGTTGCCCAAAGATTTCTCTGAGCGAGAGACACCGAGTGGAGCCATCCTGCATGAGACACCGGATCCATCCTTCATCAATAAGATTGAAGGAACTAGCTACTGTGCTCATTATATTTTTTCCTTATCCTCTAAAAGCTGCAAGCCAAGTTCCTGCGTATACCTGAGTTTGTAACCGCATAGCTCAACCTCACACCGCTCATCTAATGTTAGCTGAAGCATACCCCTGAGGAGGTAAGATTCCTGCCAGGCAGGGTCTGTGTTTCTCTCAAGATTCTTCAGTACCTGTTCAAACTTCCATGAGAGCTGGTAGGGCAAGGTTACTGTCGACCGTGCCAGTACATAGGCGGTTTCTGCATCGGGAGTAAAGCCTTGAGAAATAACAGGTCTTTCCCCTGCTTCTTCATCTCGGACCCAAGGCAGGGGTGCGTAGTAGCCATCTCCTACCTGTTGAGCCAGAACAACCTCGATGGTGGGCTCTGTGTCTCGTACCTGGGCCGCTCCCCTTTCTTCCGTCACATCTCCTTCTTGGCCAGACCAAATTTCTCTGAAATTTTTTCTCACTACAGATTTTAGTTGGGCTCTAAAAGGGGTGGCCCTACGAGCAGCACCATGTTGATCAGATTCTAGTTTTTCTTGAGCTTTCCGGTAGTCCTTTTCCCATCCTGCCGGGACCTCTGCCTCCTCCCGGTAAACCGCCTCTACCAGAAGAGGGATATCTCCAGGCACAACGATGGAGGGTGGTTCGGGGTCGAAGAGCTTGAGCTCTGAACAGGTCGATAAAAGTAGGGCGGGCTGGTAAACAGCGTCTACTCCGGAGGCAAAAACCGGGGCCTTGTCCCGGGAAGGAAGTTCTTCCATGCCCCGGATATACACCCGGGGAGAGCTAGCCCAGGCGGGTCGATCTGTCTCCGGCCGCTCATGGCGGTGGACCCGCCCTAGCCTCTGGAGTACCAGGTCAACAGGGGCAATATCGGTAACCATGCAGTCAAAATCAACATCCAGGGACTGCTCCACCACCTGGGTAGCTACAACAATGCGCCGCTGGGGGCGTCCCCGACCCACAGAAGATGCGGGCCCGAGTTCCTCCACCAGCTTCCCCTCCTTCTCCACCCGCTCGATAACGGTGAAACGCGAGTGGAGCAGATAGGCATCTTCACCCACCAGGTCATGCGCTAGGAGGTATGCCTGCTGGGCGCGGCTTACGGTATCGCAGATGATAAGAAGGCAACCACCGTCTTGGACCACCCGGCTCATCACCTGAAGCAGGGAAGAATCATCATCGGCAAGAGGTTTAACCCGGTAGGTTGTGCTGCGAGCGCTAGGCTCTGTCGTGCTGGTCTGGATTTCCCGGGCAGAAACACTGGTAATGACGGGGTAGGACGCCCCTGTGGCAGGTAGCTTCTGTGATCTTCTGGCTCGCCTACCGAGGAGACCCTTTTGGTAGGCTTCGGCCAGCTTTGCCTTGGTTTCGTATGGCAGGGTTGCAGATAGGAGGACGACCGGAGCCCCGTAGTTTCCCAGCCATCGGAGGGCTGATGCTAGGTAGTGGCCCATATAGGAGTCATATGAGTGCACCTCGTCGATGACCACTACCTTGCCCGCCAGGCCCAGGTGTCTGAGCATCAGGTGCTTACTCTGCAGGGCCATCATCAGTACCTGGTCGACGGTTGCCACCACAAGACTGGAGAGAATACCTTGCTTTCGCCCGCGGAACCACTGGTGGGCAATAACCTGCGAGTGGCTGGTTCTTGCCCCCGGCTCTGTGTCGTCGTCAAGGTTTATTCTGGGAAGCCTATTCATAGACGTGTAGTTGTCGTTAAGTTGGTTCTTAGAGTGCCCCAGGTACATGGATACTACCGGAGATTCATGGGACTGTTCCGCCCAACGACTAATACGACTAAAAAGGGAGTCCGTAGTGGTCATGGTGGGGGCGCCAAAGAAAATACCGTTGCAGTTGTTGGTTCTGGCTAACTTCTCGGCAGCAACCAGAGCCGCCTCTGTCTTCCCCTCCCCCATGGGAGCCTCAATAATGAGCATTTTTGTTGAACTATGGGCGTCTAAAACATCAAGAACTTCCTTCTGGACCGGCCGCGGTGAACTAGAAGCAGGCCAGAGAAATTTATCAGTATAGATATCTGTAGCAGGACGGCGACCAAAGTCTTCAGGGGCCCAGGCAGTAGGGAGACGGAGTCTGTCTATGCCTTCCATAAAACGAGTAGGTTGATCTGCTGGGGAGTATTGCCCCAGAGGGAAATAGTCGGTATTAGAGGCAATCCAGTCCGCCATAATGATGAGGCCCGAAAGAATCATCTTGGAGCTATCTCCAATCTGATTTTTTTGCTCTATAAGTTTCTCAAGAGCCGGTTCTACCCGGGTTAATTCCAGCATTTTTGTGAGGAGTTCCTGGTGAAGGTCCTTCCACGATGAGTTCATTCCACGAATCTCAATTTCAGCTCGATCCTCAAAATCTTCTGTGGCGGGCAGGCCGTGGTGGGCCCCCAAAATCTGCCCTAAGTGGGAGAGAAAGCGATAATCCTCAGAGCCATACTTTTGGATCAAGAAATTGTTAAGTATAACGAGACTGGCTGCTGAGTGGGGAGACCACTCATCGTCCGGTAGATCTTTAAGCGGCAAACCAGATTCTCGGATCTTGTCGAGTAGAAAACCGTACGGTGAACTAGTTTTGGAAGATTTGGTAATCCTCATCGTGAAAGACCAGGTAGCCTTACCCACGTCATGGACACCGCAGAGGAAGGCCACCAGCCTATGGGCTTCATCGGCAGTGAGTCCTAGCTGGTCCTGAATAAACTGCCGGTGGTTGGCCGAGAGATAATTCTCCCAAAGGTAGGCACACACCTGGGCTGAGTCCATCATGTGCTGAGGAAGGTTGAGCCATTCCCCACTTTCTGGGTTGTCACGGTCTGTTTTAGCCCAGACACTCTCGGCTTGGGGACTCCAGCGAGGGAACGGCCCTGAAAAAATCTCCATAGATACCACCCTGTATCACGTCAACCACGACGACCCTGCGACATCTACAAATCTATCCTATGCTCACATTTTTGTGCCTCATTAAGGCCCGCTACCCTCCCGAAATATCCAGTTCTGCCCCGGCTAATCCCAGTCTTTCAGCATCGCCTAGTTCTCGGCTGCGAAGCCAGCCGTCGGGGAGGTGGGCTTTTTTGGGGCTGCCGGCTCGTCCTCGGGGTCCTTCTACGGCGGCACCGGGGTAGGGTATGGTGTGGTCGAGTTCGGCTAGAAATTCACGGAAAGTTTCCAGATCGGGCACCCGCGACATTTTTTGTCGCAGCTGCCCTCCCACCGGGTATCCGTGAAAGTACCAGGCCACATGTTTGCGGATCTCACGCATACCCTTGGTTTCGTCGCCGAATGTTTCGACTAGGAGCTCGGCATGCCGGTAGATCATGTCGGCCACCTCAGAGATACCCGGTCGGAACCGCTGATCGGAGCCCTCAAAAGCATTCTGTAAATCTCCGAAGAGCCAGGGCCGGCCCTGACAGCCGCGGCCCACCACAATACCGTCAACACCGGTCTGTTCAACCATGGCGATGGCGTCCTCGGCAGAAAAAATATCCCCGTTCCCCAGGATAGGAATATCGGGGATGGCCTCACGCAAATCGGCGATAGCTCCCCAGTCAGCCCTGCCCGAATAGTGCTGCACCATGGTACGGCCGTGCAGGGCGATAGCCGCCACACCCACATCACGAGCCACCCTAGCGGATTCCATAAAGGTCAGATGGTCCTCATCAATACCCTTACGCATTTTAATGGTCAGGGGAATATTATTGCGGCTCGCCTCGGTGACCGCTGTCTGGACAATGGCCCGGAAAAGGTCCCTCTTCCAGGGCAGGGCAGAGCCGCCCCCCAGCCTGGTCACCTTGGGGGCGGGGCAACCAAAGTTAAGATCAATATGGTCGGCGCGGTCCTCTTCCACCACCATGCGCACCGCCCTACCCACGTTCACCGCGTCAACACCGTAAATCTGGATTGACCGGATCTCTTCGTCGGGATCATGCTCAATGATGCGCAGCGACTCAGCCCGTCGCTCCACCAGAGAACGCGCGGTCACCATCTCGGTCACATACAGGCCGCCCCCGTATTCACGGCAGAGACGACGAAAAGCCCTGTTGGTGACCCCCGCCATGGGGGCAAGCTCTACCGGGACCTTCACGGTGTGTTTACCCAGCTGCAGCGGCGGTAGCTTCAACTGCCCCGCGGCGGGGGCTTCTCTGCTTTCATTCACCCAGCAATTGTAGCCCGAACTTGCCCCGCTCCACCCCACCGGCAACAATAGGGTGAGGAGGGAGACACCGTGGACGATATACGGATTGAACGGGTACTCCGCGCGGTGGAGTGCCTGGGACCGGGGCAGGCTGCAACCTACGGTGACCTGGCAGAAATCACCGGTGAATCTGCGCGGCTGGTAGGGAGGATTCTCGCCCAGTGGGGGTCAAACGTGAGCTGGTGGCGGGTGTGCAATTCCCGCGGCGAAATTCCCGGACACGGCAGACGGGCCCTCGAACACTGGAGACGGGAGGGCTTCGCGGTCTCTACCGGGAAGGACTCAATCAAGCTCAGCCAGCACCGGGTTAACCGCGACGACCTCAGAGAGCGGTGGGTAGCCGCCGTGGACAAACTCTGCTAGCGGCACCGAGCCCATCTAGGCATCGGCAAGCACCAGCATGTTTTCCTGCACGGTGGCAGAACCCATGCTCAGAAGCTTCTCCACCACCGCCCAGAGCTGCCCCATCGCCTCGTCAACTTCCAGGGTCACCGGGTACTGGGCGGTGAGCAGAGAAAGCAGCTGCACGATAGCCTCGGTGGCTGTCTCATCGTCAAAGTCGTAGCCTACCAGCACCTCGGTGGCGTGATCATCGGGTACCTCAAAACCGGGCATATCTGCCTCAAGCGGCCGGTAGCTTACGGCAAAAGCGAGAATCTTTCCCTTTTTGCCCTGGCGGCGGGCTTGCTGTACCCGGTCCCGCAGCACAATCGCCCCGTAGGCATCCGCCTCCTCCGAGAGAAAAAGACGGTTTACCCGCCCCAGCGATAGTTCTGCCGGTGGGTCCCAGCGGTGAGACCGCCGATAAAAGTCCCAAAATTTCTCGGTCAGCTCCACCGAACCGGTAGCGATATCCTCAACTGCCTGGGTAGGCTGATCGTCGTCATCGTGCCGGAGCGGCACCACGGGTACAGAACCGGCCGCGACCCGCACAATATAGGAGTGCTGTATCTGCTTGAGTCCCGCAGCGAGCGCAAATTCTGCACCGGCTGAGCCCTCTTCAACTTTGGCCCGTAGGGTGTTTACCCCGGATGGGGAGGTTTCGGCCAGTTTCCGCAGCCGGGAGAGCAGGGCGGTGCCAACACCCTGGCGCCGGTGGTCCGGGGCGACCTCAAGGTAGACCCACAGGTGGCGGTGGTGCAGTGAGCTTTCATAGACGGTACCTGCCGCCACCGGGATACCCCGGTGGGTGGCGATAAGGGTTCGCCGCCAGGGAGAGGTGTCGGAGTCTGCGGCGAGTGTGGCGCGAAAAGCTGCCTGCTGGGAGTTTTCGGCGTCCGCCCATATCTGTAGCAGCTGTAGATCGTCCCCCTCCTGCCAGGGGCGAAAAGTATATTCACTCACGATTGTCTCTCTCGCTTATTCTTTTTTCGTTACCGAGCCTAGCCCAGTAGCTTCTGCGCCAGGTAGGCCGACACCCGGTCGAGGGGTACCCTCTCCTGGGCCATTGTGTCCCGTTCGCGGATGGTCACGGCCCGGTCCTCGAGGGTGTCGAAATCAACGGTGATGCAGAAGGGTGTACCGATTTCATCCTGGCGGCGGTAGCGGCGGCCGATTGCCCCGGACGTATCGTAGTCAATGTTCCAGTTGCGGCGTAGCCGATCAGCCAGTTTCTCAGCCTCGGGTGTGAGCTCAGCCTTTTTGGACAGCGGTAGAACCGCCGCCTTTACCGGGGCCAGGCGGGGGTCAAGTTTGAGCACGGTACGTTTGTCCACCCCGCCCTTGGTGTTGGGGGCCTCATCTTCGTGGTAGGCATCGACGAGAAAGGCCATCATAGACCGGGTTAGACCGAAAGAGGGCTCAATAACGTAGGGAACATAGCGTTGGCCACTGGCCTGGTCAAAGTATTCAAGTTTGGCATTGGAGTGTGCGTTGTGCACACCCAAATCGTAGTCGGTGCGGTTGGCAACACCCATCAGTTCCCCCCAGGGGTTACCCTGGAAACCAAAATTGTATTCGAGGTCGATGGTACCCGCCGAGTAGTGGGCGCGTTCGTCGGCGGGGACGTCGAACCGGCGCATATTGTGCGGGTTGACACCGAGATCGACAAACCAGTTCCAGCAGTCTTCCACCCACTGATTGAAATAGCTGTCTGCCTCCTCGGGGTGCACAAAATACTCTATTTCCATCTGCTCAAATTCGCGGGTGCGGAAAATAAAGTTACCGGGGGTGATCTCGTTGCGGAATGCCTTACCGATCTGGCCGATACCGAAGGGGGGCTTCTGGCGGGCTGCGGTCACCACGTTGTTGAAGTTAACAAAAATTCCCTGGGCGGTTTCGGGGCGGAGGAAATGCAGGCCCTCCTCGTTGTCGACCGGGCCCAGATAGGTTTTCATCAGGCCCGAGAAGTTCTGGGGTTCTGTCCACTGTCCCTTGGTGCCGCAGTGGGGGCAGTTGACGTCTGCCATCCCCCCGTCCGGTGCGTGCCCGTGCTTCTCCTCGTATCCCTCAAGAAGGTGGTCCTGGCGCAGGCGGGTGTGGCAGGAGAGGCACTCAACCAGCGGGTCGGTGAAGGTGGCTACGTGGCCCGATGCCTCCCAGACAGCGCGCGGGAGAATAATTGAGGAGTCTAGGCCCACCATATCTTTGCGGCCGCGCACAAACGTATTCCACCACTGCGTGCGAATATTTTCTTTCAGCTCGGCACCGAGCGGACCGTAGTCCCAGGCCGAACGGGTACCACCGTAGATCTCACCCGCCTGAAAGACAAAGCCGCGGCGCTTTGCCAGGGTAATCACGCTGTCGAGGGTGGATTTTTCTGCCATGTCTCTTCCTTACGCTCCGCCGCTGGATACGGCGTGCCGGGTCGGTTATCTTTATGCGCCCGTAAGAGCTTTTAAAAGTATGTTACGAGCGCGCTATCAAGAGTACCCTATACGGTTTCTAGGCGGGGGTTGCCTACCCGCGCTAACCCCGCAGCTGAGACCGGTTACACTTGAGTCTATGGGTGAAATAGAAGAGGTGTCCGTGCGGGAGGGTTCTATCCGGCTTGGCCAGTTTTTGAAACTGGCCAATATGGTGGAGAACGGGGCCCACGCCCGCGAACTGATTCAAGACGGCCTGGTCAAGGTCAACGGTCACATATGTGAGCAACGAGGGAAGCAACTGTACCCCGGCGATACAGTGGAACTTAACGGCTTGAGCCTTCGGGTAGCCGCCGACCACCGGTCCTGACCCAAATTTTTATCGGCCGGAGCCACTGTCTAAAATATTTTTCCGTACAAAAAGGGCCAGCTGCCCAACCTCCTCATCGCAGATGGCGTGCTGCATACCCGCATAAACATGGGACTCCAGGGTGCTGTGCCGCCGCAAAAAATCCTCGGTAAAAGCAACCCGCCGGGCCGGTATCACGGGGTCTGCGTCCCCCCGCCCGTAGAAAACCGGCAGTTCCGCCTGAGCCAGGTCCGTATCGTGCAGGTAGTCAGATTCGGTATCGATCACGTATCCGCTCAAACCCATGAGCGAGCGCACAAGACCGGGACGGTGGCGGGCAATAGTTGTTGCCAGCGCCATACCCTGGGAGAACCCCAGCAGGGACACGGAACGGTAGATACCGGACTCGGCATCGAGGAAATCAAGCACGTAGTCGGCGGCAAGCTCGACGGACCTGAAGTCTGCATCGAGGTTGGCGGTGGACAGGGGGAACCACTGGTAGCCGGTTGCGGTTCCGGGGATGAACGCGGTATCGGCGTCCGGGGATAGTTTTGCCCCCACCGGTTGCGGTGCCCGCATACCTGCCCAGGTGATAGGGCCGCCGATCATCTGCCCTAGCTGGAGGAGGTCTTCTTCCTGAGCGCCGTAGCCGTGAAGCATGAGCACCAGGTGCGTATCTTCCCTCTCCTGTACCCGGTTGGTGTATTCAACGATATGTTTCATGGTGCTCCTCGGGGCGGGCCTGTTGTATCTTTGTTGGCGAGTTTTTCTTCTTGCCTGCTCAGCGCCCCGTGCAGAATAGCCTCTACCTGCGGTTTTTCAATCAGGAATCCGTCGTGGCCGCTGGGTGAGCGAATCACCTGCGGCTGAGGGTTCCCCGGGGCCGCGGCAGCAAGAATTATTGACTCGCTGGGAGAGAAGAGGCGGTCGGTGTCGACGTAGGCGATGAGCCAGTCGCAGTGGGTGCGGGCGAGTGTTTGGCGTAGGGTGCCGCGCCCGCGCGTCACGTCGTGGGTCATCAGTGCCTCGTTGATGGCCAGGTAGGAGTTGGCGTCAAAACGGTGCACAAGTTTCTCGGCCTGGTGGTCCAGGTAGGATTCCACCTCGTAGCGGCCTCTCTTCCGGGTATAGGATACCAGAGTCCGCTCGTGGCCCCGGGGCCTGCGCCCGAAACGGTAGTTCAGCTCGGGTGCTGAACGGTAGGTGATATGAGCTATGCGCCGGGCCAGTCCCAGCCCCGCAACCGGGCCCGCTGTGCCGTAGTAGTCACCACCGCACCAGTTGGGGTCAGAGCGTATCGCCAGGTTCTGTGCCTGGGCCCAGGCAAGCTGGTCTGCGGTTGCCGAGTGCCCCGAGGCAATGACAGCGCACCCCTCCACCAGCGCGGGGTAGCTGGCCGCCCATTCGAGGGCGCGGGCGCCTCCCAGCGAGGCACCGATAATATAGCGGTATGAGGCTATTCCGAGCAGGTCGGTCAGTCTCTTTTCGGCAGCAACGGTATCGCGGATAGTCACCTGGGGGAAACGGGACCCGTAGGGTCTACCATCGGGGGCCGGGCTGGCCGGTCCGGTCGATCCGTAGCAGCCGCCCAAAATATTGGGGGCAACCACAAAATACGTGTTGGTATCGATGACACAACCGGGACCAACCATTCCCTCCCACCAGCCCTCCCTCTCAGCCTGCCCGACCGACCGGGCAGAGGAGCCTGCGGGAGGGACACCCCGGGAAACATGGGTGTCCCCGGTGAGAGCGTGCAACACCAGTATCGCGTTATCTCGCTGTCGGTTGAGCTGCCCCCAGGTCTCATAGGCCAGAGTTACCGCGGGCAGCACCTCCCCGTTTTCAAGCCGAAAATCACCGATCGATAGGTGCCTCAGCAGGCCGTCACCGCGATGGAGAGGGGCCTTACCTTCGGTCACAGTACACCTCTTTCACGGATCATCCGCACCCTACCGAATAGCGGCAAAACCCAGCTCAAGGTCTGCCAGCAGATCATCAACATTCTCAATCCCCACGCTCAGCCGCACAAAGGCGGGGCTAATCCCGATGGCCTCCAGCTCAGCTTCCGACGACTGCGAATGCGTGGTGGAAGCCGGATGAACCGCCAGCGAGCGCACATCACCAATATTGACCAGCAGCGAGTGCAGTTGCAGCGCGTCAACAAATTTATTGGCGGTTTGGGCGTCGGCGTCTTTGAGGGTGAAGCCGAGTACCGCCCCGGGGCCCTCGGGTATGTATTTCTGCGCCAGGTCGTAGTGGGGTGAGCTCTCCAACCCGGCCCAGCTGACCGATTCCACCGCCTCGTGTGCCTCCAACCAGCGGGCGATGGTCCGGGTGTTTTCGATATGGCGCTCGATGCGTAGCGACAGCGTTTCTAAGCCTATGGCGATGTTGAAGGCGTTGGTGGGTGAGATAGCTGAGCCCAGGTCGCGGAGAAGACCAACCCGTGCTTTCACAATGTAGGAGAGGTTGGCCCCGAATACGCCCTCAGCACCCAGGTCACGTGCGTAGACCAGGCCCTGATAGCCTTCATCGGGTCGGTTGAAGAGGGGGTATTTTTCGGGGTCTGCACCGTAGTCAAAGTTGCCCGAGTCCACGATCACACCGCCCACCGAGGTGCCGTGGCCGCCCAGGTATTTGGTGGCGGAGTGAACCACGACGTCGGCCCCAAAGGCAATGGGGTTGAGGAGGTAGGGGGTGGGGATGGTGTTGTCAACGATCAGCGGTAGACCTGCCCGGTGGGCGGTAGCGGCAATGGGTTCAATATCGAGAACATCTCCCTGCGGGTTGGGCAGGGTCTCGCCAAAGAAAGCCTTGGTGTTGGGGCGAACCGCTTGCTCCCACTGCCCTATATCGCGGGGGTTTTCGACGAAGGTGGTTTCGATGCCCAGGGTGGACAGGGTGTATTTGAGTAGGTTATACGATCCGCCGTAGAGAGAGGGAGAGGCGACAATGTGGTCTCCGGCTCCGGCGACGTTGAGGATAGCAAAGGTGGTTGCCGCCTGCCCCGAGGACAGAAGCAGGGCACCGGCCCCTCCCTCAAGAGCCGCAATACGGTTTTCAACCACCTCCTGGGTGGGGTTGTTGAGGCGGGTATAGATGGGGCCCAGCTCCCTGAGCGCGAACCTGTTAGCGGCCTGCTCCGAATCCCTAAAAACAAAGGATGTGGTCTGGTAGATGGGTAGCGCCCGTGCCCCCGTGGCGGTATCCGGTGTCTGGCCGGCGTGGATCTGTTTGGTCTCAAATTTCCAGCCACCGGGGTTTTCGGGTGTGGGAAGGGTGTTTTTTGCGCTCATGTTTGCTCCACTGTTTTGAATCTTAGTTGGGGCCACATGCCGTTTCTTTCGGGAGATGTCTCGAAAGGTAACGATGTCCCGGAAAGAAGATGGGGCATCGGTCCCGCGCTTGCACAGAACTTTTGAACTGTGCCAGGTCTTCACCCAGGGCACCCCACCGCGAGTGGAGGGTTGCCGACCAGTAAGCTGGGGCTTAACACTGGTTCTCATGACCCTGTCTCTGCCATAGTACCCGCATATCGGGCGCCCCGGTCAACCGATCCGCAATATTTCATGGCCCGCTTAGCATTTGGTCATATTTCGTCATACCGAGCCGCACAGAGACACATACCGCGAGAATTCCATTACCCGACCCGCAATCCCTGCAGTATGCTATAGGAATATAGACTCACCGTATTGTCGCACGCCACATATGTATGAGGAGGTACCGGTTTGACTTCGCCACAGGCTCCCCGCACCCCGCAGCGGGACACAACACGCACCCACCACGGTGACACCGTGATCGACCACTACGACTGGCTCAAAGAAAAAGACAACCAGCAGGTGATTGACTATCTCACCGCAGAGAACGCATACACCGCAGAGGTTACCGCAAACCAGCAAGAACTGCGACAAAAAATTTTCGACGAAATACGGTCCCACGTGCAAGAGACCGACCTATCGGTTCCCACCCGCCACGGTGACTGGTGGTACTTCAGTCGCACCGCGGATAACCAGCAGTACCCCATCTACTGCCGGGTCGCGGCAGAAACCTCCGGTAGCGTAGAAGACCGGTTCACTCCCCCAGATATTGACGCCCACAGCACGGTTCCCGGTGAACAGGTGCTGCTGGACTGCAACGAATTTGCCCGCGACATGGCCTTCTTCTCCCTGGGATCATTCGTGCCTTCGCTCGACGGGACCGTGCTCACCTTCAGCGTCGATGACACCGGCGACGAACGCTACCGCCAGTACTTTAAAGATCTTGTCACCGGACAGCTCCTCGAGAAAACCATCGACAACGTTTTTTCTGGGGCCTACCTCACTCCCGACGGGGCGTCCCTCATCTATGCGTTAGCGGATGACTCGTGGCGCCCCTACCAGGTGCGCAGGCACCTCATCGGGGGGACAGAGGAAGACTCGGTTCTCTACACCGAAACCGACCCGACCCTCTGGCTGGAGTCCGTTCTCTCCAGGGACCGTAGCCACCTTATCCTCACCTCCTACTCGTCCGAGTACTCAGAGGTCCGTCTTATCCCGGTCACCAACCTGCGGGCAGACCCCGTGACCGTTATCGAAAAAACCCAGAGGATACAGTACTCGGTAGAGCCCATCACCGTTGACGGCGGTAGCTACCTGCTCATCCAACACGACCACCGGGCTCTCAATTCCGAGCTAGTGTTAGCCCCCTACCCCACCGGCCAGTCCTTTACCGACTTCCGGGCAACCTGGCTACCGGTGGCAGCCCACCGCCCCACCGCCCGGATAGAAACATTCTCTCTTTCCTCCGACCACCTGGTACTCACCGCCAGAGAAAACACCACCGTAAAAGTTTTCCTCACCCCGCTCACCCAGCTCCAAGAACTCCTCGACACCGGCCACCGCGCCGGCTGCACCTTCAGTGAACCGACAGAATTCGCCGAAGACATATACACCACAAGCCTCCTCGGTGCCTCCGTCGACTCCCCGGTGATCCGCTTCCTCTATACCTCCTGGATCACCCCGGCACGGGTCTACGACTACTTTCCCGCTACCGGCCGTCTCCTGCTGCGTAAGCAGACCCCGGCTCCCGGATATGACCCGGCGGACTACACCGCCTACCGGATGTGGGCGCCGGCCCCCGACGGCACCATGGTCCCCGTCTCCGTCATGCACCGCGCCGACCTCGACAAAAATATCCAGCACCCCCTGCTCCAGTACGGCTACGGATCCTACGAGGCATCCATGGACCCCTATTTCTCTGCGGCAAGGCTCTCCCTGCTCGACCGCAACATCATCTACGCTGTCGCCCACGTGCGCGGCGGCGGTGAGCTGGGCAGAAGCTGGTACCTGGACGGCAAGAAGCTGGCAAAGAAAAACACCTTCACCGATTTTGTGGCGGTCACCGACTTCCTGGCCGGCCAAAACTGGGTGAGAGCCGACAAAATAGCGATTGAGGGTGGCTCCGCGGGGGGCCTACTTATCGGGGCAGTGCTCAATCTCGCCCCCGAAAAATACGCGGCGGCTATCGCCGAGGTCCCCTTTGTCGATGCGCTCACCAGCATCCTCAACCCCGACCTGCCGCTCTCGGCGCTAGAGTGGGAAGAATGGGGTAACCCCATCACCGACCCCGAGACTTACGCCTACATGAAATCGTATACACCCTACGAAAATATTCGCCCGGTCACCTACCCACCCATTGTGGCGATCACCAGCCTCAACGACACCAGGGTGCTTTACGTAGAACCGGCAAAGTGGGTGGCCCGCCTCCGGCAAACCATAGCCGCCGACTCACCCACCCCCCTCCTCAAAATCGAGATGGACGGTGGGCACGGGGGTGGTTCCGGCCGCTACACCCGGTGGAAAGATATCGCCTGGGGGTACGCCTTTGCCCTCAGCCACCTCACCGACTAGCTCACGCCAAGCTTCTCCACAATAAGCTCGCGTACCCTGGCAGCGTCCGCCTGCCCACCGGTGGCCTTCATTACCCGACCCACCAGGGCGCCGGCAGCCTGCACTTTACCGCCGCGAATCTTTTCGGCAACATCGGGCATGGCTGCCAGGGCCTCGTCGACGGCATCAGACAGCGCGGCGTCATCGGAGACCACCGCAAGACCGCGTTTCTCAACGATGTCTGCGGGTCTCCCCTCTCCCTCCACCACAAAACCGAGCACCGTCCGGGCGATCTTGTCGTTGATTTTCTTCTGCTCGATCAGGCTGTTGATCTCCACCACGGTGGCAGCGTCCGCACCGGTCTCACCGATACCGACCTCACGCTCTTTAGCAATACGGGCAATCTCACCCATCCACCATTTGCGGGCCACAGACGCCGGGGCACCGGCGGCAACGGTCTCCTCGATCAGGTCCACCGCACCGGCATTAACCACGTCGCGGAACTCCTCGTCAGTAAAACCCCAGTCGGTCTTCAGCCTTTTCCGGCGGGCCGCGGGCATCTCGGGTAGCTGCGACCGCAAAGACTCAATCCACCCGCTATCGGTGACCACCGGAACCAGATCCGGCTCGGGAAAATACCGGTAGTCGTCAGCATCAGACTTGGGGCGGCCAGCGGTAGTCTCCCTGGTGTCCTCGTGCCACATGCGGGTTTCCTGCACAATCCTCTCACCGGTTTCCAACACGGCGGCATGCCGCTGAATCTCATAGCGCACCGCCCGCTCTACTGACCGCAGAGAATTCACATTTTTGGTCTCGGTCCGGGTGCCGAATGCGCTGGCCCCCTTGGGCATCAGGGACACATTGGCGTCGCAGCGCACGTTGCCGCGCTCCATGCGGGCATCCGAAATCCCCAGCGCCTTCACAATATCGCGAATAGCCGCCACATAGGCGCGCGCTAGCTCGGGGGCACGCGCCCCCGCGCCCACAATGGGGCGGGTCACGATCTCTACCAGCGGCACGCCCGCCCGGTTATAGTCAACCAGCGAGAAGCTGGCGCCCTGGATACGCCCGGCTGAGCCACCCTTATGGGTCAGTTTCCCCGCGTCCTCTTCCATGTGCGCGCGCTCGATCTCCACGGTGAAAACCGTACCGTCTTCGAGCTCGATATCAAGAGAACCGTTGGCCGCAATAGGTTCATCGTACTGTGAGGTCTGAAAGTTCTTGGGGGTGTCGGGGTAAAAATAGTTTTTGCGGGCAAAATGCGAGACCGGCGCTATATCACAGCCCAGGGCAAGCCCCAGCTTGATAGCGTACTCCACCGCCCGACCGTTAACCACCGGGAGTACACCGGGCAGCCCCAGCGACACAGGGGTGACGTTGGTGTTAGGAACATCGCCAAACTCGTTGGGGGCAGAATCAAACATTTTGGTGGCGGTGTTCAGCTCAACATGAACCTCAAAACCAAGCACGGGATCGTACTTCTCCACGGCCTCTTCAAAACTCAAAATTTCGTCCGACATTTACTGTGCTCCCCCAAAATCAAAATCACGGATCAAAGACTCGGTATCCGGCATCTGCGCCCACAGCGGCGCACCCCACCGGTCTAACAAAAGTGCCTCCAGGCCCGCGCCCACACGGTAAAGCCGGGAATCTTCGTGTGCGGGGGCAGTGAACTGAATACCCACCGGCATCATATCCTCGTCTGCCAGCCCAGCCGGCAAAGAAATCGAGGGTACACCCGCCAGGTTGGTGGGCACGGTGGCAATATCACCCAGATACATGGCCATAGGATCAGACGACTCGTCCATCTGCCCCAGCCCGTATGCGGTGGTGGGCGTCGTGGGAGAAACCAGCACATCGCACCGCTCAAAAGCTGCCGCATAGTCGCGCTGGATCAGGGTACGCACCTTTTGCGCCGAACCGTAGTAGGCGTCGTAGTAGCCGGCTGACAGCGCATAGGTACCAAGGATAATGCGACGCTTAGCTTCAGCACCGAACCCGGCAGCACGGGTAGCAGACATAACCCGTTCAATGGTTACAGGACCGCTCTGCGGCAGGGCCCGCAGCCCAAACCGCACGCCGTCATATTTGGCCAGGTTCGACGAAACCTCGGAGGACATAATCAGGTAGTAGGCCCCCAGGGCTTCTTTCACCGAGGGAATAGATACCTCAATAATCTCGGCACCGGCGGCCCGCAACAGCTCCAAAGACTCATTAAAACGAGCCGAAACACCGGCCTGGAACCCCTCACCGGAGAGCTCTCGGATAACACCGATCCTCAGCCCTTTTATGCCTCCCTCACCGGCCCCGCGGCGGGCCTCAGCCGCATAGGGTCCCACCGGTTCACGCAGAGAGGTGGAATCTTTGGGGTCGTGTCCGCCAACAATTTCGTGCAGCAGCGCAGCATCGAGCACGGTACGGGCACAGGGCCCCACCTGGTCAAGCGAGGACGCCATAGCAATCACACCGTAGCGCGAAATCGACCCGTAGGTGGGTTTCACACCCACGGACCCGGTCACCGCTGCCGGCTGACGGATAGACCCACCGGTATCGGTTCCCAGGGCCAGGGGGGACTGAAAAGCGGATACCGCGACAGCCGACCCACCCCCGGAACCACCGGGGATTCTATCCAGCGCCCAGGGGTTGCGGGTCACCCCAAAAGCTGAGTGCTCGGTCGAAGAACCCATCGCAAACTCGTCAAGATTGGTTTTACCCAAAATCGGCATACCGGCGGCCCGCACCTTTTGGGTAACCGTGCCGTCGTAGGGGCTCATCCAGCCCTCCAGCATACGGGAGGCGGCGGTGGTCGGCTGCCCCACGGTCACAATGAGATCTTTGATAGCAATAGGCACACCGGCAAGTTCGGACAGCTCTTCCCCGGCAGCACGTGCCCGGTCAACCTCACCGGCAACCGCGAGCGCCTCCTGCTCATTGACGTGCACAAAAGCGTTGAGGCCGTCTTTTCCAGCGGCGCGATGATCAGGGTCCAGGGCGGTACCGTCGGTTGCCGCAATCCGGTCAAGGTATCCGCGCGTCACCTCCACCGAGGACACCTCACCGGACTTGAGTTTTTCGGCAATTTCGGCGGCAGAAAGTTGAATAAGCTCGTTCACCGGGACCCCCTAGTCTTCCACCAGAATTGCCGGAACCCTAAATTTTCCGTCTTCTTGATCGGGAGCACCCGATAGCGCCTCCTGCGCCGTCAGTGTCTTCCCCACGGTGTCTTCTCGAAAGACGTTGCGAAGCGGGATCGGGTGCGAGGTAGCAGGAATATCATCGGATACAGCCTCCGATACCGAGGCAACAGACTCAACGATCACGCCGAGCTCGGAGGCGAGCGCCTCCAGCTCCGCGTCTGTCATATCAATACGAGCCAGCTGGGCAAGATGCGCAACGGTCTCACGGGTAATGTCAGACATGGGTTCTCCGTTATTGGCAAAAGTTTTCCTCACCCAGTTTAGCCGCACCGACCGGCTAGAACCACCGGGCGTGGTCCCCTGTCGGTTGATGCGGGTTGAACATAAACCGGTTTGGTGCAGAAAAAATCCGCCACCGCTGTAAACAGCGGTGGCGGAGAGTAAAAACTGCTGTCTCCCGAAGGGGACTGCTGAGATCTTTCTAGGCTGCGGGAATGGTCAGTACCTGACCAACCTCGATAACATCGGGGTTGGGCACAATGTCTGCGTTTGCTGCCGCGAGAATCGACCAGTCATTGATGCCGTGTGCAAATGCGATCTCCGAGAGAGTGTCACCTGCCACCACGGTGTAGGTGTTGCCCGCAGCAGGTGCCGGAGCCGGTGCTGCCTCGGCGGCGGGGGCCTCAACAGCTGCGGGAGCCTCAGGTGCTACCGGAGCCTCAACAGCCGCCGGTGCTTCTTCAACCACGGTGGTCTCTTCAGCCTGGGTGGTCACCTGTGCGCTGTCCTCAACCACTGCGGCAGCACCGTTGGTGCTGTACTGGTAGAGGTTCAGCTGCGAGGCGCACGAAGGCCAGGCACCCCAGCCCTGCATGGCAAGCAGGTTTTCAGCAACGCGGATCTGCTCAGCCTTTGAGGCGTTCTGGGGCGAACCGGTACCACCGGCCGCTGCCCACGATGACTGGGTAAACTGCAGACCGCCGTAGAAACCGTTGCCGGTGTTAATGGACCAGTTGCCGCCTGACTCGCACTGGGCAAGAGCATCCCACGCTTCGATGGGTGCTGCATTTGCCGGAGCCGACAGGGTGGCTGCGGCGGCACCGCCGATAGCCAGAGCTGCTGCTGTGCGGGTTGCGTTACGACGAATGGAAGTCTTGTTCACAATGCTCCAAATAGGCCACCTAACGCTAGCCCAGTCCCCTGGGTTCGCTGCGTCGCCGTCTACCCTAGATGCTTCTTGGGTATCTAGTAAAGGTTTTGCCCTGTAGACGGACTCAGGTGTGCGGCAAAACCCGGCATGTTGTTCACGGCCTTGACGGCCCCGAACTGTTTGTTATTCCCTCATCGGGATTTCTTCGTTGATAACGATACTGTAACGATTTGATATACGCCAGCCACTTTTAGGGGACGACAATCACACAAGAGGGGACACCTTCGAGCGCCGCCCCGGCCCGGCTTCCGTGATCTTATTAATTATGTTTCACCCTTAACACCGCCGGTTTTCCCGTGTTTGCACGCCCGCAAAAGAACAGTTAGCTTATTATTTTGGTGTTTTTACCGTGCCCAATCTGGGGCCGTCCACCCCCAGCCGGCACCGAAAAAATTTTTAAAAATTTTCTCTTTTCGTGGCGTACAACATACTGAGAAGGGCCGTTAAACCCCGTTTCCCCCATCTTCTTCCGATAGAAACTGCTCGGCACCGCCATCCAGTAGCCGGCGGAAACCCTCCTCATCAAGCACCGGGATACCCAGCTGCTCAGCCCTGTCACGCTTGGACCCTGCCGAAGCTCCTGCCACCACAAAATCGGTCTTTTTGGACACCGACCCCGATGCCCTACCACCGCGCACAAGAATCGCCTCTTTAGCAGAATCGCGGGTAAAACCCTCCAGAGTCCCGGTCACCACCACGGTAACCCCCTCCAGGGTACGCCCAATACTTTCATCGCGTTCATCAACCATACGCACCCCGGCGGCAGCCCACTGTCGAATCACATCCCGGTGCCAGTCCACCGCAAACCACTCTTTAACAGAGCGGGCAATAATACCGCCCACGCCGTCGACCGCCGCAAGCCTCTCCTCATCCGCAGCCTCAATAGCGCTCATCGACCCGAACTCGGTGGCAAGAGCACGTGCTGCGGTGGGCCCCACGTGCCGGATAGACAGCGCCACCAGCACCCGCCACAGCGGCTGCGACTTGGCTTTCTCCAGCTGAGCCATCAGGTTCTCGGTGTTCTTGGTGGGGTGAGAAGCCACCTTGGCGCTACCTTTGGTCCAAAAATAGGGCACCAGCTCAACCTCACCGGTGGGCTTACCGGCCCGCCGCTTCTGCCGCTCAATCCTAACGTTTCGTAAATCCTCAACGGTGAGATCAAAAAGATGGGCCTCAGAAGTCAGCGGGGCAGTCTCCGGATCCGCCGGTGCCACCAGAGCTTTAGCGGCCTCATAGCCCAGTGCCTCAATATCAAAGCCACCGCGCGAAGCGGCATAAAATATCCGCTCGGTCAGCTGCGCCGGGCAGCTGCGCGGATTGGTACACCGAATATCAACGTCGCCCTCTTTCTCCGGCTCAAGCGCCCAACCGCAGGAAGGGCAGAAAGCGGGCATCACAAACTCGGTCTCATCCCCGGTACGCAGGGCCGCCACCGGGCCCACAATCTCCGGAATCACATCGCCGGCCTTACGCAGCACCACGGTATCACCGATCAGCACCCCCTTGGCCTTCACTACATCCTGGTTATGCAGGGTCGCCGTTTCAACGGTTGAACCGGCAACTTTCACCGGCTCCATCACACCGTAGGGGGTCACCCGCCCGGTCCGGCCCACCCCCACCCGAATATCGAGGAGTTTAGTGTTTACCTCCTCGGGAGGGTACTTATAGGCAACCGCCCAACGCGGAACCCGTGAAGTGTAGCCCAGCTGCTCCTGGACACGAAAATCGTTCACCTTAATCACAATGCCGTCAATCTCGTGCACCAGCGAGTGCCGCTTCTGCCCGTAGTCGGCAATAAAATCAAGAATTTCATCAAGCCCCTCGCACAGCCTGGCATAGGGGCTGGTGGGTAGACCCCACGCGGCAAGCCGCGCATAGGTCTCATACTGGCTGGCGCCATCTAGCTGGCTACCGCTGCCCACGCCGTGCACAAACATGGAAAGCGGCCTGCGCGCTGTCACCTGCGCATCCTTTTGCCGCAGGGACCCGGCAGCGGCATTACGGGGGTTGGCAAAGGGCGCCTTACCCTCTTTCACCATCTGCTCATTCAGGGCGCGGAAATCGGTTGACGATATAAAAATCTCCCCGCGCACCTCCACCTCCTCGGGGTGGTCCTGCCCGGCGAGCCGGGCGGGGATACTTTTAATAGTGAGTACGTTGTGCGTAACGTCCTCGCCCACGTAGCCGTCACCGCGGGTGGCAGCCCGCACCAGTTTTCCCCGCCGGTAAAGCAGGCTGATAGCCAAGCCATCGATTTTGAGCTCGGTCAACCACCGGGGCTTTTCTCCGCCGATCAGGGTGGCGTTCTCCTCGGTTTTTGCAAACCAGGCCCGGAGCTCGTCCAGCGAAAAAACATCTTCAAGCGAGTACATTCTGCTGATATGGGTCACCGGCGCAAAAGCTTCCGAAGCCACCCCTCCCACCTCCTGGGTGGGCGAATCATGGGAAACGATCTCGGGGTGGAGCGCCTCTAGCTCCTCAAGCTCACGATACAGAGAATCGTAGGCGGCATCAGAGATGGTGGGGGCATCGTCCACATAGTAGCGCTGACGGGCGGTACGCACCCGCTCTTTAAGCTGCTCGTAGTTTTCTTTGAGCGCACCGCTGACACCGCCGGGTGCCGCCTGGGGAATATTTTCTTGATCAGTCACACACCCATTGTGCCACCGAAACCGGGCACAGCACCGAAACCGGATGCCAACAAACACCCGCTCCACCCACCGCAACCGGGGAGATGAGTAAAGATCTAGAGGTTCTCACGCCTGAGCTCTCGCTCGTCGCTGTAGGACTCGGGCTCCACACTGGCTGTATGCGAGGTATCAAACTCTTCGGCCCGGGTCACCAAATTCTGCTGCTGAGCCTCCGTCAGCTCCTTGAGCTGGTCAGCGTTCCTCTGAGCGGTCTCCCGGCTAATAGCGTCCACCACCACCACGGTGATATTGTCCCTACCGCCGGCTCGCAAAGCCGCCATCTGCAAAACATCGGCGGCATCCTGGGGGTGCTCCACCGTGGCTAGAACCCTGGCCATATAATTATGCGACAGCTCACCCGACAACCCGTCCGAACACATCATCAGCCGGTCCCCCTCGTGCGCGGGAATCACCCAAAAATCGGGCTCCCAGTAGTTACCCGTACCCAGAGCACGGGTAATGACGTTACGGCGCGGGTGGGTGAGAGCCTCCAGCGCGGTAATCTGGCCGGTATCCACCAGGTACTGAACCTCCGAATGATCCACGGTCACCTGCTCCAGATACAGCCCGTCCACCGCACCGGCAGAAAAAGAAATATCGCTGCTTGTTGTCTGCACGCTGTCTTCCCGTACCAACCGGTAGGTGCGTGAATCCCCCACATTGAAAATGAACCACATGTTCTGGTCGCCGATACGGGTCAACCAGGCCCCGGTGAGGGTGGTACCGGCACGCTGACCCAGCATGTCTTTAATCTTCTCGTCCGCCTCACCGATCACCTCGCGCAGCTTCTCCAGGGTGCGCATAATCTGCCGGTTGAGGGCAGAAACATTTTTACGGCGGCGCAGCAGCCCACGCCCCTGTCCGTCATCGGCAGTGCCCTCTGCCTCCAACTCCCTGGCGTACACCTCCCGCTCTTCCTCGGTCATACCGCCGGGCCGAGAGAACATGTGCGAGTAGGCCAGAGTCCGCACACACAGGCGACTAGCTACCTCCCCGGCCTCGTGCCCGCCCATGCCGTCAGCAACCAGGCTGAGCGTACCGGAGACAGAAAAAGAGTCCTCATTATTGTCGCGGTGCTGCCCCACATCGGTGGCACTACCGGCAAGGGTGGTTAGCGTGGTCATTAAAAATCAATCTCCAGTTCATTTCCGATACCCGGTGTCACCGCAACCGGATGCACGTCCCCAAAACCGCGCACATTGCGGGTCCCCTGCGGGGTGAGGACGAATTGTTCGTTGTTCTCCAGGATCTCGGCGGTGGCGTCATCGGTAAAAACAACGCCCGGCTCGGCCTGCGCAACCAGCCGCGACGCCAAATTTACCGTCGGCCCGTAGACATCTCCAAGTTTAGGGAGAATCCTGCCCCAGACAAAAGCAACCCGCGCCTGGGGCAGATGGGGATCCTCACGAATAATTTTTGAGAGAGTCAGTGAGATTCGAGCCGCAGACTCGGGGGTTTCGGTGAGAAAAAGAACCTCGTCCCCTATAGTTTTGATGATCCTCCCGCCGCCCACGGCCACCACCTCGGCACAGCGCTGCTCAAAAGTCTGTACCAGCTCGGCAAGAATCCTGCCGCTCATACGGCGCGACAGGGAGGTGTAAGACACCATATCCGCGAAACCGATACCCCGCACCAGCGGCAGGGCAGAAGGGTCGACGTCCTCTGTATTTTCGCTACGCAGGGCCAAACGTAGCACGGCAGAGTTAAGCTGTCGCCGGTAGCCGTAGAGCACAATCTTCTCAAGATCATCGATCAGCTCCGGCAGTAGCTCAAGCAATTCCTGGCGCGCTTTCGCATCGCTTATTCCCCGGTTTGTCACCATATCTTCCACTAGGGCCTCCACCTGCCAGGCCACCATGCGGTCCATCATCTGCCCTACCGAGCGGGTGATAGAAATAGTGCTGTCCTCAGAAATACCGTGATCGCGCACCAGGCCGGTCACGGTTCCGAGAGCCCGCGAGTCACCCGGAGTGAAATAGATATCATCATCGCTCAGGTTGGGCACCCCCAGAGCCCTCCACACTTTACGGGCGGTCAGCAGAGATACCCCGGCGTCAGCGGCGGCTTCACGACGCTTGAGTGACCGGTTCTCCCCCAGCAGGACCCGCTCCAGTCGGGCAACCGCCTCCACATCTTCATCCGAGCGGTAGACGTTATCCTGGACCGGGTGACGAAGGCGTTTTCCGGTGTGGGTATTCTCCGGCTCCAGGTTGGGAAAATTGTTGTATCCCGGTGCCGTTGGTTCCACGAGCATTCCTTTCCTTGCGGGCTCGGCGCTACCGCCAATATACCTGTGATACAGCTTACTAAAATTTAGGGCGGCATGCTTGATTTCACAGCCGGCAGCTTAAAACCGGCCGGGATACGCGCCGTAGCGGCCGTCCCCTATGCCGCCGCGATATCCCAAAAAACGGCTCTGCGCCTCCGCTACCTCACCGGAGAAACTACCACCGCGGGGCACCTGACGCAGTACGTGCACCGTTCCCCCCGAGTGCACCGATAGCCGCATACTCTGCCCCGGTGCCAGCAGCGGACGGCTGGCATCGATCCCCTCAATACTGCCCAGAGGAATACTCACCGAACGACCAAACCCAAAAAAACGCTGAATCACCAAACGCTGGGTGGTCAGCACATACCCGGTAGCGGCCCAGCGCCAAAGACGTCGCACCGCAAACCAGCACAGCACAGCGGCACACAGATAGCCCAGAACACCGAAAAAACGGGTTGAGGGGTAGACCACCGAGGCAAAACTAAAAAACACCGCGGCCAAAAAACCGCACAGGGCCGCGGGAAACAAAAAACTTTCATGGCTACGGGTAGCGGTAATCACCTGTTCACCGGGAAGAAGGGCACCGCGTAGTCTCATAACTCACACCATAGTACGGGATAGGTGGAACCATTTTCCATTTTCTCGAGGAATCTCACCGGCAACTCGCCCGCTACTGCCGAGGTCTCAGGTGCACCACGTCCCCCGCCGAGAATCTCCGTTCACCGCCGTCGCTCAAACGCACAACGATCTCCCCCTCGGAGCTCACGTTCTGCGCGATCCCGGTGACCGTCTGCTCATCGGGCAGGTGCACGGTGACCTCCATACCCAGGGTGGACATTTTCGCCCGCACCCGATCGAGTAGCGAAAGACCGTCGGACAGGGGGGCCTCCGGGTCACCGGCCACCCCGGCAAAATCAGCGTAGTAGCGCGCAAAATTCTCTGCCAGCTGCCGCAGAGCAAGCGTATGATCGACCCGCTTCCCGGTCTCAATCAGGGCGGACGAGGCGTGCTCCACCGGAAGGTCGCCGGGCTCAAAGTTGAGGTTCATCCCTATCCCCGCGACCACCGAGACCTCCCCGGAAGGCTCGGTGACCAGCTGCGCTAAGATACCGCACACCTTCTTCTGGTCCACCATCACGTCGTTGGGCCATTTAATGCTGGTAGATACCCCCCAGTTTGCCCACGTGTCGAGGGCGGCCAGGGCTACCAGCAGGGTAAACCACCGATAGCGCCGCTGCTCGATAGCCGTACCCGATCGGGCGTGCGGGCGAATAATAAATGATGTGCACAGGGCGGCGCCGGCCGGCGCTATCCACTCCCGTCCCAGCCTGCCCCTGCCCGAGGTCTGGTCAGCTGTCGCCACCAGCCCCAGCTCACCCCAGCTCTGACGCAAAATATCGCTGTCGCCCTCCAATTCTCTGCGCGCAAACTCATTGGTGGAGTCCACCGAATTAAGCAGCTGCACCCGACTGTAGTCGATGAGCCTCAGCTCCATTATTCGAAAGTGCTCAATGGCCACGATCGCCCTCCTTGGCTACTACCGGCCGCCGAAGAATCGAGGCGGCCAAGAAATTTTGGGGTACGTTAGCATTAGAACACAGAACAACCCCGCACGCCGAGGCTGACCCGCCCCGGCCCGCGGAGACATGCAAGGAATACAAGATGAGCTATATCGTGGCAACCTACTCTTACGGTCCGGCTGAGGAACAGGCCAAATACCGGCCCGCCCACCGCACCTACCTGGCTCAGCTGGTGGAACAGGGAAAACTCGCGGCTTCAGGCCCCTTTATCACCGACGCCGACCCCGGCGCACTCCTTATTTTCTCCGTGGAATCAGCCACGGAGGCGGAAAAACTGATAGCTGCTGACCCCATGTACACCGGTGGAGCCGTCCTCTCCTGGCAGCTGCGTGAATGGAATCCTGTCATGGGGCAGGTGGGCCCCGACCCCTCAGCTACTGACCGGTAACTATAAATTAGGGGGCAACTCGCACGCTTCTTCCCCAAATACCCGCCAATTTTTATCGCAACCGGCACCATCGCTCACCAAAACCCACTATAGTTATGGCAGTTGCACGCTTAACCCCCGCGATACAGCGCATACGGGCCAATCTTCAAGGAATAACGTGTCTGAGACTTCTACCCCGTCCTCCGGCCATACGGCCGAAACACCCGACCATGACCTGACCACGACCGCCGGCAAAATCGCCGATTTCTACACCCGCAGGGAGGCCAGCTACCTCGCCGGCGGATACGGACCCATCGAGCGTCAGCACGCCCGCGGCAAAAATACCGCCCGCGAGCGCATCGACATGCTGCTCGATGCCGGCTCTTTTGTAGAGTTCGACGCTTTTGCCCGCCACCGCACCACCGTTTTTGGTATGGAAAAGAAGCGGCCCCTGGGGGACGGCCTGGTATCCGGTTACGGTACCATCGACGGGCACCTGGTCGCCGTTTATGCCCAGGATTTTACCGTCTACGGCGGTTCGCTGTCCCAGGTCAACGGCGAGAAAATTGTGAAGGTGCAGAAGTTTGCGCTCAAAAATGGTTGCCCGGTTATCGGTATCAACGACGGTGGGGGTGCCCGTATCCAGGAGGGGGTGGCCTCGCTGGCTATGTTTGCCGATATTTTTCGGATGAATGTGCGTGCCTCGGGTGTTATTCCCCAGATTTCGGTGATTATGGGGCCCTGCGCCGGGGGGGCGGCCTATTCGCCGGCCCTCACCGACTATATTGTGATGGTTGATAAAACCAGCCACATGTTTATTACCGGCCCCGACGTGATTAAAACCGTGACCGGCGAAGAGGTGGATATGGAGACTCTGGGCGGGGCTCGGTCGCACAATGCAGTTACCGGCACCTCTGCCTACCTTGCCGAGGATGAGGATGATGCCTTTGATTTTGTGCGGGAGCTGATAGAGTTTCTGCCCTCCAACAACCTCTCTGAGCCTTTCCCGGTGGAACACGATCAAGACCCGCAGGTGACCGCTGACGATCTTGACCTCGATACCCTTATTCCCGATTCTGCTAACCAGCCCTACGATATGCGCGCGGTGGTTGAATCCGTGGTTGACGACGGCCACTTCTTGGAGATGCAGGCGCTGTATGCGCCCAATGTGATGATCGGTTATGCGCGAATGGAGGGGCGGACCGTGGGTATTGTGGCCAACCAGCCCATGCAGTTTGCGGGTACCCTGGATATTAATGCCTCGGAGAAGGCGGCCCGTTTTGTGCGCAACTGCGATGCCTTTAATATTCCCATTCTGACCTTCGTTGATGTGCCCGGTTTTCTGCCCGGTACCGATCAGGAGTTTAACGGTATTATCCGCCGCGGCGCTAAGTTGCTTTATGCCTACGCCGAGGCTACCGTTCCTCTGGTGACCGTGATTACGCGCAAGGCATACGGCGGCGCCTATATTGTGATGGGCTCGAAAAAGCTGGGTGCCGATATTAACCTTGCCTGGCCTACCGCCCAGATCGGGGTGATGGGGGCTCAGGGGGCGGTAAATATTCTGTACCGCCGCGAGCTGGGTGCGGCAGCTGACGCCGGTGAGGATGTGGAGGCGAAACGCGCCGAGCTTGTGCACAGGTATGAGGAGGAGCTTCTCAACCCCTACCAGGCGGCAGAGCTGGGCTATATTGACGAGGTGATTGCCCCCTCGGAGACCCGGGTGCGTCTTATTGCGTCTCTGCGCGCCCTGCGGGATAAGCGGGCTTCAAGCCCGGCTAAGAAGCACGGAAATATTCCCCTCTAACGGTAGTGGCTCATTCCCGTAAATGACCTACAGGTAAGGAGTTTTTGTGGCGGGTAACCGTTCTTTTCCCCACCCGGCCGGTACCGACCCCGAGGCTGCCGGGGGGCAGCCTGTTCAACCGCTTTTTTCGGTGGTGGCCGGCAACCCTACCGAGGAGGAGCTGGCCGCCCTGCTTGCTGCGGTAATGACGGTGCAGCAGCAGAGTAGGCAGAAAGATTATTCGGCAACGGCGCTGTGGCAGCGTCGCCTTAACCGCGGCCAGCGTTTGGGGGCGAGGCTGCGGCCGGGCCCCGGATCCTGGCGGCGGGCGCGCCCCATGTAGGTCCATCTGGTTTACTTCTATGATGGGACTATGTCTAGATATGCTCAGCTGCCAGAGATTTTTCGTCGGGACCGTAAACCTACAGCGATCGATGAGATAGCTCACCGTTTTTATCATGAATCGCTTGAGCTCTCCCCCGAGGAGGCTACAGCCGCGGGTTTTGCCGGTCATGAGACCGAGTACGGAGACTACTCCCCCGAGGGGCGACGGCGCAGGTTGCAGCTGGTCCGTCGGGCACTGGCTGAGCTGGATGGTGCCCGGCCTGTCGATGATACCGACCGGGTGACCCTGGACGCCATGCGGGAGCGTCTGGGGCTTGAGGTGGAACTTGCCGAGGCGGGGCTGGGCTACTGGGAGATCAATAATATTGCCAGCCCGGTGCAGAGTATTCGCGCAATTTTTGATCTCATGGCCCGTGGCTCGGAGCAGGATTGGCAGAATATAGCTCTGCGAATGAAGAATGTTCCGGCGGCGATCTCCGGCTATATTGAGTCGCTTGAGCAGGCCCGCGGTGAGGGCAAAGTGTCTGCCCGCCGGCAAATTGAGGCCGCGATTGAGCAAACCGACGCCTATATTTCTGATCGCGGTTTCTTTGTTGAGCTTGCCCAGGAGATAATTGCCGCAGCTCCCGGGCTGGCGGTTCAGGCGCAGGCCGGGGCGGCGGCAGCTATTACCGGTTACGCCACGCTCAACGCCTATCTGCGCGAGGTGCTCCTGCCGCTGGCTCAAGACGAAGACGCGGTGGGTGCAGAACGCTACTCACTCTATTCCCGGCAGTTTTTGGGTACCTCCCTGGATCTTGAGGAAACCTATGCCTGGGGTGTGGCCGAACTCGATCGGATTACTGCCGAGCAGACTGCCCTCGCCTCAGAGATCAGCCCCGGGGCCACCGTCGCTGAAGCAAAGCGGCTACTCGATAACGACCCCGACCGCACCCTCCGCGGCACCGAGGCCCTGCGGCAGTGGATGCAGAAAACCTCAGACAGCGCCGTAGATGCCCTTGCCGGCACCTATTTTGAGATCGCCGGGCCCATGCGCGAGCTACAGTGCATGATTGCTCCCACCCACGAAGGCGGCATCTACTACACGGGGCCTTCCGTCGATTTTTCCCGCCCCGGCCGCATGTGGTGGTCGGTTCCCGAGGGCGAAGAAACCTTTGGTACCTGGAGAGAAAAAACCACCGTCTACCACGAGGGTGTACCCGGCCACCACCTGCAAATTTCGGTCGCCACGGCTATGGCCGCAACCCTCAACGACTGGCGGGCCCACGGCTGCTGGGTATCGGGGCACGGCGAAGGCTGGGCCCTTTACGCCGAGCAGCTTATGGATGAGCTGGGTTTCCTCTCAGACCCCGCAGACCGCATGGGTATGCTCGACGCCGAGAAGCTGCGGGCAGCCCGCGTAGTATTCGATATTGGTCTACACTGCGGTTTCGATATCCCGGATCACTGGGTAAAGCAGCTGGGTCTGACAGAGAGCGTCTGGACTGCTGAAAACGGGCTGACTTTTCTTCAAACCCACCTCGATCTTCCCGATGCCCAGCTGCGTTTTGAGTTTCTGCGTTACCTGGGCTGGCCCGGGCAGGCCCCCTCCTACAAGGTGGGTCAGCGCGTCTGGAACCAGCTGCGCGAGAATGCCCGCGCCACCGGGACCGCCGGTGAATACGATCGCCTCTTCCATACCAGGGCCCTCATGCTGGGCTCGGTGGGCCTAGACACGCTCGATCGGGCTCTCCGAGACTAAAAGCAACACCCCGGTGCGGTATGCCGGCCGGGGTGCGCAGGCGAGGCGGGTGCCAACGCCTACCACCAGAGAATTGACTTACCGGGCCCCGACGACAACCAGGTGAAACGGTACTTGTCAAACCAGCCGCTGGCATCTTCCACTTTGAAGGCGATCTGATTGTCGAGCCGCTGGGCAGAGATATCTTCATCGATACCCACAATATTTCGACCGGCCACGATCATGCCACCCACCGTAATAAACATGGGGATGAACTGACCCGCTTCCAGCTCGCGCACCTTCAGAAGGTTAGCCGGGGAAAGCGGCCACCACATGCGCGAAGCATCGGTCTGTTCGGTACGTTCAAAGGTCAGCGACGACTCCTCCTTTGAAAGGTCAAACCCCGTCCACTGACGCACCGGATCCTGAGGAGTCGGGTGCGCAGAAACCTGCCGCAGAATCACCGCAATATCGGAGGGGAAACCGATACTGTGAATATCGCGGCTGAGCGACTGCTTATCGTAGCGGGGAGCCGCAGCAATCTTTTCAATACTCTCTTCAAGATAGTAACGTGCCCCGGATCCGTTGACGTAGGCCTGTCCCAGCACCCGCGCACGGTCAAGGATTTGGACCTGAGCAAGCGGGCGCTGAAAAATCTCGCTAATTTCTTTCAAGGAGCAGATTCTGATGTCTTGCACGCTCGTATCTTTCGTGTTGTGAATAATAAACTGTCTTGGAACTTACTGTCCAAACCCCCATCATACAAATCGAACCTGTGCGGCAGATAAGAAATCTTCGGCAAGTCTTCCTATATAGCCACATCAGACCACACAGGTTCGGTTTTTATGAAGACAACCCATCGGGATACAGGCCCACAAAAACACCCGTTGCGCCCACAGCGCCCGCCCGGGAACTAGTCGGCAATTTCCCGCAGATTCCGCACAGCAACCGCGATCGTGGCAAAATCTGCGGTATCCGGCCGATCGGCGTACCCGCGCAAAATGTCGGTGAGGTCCTCGCTCCTTCTAAAGTTAGAGGCCAGTACAGGCTGACTGTGTTCCCAGGCCCGCACCATCTCCAGGGCCCGATCAAAACTGTCCGGATGTTCCAGACCGGCGCTACCTGCGTAGGCGATAAGGTGCCGGGTCAGCCGAATAACCGTCTCGTACAGATCTGTGCGCAACGAGGCCCGGGCAATCGAGTCCCAGGGGCCGGTGCGGGGCAACCCGGTAATGGCAACCAGGGCTATAGAGACGTTATAGCGCTGGTAGAGAGCATAATAGAGCGGAGCAACCTCACGCGGGTCCCAGCCGGTAGCCGCCGCAATATCCAGGATATCGAGCACGGCGACCTCCTCCCACACCCGTGCCCAGGAGTTTCCGATCTCCCGGGGCACCGCCCATTCGCGAACCTGCTCTAGTTTACGGTTCAGGCGCTCCTCCAGGAAACCACCCACAAACCGGGGAATGAGATCCACCAGGGTGCCCACCGTGCGGTAACGGTCCACCATTTTTTGCATCACCCCCGCCAACTGCCCTCGCGCCTCAGCATCGGCAAGCGTGCCCTCCTGCACCACCTTGCGTACCGCCCGGTCAATGAACCGCTGAATACCGTGGATCAGCATCCGCCAAATCTCGGGGTCGGTGGTGGGGGGAAGCTCCCGTAGCTGCCGCATAACAGTCTCAATAGAATAGACCTCGCGAATAACCAGAAAAGCGCGCGCCACGGTGGACACCGATGCACCGGTCTCCTCGATCACCCGAAAAACAAACACGATCCCCGCGGTGTCCACAATCTCATTGGCCACCCTGGTCGCAATAATCTCGCTGCGCAGCGGATGCTCCCAGAAATGCCTACCGTACCTCTCACCGATCGCGGCAGGAAAATAGTCCCCCAGCACCGGCTCTAGCCAGCGGTCCTCACCAAACCCCTCATCGAGCAGTGCCTGGGCTAGCCAGATTTTGCTGTAGGCAGCCAGCACCGCAAGCTCGGGGCCGCTCAGCCGCTCACCGGCAGCCCGCCGCTGCGCCAGCTCCTCGTCCGAGGGCAAAAACTCAACATCACGGTCAAGACCCGCGTTCTCCTCAAGGAAAGCGATAAAGCGGGCGGCCGCAGAATTGGTGGGTCGGGTGCCGTTACGCTCGGCCTGCAAAAGAATATTTTGGCCAATATTGGACTCCAGCACCTGAGAAGCCACCTCGTCCACCTGCACCTCGATAAGCCCGGCGCGGTCATCGCGGTCGATCTCTCCGGAAGAGATCAGCCTGTCAACCAGGATTTTCAGGTTAACCTCGTGGTCTGAGGTCTCCACACCCGCGGAATTATCCACCGCGTCGGTGTTCACCAGCACCCCGGCCCTGGCAGCCTCAATACGGGCACGCTGGGTCAGCCCCAGGTTACCGCCCTCAGAAATGACCCGTACCCGCAGCTCGGGGGCGCTAATACGCATCTGGTCGTTGGAACGGTCCCGCACCTCGGCATCCGTCTCATCGCTGGCCCGCACGTAGGTTCCCGTACCGCCGGTATAGAGAAGATCGACGGGGGCGGCAATAATCGCCCGGATCAGCTCGTGGGGGGCGAGACTCTCAACCCCCTCGTGTAGCCCCAGCGCATACCGCATGGCCGCGGTGATCGGAATAGACTTATCGGTGCGGCTAAAAACACCGCCCCCGTCGGATATGAGGTCCCGGTTATAGTCGCTCCAGTAGGCCCGCGGCAGGTCAAAAAGCCGTTTCCTCTCGGCAAAAGACACCTTGGCATCGGGATTGGGGTCAATAAAAATATGGCGGGAATCAAAGGCGGCAACCAGGCGGATATGCGGGGAAAGCAGGGCCCCGTTACCAAAAACATCGCCGGCCATACCGCCGATACCCACCATGGTGAAATCTTCCGTCTGGGAATCACGGCCCATCGAGGCAAAATGTCGCTTCACCGATTCCCAGGCCCCGCGGGCGGTAATCCCCATCTCTTTGTGGTCAAAACCGACCGAGCCACCCGAGGCAAAAGCATCACCCAGCCAAAACCCGCGCTCTAGGCTCAGGGCGTTGGCGGTATCGGAAAACGTGGCGGTTCCCTTATCTGCGGCAACCACCAGGTAGTGGTCGGGTTCATCGAGAGCCACCACGGCACGGGGACTCACTATTTTCTCCTGCCCATCCTCAACCACCAGATTATCGGTCAGATCAAGCAGGGCACCAATAAACAGCCTGTAAGCCTCAAGACCCATCCGCGCATACCTCTCCTGCTCTGCATCGCGGTCAGGCAGACCCTTGGGAAAGAAACCGCCCTTGGAGCCGTTGGGAATAATCACCGAGTTCTTGACCCGCTGCGCTTTCACCAGTCCCAACACCTCGGTACGGAAATCATCGGGGCGATCAGACCAGCGGAGCCCACCGCGCGAGACCGCACCAAACCGCAGGTGGGTTCCCTCCACCCGCGGCGAGTACACCCATATTTCCCACAGCGGGCGCGGGTGCGGGGCAAACGAAATTTTCTGCGGGCTCAGCTTAAAAGCCACGGTCGGCTGGTTCCGGTACAGGCTGGTGCGCACGGTCGCCCGCATCACCTCAGCTAGCGCGCTCAGAAACCGGTCAGTTTTAAGATCCGAGACCCCGCTCAACCGCTCCCCTATATCCCGAGCTATCCGTGCGCGCTCGTCCAGCCGCTCCCGCCGGCTCAGTGACAGCTCGGGATCAAAACCGGTATTAAAAAACTCGATCAAGAGGTCGGTGATCTCCCCGTGGGCCAGCAAATAATCGGCGGCCTCTGCCGCGGTAAAAAACACCCCCAACTGCGCCAGATAGCTCAGATAGGCGCGAAAGACCACCACGGTCCGCCAGGACACCCCGCGGGCAACAACCAGCCTGTTGAGATCGTCATCGTCGGCTTCCTGTTCCACCACCGCGTTAAAGGCATCCTCGAGCAGTTGCACGTGCTCGGTATTGAACTCCGCCACCTCCAGCTCGTAGGCTTCCAGACTCGTGTCTGCGGCCTCGAGGGTAAACGCTGCCTGGCCGCGCACTTCCAGTCCCAGGTGCGTGAGCGTGGGCAGGATAGTTGAAATCGGAAGGTTATCCCGCACATACATGCGTACCCGCCCCGGTGCGGGAACCAGCAGAACCACCCGGCGTCCCCTCAGCTGGGCGAGAGCCTCCTCATCTGTCTCGGTAAGTTCCAGTTCTGCCTGCCGCGGGCTAACCTTCAGATCGGAGAATGTACCCATAACTATCCTTTATCAACCGTCGTGAGATCCCCACACGTTGCGGGGGAAACACTTCAACGGTAGCGGTATATCGCCACCCAATAACAACATATGTTTACTCTGTGAGATGCCGCCGCGCGGCTTGACCGGTTTAGACTGGTGTCTATGACCAGCAGCAACACGCCACCCCGCCTTATCTTGGCCTCGGCATCACCGGCGCGGCACAAAATTCTCCGCGACTGCGGGATCGCCTTCGAGACACTCGTTTCAGCAGTCGATGAAGAGGCTGCACTGGCTAGCGCGCGCAAAGATACCGCCGGCGATACGGACATCAGCCCGGCGCAAACCGCCCTCCTGCTCGCCCGTGCTAAAGCACACGAGGTAGCCTCCCGCCCCGAAGCGACCGCCAGCCTGGTACTGGGCTGCGACTCGGTATTTGAGTTTGCCGGAACCGGGCACGGCAAACCATACACGGCAGAAAAAGCTACCGAACGAATCAGCGCCATGAGCGGGCACAGCGGCCTACTCCACACCGGACACTGGCTGATAGACACCTCGAACCGGTACCGGGAATCGTCAGAATTACGCACCGCAACCGTGCATTTTGAGCATCTCGACGAGCAAGAAGTCAGCGACTATGTGGCAACCGGGGAGCCGCTCGGGGTTGCGGGGTCTTTCACCGTAGACGGTTACGGCGCCCCCTTCATCCGCGGTATCGAGGGTGAATATCACACCGTGGTGGGGCTTTCCCTCAACGCTCTGCGGTCCATGCTCGCAGAGCTGGGTTACTCTATCACCGCTTTTTGGACGAAACCCCGATAAGTTTCAAAGGCACAGGCCGCAAAAGAACTGTAGACTTTTTGGAAGGCATGACCGCGAACCAACCGTGCACCCCGCTTCTCACAGACTGCCGCACGGATTTTAAGGAGAATCATTGACCAATCATACCGAGTCCAGAGGCAAAGAATTTACCCCGGTTCCGGGACGACACACCGGCCCCGTCTCCAAAGTTCTGGTGGCCAACCGCGGTGAAATTGCGGTCCGTATTATTCGTGCGGCCCACGACGAGGGTATCGAAGCGGTTGCCGTGTATGCCGAACCCGACCGTGACGCGCTACATGTGCGACTGGCTGACGAAGCCTACTCCCTGTCCGGCTCTACCGCCACGGACTCCTACCTTGTCATGGACAAAATTCTCGACGTCGCCCACCGGTCGGGCGCCGACTCCGTGCACCCCGGTTACGGTTTTCTCTCCGAGAACGCTGACTTTGCCCGGCGGGTGATCGAGGCGGGGCTCACCTGGATAGGGCCCTCACCCGAGGCTATTTCGGTTCTGGGCGATAAGGTTGCGGCACGGCACATTGCCGAAAAGGTGGGTGCCCCTCAGGTGCCGGGCACCCAGAACCCGGTGGACTCGGCTGCCCAGGTAGAGGATTTTGCCGACCGCTACGGACTACCCATAGCTATCAAGGCGGCTTTTGGTGGTGGTGGCCGCGGCATTAAGGTGGTTCGTCAGCGGGAGAAAGTTGCCGAGCTTTACGAGTCGGCGGTACGCGAAGCCACCGCCGCCTTTGGGCGCGGTGAATGTTTTATCGAGCGGTTTCTTGATTCTCCCCGCCACGTCGAAACCCAGTGCCTGGCCGACGCCCACGGCGCTGTTGTGGTGATCTCCACCCGGGACTGTTCCCTGCAGCGGCGCAACCAGAAACTGATTGAGGAGGCTCCGGCTCCCTATCTCAGTGACGAGCAGGTAGAGCGCCTCTACGAGGCGTCCAAGGCGATTCTGCGTGAGGCAAACTATCAGGGTGCGGGCACCTGCGAGTTTTTAGTGGGTACCGACGGCACTATCTCTTTCCTCGAGGTCAACACCCGTCTACAGGTTGAGCACCCGGTGTCCGAAGAGATATCGGGGATAGATCTGGTTCGTGAACAGTTCCGCCTGGCACGGGGGCAAGAGCTGGGTTACACCGATCCCCCGCTGCGCGGTCATTCTTTTGAGTTCCGGATCAACGGTGAAGACGCCGGCCGCTCTTTTATGCCCTCCCCCGGCACCGTCGAGAAGCTGCGTGTTCCGGCGGGGCCCGGTGTGCGCTGGGATTCCGGTGTTGTTGAGGGCGATGTGGTCGGTGGTGCCTTTGACTCCATGCTGGCCAAACTGATTGTGACCGGTGCTGACCGCCGGCAGGCGGTAGAGCGCTCCCGCCGCGCCCTGGAAGAGCTGCGGGTGGAGGGTATGCCCACCGTGGCCAATTTCCACCGGGCAGTCATGCGGGATCCCGCTTTCACCCCCGAGGCGGGTGAACCTTTTAGCGTGCACACGCGCTGGATAGAAACCGAGTTTGAAAACAATATTCCCGCCTACAACGGCGGCTACGGCAGCCCCGATGACGAGGAGGAGCGGCAGAAACTGGTGGTTGAGGTTGCCGGTAAGCGCCTAGAGGTTGTTATGCCCTCGCTCTCGTCGGCGTCTTCCTCCACCAAGTCCGCCGCCAAGAAACGCAAAGACCGTAACCCGCGCGCTACCTCCACTAACTCCAACGAGCTGACTTCTCCCATGCAGGGGACCATTGTGAAGGTGGAGGTGAGGGACGGCGCCAAGGTGGCCGAGGGTGACCTGGTGGTGGTGCTGGAGGCCATGAAGATGGAGCAGCCTATTACCGCGCACAAGGCGGGTAAGGTGACCGGTCTAAAGCTTCAGGCCGGTGATACCGTGACCGCCGGTGCGGTGATTGCAACCATTAAGTAGCTCCGCAACGCCGCCTTCACCGGTGCACATTGGGGGCCCGGGGTTCTCACCATGTGAGCGGTGTGTTACACCGTTTCCCCCTGGAGGCTAATCTTGAACCCACAGCGTGTTTCATCCTGCGCATAAGGAGTTTCCCGGTGACTGATGGTTCGGTTGAGTCAGCTAACAGGCGAGCTGTAGAAGAGGCGATCAGGGTTGCCTCTAAGGTCCCTAAAAGCCGCGTTATTCTTGCCTCGCTTGTTGGCACCACGATTGAGTTCTACGATTTTTATATTTACGCAACAGCCGCGGTGGCTGTTTTTCCCGCTCTTTTCTTTATTGGGGCCGACGACACCGCCCGGTTGCTCGCCTCCATGGCGACTTTTGGTGTGGCCTTCGTGGCCCGGCCTATCGGGTCGGTGGTTTTTGGGCATTGTGGTGACCGAATCGGGCGGAAAGCAACCCTGGTGGGGGCCCTGCTCACCATGGGGATCGCAACCTTCCTCATCGGCCTGCTCCCCACCTACCAGCAGATTGCGCTGTGGGCGCCCACCATGCTGACCGTCCTGCGTTTCTGCCAGGGTATTGGCCTCGGTGGAGAGTGGTCCGGTGCGGCCCTACTGGCCACCGAGTACGCCGAGGAGGGAAGGCGGGCACGGGCCGCCATGTGGCCCCAGCTGGGTGCTCCCTTCGGTTTTATTCTGGCCAACGGTTTTGTGCTCGCACTGACCTCCCTGCTCAATTTTGACTCCACCCGGGATGCCGCCGCCTACGACCACTCTTTTCTGGTGTGGGGCTGGCGTATTCCTTTCTTGGCCTCGATCGTGATGGTCGCTGTCGGCCTCTACGTGCGTTTCAAACTTGAGGAGACCCCGGTTTTTGCCAGGGCTGTTGCCAACGATGAGAAGGTAAAAACTCCCCTAGTGGAGGCCTTGAGGACCGCCTGGTGGCCCATGGTGCAGGGCACCTTCATCATGGTGGCCTGCTACGTGCTTTTTTACGTCATGACGGCCTGGATACTCTCGTTCGGTATTGCCGCGGTGGCCAGTGGAGGGCTCGGTATCCCCTACCACGAATTTTTGATCGTGCAGATTATCTCTATCTGTTTTTTTGCCCTGTTTGTGCCTGTTTCTGGCTGGTGGGCTGATAGAGCTGGCCGCAGAACCCAGCAGGTGATCACTACCGGGCTCATGGCCGCCTACGGTCTCTGTTTTAGTTTCTTCATTTCTCCGCAGGCTGTGGGTACGGGTGAGAACGCGAACATGGTGATGCTTACCGTTTTTATGTCTGTCGGTATGGCGCTGATGGGCCTGTCGTTCGGTTCCATGTCTGCCTACCTCCCCGAGCTGTTCAAAACCAATATCCGCTATACCGGCTCCGGGGTCGCTTACAACGTGGCTTCTATCCTGGGCGCTGCGCTTACCCCCTTTGTGGCGGTCTGGCTCAACGCGCGTTTCGGTGTTGGGGCGGTGGGAGCCTATCTGGCTTTTGCCGCGGCTATTTCGGTGATTTTTATGCTGCTCACCCACGAAACCAAGGATGTGGACATGTACGAGCCGTCCACCGACTAACCCTACCGGCCCCCGCTCACCGCCCGCGCAGGCGGGTGAGAACCGCTACAGGAGCTTGTGCAGCTGTCGTGCCGCCTCCGAGATAGAACCGGTCAGCGAGGGGTAGACCGTGTAGGAGTCAGCTACATCGTCTACGTGTAGCTTCTTGTCAACGGCTAAGGAAATCGGGAAGATCAGCTCGGAGGCGCGCGGGCCCACCACCACGCCGCCGATCACCGTGCCCGAGTGTTTACGAGAAAAAATTTTAATGAACCCGTCCGATACCGCCAGCATCTTGGCCCGGGGGTTGGTGGCCAGCGGCAGCAGCACGGTATCGGCACGGTAGCGGCCGGATTCGATCTCCTTTTCGCTGATCCCCACCGTAGCGATCTCGGGAGAGGTAAAAATATTGGCCGCCACCTGGTGGATGCGCAGGGTTTTGACGCTGTCTCCCATCAGGTGCGCCATAGCGATCCGCCCCTGCATGGCGGCCACCGAGGCCAGCGGGTATACCCCCGTACAGTCGCCGGCGGCATAGATGTTAGAAACATTGGTGCGCGATACCCGGTCCACGCTAATGTGCCCGGTCTCCGAGACCTCCACCCCGGCGGTCTCCAAACCCAGGTTCTCGGTGTTGGGGATAGAGCCCACCGCGATCAGCACGTGAGAACCAGAAATTTTGCGCCCGTCGGAGAGTGTAACGATGACTCCCTCACCATCGGGGGTGTACTCGGCTGCCTCCGCCCGCGAGCGCGGCATGACCCGCACCCCGCGGCGTTCAAAGACTTTTTCGAGTACGGCCGCCGCGTCCTCGTCCTCCCCCGGTAGCACGCGGCTGCGCGAGGAGATAAGGGTGACCTTGGATCCCAGCCCGTTATAGGCCGATGCAAACTCTGCGCCGGTGACCCCCGACCCCACCACGATGAGGTCGCGGGGTAGTTCTTCAAGCTGGTAGAGCTGGGTCCAGTTGAGGATGCGGCGCCCGTCGGGCCGGGCGGTCTCTAGCTCGCGCGGGTGGGCGCCGACAGCCAGAAGGATGAACTCCGTGTCAAGGTCGTAGATGAGTCCGGTGCTATCGGTGACCTCAACGGTGTGAGGCCCTTTGAGGCGTCCTGTGCCGGCAATAATTTTTACCCCGCTCCGTTCCAGGGAACGCCCGATGTCCCGAGACTGTGTTTTTGCCAGGTTGAGCAGGCGCTCATTGACGCGGCGTAGGTCGACGTGGGCGGTCTGCGCGCTGGTATCGGTGCCCACCGTGATGCCCAGGTCTGCGGCGGTGGAGATCCGTTCCATGAGGTCTGCCGAGGCGATGAGGGTTTTTGAGGGTACCACGTCGGTGAGTACCGCTGAACCGCCCAGGCCCCTTTTTTCGATGATGGTGACGTCGGCCCCGAGGGATGCTGCGACCAGCGCGGCCTCGTAGCCTCCCGGGCCACCGCCCAGGATAATGATTCTGTGTGCTGCGTACCTAGTTTTATGAGTCACATTCTTATTGTGTTCTAGAGGGTGGCTTCTCTTCAAACCCGACGGCCCGCCGCCGAATAAATATTGGAGTTTTGCGGTGGTCTGCACACCGGATCTGAGCAGCGTGATACTGACACACCGTGCATCCGCGGGGTGGGGCACCTATACTGGAGGGAGTTGATACACGCACACCCGCTTCCGGCCCGCACCCTGGGTGGGTGCGGGCCGGCCGAAAGAAGGTTCTCATGGATAACGAATACTACGACCCCCGCATGTTTAGGGCAACCGGCCCCACCCACTCGGGTAGCGGTCGTCTGGGTGAGAGTATCGCGCTTTTTGCGGTCCTGTTCGCCATTTTCTGCTTGGGCATTTACGCTCTGGGAATGTACCCCGACGGCCACATCCTCTGGTGGTGCCTCGCCCTGGTGGGCATGCTTCTGCCCTGGGGGCTGGTCTACCACCTGGTTTCCAGCAAAACCAACCGGCAGCACAGGAGCAACGGAACCGAGCTGACCCAGCTATAGATGACTGTTAATGCAGACGGGCGGGGGCGGCACAGAATGCTGCCTCCGCCCGGTTTTTTGAAAGCCCTCACCCCGTCCTAGGGGGTCTAGTCAAAGATTACCCTGATAAAATCGGCGGTCCAGTCGATCATGGCCTCATCCACCAGGTCTTTGCCACCGACCCGGGCCGTCTTGGGGCGGGGCACCAGAATCTGCCACTGCTCGGTTCCGGGAACCTTCCGGTACGCAGACCCCGGGTACATGCGGTTAAGCCGCATCACCTTCGATTCGGGAAGATCCACCGGGTAAAACCGCACCTTGGGCCCCACGGCCACGATCTCTGAGAGACCCGCGGCACGAGCCTTCAGGCGTAACCGGGCAACCCGAAAAAGATTCTCGGCCGCCTCGGGAATCTCCCCGTACCGGTCAACCAGCTCTTCGCGAGCCTCCACCAGCTCCCGCTCGTCCCCCGCGCGGGCAATCTGCCGGTAGGCGGCAAGTCTCAGCCTCTCTGAGGAAACATAGTCATGGGGGAGGTGGGCGTTCACCGGTATATCAACCTTGACATCGGCAGGGGCAACGTCAGCATCGTCACTGCGGAAACTGGCGACAGCCTCCCCCACCAGGCGCAGGTAGAGATCAAATCCAACCCCCGCAATATGGCCTGACTGTTCACCACCGAGCAGGTTACCGGCACCCCGTATCTCAAGATCCTTCATGGCAAGCTGCATACCGGCCCCCAGCTCGTTGTGGGTGGCAACCGCTTTGAGTCGTTCCAGGGCGATCTCGCCCAGCATTTTATCCGCGGGGTAGAGAAAATAGGCGTAGGCGCGTTCGCGGCCGCGGCCCACCCGTCCGCGTAGCTGGTGCAGCTGGGACAGCCCGTAGTTCTGCGCCTGGTCAACAATAAGCGTGTTGGCGTTGGAGATATCGAGGCCGGTCTCCACGATGGTGGTACACACCAGCACATCAAATTTTCTCTCCCAGAAGTCAACAATAATTTGTTCAAGACGGGACTCGCTCATTTTGCCGTGGGCAACCGCGATACGCGCCTCGGGAACCAGCTGCTGCACCTGTGCGGCTACCCGATCAATGGAGGAAACCCTGTTGTGCACAAAGAACACCTGCCCCTCCCTCAAAAGCTCACGGCGGATAGCGGCGGTTATCTGTTTATCGGTGCGAGCACCAACAAAGGTGAGCACGGGGTGTCTCTCCTCCGGCGGGGTCGCCAGCGTGGAGGTTTCACGGATACCGGTCAGAGACATCTCCAGGGTACGAGGAATGGGAGTGGCAGACATGGCCAGCACATCGACGTTGGTGCGCATCTGCTTCAGTTTCTCTTTGTGCTCAACACCAAACCGCTGCTCTTCGTCGATAATCACCAAGCCCAGATCTTTAAAATGCACGGCCTCAGACAGTAGCCGGTGGGTGCCGATCACCACGTCGACGGTACCGTTTTTGATGCCCTCCAGGGTGTCCAGAGACTCCTTCTTAGTCTGAAAACGCGATAGTGCGGCGACCCTGACAGGGAATCCGGAGAATCTCTCTTTGAAGGTTTCCAAGTGCTGCTGGGCAAGAAGGGTGGTGGGGACCAGTACCGCGACCTGTTTGCCGTCCTGCACCGCTTTAAAGGCTGCACGCACGGCTATTTCGGTCTTTCCGTAGCCCACATCGCCGGAGATCAACCTGTCCATGGGAATTTCTTTCTCCATGTCGCTCTTCACCTCGTTGATGGCTGAGAGCTGGTCCGGGGTCTCGTTGTAGGGAAAGGCTTCTTCCAGCTCCCTCTGCCAGGGGGTGTCCTGCCCAAAAGCGTGGCCCCGAGATGCCTGCCGGGCAGAATAGAGCTTAATGAGGTCGGCGGCAATCTCCCGCACCGCCGCCCGGGCCCGCGATTTGGTTTTTGCCCAGTCCGACCCTCCCATCTTGGAAAGGGCTGGCGTATCCCCGCCCACGTAGTGTGATACCTGGTCCAGCTGGTCTGTGGGCACAAAGAGCCGATCTTTGGGCCCGCCTCGCTTTGATGCGGCATACTCAAGCACCAGGTATTCTTTCACGGGTTTGGACTGGCCCGGTTTGATAGGGGCCCCGGCAATAGGGCGCTGTACCAGCTCCACGAACTGCCCGATACCGTGCTGCTCGTGCACCACAAAGTCGCCGGCCGTAAGCGACACCGGGTCAACAGCATTCTTGCGGCGGCGAACCGGCAGTTTCCCAGCTCCGCTACGGGCAGCATAGGTGGAGGCAGAGGAGCGCCCCAGTATGTCGGTCTCGGTGAGGAGCCCAATCTTTGCGCTGTCTATCATGAATCCCCTGCCCGCCGGGGCGGTGGTGAGCGCTATGGCACCTTTCGTGGGCGGGGTATCAAGGTCTTCGGTACGGGTGGCGGCTATATCGGCTTCGGTGAACACCGTGTGCAGGCGGGAAAGCGGACCGGGGCCATCGGTCACCGCCACCAGCTGCCACCCCTCCTCGACCTTGCGTCCCACCTCGCTGAGGAGCTGGCTTACCTGACCGGCATAGGAGTGGGGAACCCGGGCATCCAGGGTGAGCGTATCCATGTCGTTCTCGATGGCTGTGTCCACACCTAAGGCGGTAATCCCCCACCAGCCCAAGCCCCGGGACAGGGCTTTGTCACGGATCTCGGCAACGGTGCGGAAGGTACCGGCGGCAAAGCCGGCTGCCTGCGATGCCGAGTCGATGGGAGCGGAGTTAGTCTCTGCCGCCGACTCCCAGGCTGCCAGTAGGAATTCTTCGTTAGTTGACAGCAGGTCAGCCGCCCGGGTGCGCACCTTTTCGGGTTCCAGTACCAGGGGTAGGGATCCCGCCGGTAGAGCGTCGATGAGGGTTGTCATATTCTCCACCAGCAGGGGGGTGAGCGACTCCATGCCCTCGGTGTAGATGCCGCCGGCAATTTTCTCCAGTAGTGCTGCGGCACCGGGATAGTCTTGGGTTAGCCGTGCGGCCCTGGACATGACCGCGGGGGTGATGAGCAGCTCTCGGCAGGGCTCTGCCACCAGTTCCCGCGGGTGCTCTTTACCGGCCACCGTGCGCTGGTCCGCAACCGAAAAATATCGCATGTTCTCTATCTCATCACCAAAGAATTCGATACGTACCGGCTGCGGGGCCAAGGGTGGGAAGACGTCGAGAATACCGCCGCGCACCGCAAATTCTCCGCGTTTAGAAACCAGGTCAACCCGCGAGTAGGCGGCAGCGGCAAGCGCCCGCACGGTATCGTCAAAATCGTGTTCTTGGCCCACAACCAGCCGAACCGGTTCCATGGATTCCAGCCCGGCGACAAAAGGCTGGATCACCGACCTGACGGGGGCAAGAATAACCTGCGGCGTATCCCCCTGCGCCATCCGACGCAGTAGGGCGATCCGGGCCCCCACGGTATCTGAGCGCGGGGAAAGCCGCTCGTGCGGCAGTGTCTCCCAGGCCGGGAAGAGAGCAACCTGGTGGTCCGGCATAAACGAGGTAAGAGCGGATGCGGTATCTTCGGCCTCACGCTCGGTGGCCGTGATAACCAGCAGGGCTGCTGAGTCTCCTGCCGACCGACGCAGGCGGGCCGACATTGCCGCCACCAGGGCCGGGCGAACACCGTCAACCGCTCCTATCATCAGTTCGTTGACGCGCTCGGTGACCGGGGCGGCGGCAGCCTCGGCTATCCGCTTAAAACCGGGCTCTTCTGCTAGGAGGGTAGCGAGGCCTCGCAGGCTCATGGGCGTTGTCCTTCAGGGTGGGCAGGGTCTTCTTGCCCGTTCATTATCGCATGTTCCGAACTCTTATCGGGTAGATAGCTTTTTCCCGCACAGATACTAAGTAAGTAAAATATGCATAGCTTGACACAAAAAATTCCTGTGGTAATTTTTCAATAAGCACACGCTCTACCAAGGAGTTAACATATGATTTCACGCAGAGGCCTTATTGCATTATCGGCATTCGCGGGAGCCGGTGCGCTCACGGCTACTCCCTCTCAGGCACAGGCGGTCGCCGCTCAAGAATTTGTTTCCGCTACGGCCCACTCGGGTGCGCTCAACACCTGGGCAACAAAATCTATCACGCCCTCAAATCTGCCCTCGTCGGGGGCCAGCTGGGATCAGCGACTCAATAGCAGGGTTGATGGAAACAGCTATTACAGTCTTGTTCTCTTCTCGTCGGGTACCGCGCACATTGGTCTTCGGCTAGAAAAAGTTACCGATGGGTCAGGAAAAATTCTCAGCACCAAAAAAGTCTCGGCAAATCTTGCGGGCCAGGCCCTGGAGATGCGCCTGCTCACCCGTCTGCCCTACCTCTACGGGGAGGTTTATCAGGGCGGAAAGAAACTCACCTCTGTAGAATTTACCGAAAAAGCCCAGCCCCTCATGGGCGAGGAGGTGACATCTTCTGCGTACGTCAACGGAAACCGGGGAATAAGTTTTCAGGAAAAAATATCGGTGACCCCCTACGATACAAGGCCGGGGAATACCTACGCGGGGTCGCACTGGAAACTGGCCTTTAACGATGAGTTTACGGGCAACTCTATCGACACTAAAAAATGGAATATACTCGATTCAGCACCGGCACTCGCCTACACCGACGAGAACACCGCCAACTCCAAGGGGGCCTGGTCAAACAGTCCGGGAAAGACCCCGACAATTAACGCCGCAGAGTGTATCAGTGTTGCGCACGGCAAGGCAACTTTCAGGGTTAAAAAACTGGCTAAAAATCGTGTGGTTGACGGTGCTCAGCGTAAATATCTGGGCGGCTATCTCGATACCGGGAACCCGATTATCAATAACCGCACCCACCAGAGAAACCTGTCCGCTCCCGCCAAGTTTTCTGCCGAGTATATGCGTGTAGAAATTCGGGCTAAAATGCCGTCGGGAAGAAAGACCGGTGGAAACCACGCCTGCCTGTGGCTCAGGCCCGACAGTAAATATCTTTCGGGAAGTAGCCAAAGCACACCCTCCATAGAAATAGATATTAACGAATACTACGGCTACAACTATAAAAAGAAGGCCAATAATTTCGATACTACCGAACGCACCGAAAGCACGGTTCATTTCGATCAAACGGGTAAAAATAAAACTAGCCAAGTTGGAAATAAACCGACCTACGGAATAAGGTGGACTCCTGCCGGCGATCAAAAATTACAGGACGAATTCCACGTGTGGACCCTCGAAATTACCCCCAATAACGGGATTAAAGTAATCTATGATCACGAGACCGAAATTTTGCATGTCCCCGCAAATGATCCGCGGCTTCTCAAAGCAAAGAAACCCGGTGTAAAACTGCATCTGCGTCTCAACTTTGAGGGTGGCTCAAACTACTGGGGAGAAATAGCACCCGATAATAATCTGGCGGGAACGATGGTCGTTGACTATGTTCGCGCTTGGACATACGTGCCATAAAATTTTCTGCGAGTCGAACACGCCGTACGAAGGCCCCGGATCTGATCGGGCTAGGATCAGATCCGGGGCCTTCTCTTTCGCCACAAACACGTTTCAGGGTCACACACGCCAACAAACCCGCCAGCCCCCCCCCGCTCTTCCGACATGTCCGCCGGATCGGTTTCTGGCACCTCCCGCACCTCTTCTGCACCAACGACCGATAGCCGCACGAGCTTGCCCGGCTTCCCAAGCTGCACCTGTACAAGCTGTTACCGCACGAGGCACCGCATCCCCACCCGTTACCCACCGCGCAGCGTGCGCGGGTTCGGAGTCAGAGGCGGGTCGAAGATACTGCTCCTGACTAGTGGACACAGCCGCGAACCCGCCCGTGTTAACAAAATCTCAAATATTTTACACATCAAGTATTTTCGCTAGTCAGGTCCACATCTAGGTTGGCAAGTATCCCCATAATGGCCCACATTTGCCGACACCCCAGCGAGAATGTATCCCCTCATCCGATTTTTACCCCTAAACTGATGACAGATTGCCGGCCAAAAACTTGTACTACCGCTAGGCAATACGACTTGAGAAAATTAGGGCTTTTTCAAGTAATCATCGCAACTTATAAACACATAGAGGGATCGATGTTTCACATCTTTGACACCGATACGCGCAAGAAGTATCTCTACGCGTCGCTCACATCAGCGGCCGCAGCGACTCTTCTGCTAGCCGGCTGTGGCTCGGCGGGGAACACATCAACCGATGCAACCCCCTCATCCACAGCGGCAAGCAGTGCACAGGACTCTGCCGCCGAACAGAGCACAGACAACAACGACACGGAATCCACCGAAGAAAACTTTGAGGGATCCGAGGCACTCGCCGATGCCCCAACCGTTCCGCTGGACCAGGAACAGGTTGTCGCCACCGGTGACCTCTACACGCAGTATGAGGGCGTGCTCTCCTCCGTCGAGACCACAGCAGCAGACGTTTCTTCCAGCCAGGTAGATGGCGGTGAAAGCAATGAGGACTCTCCCGCCGACACCGGTGCAACCCAGCTCAGCGACCAGGCTATAGCCGAAATCAATAGGGTAGCCACCGGTTCCGCAGCCGAAGAGTTCGCCGCAACCGCCCTGGAGTTCGGGGCCAACGGCTGGTCACAGGAGGGTAGCTCAAAAATTGTTGGGGAACCCAAGGTCGCCGACACCACCTTTGACGGTAAGAGCGCAAAAATTCTTGAAGTCTGCGTTGACTCATCGGATGTCACGGTGAAAGACAGTGCGGGCAATAACCTGACCTCTTCGCACGCCAAGCGTTCGCTCAACATTTTTACACTCATCGAAGACAATGGCAGCTGGAAAATCGCCATGCACGATTTTCCCAACAACCCGGATTGCTAGAAGAACACCATGAAACTAAAAAATATCTCACGTAAATTTGCGGTAGGGGCTACCGCACTGGTCATGGGGGCCTCTCTACTCCCCACCGTTGGCGCCCAGGCGGCGACCACAAAACCCGACGGCTCATCGAGCGACAAAGCGGCGGCATCCTGCTACGAGATCAAGCAGAATGACCCCAACTCCAGGTCGGGATCCTACTGGCTCTACACCCCCCAGATGGACGCGCCCCAACAGTTCTACTGCGACCAGGAAACCAACGGGGGCGGCTGGGTTCTCATTGGCCGCGGCCGCGAAGGCTGGACACAGGACTATGCCGGCAAGGGCAAGGCAGATGATCTGGCATCCAACCCCGACGGCACCGACGCGTTCACCCCGGTACAGCTTGGCTCCTCAACCGTCGATGCCCTCCTGGGCGGCAAAGCACCCAGCGATCTTGAAGACGGTATTCGGTTCCGCCGAGCTACCGACTCAAACGGTAACAACTGGCAGAACCTCTACGCCAACCGCGACAACACCAAAAACTGGAGCTGGGCGCTACAGGCCAACGCCAAATGGTCTTCGATCAGCATTGACAACCCCTACAGCGTCGGCTCAAACTACCGCACCTCATCGTCGGTGGGCAGAATTGGCAACTGGGATAACCGGTACAACGCCCTAGCCTTTACCACCACCAGTAGCTTTGGTTGGAAGCTGGGCTTCAGCTACGGCTCATCCGTGCGCGGTAGCAACTCTTCCAGCTCCTACCTGTGGAGCCCCACCGGCAGCTCGGCCATGCCCTTCACCCAGGTCTACGTGCGCCCCCAGCTCACCCAGGACAATGCCGGTTTCACCCGGATTGCCGACAGCGGGGCGGGCAAAGAAGAGAAAACCCAGATCCCTAACAACTACACCGCCAAAATGAAGTGGCGCACCTCCGAAGAAACCGGAAACGGAGCCACCGGAGAACTCAACACCCAGGTGCAGGCCATCACCCAGGTGGGTAACACCGTGTTTACCGGCGGTAACTTCAAAAACGTGGTGAGCGCAAGCGGTGAGACCGTGGACCAGTCTTTCCTTGCCGGGTTCGATGTCAACAGCTCAGAACTCGTTCGCTCCTTTACCCCCACCTTTAACGGCCAGATTAAGGCGGTGGAGGGCCTATCCAACGGAAAGCTTGCCGTGGGCGGTGAGTTTACCCGCGTCAACGGTGAAGATGTTTCCGGTTTTGTGGTGCTTGACCCGGTCACCGGCGAAATTGACCGCACCTACGACTGGGTGGTGGAAAACCGTCTCTCATCGGGCACCACCGTTGTTCGCTCCATTCACGAGTCAAACGGCTACCTCTACCTGGGAGGTGCCTTCACCCACACCAAGGGCCAGACCTCGAAGTACTACGTCTACGCCCGTAACGCCGTGCGTTTTAAGATGGACGACGGGTCTGCCGACCGCAACTGGTCTCCCCGCTTCAACGGCACCGTTAACGGTATTAACGCCGCCGAAGACGGTTCCGCTGTCTACGCCGCCGGCTACTTCTCCACCCTGGGTAATCAGAGGAGCTGGAAACTGGCTTCCATTGACCCAACCAACGGTTCGCTGAAGCAGACCTGGGACTGGAAACTGTCGTACACCTCATCGAGAACCGCTAACAGCATGGGTTTCCAGTTTGACGTTCAGGACAGCGGCAACTCCGTTTACGCGGCCGGTGCCGAGCACCTCATTGCCCAGTACAATAAGAGCGATCTTTCCCGCATGTCTTCTGCTATTACCCGCAACGGCGGTGACTTCCAGGACCTTTACCGGGACAAGAACAGCGATGTGATCTACGGTGCCTGCCACTGTGGCGACTGGATCTACGAGGGCGGCGACACCCACGATGACCCCTGGTCCACCTCCAACAATATTCACAGTATCCGCCTCGTGAGCGCCTTCAATGCCTCGACCGGTCAGGTGATCCCCGACTTCAACCCCAATCTGGCCGGCGCTAAAGGCTACGGCGTATGGGAATCGTTTGTCGACTCCACCGGTGTGCTCTGGGTCGGCGGTGATATCACCAAGTCCATGGGTGCAAGCGGCGTGCAGAAAACCGTTGGGTTTGCCCGCTTTACCCCCCGCGACGTGACCCCGGCGGCGGCACCGTCTAACCTGTCGGTAACCACCGAGGGCTCAACCGATAAGCTGACCTGGACCAGCGGCACGTCGTCAAAGACCGCCTACCAGGTGCTCCGTAACGACCGCGTGATCGCCACCGTGACCAACGGAACCTCCTACGAGGTTTCCCACACCGATGACGCCCGCTATTTTGTTCGCTCGGTAGACAACGCCGGTAACTACTCCGAGACCACCGCTGTGGCCACCAGCTCGGGAAGTTCAGATCCGACCTCGGAGCCCAGCCCCACGGATGATCCGACCGCTGAACCCACCGCCGAGCCCACGGCTGAGCCAACCGTCGAACCCACTGCCGAGCCCACCGAGAAGGAAACAGAGTCTCCTGCTACCAAGGAAGTGGTGGCCGCCGGCTCTGACTGGAACTACCTGCTCAACGGTTTCTACACCGCCGATAGCTGGAAGGATACCGACACCTCGGTCACCGGATGGCGCACCGCTAAGGCCCCCATGGGCTGGTCGGCAAGCAACCTCAGCAGCCAGCTGACACTGGGCCGCTACAACTCGCAGCCCACCTCCATGTTCGCTCGTCAAGAGTTCACCATCGACAGCCTCAACGGCTACTCCAAAATGGTTCTCAAGGTGCGGGTAGATGACGGTGCCGCGGTGTATGTCAATGGTACAGAGGTTGGCCGCTATAACCTCTCTTCCTGGTACCGGCAGGTTCCCGGTTATGCTCAGGCAGAGCGTTCCCGCTCCGATAGCGAAGCCCAGAATGACCTGACAACCCTGGAGGTCCCGGTCTCCCAGCTCCGCGAGGGGAAAAACACCATTGCCGTGCAGTCACACGCCTATAGCCCCTGGTATTCGGGTGTGAGTTTTGACCTTTCAGCAACGCTGGAAAAATAAAACCCTACCTGGCAAGCCGCTATGCTGATAGAATCTAGCGACAGGTTTTATCAGCCGGTGCAAACCGCTCGATAAGAAAAGTCAAATCGTGCGGTTTGCACCTTGTGGTTTTTACACCTGTTAAGAGCCTGTGTCTCGTTAGGGAAAAGTGCAAGACACCCGGCCCATACACACCTCATATCACAGCAAAACTACACCGACTGCTTCCCCGTCCCACCGGGCCCGGGCAGAAACTGCCGGTAGAGAAATCCAATCACCACTACTTCGATAGGTTCCCGTGAGTTCGCAACATTTAGAACCCCGCAATCCAGGCTTCAGAACCACCCTGAGCTCCCTCAACTCCGCGCAGAAACCGGGTCACGGTGTACCCGCCTACACTCGCTGGGTCAACCGCAGAGTTGCCCGTTTTCTTGCCGCCGGAGCCGTTAAATTCGGTATCAGCCCCAACGGTGTTACCGCCATCAGTGCCTCCCTCTCCCTGCTGGGTCTGCTCACCCTACTTTTTGCTCGCCCCAGCTTTCTTACCGGGCTCATCGTTGCCCTGCTTTTTGCCGCCGGCTACGCCTTCGACTCTGCGGACGGCCAGGTGGCCCGGGTGACCGGAGCCTCCTCACCGGCCGGTGAGTGGCTGGATCACGTGGTCGATTCCATCCGGGTTCCCGCTATCCACCTGTCGGTGCTGGTAGCCTTCATCCGTTTTGAGGATCACTGGCCGGCTACCGGCTGGGCCCTCTGGTGGCTGCCTCTGGCCTTTACCGTGATCACCGTCGGCCATTTTATGAGCCAGATCCTGGCCGAGCAGCTGCGCAACAACCGCAAAACCTCGGCACCGGCCACCGGTGGCACCCTGCGTTCTTTTATCAACCTGCACATGGATGCCGGAACCCTGTGCTGGATCTTTATCTTCTGGGGTTGGGGAACCGGTTTTGTGGTGGTCTACGGGCTACTTTTCACCGCTACCTTCCTTACCACGGCGGTGTCGATGCGCCGCAAATTTGTCTCGCTCAGCACACCGTCAGGAGAATAAATGTCACCGCTTCCAGTCTCAGCTCTCATCGCCACCGCCGGCGCCCGCCCGCAGCTGCTACGCACCACCGTGCAGTCGATGTTCGACCAGGATTACCCCGGCCACATCGAGGTGGTGGTGGTATTTGACTACGTGGATATCGATGACCTCAGCGACCTTGAAGTACCCGCTAACCGCTCCCTGGTGACCGTGGTCAACAACCGCTCCAAGGGTCTGGCCGGCGGCCGTAACACCGGTATCTCGGTGGCCAGCGGCACCTACGTCGGTTTCTGTGATGATGACGACTACTGGTACCCGGGGCGTATTTCGGCCCAGCTTAAACTGTGGGCAGAGCACCCCTCAGCCGCCGCAATATCGGCCGGCATGACAGTTCGCTCCGGCGGTAAAGATTTTGAACGTATCCCGCCCCTGCGCGTGACCTTCGACGATTTTCTGCAGTCCCGCATTACCGAGATCCTGCCCAGCACCACGCTTTTTATCCGCCAAGACCTGCTTGCCGACGGCAAAATCGGTCCGGTCGATGAAGACCTTCCCGCCGCCTACGGGGAAGACTACGACCTCTTTCTGCGCACCACCCGGTTTGGTGATATTTATTCTCTCCAGGAGCCGGGATCCCTCATCCTCTGGGACCGCCCCTCCTTCTTCTCGGGTAAGTGGCAGTCCATGGTGGACGGCCTCACCTACATGCTGCAAAAATTCCCCGAATTCGAGCTTCACCCCCGCGGTCTGGCTAGGGTGGCCGGCCAGATTGCCTTCGCCCACGCGGCCCTGGGCAACCGCCGACAAGCCTACGCCTACGCCCGCTCGGCCCTGCGCCGCGATATCCGCCAGCTTCGGGCCTGGGCGGCCCTGTTCATTGTGAGCGGTCTCGTCAAACCGCAGATGCTTCTGGACCTGGTCAACAAAACCGGTCGCGGCCTGTAAGAGGTACACGCCGTGGTTGTTTCCCTCTTCGAACCCAGGCGGGGTAGCCGCTACCGTGAAGTAGCGGAACACCCCGGTTCGTCCCTGTCCCGGCCGCTGCCGGCCTGGCCCCTTTACAGCCTGCTCTACGGCTACCCGGTCATCTGGGCTATGGGGATGGGGCAGTTTGCACCCACTCTTCTTGCCCTCGTCATGGTTTTCTACATGATTCTGCGCAAGAATGTGCTGATCTTTAAAACCCAGTGGATCTGGTTTGCGCTGGTGATCTGGTGCCTGCTGTGTACCGTGTCCCTCACCGGGCCCAGCGATATTCTGGCCTGGGGCCTGCGGTTCCTGGTGATTTTCAACGCCGGGGTCTACAGTGTCTACTTCTTTAACGCCCGCGACCGTATTACCAACCACGGTCTGCTGGGTGGGCTGGTGACACTCTGGTATACGGTGGTGATCCTGGGCTGGCTGGCTATTTTCTTCCCGGATTTTAGGCTCACCACCCCCATGAGCATGATTATGCCCGGTGGATTGGTGTCAAACGACCTGGTAAAGAACTATGTGATGCCTCCCCTGGCCGAGGTTCAGCTCCCCTGGGGGGCACCGGAACCCTACGTTCGCCCGTCCGCGCCCTTCCCCTACGCCAACAGCTGGGGCCTTGCCTTCACCTTCCTCACTCCGGTGGTGATTGCGGTGATGACCGCGGCCGACAAAACTCTCACCAAGGTTATCTTAGGTATTTCGATTGTTGCCGGCCTTTTCCCGGCCATCGCCACCTCAAACCGGGGCATGTTTATCGGCCTGGCTATCTGCGTGGTGTACGTGATTTTTCGTCAGGTGCTCGCCGGCAACCTCAGGGTTGCCCTCTACGCCCTGGTGGCGACAGCCCTGGCTGTTGTGGGCCTGGTAGCCTCGGGGGCTCTGGGGCAGATTCTTGGCCGGCAGGAGTATTCGGATTCCACCGGTGGGCGAGCCTCACTCTACGGAGCCACCTGGGAGGCGGTCACCCGCTCGCCGCTGGTGGGATATGGCACTGCCCGCTTGGACGTGACTGTGGGGGTCTCGCTGGGAACCCAGGGGTACCTGTGGGCGCTCATGTTTTGTTTCGGCCTGGTGGGGCTCGGCCTTTTTCTGGCCTACATGCTCTATTCTATCGGGGCCACCTGGGGTGTGCAGTCTGACACCGGCGTATGGATTCACTCTGTCCCGGTCACCGCAATCTTTGTGTTTATCTTCTACAGTTTTGACACCATGCAGATGACAGCCATGATGCTCTGTTTGGCGCTCATGATGCGTTCGCTGGTTTATCGAGAGGGGCTCTAGTGGCTAATCTAGCTAAAAGTGGGGCTTTCTCCTCGGTTTTTGTGATCTACGGTGCTGCTGCCGCCTTTGTTGCCACCCTGATCGTGTCCAACGGTCTGGGTGAGGCAAGCGCGGGAGAGTTTTTTCAGATTATGGCGCTCTTTAGTATCGGCACCTCGCTGTCAGTTTTTGGGGCGGATACCGGGCTGGTGCGCATGGTATCCGCGCAGAATGCGGTGGGCCGCTACTCGGCGGTGAAGAAGCTGATCCGCTTCGCCCTGCTACCCTCGCTGTGCATAGCTATCGCTATCACCCTGCTTGCCCTGCTCTACACCCTCGATATTTTTTCTCCCCAGCTGAGCGACAGCTACCGGGTAACATTCCGGGTGACCGCCGTATTTTTGCTTGCCGCCGCGGTCATGACCATCGGTTTTGGGGTGCTACGCGGGCTCAACCGGGTGGTTACTTTTACGGCCCTCCAAAACCTGCTCCTGCCCACCCTGCGTATTTTGGCTATCCTGTTAGCGGTCGCCTACGCCGGCAGCATGGTTTCTCTCTCTCTGGCCTGGACCGTCCCGGTGGTTCTTGTTGCCGCCCTCACCTGGTTTCTGGTGTACCGCTATATCCCCCGGGAAGAAGACAGGGTGCTTGCGACTGCCGGCGGGGAGGAAACCCTGAAAAGTTTTTGGGGGTTCAGCTCGGCCCGCGGTTTTTCTGCCGTGGTGGAAACGGTCCTGGAGTGGGTCGATGTGCTCTGCGTGGCGCTCTTTCTGGGTGCCGGCGCATCGGGTATCTACGGCGCGGTAAACCGCATGGTGCGCATGGGGGTGATGGTTGAACACATCGGTCGGGTGGTCACCGGGCCCTCAATCAGCTCGGCTCTGGCTGTCGGCGATCGGGCGCGGGCGCGTCTTATCTTCCTGGCCAATACCAGGGTGCTGATCGCCACCGGCTGGCCCTTCTATATCAGCCTTGCCTTCTTCGGTTCCACCCTCATGGAGGTGTTCGGTGAAGGCTTCTCCCGGGGCGCCGGGGTGCTCTGGGTGATTTGCCCGGCCATGATGGTGGCCATGTCTGCCGGCGGGGTGCAGTCCGTGCTTCTCATGAGCGGAAAATCGCGCTGGCAGCTCTACAACAAACTTTCTGCGCTGGCGGTTTCACTTACCCTCAACTTCACCCTGGTCCCCCTCTGGGGGCTGTTCGGTGCGGTCACCGCCTGGGCGGCAGCCGCGCTTATCGACACGTTTCTTGCCGCCTACCAGGTGCTTCGCCTGGTGGGGATCCGGGCCAGCGTGACCGAGATATATCCGGTTATGCTTCTGGGCTCCGGTGTTCCGGTAGCGGCTGCCCTGATCGCTCAGAGTATTCTGGGGCAAAGCTGGTGGGCCATCCTGCTCTACGCCGTGCTTTTGGTCCCCACCTATCTTCTCCTGCTCTACCGGTTCCGCGAGGCAGTCGGTATCAGTTCCCTTTTCCCGTCTCGCACCAAGAAAAGCAGCACTAGCAAAGCTCACCAGAAAGAGGATGATATTAGTGGCACAGCATAACCTTCCGACGCGCCGCACCCGAGCAGAGGCCGCGCCCTCGCATAAGCCGCAGGCCCTCAAGCCTGTCTCCCTCTCCGAACAGCTCAAAAAAATTATTCGTCACCCGGTAATTGTGCTGGCGTGTGTGGCTGTCTGCGCAATCTTGGGGGCCGTTGCTTCCCTGTTCACCGCTACCCGCTATGAGGCGACCTCAACCGTGGTGGTCTACGCGCTCACGCAGGACCCCAACGCCGCCGCCTCCAACCAGACCAGTGTCAATATTGACACCGAGGCGTCGGTGGCCGGCTCCCAGGAGGTGGCCAGGCGGGCTGCCGAACAGCTCGATTCGTCTGACCCCGAGCTCACCGGAAAGATCAAATCCAGCATGGCAGTGGCCGCCCACTCGGGTACCGCCATTCTTGATTTCACCGCAACCGCCAATTCCGCTGAGGACGCGGCGACCTACGCCAACGCCATGGCGGAAGCCTACCTTGAAGTACGCCAGTCGAGCCTCCAGAGTTCTGTAGACTCCACCGCCGAAGAGATTCGCGACTCGCTCAGCTCTCTGGGGGAAGGCGATACCGCCACCCGTAACGCGCTCCAGGAAAAACTAGCCCAGGTGGAGGTCACCTCAACCACAGCCGGGCGTGTGGTAACCCAGGCGCAGACACCGCAGTCCGCTAAAAGCCTCTCTGTCGGAAAATACATGCTGGTTGGCGCGGTCATGGGTGCCCTGATCGGTATGGTAGCTGCCCGCGTGGTTGACTCCCGCACCCGGACTATTGCCTACCCTGACAGGCTTGAAGACATGGTGGGTAACATTCATCTGGTTCGCCAGCAGCACGCTGTTGAGGACACCCGCCGTCTGCTCCGCTCCCTGGGTGCGCCCGGCGGAGAGTTTACCGCCGCCGGACTTCGGGGCCTGGTCATTTACTCTGATTCCCAGCAGACCGGTCAGAGCTTTGCCGGTTCTATCGCCGAGGCTATTTCTAACCGGAGGGTTCATTTCTTGGATTCTCTGCAGGGTCTCTCCCCCGCCGAGTCCGGCAATACCGATGCCGAGATGGAGCCCACGGTGGTGCTGGCACCGGTCGACACCGAGTTCTCGCAGGTGTTTGATGCGGCCGACATTTTGGGTTCATGCGTGCTGGTAGTGTCGAACACCTCGTCGGTTGACGAGGTTCGAGAGTTTGTTGCTGTAGCCGAAACTTCCGCTGCCACTATAGAATATGTATATCTCGCAAACTAAGGGGAATACATTGAAAGCACTATATGTTGCTAGTGCGGGGGGTCATCTTGCGCAGTTGATCGCCCTGCAGAAATTTTGGAAGGAACACGACCGCACCTGGGCGACTTTTGATTTGCCGGAGGTTCGAGCGGTATTGGAGGGTGAAAAAGTGGACTGGGTATATTTCCCAACCACTCGTAATCTTCCCAATGCCCTGCGCAACCTCCGTTTGGCCTGGACTGTTCTTCGTCGGGAACGCCCCGATGTGGTAATTAGTACCGGGGCGGCAGTGGCTGTTTCTTTTTTCGCGGTTGCAAAGATATTAGGGATCCGCACCGTGTTTATTGAAGCATACGACCGCATTACCATGCCCACCATGAGCGCACGGCTGTGTTATCCCATGAGTGATCTTTTTCTTGTTCAGTGGGATGAGCAGAAGCGAGCCTTTCCCGAGGCGGTCAATATCGGGGCAATCCTGTAATTTCATTCATTAATTTGTAAAGTTCATAGACTCATTAGGGGAAGTTTATATGACTGTACATTCTGAGACCGGGGACAGCGGAGAACGCGCTATCCCCCGTTACGACCTGGTAGTTTCGTTAGGGACCGACTACCACGCCTTTGACCGGTTGGTCGGTTGGGTCGATTCCTATCTGGCCAAGCACCCTGAGGTTTCATGCCTCTTCCAGCACGGTTTCACCGGCGCACCGGAGAACGCCACCGACAGTATTTCTAGGCTTCCGCGTGCTGATCTTCTTCAGATCTACAAGCAGGCTAAGGTAGTGGTGGTCCAGGGCGGACCCGGCTCCATTCTGGACGCCCGCGAGGTGGGACAGATCCCGTTTGCTGTTCCGCGCCGCAGCGACCTGGACGAGGTGGTCGATGATCACCAGATTGAGTTCTCTCGCGTGATGGAAAGCTACGGTGAAACCCGGGTTATTGCTGACGCCGAAGATTTTGAGAACAAGATAAATTGGGCTCTTGACCATCCCGAGCGGGTACGCGGTGAGGTGCGACTTCCGGGAGCCGACGATGCAGCGGATAAGATGTCGGAACTTTTTGCGAATTTTGCCCCCTCTGTGGGCCACGATAGCCGAAAATTTGTGCGCCGCTGCGGACAGGTTTTACGCGGTATTTTGGCCGGGTAGAGCAGTAAAATTGTGCTGGAGGGTGACTGTTTCCGATGTCGGAGGTAGTCACCCTCCAGCGAAACGGGGCCGCGAAAATTCGCGACGGGTTACCTCTCTTGGGTATCTTGAACCCGTGCCTGTTTTCGTTGATCGAGAACCCTCAAACCTATAAGAAAGGGACTTCTATGTCTGTTCAGGAATCAACCACCGTCAATACACCGGTGGCACGCGTTATTGAAGCCTACGCATCCGAGGATTTTGCGCGTTTTGTGTGTGACCAGCTCGAGATTGCTTTTGGTTCTTTCTCGGTAGACGGGGATACCTCCGGGGCGTTTACCTCAACAACCACCCGCACGGTTTCTGCCGACCGGGTACCTGATATTGCCAAGAAGTTTGTTTCAAAGGGTCTTCAAATGACCCAGACCGATCAGGTCTCTGCCCCCGGTGATGATGGTGTACGCACCGTCACCACCGACATCAAGGTCGGCGGGCTTCCGATCAGTGCACAGGCCACACAGAAGCTACTGCCCCAGGGTGAGCAGACCGTTATCGAGGTCAGCGGCGAGGTATCCTGCGGTATCCCCCTGGTGGGTAAGAAGATTGCCGCTGCGGCCGAGCCCTACGTGGGTAATGTTCTTGTGCGTCTGGGCTCCTATGTGGAGCAGTGGACAGCCCAGAAATAGACACAGCGGTAGGTAGAGGATCCACTCTTTACCCTCGCTATATACACCGGGGGTGCGGCGCCGGTGACCGGTGCCGCACCCCCGGTGTACTATCTTTTCAAGCTATCTGTGATGACAGCTCTTATTCGCCTATCTAGATCCCCTCGACAGCCGCGGACAAACACACCGCTTGGGGCCGCCGGGGAGACCAGAAGAAACTAGGACGCCGCCTTCTGGGGGGTGGACAGCGCCGCGAGTGCCGCCCTCAGCTTGGTCGACGACGTATGGGCTGTGTAGGGGAAGTAAACCACCGACACCCCCACCTCGGCAAAGCGGTTTTCAAGGTCGATACCGCGGGGTGTACCTTTCCAGTCATCGCCCTTAAAGAAGGTGTTAAAACCGACCTGCTCCCAGGTTTCAAGCTTATCCACCACGGTTTCTGCCCGCACCTCATCCACAAAGTCAATGTGCGCGACGATCTCCATGCGCTCTGCCAGCGGCACGATCGGGCGGCGGCCCTTGGTGAGCTCAAGCATTTCATCGGAGACCACACCCGCTATGAGATAGTCACAGTTTTTCTTTGCCTGGCGAAGAATGTTGAGGTGTCCCACGTGGAACAGATCAAAAGCGCCGGCTGCATAGCCAATATTCATTGCGTTTCCCCTTTATCGCGCGTTGTTACCCGGCCCGGGGTTTCCCCTACCCGCGGGCGGTCATGGCATCTACAGCCGGCCCCCTTCACACTAGTGGATAGTGAAGCTCAAGCGAAAGAAAATCGTGAGCATAGTTTGGGGGACAAAGTCTTCTAGATGCCACCTCTTTAGTGGACAGTTGCCGCCAAATGTGCCTCTTTCGCTGCTTCTTCTGCGGCAACCCAGGCGAGCATAGCACATTTTACCCGGGCAACGAACTTAGAAACACCGGCAAATGCGGCAGCATCGCCAAAAAATTCTTCGTCAGGCTCTATTTGTCCGCGCGAACGCAGCATCTGCCGAAAACGGTCAACCAAATCCCAAAAATCGTTTAAACCCATTCCCGGTGCCATCTGTGAAAGCACCGAGGCGGCAGCCATCGAAATGGAGCAGCCCTCCCCCTCCCAGGAGATTTTCTCGATGGTTTCGCCGTCTTCGGAGAGTTCCACCCGCAGGTTGATTTCGTCGCCGCAGGTGGGGTTGTACTGGTGGTTATCGGCGTGGGCGTGTACCGCATCGACCAGGCCCTGGCCCAAACGCTGCTTGGAGTGATCAAGAATGATGTCTTGGTAGAGGGATTCCAACCCGCTCATGGTGATCCTTTCGCTGTCTTGTCCGATTACTATGCTAGAGACCGAAGTAGCCGCGCACACCGGCAAGCTCGTCCAGAAAGCGGTCCACGTCGTCAGTGGTGTTGTAGATGTATGTGGAGGCCCGAGTCGATGCGGTCACCCCCAGTGCCCGGTGCAGGGGCTGGGCACAGTGGTGGCCCACGCGCACAGCCACCCCCCGCATATCCAAAAGCTGTCCCACGTCGTGGGGGTGTACACCGTCGACGTGCACCGCGGCTAGACCGGCGCGGGGCTTGCCCGCAGCGGGGCCCAGTAGCCGTACACCGTCAATCTTCTCGATCCCGGTAGCTAGACGCTGGCCCAGCTGCGCCTCCCAGGCGTGTACCGCGTCCATCCCCAGGTTCTCAAGGTAGCGTACCGCCTGCCCCAGCGCGACCGCCTGGCTCACCTTCTGAGTACCCGCCTCAAACCGGGTCGGTGGCGCCATAAACTCGGCCTCGGTCATACTCACCCTGGTAATCATGGAGCCGCCGGTGAGGAAGGGAGGCAGATCAGCCAGCAGTTCTGCCCGGCCGTAGAGGGCACCAATCCCGGTGGGACCTAGCATTTTGTGGCCGGAAAACACGGCAAAATCAACATCGAGTTCGTGAAAATTCACCGGCATGTGGGGAACGGACTGGCAGGAATCCAGAACCACGCGAGCACCCACGCCGCGAGCTAGCCGGGTCAGAAACTCTACGTCAGTCACCGACCCCAAGACATTGGAGACGTGGGTGAAGGCCAGCACCGCTGTTCTACCGCTGACTATTTTTTCGGCCGCCTCATAGTCGAGTGTCCCATCGGGGAGAAGCGGAATCCAGGTCAGACGGGCACCGGTCTTCTGGGCAAGGATCTGCCAGGGAATCAGGTTGGCATGGTGTTCCTGCTCGGTCACCACGATGTCATCTTCCGGTCCCAGAGCAAATTTCTTGGCAGCTTCCCCGCCCAGGCCCGCACTGGCGTTAGCCATGGAGTAGGTGATGAGGTTGATCGCCTCGGTAGCGTTAGAGGTCCATACCAGCTCATTTTCATCGGCACCGACAAAACGGGCCACGGTGCGGCGGGCATCCTCAAAGAGGTCGGTTGACTCAACCGCCAGTGTGTGGGCTCCCCGGTGCACCGCCGAGTTAGCGCCGGTATAAAAGTCTCTTTCGGCGGTGATCACCTGCACCGGGTTCTGACTGGTCGCCCCCGAATCCAGATAGGTGAGGGGGTAGCCGTTCACCCGTGTCTGAAGGAGAGGAAAGTCTTGCCGTAGCCGTGCCACCGTCTCATTGTTGAGGGGTGTTCCCGGCGCGAGGGCGTATCCCTGGGTAGTCACTGTACCGTCCTTTGGTCTCGGCTCTGCCTGTCTGCATGCGCATGCCATAACGACATATTTTTATAGCTTATTCCTGAGGGGCCGAAATTGATAGTAAGGCGGTGCTTGCCTGAGGTCTAGCCCCAGGTGCCGTGGTATTTCTGCTGGGCGGCGGCAAGGCCGTCGGTGACCAGGCTTTGGCATGCATCAGCGGCGGTATCCACCAGCAGGGGCAGCTGCCCCGTCTCGGCAGCGCTAAAAGGTCTGAGCACAAAGGTCGAGACATCCATACGCCCCGGCGGCCTACCAATTCCGGTGCGGAGGCGATAGTAGTCTTTGGTGCCCAGCGCTTTGCTGATATCGCGTAAACCGTTATGGCCACCCTCTCCCCCACCCTTCTTGATTCTGACCGTGTCGAAGGGAATATCAAGTTCGTCATGCACGGCAATAATACGGTCGGGGCCTATACCGTAGAAGGAGGCCAGGGCGGCCACGGGGCCGCCCGAGACGTTCATGAAAGTCAGCGGTTTAGCCAGCACCAGCCTGGGGCCCCCCACCCCCAGACGACCTTCCAGTGTCAATGCCCTTGCCCGCGCCTGCCTCCGGAAACTACCGCCCACTCTCTCAGCCAGGCGGTCAAGAACCATCTGTCCGATATTGTGGCGCGTTTTTTGGTACTCTTCGCCGGGGTTCCCCAGACCCACCACCAACCAAGCTTCGCCCATATCCGCTCTGCTCTCTCTTCGGTCTCGAAAAAATTTGACCACTACAATCACTGCATCCATTATCAAGGGCCCGTACACGGCAGTGTACGGGCCCTCAGAAGTCTGGCCCCGCCCCTTGCGCGGAACCGGGAGTAAACCTATTCTGACTCCGCAGCTTCACCGGCGGATTCGGCGGTTGCCTCATCGGCCTCACCGTCGGCCTCGGGGACCTCAAGAACCTCGGGCTCAGAGACGTTGACCACCAGCAGCTCACCGTCGGCAGCCAGGGTGACGTCGTCGGGAAGCACAATATCGGCGGCGGTGACATGCTCGCCAACCTTGCGGCCCTCGATATTCACAACAATCTGCTCCGGTGCAGACAGGGCGTCTGCCTCCACCAGAAGCACGGTCTCTTCAACGTTGGCAACAGCGCCCTTCTCAACCTCGCCCTCAACCTGCAGGGGAACCTCAATCTCCACACGCTCACCGCGGCGAACGATCAGCAGATCTATGTGCTGCAGCTCGGGACGGATAGGGTGACGCTGAATATCCTTAATCATGGCCAGCACGCTCTCCCCCTCAACATCGAGGTTGAGGATAGCGTTTGCGTTGCGGGCAGCCAGGGTGGTTTCGTGCCCCGGCAGCACCACATGCTGCGGTTCACTACCGTGACCGTAGATCACCGCCGGAATATCACCGGCCATGCGGATACGGCGCGCATAACCCTTGCCAAAATCTTCGCGGCGGGTTGCCGCAATCTTAATGGTGTTAGCCACTGTGTCTTCTCTTTTCTCTACTGAAAATTATTGCGCCAAGCAGTGCACTGACGCCAGAAAATAACTTCCAGTCAGCCACCGTCGGTTACGGACCTGCTTCGCAAGCATTCCACCGCCTTGGCTGTTGCCGGGGCTTCGGCAACCCATTAAGTATGCCTTCGGCCCGCGCACCGGCGCAAGAAGCACGGGTATCGAGCCCGTCACAGTAAACCTCGGCTCAACTCCTTCTACTCCGCTCCCTGCGCATAGTCGGTCAACGCCTGCCGGTGATCCCGCGGTACAAAACCGGTACCCATAATCTTTGATAGGTTTAGCGCAGAATTCTTGGGTCGGGGCGAGAAAAATTCTGCCCCCTCACAATATTTCTCGGTGCTAATATCTCTCACCCGCGCCGGGTCGTGCCCGTACGCGGCGAAACTGGCCCGGGCAAGGTCGGCCCAGGTGATCACCGGCCCGGTATTGGTGAGATTATAGGTGCCGTAGTCGGCACCGGTCTGTAGCAGATGCAGAATACCGGCCGCTAAATCTCCGGTAAAAGTCGGCCGGCCATACTGGTCGTCAATAACCGACGGATCCACCCCGGCGGCTGCCAGCGAGCGCATAGTATCCACAAAATTTTTGCCGTCACCGATCACCCACGAGGTTCGCACAATATAGTGGCGATTATAGGCGCGAGCCGCCATCTCCCCGGCAGCCTTAGACTGGCCGTAGACGCCCAGGGGGGCTACGGGGTCATTATCGCCGTATTCGCGGCCCAACTCCAGCCCGCCATCAAAAACGTAGTCGGTCGACACCTGCACCAGGTCAATGGCCGCCTCTCTGGCGCGGTCAGCAAGCGCAGCAACACCGGTAGCGTTGACCGCCCACGCCTGAGCCCTGCCCCCATCGGTCTCGGCAAGGTCAACCGCCGTGTAGGCGGCGGCGTTGATAATACCGCGCAGGGAACGCCAACGGTAGGCGTTCTTCCAGGTATCCGGCCGCGCCAGGTCAAACTCGCCCCGGGTAACACCAATATAGGGGGTACCGGCTACGGTGAACCGGCGGGCAAGCTCGCGACCCAGCTGCCCGTCTGCCCCGACCAGCAGGTAGGGGGCCGGCTTCACCGGGGTCACCTCTGCCAGATACGGGTGGTTTCTATCCTTCTCGGATAGCTCTGCGCGCCCCAGAGGTATAGGCCAGGGAACCGCCACCGTTGGATCCGCGAGATTAAGAAAAGAATAATCCCCCAGCGCCTGCTCCGACCAGTGGTCATTGACCACGTAGATATAGGCGGTGTTATCTTCCAGAGTCTGAAAGGAGTTACCCACCCCGCGCGGCACATAGACGGCGGTGTCGGGCCCCATCTCCGCGGTTACCACCCTGCCAAACGAGTCGCCCTCGCGCAGATCCACCCAGGCACCAAAGACTCTGCCACTGGCTACAGAAACATACTTGTCCCAGGGCTCGGCGTGGATACCGCGGGTGGTCCCAGCGACAGCGTTAAAGGAAACATTGTTCTGTACCGGAACAAAATCGGGTAGGCCCGCAGCAGTCATCTTCTCCCGCTGCCAGTTCTCCTTAAACCAGCCCCGGTTATCGCCGTGTACCGGCATATCAATCAGGAGTAGCCCCGGGATATCGGTGGTGTGCACCCTCAGTTCTTGACTCAACTTACTGACCAGCCTTTGCGTATTGAGCTTCCACCTCGGCCTTGAGCGGCTCCCACCAGGCGCGGTGCTGCGTATACCAGTCGATTGTGTCCGCCAGGCCCGCCTCAAAATCGGTAAACCTCGGCTCCCAGCCCAGCTGCTGCCGCAGACGGCTACCGTCGATGGCGTAACGCAAATCGTGGCCGGGGCGGTCCGTCACCTTCTCAAAAGCGTCTTCGGGCTGACCCATCAGCCGCAAAATGGTGCGGAGTACCGTGATATTGTTCCGCTCACCGCGGGCACCGATCAAATAGGTCTGCCCCTCCTCCCCCTTCTCAAGGATGGTCAGCACGGCAGACGAGTGATCGTTGGCGTGAATCCAGTCGCGCACATTCAGCCCCTCGCCGTAAAGCTTGGGCCGGATACCCGAAAGCACATTGGTAATCTGCCGCGGAATAAACTTCTCAATATGCTGGTAGGGGCCGTAGTTGTTAGAGCAGTTCGACAGGGTCGCCTCAACCCCGAAAGACCGCACCCAGGCACGCACCAGCAGGTCTGACCCCGCCTTGGTTGAGGAATAGGGGGAAGACGGATTGTAGGGGGTCTCTTCTGTAAACTTGGCGGGGGTATCAAGCTCGAGGTCACCAAAAACCTCATCGGTCGAAATGTGGTGGTAGCGCTTTCTGTGGGCGCGCACCGCCTCAAGCAGGGTGAACGTTCCCACCAGGTTGGTGTGGATAAAGGGCCGGGGGTCAGCCAGCGAGTTGTCGTTGTGGGACTCGGCCGCATAGTGCACCACCGCATCGGCTTCTGCCACCAGCGGGTCCACGATGTCGCGGTCAGCAACGTCACCGCGCACCAGGGTGAAACGGGAGGAATCAGCGCCCTCCAGCGATTTCTCGTTTGCCGCGTAGGTCATTTTGTCCAGAACCACCACCGAGTGCTCGGTATTATCGAGAAGATAATGAACAAAATTTGATCCGATAAACCCGGCACCGCCGGTTACTAAGATTTTTGCCATGCTCCCATGGTAAGGGGTAACCACCAAAAAATTTATTCTCGGGTTAGAAAAGTATTGCGGGTTTACATGTCAGAATGGGCCTATGAAGGGAATTATTTTAGCCGGCGGAACCGGTAGCCGACTCCACCCCGTTACCCTGGGAATCAGTAAGCAGCTCACCCCCGTTTACGATAAACCAATGATCTACTACCCGCTTTCGACCCTGATGCTGGCGGGGATTCAAGACATTCTCATCATCACCACCGGTGAAGATCTTGAGCAGTTTCAGCGGTTGCTGGGCGACGGCTCACGGTTTGGGGTGCGGTTTAGCTACAGGGTGCAGCCTTCCCCCGACGGCCTGGCACAGGCTTTTCTGCTGGGCGAGGATCATATTGGTGAAGACTCGGTGGCCCTGGTGCTCGGCGACAATATTTTTTACGGGCCGGGGCTGGGAACCCAGCTCCGCAAATACAGCACTATTGACGGCGCCGCCGTATTCGGCTACCGAGTAGCGGATCCACGGGCCTACGGCGTGGTGGAGTTTGACGAAAATTACAGGGCTATTTCTATTGAAGAAAAACCGCGGTTTCCTAAGAGCGAGTACGCGATCCCCGGACTCTATTTCTACGATAACCGGGTGGTTGAGATTGCTAAAAGTATAAGGCCCTCGGCCCGCGGTGAGCTAGAAATTAGCGATCTCAACAGTGTCTATCTCCGGCAGGGAAAATTACGGGTGGAGATTCTGCCGCGCGGCACCGCCTGGCTTGATACCGGGACTTTTGATTCTCTCTCCGATGCCACCCATTTTATTCGCACCGTACAGGCGCGGCAGGGGCTCTCTATTGGCTGCCCCGAGGAGATTGCCTGGCGGATGAAATATATTGATGATTCCCGCCTAGAAGAACTGGCCCAGCCCCTTCTTAAAAGCGGCTACGGTAAATACCTGATGGGCCTGCTGAAGTAGGCTGTTGAGGTGGCAAGGTTCTGCGGTTGATTCGGCAGGTCCCGCCCACGGCTCACCCCGGCCCGTCGCCGCTGAGGCCGGACGGAAACGGTGTCTGCCCTAAAGAATAATTTCTGTGATATAAAGCTACCTCTTTTTAGGGGACAAGCCGCCTCCTTTCCTCCAAGGGGAGATGCTAGACTTGCAGAGACTCATTTATTCGCACGATTTTTCACACTATTTAGGTTTGGGGTTTATCCGCTATGACAATCCTTGATTTTGTGCGCCTGGTTCGAGTTAATCTGAAATACCTCGTGATTGGCGTGTTCGTTGGTGCGCTCCTGGGATTTGGCTATTCCATGCTCCAACCTAAAATTTATTCTTCCTCATCCACCGGCTACGTGACCGTGGGTGATTCCACCGGTATCGGTGATGTTATCTCCGGCAGCACCGCCGCCAAAGACAAGGCCTCATCCTACCTGGCCCTGGTCTCCTCCGGCCCCGTAGCCGAAGAAATCCTGGCATCTCACCCCGAACTCGGCATGAGTAAGGGCGCTATCCAGGGCAACCTCTCCGCCGCTCTAGAGGGGGACTCCGCACTGATCCGGGTCACCGCATCCGCTGACTCCCCCGAGCATGCCCAGACCCTGGCCAACAGTTCACTTGAGGCAACCGCCAAGGTGGTCAACGACCTTGAGGGGTCAACCACCGTGCGGGTGGTTCCGCTGGATAACGCCACCCTTCCCGGCTCCCCCTCCAGCCCCAACTTTATTCAAAACACCGCTCTTGGTGCCGGTGCCGGCCTGGTGATGGTCTTTGCCATTATTTTCCTCCGTAACCAGCTCGACATTCGGGTACGCACTCGCGACGACGTCGTCAAAGCCACCGATGCGGGGGTGCTGGGTACCCTACCCGAAACCGAGAAGCTCAACGAACAGAACCTTCTCACCAGTAGCGACGATCACGTTTCGCAGGAGGCCATTCGCCAGATCCGAACCAACCTGCGTTTTGTGAATATTGACAATCCGCCCAGGTCTCTCATCGTGACCTCTTCCGAGCCGGGTGAGGGTAAATCGACGGTATCGACCTCGATTGCCCGTTCCCTGGCCGATTCGGGGCAGCCTACCATTATCATCGATGCCGATCTGCGGCGCCCGTCGATTGCCAAAAAATTCAAGATCGACTCCAAGGTTGGTCTCACCCAGGTGCTGGTGGGTCAGGTGGAGCTCTCTGACGCGGTACGCCAGTACGAGGACACCCAGCTCTTTATTCTTCCCGCCGGCAGGATTCCGCCCAACCCCTCGGAACTGCTGGGCTCGGATAAGATGCGTCAGCTGATCAAAGAGCTCTCTCAGGAGTTTATGGTGATCATTGATGTGCCGCCGCTGCTGCCGGTCACCGATGCATCTCTGCTGTCGACCGCGGTGGACGGCGTGGTGGTGGTTGCGGCCGTGGGCGCCACCCGCAAGGAGCATTTGGCTGAGGCGAAGAATGTGTTGGACAAGGTTGACGCCAATATTTTGGGCACGGTTATTAACCGCACCCCGCTCAAGGGCTTGGGCACCTCCTACTACGGTTTTGGTTACGCGGGTACCGCTATGTACTCCAGCTACTACGGGGTAGACGGCGCACAGGAGAGCTCCTCCGATCGGCCCCGGCGCAGGGACAAAAAATAGAAAGATCGCAGGCCAATAGTGCGGGGGGCTTCCGCACTATTCTTGCACCAGAAGGCGCACATGAAAGGGGGCGGACGGTGACGGTGGCTGATCCGGTGCTCAACGAGATACCGCTGAAGGCTCGTATACACCTCTCTCACGCCTATTTTCAGCGGGTAGCTCTCCTCAACGCGGTGGATCTTCTCCATATCAAGGGCTACGCCTTCGGTGAAGACACCTACCGGAAAGATCGTGCCAGTACGGATGTCGACCTGCTGGTACGCCCCGCGCACGTTCATCGGCTGATGGCCCTGCTCGACCAGGACGGCTGGCAGGTGCTCACCCATTTTGAAACCGGATCAATTTTTGAGCACGCGGCTACCGTTTATCATCCCAGCTGGGGGCTGGCCGATATTCACCGCTACTTTCCGGGGGTCGGTTTCGCCGATCCCACCCGCGCTTTTGAGCAGCTGTGGGGGCAGCGGCGGACCAAGGATATTTCTTCTTTCCCCTGCCAGGTTCCTTCCCTGCTTGACTCTCGCCTGCTGGTGATCGTACACGGTGCTCGTGCCCGGTCTAGCCGGGAGGTCGCCCATCTGGAGTCCGTGCTGGGGGCTGCCGAGTGGGGCCAGTTGCGGGCCCGGGCAGAAGAACTTGATGCGGTGCTCGCTTTTGATACGGCCCTGGGCAGGGTCGAGCAGCACCGGGGGGCGCCTCACTATCTGCTGTGGAAGGTGATGTCTCAGGATTCGCCCTTCTATCTGCAGTGGCTAGCACGGATGCAGCGGGCACACGGTTTCAGGGCGAAGGCTCGTTTGCTCACCAATATTTTTTCGGTCAATGAGGACCATTTGGCCATGTCCCTAGGACACGCACCCACCGGTGCCGAGAAACGCAGAAAATTTTTTGCCCGCTTCTATTCGCTGGGTGGGTCCCGATGAGCACGGTGGCTTTTGTGCACTCACCCGACAGCGCATACGTGTACGATGCCGATCTGGGTAACCCCAACTCCACAAAGATCTATGTTGCCCACCTGGAACGCTCGGAGATCCTATGTTTTGACGGGACGGCGGGGATTATGTGGGACCTGCTGCGGGAGCCCCGCACCGTGGATACCCTGATCGACCTGGCCGCCGGTATTTTTGAGGTTTCACCGGAAGCCATTTCCCAGGACATCACCGTTTTCGTGTCTTCTCTGCTGGACATGCAGCTGATCCGGCGGGTGCTCCTCTAGAGCAGGTCCATGGAGGCTTTGACCTGCTGAATAAATCGGGCCTCGGAAAATTTGGCCGCGTGCTCCTCGATAGCCTTAGCGTCCCAGTCTTGCTCTTGAAAGTTATAGACCGCCGTGCGTATAGCCGCCGCCGTTGGTGCCTCAATAAAGTGGCCGTTGATTGCGGGGTTAATGGTATCGAGGTAGCCGCCGGCTTTCAGGGCGATCGTGGGCTTACCGAAGGCCCCGACCTCAAGCGGTGTCAGCCCAAAATCTTCGTGTGATACCGCCAGGAGAGCCCTGCAGTGGGCGTAAGCGTAGCGCAGCTCCTCATCGGAAATGTCAGAGACAAAACGGATATTATTCCCGGCGGCAGCGCGCAGTTCATCCACCATGGGGCCGGCCCCCACCACCAGCAGCTTGTGATCAAGACCGGCAAAAGCCTCGATCACCCTGTCAACATTTTTATAGGGCAGCAGACGGGAGACCACCAAGAAATAGTCGGAGTCTGCCATGAACTCTTGAAGACCGGCAATCGGTTGCTGTGCGCTGTTTTCCGGTATGGAGTAGGGGGGGAAAATGATGTCTGTTGTCCTACCGTAGACGCTGGCGATCCGCTGCTGAATAACGGTCGAATTGGCAATATAGCGGTTCGCCCTGCCGGCTGCCCGCTGGTCCCAGCGGATGAGGGCCGGCAGCATGGCTTTGAGCGCCACGGAAACAGCCGGGCTACTGTTCTCCCCCAGGTACTGGTCTTTCAGGTAGAGCCAGCGGGCCGGTGAGTGACAGTAGACCAGGCTTCTTCCGGAGAACCGGAACCCGTGGGCCCAACCGCTTGAGGAGACAATCGTTTTTTCTGCCGGTACCCGAAGCAGGCTTGAGGCAAGCGGTAGCAGGGGTAGCGCTGCGCGGTGGTTTTCGCGAAAAAACCGTATTTTATTAAGCGGTGAAACCACAATGTTGGCGTCGCGAAACTCCGGGTAGGTCCTCTCAGCATTGTAGAGACCGGTATAGATGGTTGCCTGCGGGTAGGCCCGGTGCAGGGCCAGAACCACCCTCTCAGCCCCGCCCCTCTGGGTGAGGTAGTCGTGGGCTATCGCAACCGGTGCCAGCTGCTCGGAATGGGTTTTTTTAACACCGTTAAAAAGCATCTTAGAAAACTTTCTGGGCACGCCGCGGGTAGCGGATACCGGCGTATGACGACGATTCAACCAGCAGAGAGACGAGTTTCTCTGCCATGCCTCGGGGCAGACGGTCCGCAATACTGTCAATGGCGGACCCCGCCGGGGTAATGGTTTTCTCATGCGCCCCCGCGGCAACCAGCCTCACCGCCAGCCCCCACAGGCCCGCCGGCCGGGGGTCCGGCAGCGAACCACCACCGTGTTTGTTGACGAAAAGAGCCCGGGCAGCACCCGAGTGCAGGGCCCGCACCGCCCGGGAAGCGGTGGTGGTTGCGGCCAGGTAGTGGTTGGTTTCTAGCCGGGGATCAATCACGATCTTCGCGCCGGAACGGTAGATTCTGTACCCCATATCCACGTCCTCCCAGCCGTAGAGGCGAAAACGCTCATCGTAGCCGCCCAGACGCTCATAAAGGGTTGCGGGCATCGAGACATTGCCGGCCCAAAAATACCAGGAAAAATCAGAGTCGGCCCGGTAGGCATCTTCTTTAAAGCGGGTGTTCCGGTATTCACCGTAGGCCCGGGCATAGGGGGTGGGCGGAAAAATATTGTGATAGATACCGATCACTCCCACTTCTTCTTCACCCCTGTGGTGTTCCAGATGCCCGGCAACAAAATCTTCCCCCGGCGCCAGGTCGTCGTCACAGCGGATGAGCACGGCGGCAGAGGCAGCCCGGTGGCCGGCGTTAAGCGCCCTGGTACGCCCGCGGTTTTCGGCAAAGACCACGGTCTCAAGGTTGAGTTTTCCGCGTTTTTTGTAGGATTCTACGACCGCCTCGGTGCCGTCGATATCACCGTCGATAACGACGATAACTTGAAAGTCTTTCTCGCTCTGTTTCTCCAGGGCATCCAGCGGATAATGGAGTTTTGCCGCACCGCCTCTGGTGGGGATGATAACTGCTGCCTGATAGTCAACCATTCTCTTACTCTCAAACTGTACAACGGGGGCGGTTTACCGACGGGGCCGGCGCGGGATCGGTCTGAACCGGTCGGTTCACGGCGCCTCCCCTGCACCGGTGCTTGCGAGTTCCCGCAGCAGTGCGCTGACCCTTGCCTGGCCGGCTTCGGGGGAGAACAGCTCCTGCCACCGCCAATAAGCAGAAAGTAGGATCTGTCCCAGAGCGTCGTCACCCTCGGTGATTTTCTGCCCCAGCTGCCGGATCTTCTCCGCTAAATCTGCCGGGTCACCGGCGGCTGCAACCCAGGGGTGGGTGCTCCCTGCCACCTCACTGAGAGCCCCGGCATCGGTGATGAGCAGAGGGACTCGCGCAGACATTGCCTCGGCCACCACCAGCCCAAAGGTTTCAGCGATTGTTGAGGGGACCACCAGCATATCGATACGCCGTAAAAATTCTGCCGGCTCCACCCATCCCGTGAACTCGACCGCGTCCCCCAGCGGATCCAGTTGCCGCTGCACCCGCTGCCGGTCCGCACTGTCAACGAATTTTGGTTCACCACCAATCAGCAGACGGTAGTCTTCACCGGCTTGACGCAGCCCTAGCACGGCCTGCGCCAGAATATCCGTGCCCTTGATATGCGAGGGGCGGCCCAAAAAACCGACGGTCAGAGAACCTGTCGGTGCCCTCCGCGACAGGGGCATATCGACCGGGTCCACCCAGTTATAGAAGGCCCGTGAGCCGGGCACCCTGGCCGCGGCGTAGTCGCTGGGTAGCAGGGTGACACAAGCTCCTTTCCTGGCCGGTTTCAGCAGGGCCCTCTGCGGGGTGGTTCGGGGTAACTGGTGCAGGTGAACCACACGGTGGCCGTGACCGGATGTCGCTACCGCAGGCAGTAGACCGTTGCACCAGAGAACCCCCTGCCGCTGCCTGTCCCAGGCCCTGAGCTGTCCCATATACTGTGCGCGACTCTGAGCGGGTAGCGCCAGGGTGTCAAAGCCCTCGTCAGCGGCGGCTTCACAGACTTCGCCGGGCTGGGCCGGACCCAGCACGGTCACCGTGTAGCCTGCCCTCCTCATAGCGCGGGCGAGGTTGAGGAGCATGACTTCGCCACCGCCCATATCACCGTTGTTACTGGCTATCGTTATCGTGGGCTTAGTCACCGGCTATTCCTTTGCGAGCGATGTTCTTGGTTTTACCGGAGTATTGCAGGGACCCGGCCACCCGCCCCAGGGCTGCCACCGAAGCACCCAGCTGCTGGCGGGATACCCGGCGGGTACGCATCAGATCTGTGACAATCCTCCCGCTCCCCCGGGCCCAGTCTACGAGAGTGGACCCCGGCGAATAGGTTCGTGAATCGTATCCGGGATAGCGGCGTGCCATGAGCACCCTTCCGCGGCCCAGATGAAACTTTTTACGCACAGATGCCCGGTCGCCACTCACCGTAAAGTGCACCACCGCACTCGGAATATAGGCAAGCTCCACACCCCGGGCTTGGGCATGCCAAGAGAACTCAACATCCTCAAAACCGTAGCGGGGTAGCGACTCGTCGTAGCCACCAATCCTCAGAAAGGTTTCCCTTTCAAGGGCACAGTTACAGTTGGCGACATGCATGAGGTAGGGGGTGGCAAAGAGCCCGCTCCCCCAACCGGGAGGCATAAGACTCTCCCGCGAAGGAATAATCTTTCCACCGGCGAGCATATTCCCGTGCACGGCCCGCGCAAAAGCGGCAACCCAGCCGGAGTCTACGCGGTCGTCAGCATCGCAAAAAGCGATTACCCGGCCGCGGGCATGGCCCACCCCCACATTCCGCGCATAGGGTATAGAAGCACGCCGGTTTGCCGCCACCAGCCGAACACTGTGGGGCAGACGCGAGGCGGCCCCAATCCACTGTTCAACCGTCTGCCGCGTTGAATCGGTTGACCCGTTATCGACAACGATCACCTCAAAGGGCGGTGCACCACTCTGGGTGTTGAGGGCTTCTAGCTGGCCCAGAATGGTCTGCGCACCGTTACGTACACAGACAATAACCGAAACCTCGTAGCTGGAATCAACCATGAGCCCTACTTCACCTTGGCGGGTATCAGTTCTTGGTCGAGCCCCCGCCCGGGGCCCACCCTACCCCTGTTCTCCGGCAGCTCGGTCAGCCACACCCTCAACCCGTAGCCCATACAGATACCCCAGTAGAGGGTGAACAGAACCTCGCCCAGACGCAGAGAACAAATGAGCAGGGCAATACCCAAGCCCTGGGCGATCAGCTGCTGACGGGTCCAGCCTTTACGGTCAGAGAACGGCCGCACCAGCACAAACACCGTTACAGCAACCAGGAAAACAGCCCAGGGCCAGCCCCCCTCCACAAAAGCAGACCAGTAAGAATTATGGAAGAAGAAGTTGAGGGAATCGGCCAGCTGCACGTAGGCTTCACCGAGGCCCTGCCCAAAAAATCCGGTCTCCTGCACTCGCGCCCAGGAGGCATCGTCAATCCGCTGTCGCAGTTCATCAGACCCAACACGGTTGGCAAACTCCCCCACCTGAGAATAGTCCTCGGAGAGCACTCTCACCACCAGGTAAAGCAGGTAGGCCAGCACAAACCTACCCAGCACCGGCAGCCTGGGAGCTATCAGAATCCACAGCAAGGCCATGGCAAAAGCGGCTAGAGAAGTGCGCGAACCGGTCAGCCACAGTGCCCCGGAAAACAGCAGAAAAACCACCGCTTTAGAGGATCGCCGGTTCACCAGAGAGATCATCAAAATCCCAAAGAGGCAGTAGACCAAACCGGCCACGTTCTTATCCCCCACCAAACCGGTGAGATAGCCGCCGTAGTTATCGGGCACTAGCCCCGCATAGAAGAGCGGTATATTGACCACGATCGCGGTAGCGTAACCGTAGATTGCCGAGCGCAGATGAATTTGCCCGGAGGCCAGAATAAAAATGAGCACCGTCGTCAGCACCAGGCGGAGAAGCCGCCGTTTCCAGTCACTGGCGTCTTCGGTGGGGTCGGCCAGAAAAGAAACCAGGGCAATATAGCTGAGCATGATCATAAACAGACCCATGAGACCGCCCAGCGGCTTAAGGTCATAGACCGGTTTTCTGGTGAGCCCGTATAGGCAAATAATGATCAAAATAATCTGGTTGGTCGGCAGACCAATACCGATATCCATGCCCAGAATAAGGCCGGCAAAAAGCAGAAAATCGGGTATGCGGATCTGCGAGCTCTGGTCTCTGAGCACGTTTTTTGCCTCGTCGTAGTAGTCGGCGAGTCTCTTTGCATCGGCGTGTTTTTCAGCAACCATAGCTACCTCATCCCTCTCCCGTAGCAGGCAACAATTTCTCTCACCATATGTTCAACCGAAGGGATCGGCTTCCCCGGGGCAACAGGCTGCTCCCACAGTTGCACTATCCGCCGGGCAACGTCACGGGCGCCGGCTTTCCCGGCAGCCGCGGCCACCAGCTCCCGGTCCGCCACGATCTCGCGGTTACCCCCCACATCGGTTGCCACCACCCGCAGCGGCACAGCCTTAGCATCGAGCAGCGTATAGGACAGGTTCTCCCAGAGGGAGAGCTGCACCACAAAATCATTTCTGCCCATCGCCTCAAGCGGATCAACGAATCCGGGAAAAGAGACCGAATCGTCCAGTCCCAGCCCCGCAGCCTGCTCCCGGAGCTCCCTCAGCAGGGGACCTGAACCGGCAAGTTCCAGGTGCGCCTGCGGGTAGGTCTCCCGTACCCTGGCAAAGGCTTCAAGCAAGAGCGGCAGCCCCTTCTCTGGGGCCAGACGGGAGAGGGACAGAATCCGGGGGCCACCGTGAGCGGGTACCCGGTCACGGTGCACGAGGCTGGCTATCCGCTGACTATCAACACCGTTACGAATAATTTCAACCCGCCGGGCACCCCACTTCTTACGCATTTGCTCGGCGGTGGAGGCCGACACCGCTATAGCGCGATCGGTCACCCGCAACCGCAGTCGATGGAGTAGCTTCCGCCCCCGCGCTTTCAGCTCCGATCCGTGGTAGATGCCGCTCACACCGGCAATACCGTGTTCGGTACTGGCCAGCAGGGGAAGGTGCACCCCGGGGTTCAGGCGGTGACCCACCCGCAAGGCTGTCACCACGGCCGCCGCCACGGTATCGGCGTAGGCAAGGTGACTGTGCACCACTACCGGGCGCAGTTCAGAGATCACCCTTTTGAGGGTGGAAAAAGAGGCGGCAAACCCGGCTTCGGTACCGAAATCGGCGGTCAGCACCCTGGCGAGGGAGCCAAGCCGGCGCGAGAGCTCTCCCTCGGGCAGTAGAATAGCCAGACGAAAACCGGGCAAACCGGCAGCGGCAACATCGTATACGTGCCTGGCTACCCCGCCGAACTCGGCAACCGGCACCACCCAGAGGGCCAGCGGCAGCTGTGAATCTACAGCCATTTTTCTAGCCGATCGAGCGCGGTAAAGAAGCCCTCACCGTTATTAATGTGCCCCTGCCAAATTTCGGGAATAAAGGAGGTACCGGGGCTGAGCCGGCGTAGCTGTTTGCCCAGGGCCGCCCAGTCGATATCCCCCTCGCCTATCTGCACTCCTTCGCCGTCAACGCCCACACCGTCGACCAGGTGCAGGTGGATTGAGCGGGGCGCCAACACCTCCACCGCTTCGGAGAGCGGAATCTGCAAGAAGTTGGCGGCAAGTACGGTATGGGATACGTCAAGGCACAGGCGGGTCTCAAAGGTGTCGGAGAAATCGGCGGTGTCGTGGGGGTCAAGGAAAAGGTTGTGGTACTGTTGCCCGCCCATCAGCCAGGGGTAGGGTGGCAGGGTTTGGGCCGCCAGCCTCACCCCGGAAGAATCCAGCTTGCCCAACGCCTCACCGATACGCTCATATTTATCGGCGCGGGCGGCGGGGCTGATATGTCCGTCTTCGGTGAAACCACCCATGGTCACCACCATGACCGGGTCGTCGTCCAGGGTGAAGTAGCGGGTGAGATCGCGGGTAATATCAATGGTCCGCTGCACCTCGGCGATGGAGCGCTCCCACACCCGGGGATCGTCGGAGGCAAGGTCAACCAAAAAATCACCGGCAAACAGGTCGGGCAGATGGGTGGTGAAACCCATGGGCAGCTTTTTCTCAAAAACCTCATCAATGTTTATTTCAAGGTCTTTATACGAAAAATGGAACTCCAAAAAATCGGGGTGGGACTCCTCGATCAGCGGCTCGTAGTCGTGGTAGCGCACGGGTAGACCCCAGGGGCGGTCAAAGGCGAAATTCCGGCGGGTTACCGCACTGTCTTTAAGGTCCCCCTCAAAAAAGAAACCGCCCTCTTCAATCTCTCGCCGCATAGTACGGCCCAGCAGCTGCGGCAGGTAGTTGGGTTGAAGCCCCCTGCCCGGAGACTTAACCGCAACATCTGACTCGCGCACCGTCTCACCGGCGGCTATGGTGCGGGTGGCCACCAGCGATTTTGCCAGGTTCACCCGGTTCATCATCTCACCGGTGGACACCCGGCGGGGAGCTGCCGAACCGATAGCTTCTTCCACCTCCCGGATCTGGGTAACCATGGACCTGAACTCGTCGGGCAGAAGAGACACCGTATGGTCGTTGCCCTCCAGTGTTTTATCGACGGTAAAATGCTTTTCGATAATCTTGGCCTCCCGGGCAACCGCGGCGAGAGGCACATGGTAACCGCGCTCGTGCCCCGAGTAACCCACCGGGCATGAACCGATCTCAGCTAGCCTATCCATATAGGCAAGATTCACGTCTTTAAAGGGCGCGGGATAGGTTGACTGGCACTGCAAAAGAGCATACGAAGCCCCCCGATTCTGGAGCAGTTTCACCGACTCCCGAATTTCTTCCTCGCGGCTCATACCGGTCGACACCAGCATGGGTAGTCCGCGGGAGGCAACATCGCGCAGCAACTCGTGATTGGTGAGGTCGGCAGAAGCAATTTTCATACCCGCAATACCGTAGTCAACCAGCGCCTGCACCGAGGGCGAATCCCAGGGCGTGCACAAAATATCCATATCGTGCTGCTTAACGTGGTCAAAAACCTCATACATACGCTCCACCGTGAAAGAGAAACGCGACAGCAAATCGAGGGTGTACTGCACCCCCAGGTCTTCCCCGGCAGAGACAGCACCCTTCTGCCGGTAGAGGGCCTCCATATCTCTGAGCTGGAACTTGACGGCATCGGCCCCCGCCTCAACCGCCAGGTCAACCAGCCTCTTGGCCAGGTCAACATCGCCCTGGTGGTTGTTGCCAATCTCGGCGATAATAAAAGCGGGCTTATCCTCGGCAATTTCGTGCCTGCCAATACGCAAAACGTCCTGCTGGTTCATGGCAATAGCGATCAGGTGCCCGCGTTCATCAACCAGCGGAAGATGCGAAATGCCCCGGGCAAACTCCCCGCTCAACTCGTCAGCCGCGGTCCCCACGGGAAAGCTACGCACCTGCCTGTTGGCCACCTCGATGGTTGCGGTGTCCAGGGAAGCCGCGGGGTGCGCCAGTAGCCAGCGCCGAAAGTCACCGTCGGAGAGTGACCCCTGCAGGATTCCCGACTCGTTAACCACAAAGATAATGCGCTGCCCGTTTGCCGTGATCTTCTGGAGGGCGTTCAGCACCGGGTCCTCAGAAAAAACCACGTAGGAAACGATATTCCGTTCAATGATCATGGGGGTATTCGCTTTCCTTCTTCAAAACTTCTTGGAGCTGATGCTCAGCAACCGAAAAATCGATCATGGCGTCTATATCGACCCCCTCCAGTTCGCTGAGTATAAAGAGCTCTATTTTTCCGGCAAGCCGGTTGTGGTAGCGCTCGTATATCTCTGTTGCCGTGATGTATACGGAGCCGTTTTCGCGGTAACGGTAGGTTTCTCGGGTCAGTTCCTGCCGCCGCGGCCGCGCATCCACCTCGTACTGGGCGGTGGGGGGATCTGTAGCCGCCCAGATAAAGGGGCCGATGGGAACAACACCCACCAGAGAATCCGCATCTGAGCCGGCAAACTGTCGAACAGCCCGGGCCAGGGTGCCGGGTAATCTCACCGGGCTGGTTGCCTGCAAAAGCATGACCGCCTGCGGTCTCCTCCCGACCCCGCTCATGAACTCAATGGCGTGCTCGATAACCGGCTCGGTCGCGGCGGTGTCTTCCGCGAGGTGCGCGGGCCGAATAAAGGGTACCTCGGCACCGTAGGTACGGGCGGTTTCTGCGAGATCCGGGTCATCGGTGGAGACCAGGACGTCGAGCACGTGCTCCGGCGCCAGTTCTTTTTTGGCTTCCAGTGCCCGACCGATGGTCCAGGCAACAAGCGGTTTTCCGGCAATGGGTCTGAGGTTCTTGCGGGGTATTCCTTTGGAACCACCGCGAACCGGAATAACGCACAGAATGCGCACTATGTCTCCAGGTGTGTTGCAATAACGTGGGCAATACGTTGGGCAGGTTCAATCTCGGGTTGAGCCGGTGCCAAAGTGGGGTCACTTCCCCACCGACTCATTCCGTATCGGTCCCAGAACTCAACCAACCATGCGGGCGGGTTGGGGTGGTAAGCCCATGCCGGTAGTCCGCGGATTGCAGCTTCTAGCACACCGGTGGAGAAGATAGACACAACGGGGTTGTTTATCTGGTTCAACGGTGTACCGCTACGATCGATCCTTATACCCTTTTTGGCCCACAAGCTGTGGGTCATAGTAGATAGTTTATCCTTTTCTGCAGGGTGGGGACGATATATGGCAGAGTGATTTTTACTGAATTGATATGATGCACGAGCAAAACTGATACGCGACAGTTCAGCCCCGTGCATTTGCCCTAAAAATATCGGTGTTTTTTCAATACTGTGCGGTTTTAAACCGGCCCGCTGCTGGGCCCGGTAGAAAATCTGTGACCCGACCGTTTCGTATTCGATATCGGTACGGTGAGATATCCAGAACGCGGCATCCTGCTCGCTAAAGGCAAAGAGTCGGGACCCCCGGGGTAGAGGGGGCACAAAGGGGGTGTTGAGTCCGTGCTGCACCAGGTTGTAGTCCCAGCCCCGGGTCTGCGCCTGCCGGTAGGCCCAATCACCTACCGGAAGATAGTTGCCCGTGGAGATAACCTGCCCCACCCCGTGCAAATGAGCCGGCACGCGGTCGTCTCCCGCGAACTCAGCCACCAGTCCATACCCCTGTTCGACCAAACAATCCCGGTGCTCAGCGGGGGCGAGAACAGCAACCGGTAGCCCCGCGGCGGCAAGATAGTCCCCCGGAACCAGTAGGGCCTGCCGCTGGGTGGGGGTCATCGCCTCAAGAGCAACCAGAACCCGGGGACTCCTTCGATCTTTGGACACCAGCACCAACCGCTGCACCGGACGCCGGGCGCCCGGTAGCACACGGTTTTTAAGGTAGCGGGGAAGATTCTGCCGCTGAGCCCAGGCCCGCCAGTCGTCAAGGTTATCGGGAAATTTTAGGCCCATAGCCGGTCCATTTTCTGCGCCCGGTGAAAGAAGGTGTGCTCGGCTAGACTGCGTTTTCTGCCGGCCTCCCGTATCGCCGTGCTCCAGCGCGCATCAGCAATAATCTTCCGGCACAGATCCACCAGCTCCTCCACCGACCGGTAGAGGAGAACTTCACTCCCCACCTCGTAGAATTCCTCGACATCGGGACGATCAATCAGCTGTAGCCCGCTCATCCCCGGCACTTCAAAGGTACGCATGGCAAGGCCCGCCTGTAAGCCGTGGATATTCAGGGCCCCGGCCGCTGCGGCCTGCACCCGGTAGGCATCGGTCAGGGAAATATCCCTCTCCGCGGGCAAATCCGGGCGACTCCACTCCCAGGTGCGCAACCTGTCATAGGGGTGGTGGGACCAGCCGCGCCCGTAGACCCGCACCGGCACCCCGGCATCTTTGAGCCGGATCATCATATCCACCCGGTTATCGTAGCGGGAACCCACAAAAACGATCTCCTGTGTGCGCGTAGCGGGAAGACTAGCAAGTTTGGGGTCGTAGCCGTTGGGAATAAAATGGGCGTTAGCGCCGCGCTGAGAAAGCTGCTCCGCCTCGCTGCGTGCGTAGCTGAGTACCGCGGGAACCTCCCTCAGGAAGGCATCGGTGTAGCGGTGCCGCTTGAGATCGTCATAGAGCCAGAGCATATAGGGGATGGACATCTCTCGAACACGCTCCCAGAAACTCTCCCCCAGGGTATCTGCCTTAATCACGATAAGACGGTCAGGTTTGACCTCCTCCAGCACCGAGATAGCTTTACCGGTGGCGCGTTTCTCTGCTGCACGCCCACAGTCTAATCCAATTTTTGCGGGGAGCTCGTGGAGGGCCTTGTTACGGACCTTGGAGGCAAAATCGTCAAAAGCGTCGTAGCGGTGAACCACCACGCTGTAGCCCAGCATCCGGAACCCGTCCGCTATCGAGTAGCAGTAGCCGTGAAAAGCCGGACTAATAATCAAAAGTTTTCGGTTTTTCATTCCCGCCCCTTCTTCTCTGCCCGCTCAATGAGAGAAAGTTCAGTTTCTTTGGTTGCCGCGGCATCAACCTGCCGGTTGCGCAAAGCCCGCACCCTGTTGAAGGCGTAATTGACGTGGGTGGCCGCTCTGAGCCACGGGGCGAGCCGGCCCATTTCTTTCCATTTGCGGGCGTAGATAAAGCGGGAGTCAAGCACCCACTGCCGCCTCTGCAAACCGGCCCCCGAGGAGGCCCCGCCGGCATGTTCAACGGTGAGTGCACCGGCAAAAACCCGCGCAACACCGAGGTCGCGGAGCCGACGTTGCAGGTCGACCTCTTCGCTGTTCATAAAGAAACGCTCGTCCATACCGCCCGCACGCTGAAACGTTTCGCGGCGCACCACCATGCAGGCCCCCATCACCCAGTCCACCCGGCGGGTTACCCCGCTCACGCAGCGGGTGTCGTGCCCCACCAGGGTGTGCCAGAGCCGGGTGTGTCGTATTCGGGCCAGCGGAGTGAGCCACTCCCACACCAGGTGGAAGGTGGTGGGAAATTTTCTTCCCACGTACTGGCTGGTGCCGTCGTGGCCCACGACCTGCGGGCTGAAGAGCACGTCGCCCAGAGCCTCTGCCCGGCGTACTGTTTTCTGCACAAAATCCGGTTCTATACTCACATCCGAATTGAGAATAAAAAGCCACTCTCCGCGCGCCAGGGCTGCGGCGCTATTGACGTTTGCCCCGAATCCGCCGTTTTCGCTCCGCCGGACGACCCTGACACCCTCGACGGCGGGAAAAGGCTGCGGTGAGCAGTCATCAGAAACAATGATCTCAACCGCCGCAGGGCCCTCGGTCTCGGGTGCCGGGTTTTGCGATTTGAGCTGGTCAACAAGAGCCATTGTGTCTGTTGGGTCCCCGTAAAAAGGGATAAGAACAGAAACCAAAACAGTATTTTTCAAAATTTGCCTATAAATATTTATATATTACCTGTCATGTGTGCAGGAAATCATTTCTACCCGGTAAAACGCCCCGATCTGCTCACCGGACCTGCGCAGACACAGTCAAGCATAGCTTGACTGTGGACGGGGGCTAGCTATATCTTATAGGCGTGTCCGCTATTTAGGGGTATGCGCGTTCACTCCATAGTTATGAATCTTTCACAAAAGGTGAGTTAGACCAATGACTGAAGTGCTTCAGCCTCTCAAATCTGCCAAACACCGGGCCTTTGTCGTGTCCAAGAAACTACGAACCACCCTTCACAGGTGCAGCTTGCGGGTCAACGACTGGAGGTGGGCGCGGGCGGAAACCAAACACCCCTACGTCTACAACGGCTTTCCCCATACTTTTTTGAGCCACCCCGACCCGGAACCCTACAGTAGCCCGGCACCGGCACCGGCCATACTCTGGATATGCTGGGCCGGCGGTGATATGACCCCCACCCGTCAGCGGTCCCTGGATATGCTCCGTGAGCAGAAGAACCTCGACATCCGTCTGATTACCGGCAGAGAAGATATCGAGCTGGTAGGCCACCCCTTCCACCCCGCCTACGATCACCTCACACCGGTGCATAAAAGCGACTACCTGCGCGCCTACGCCATGCACCACTACGGGGGAATCTACACCGACATCAAGCCCTACACCCACCAGCTCTACCCCGTGATCGATCAGATCAATTCCAGCCCCGACACCTGGGTGGTGGGCTACCGTGAGATCACCTCGGAATACGCCCCCGAAATGCCCTACGAGCTGGGGAGGGCCCTCAAGAAACACTACCGGGCGCTTATCGGCCCCTCAGCATTCGCGTTCAAGCCCCACTCCCCTTTCACGCGGGAGTGGATGGCTCAGCTACACCGCACCCTCACCTTCTACCAGGATCAGCTGGAAGAAACGGCCTCGATCACCGACACCTATCGGCTCCCCGCCGCCTACCCTATTCGGTGGACAGAGATTCTCTGTACTATCATTCACCCGCTCTCCCTCAAGCATCAGAGCCACATTCTTTTTGACGAAAGGATTAAGCCGGTACTCAAAAACTATCGTTAGGCACTAGCCCATATCGAGAATTCTCTGCGCCCACCGTTCCCAGTTGATCTCTTCTCTGTACAGGCGGCGGGCTTCTGCCTGGGCACCGCTGATGTCTTGGCGGGTGAGCCCGGCCAGCAGGTCGGCGGCGGCTTTCCAGTCCCGCACCGGAACCCGCCAGCCGTTGCTTCTCACGATTGTTTTGAGTCCACCGGTGTCTGCGGCGAGGGTGGCTAACCCGTGTGCGAGAGCATCGGTTGCCACCACCCCGCCGGCGCTTGCGGTACTGAGCTCGATCAGCAGGTGGTGGTCGGCGTATTCGGCGGAGAGCTGCTCTCGGTTCAGACGCGGTAGCGATCTCACCCAGCAGGGTAACTTTCGGTGCTCCTGGCCCACCACGGTGACTTCTATATCGCGGCGGGACCGGACCTGGTGTAGCGCACGGAGCATATCTTCACCGCCCTTCCTCTCCCAGTCGGAGCCGATAAAAATAATTTTTAGGGCCCCTCCCCGGTAGGGTTCCGCAAGGGATCGGGGCAGAGTTCCAGGGCCGAAAGGGTTAAGGATCAGTGTCCTCGACGGTAGATTCAGGTCGCGGCGCACCACCTCCCTCGACCAGTTGCTGGCCAGACTGTAGATACCCGATCGCCGCCCCGCCCAGCGGTCGATAAGTTTACCCTGCCACAGGCTCAGGCGCGACAGTTTTGGCTCGCCCGAAAAGTAGGTGTCGGCAACCGCCGCAAACGACGAATCTGTGACCTGCACTACCGGTAGTTTTCGCGGTAGCAGCAGGGATTCGGTGGAGGCCGCAAACGCCACCAGGGTCTGCGGGGGCGCCGTGGTGACCAGGCGGCGAGCAACCAGCGAACGCTTGATCGCCGTACACAGGGCGTGGTTCGGCAGGTAGACCAGCCCCAGCCTACCCAACAGTTTTGCCAGAAGGCGGTCTACGGCGGCATCTTTGACCCGCGGTATTGGCAGCCGCCGGGTCTCACACCTCTCTTCAAGGGCACGTACCGCCCGATAGCAGACCCCCGACCAGGAGTATTCATCGTCCATATCCCAGGAGGTCAGAAAGCCAATCTTTACCGGGGCACGGCCTCCGCCGGCAGCGGCCCCGGCTGTCTCCTCAAGCAGCTGCCTCGCCGGTAGCCGCTTGAGGAGGCGGTAGAGTAGGGCACCATAGAGTCGGCCGCTTGTCCAGGCCAGGCCCTCGAGTTCGTGCTGCCGGTGTCTACCGGTCCACTGTGTGCACACCCGGTTGAGGGCTGCAAGTTCTTTGCGCACCAATAACCGATAACCGGGCAGGCTAAAATCAAAACGCGGCGCACAGTTGAGCACCAGCTGCACCGAGGTGCGGGCATAGTGAAATTTCTGGCGGAGGCTGGCCCGCAGGCTGTTCCGCTGGCGGTAGCTGATAAGCGGTTGATCTAGCCAACCAAACTCTGCCCCCGCCGCGTATGCGCGTACCGCAAAATCAACCTCGTCGTGGCCCCCCACATAGGATTCGTCGAACCCCCCAATCTGGAGAAAAAGCGAGCGGGTGAAACCCATGGCTGCCCCCATCGCGTAGGGCTCTTGTGCGGGGGTCACCGGGGCCTCACGCCGAATCTCACCGGGCCGGTAATCTGCGGTGACGGGATCCCAGACCAGTTGCCGGTGGCCGGCCCCCAGCAGATCTGCCTGTCTAAAAAGATTGATAAAGTCGGGGAGCAGATCGGGGTCAATAAGGTCGTCGGCATCAAAAACCAGAATATACGGGTACCGGGCGGCCAGCACGCCCGTGTTTCGGGCATAGTTGACCCCGGGTCTTTCGGCCGCCCCTACACGGCGGACCCGCGGGTCCCTGCGACAGAAACGCTCAATAACGGCCGCTGTGCCGTCTGTGCTGAGGTTATCCACCACCAGGATTTCGGTCTTACCGGGGAAGTCTGCCGCAAGAATTTTTTCCAGCTGTGCGGCGAGATAGGGTTCGGCGTTGTGTGCGGGGATAACGACAGATACGTCTATAGGTCATACACCTCTTTCACCCTCGTACGGTATCTGTCGAGACCGTAGGCTTCTCTCACCTGTGCCCGCTGGGCCAGGGCCTTCCGGCGGTACCGGGGGTAGCTGGACACCGTGTCCAGCATGGCTGCCGCAAAAGCCTGCGGGCTTTCTGCTATCGTGGACACCCAGTCCACCCGGCAGATACCCTCTGCACCGGCGTAGGTTGCTATCACCGGTACACCGGCAAGCAGGGCATCAACGGTTTTGAATTTAACCCCGGCACCCAGCCGAAGCGGTACCAGTGCGGCCCACACCTCCCGGTAAGCATCCGAGACGGTCTCGGACACTCCCCGGTAGTCCACCCTGGGGTCGAGACCTGTCATCAGCTCTTCCGGAGCCGGCCCCACCACCGCCAGCCGAATCCGCGGCTGCTCCTGCCAGACCAACGGCATGACCCTGCTGACCAGCCAGTGCAGCGACTCCTGGTTTTCCCACCGGTACATGGAGCCCATGAGTAGGAAGGTCGGGGTAGCCCCGGTATCGGGTGCGTGCTCAAGCTCGCCGAAAAAAGAATCGTAGACGGGCGGACTGATCACCCGCACCCCGGTGTTTTTCCGGGTGCGCCGCCCTAAAAGCGCGGCATCCTTCTCGGAGAGCACCACCAGCCGGTCCAGAGCGGCCACCACCGAGTTTTCAAGCGCGCCCGCCAGCTTCCCCTGAAGGCTCCAGATCAGCGCCCGCACCCGGCGGTGCTCCCGGGAAGCCCGGCGGCTCAAACGCTGAGAATTGACATCGTGGAGGGTCCCCACCAGAAGCGCGGTGGGGTTTATCCTGCGAATCAGAGGGGCAAGCAGCACCATTGAAGCCCACTGGAGATCAATCACGTCGGCGGTTTTGAGGCGGCGGTAAGCCTCCGGCGTGCGCAGCAGCGCGGCCAAAAAATCAAGCTGGGGAGTCCACGATGACACGGGCCGGTGCAACCTACGCAAGCTAGAGGCTGCCAAGGTCTCCCGGCCCTCCACGAGCACGGTGGGGAAATCCGTTTCTTTCAGCCGGTTCCTCGGCGATCCCTCGGAAATGATCGTTACCGAGGCCCCCAGGTCCCGTAGGCTTCGGCAGAGGTTCCACACCAGTTTCTCGCCCGCGTTGGCCGGGTTGTGCTCGGGGACAATGGGGCTGAGTACGGCAACAGTGACCATTAGATTTTCCCCAGCCTCACGAGTTCGGCAAATTCGGGAACCATGCCTTCAAGCTCCTCAAAGGTACCCCTGCCGACGATCTCCCCCCGGCGCAGGTAGAAAATCTGATCGCTATTTTTAATGGTTGATAGCCGGTGGGCGACAACAATCGTCGTGACCTTGCCCCGGAGTTTAGCGATGGTTTCGGTGATCCGGTGCTCTGTCTTGTTGTCCAGCGCCGAGGTCGCCTCGTCGAGCACCAGAACCTTGGGGTTGCGGTAGAGCGCCCGCGCAATACCCAGCCTCTGCCGCTGCCCGCCCGACAACCTGTTGCCGTCCTGGCCCAGGTCCTCGTAGATACCGCGGGGGAAGGATTCGATGAGGTCGCCGAGGTCGGCGTCCCGGGCGGCACGGATAATCTTGCTGTCGTCAATGTCCTCAGAGTCAATACCGAAGGCGATATTGTCCCTAAAGGTTCCCGGGATCATAAACACGTTCTGGGGTACCACACCCATCTCGTGCTGCCAGGCGCGAATATCCGAGTGAATATCAACCCCGCCAGAACTAATACTGCCTCCCTGAACCGGGAGAAGGCCCAAGATCAGGTCAACCAGGGTTGACTTACCCGACCCGCTGGAACCCACCAGTGCAACGGTGGTGCCCCTCTCAATATTGAAGGAGATGCCGTCAAGAATTTTTGACTCGTCGTCGTAGCCGAACACCAGATCTTTAATCTCAATGTCACCGGAAAATTCTGTGTTGGAGGTGGGCAACTGGGAGTTGGGAATATTCCTGTTGAGCTGGTCCACCTCGGCACTGAGAATATCGAGCCCCACGCTACCGGCACGCACCACGTTGACCGTTGCGATAGCCGAATTTACGCTGGGCATCATGCGCATAGCGGCAACCGTAAACACGCCCATGACCGAGATAGCCTCCTCGGGCGAGTACAGGTTAAAGAGCAGGACCGCCAAGAAGGCCACCCCGAGCACAAAAACGATCTCAATCAGGTACTTGGGTAGCTCCGAGTAGAAACCGTTCCTCCGGTTGACACTGGCTCGCAGGGTGGCACCGGTAGCGTAGTCGCGGGAGAAGTTAGCGGCCACGTTAAAGAGCCTCATCTCGCGGAAAGCCTGAAAGGCCGGTATCGACGCGTACCAAGAAATACGGTCCGCTTCCGTGGCCTCGGCGCTGACCCTCCGTAACCTGCTACGCAGCGAAAAGGAGAGCAGCAGGCCCGCACCCGAAAAGAGTACCAGGGCCACCAGGGCGGCAAGTGGAGAGACCAGCAGCATCACGGTCATCAGCAGCAGGGCGGTAAAAGCATTGGAGAAAAAAGTGATGGTACCGAGGATAACCTGCCCGTATGACTGCGACACCGCGGCCGCCAGATTAGTGTGTAGATCCGGTATCTGCTTGGCGCGGTGCTCAAGAAAAGGAACATCCAGGTAGGCCCTAAAAAGATTGGTGCGCGCGGTTTTCTCCAGCTGGTTGACGAAACCCAGCTGCCACCAGCGGAATGCCATCGAAATAATACTCTTCAGCACAAAGGACAAACCAACCAGTAGGGCGGTGACAATAATGAGCTGTCCGCGATCGTCGATCTTAAAAATTGAAGAAATAATGCCCGGCGCCCCGCTGTGAATATCGGCTCCGGAGACCACCAGTAACAGGGGGTAGCTGGCCGCAACCCCGATCATCTCAAGAATAGACACAAAGGCTGATCCAAGAACGGAAAAAATGATTTTTCCTCTGTAAGGATAGTCTATGAGCTGTAGAACCTTCTTTATTTTAGAAAGCATCCGACTTCTTTCTCCCCTAAAAGTACTAGCCTCCGGCCACACCCAAAGGGGCCGTGCCCGGCCCTATTTTCCCTATATATTGAGTGTTGCGTGCCCCCAAAAGTGAGCGAACGAAGGCTTGCGAGTGTTATGTGTTAGTGCGATCTTTTTATTATACAGATAAGAGGGGTGACTCGCCCGGTGATCACCGGGCGNACCCCTCTTCACCACCGACCCAGCACCAAATTTCCGCCTGTCAGAGCGGGTTCTGCTATCGCTAGGGTAGAAGGAGTGCTCTAATTTGATCGGCCGTCAAAGAGACTGGTCACCGACCCCTCATCAAAAACTTCCTTGATAGCTCGAGCAATGAGCGGGGCAATAGAAAGCACCGTCAAATGATCAAACCGCTGCTCCGGTGCAACGGGAAGCGTATTGGTCACCACCACTTCACGGGCACCCGAAGAAGCTAAACGTTCTATTGCAGGCTCAGAAAAAACCGGGTGGGTAGCAGCAATAATCACATCTTTAGCCCCATTATTTTTGAGCACCTGTACTGCCCCGGAAATAGTGCCCCCGGTATCAATCATGTCGTCGATGAGCACGCAGGTACGGCCCTCAATGTTACCCACCACCGTCTTGGATACGGCCTTGTTAGGGACACTGATATCCCGCGTCTTGTGCACAAAGGCAAGCGGCGCCCCGCCCAACAGTTCGGCCCACTGCTCAGCCACCCGAACACGGCCGGTATCCGGTGAAACCACGGTCACGTTGGAGACGTCCTCAACCACCTCTTTGACGTGCTGTGCCAGCAGGGGGATCGCCATCAGATGGTCAACCGGGCCATCAAAAAAACCCTGGATCTGCGCGGTATGCAGGTCCACGCTCATCAGCCGGTCCGCGCCAGCAGTCTTGTAGAGGTCAGAAACCAGCCTGGCCGAAATAGGCTCCCTCCCCTTATGCTTCTTATCCTGGCGGGCGTAGGGGTAAAAGGGAGACACCACGGTGATAGACCGTGCGGAGGCCCGCTTGAGCGAGTCAATCATGATGAGCTGTTCCATCAGCCACTCGTTGATGGGGGCCGGATGCGACTGGATCACAAAAGCATCAGCACCGCGCACAGAGTCCTCAAACCGCACATAGGTCTCACCGTTGGCAAAGGTATAGGCAGAGGTCGGTAGCATACAGCACCCGAGCTCATGGGAGATCTGCTCCGACAGTTCGGGGTGCGCCCGCCCAGAAACGAGCACCATCTTTTTTTCGCCGGGATTAGTAATATCCACCATGACCTACTTTCCGCCTTCCTGCGAAGAGTTGCTCGATATCGCTGCCGCCGCTGCCCTCGCCGCGTCGGTACCCTCTCGATTTTTTATAACCCAGCCCTCAATATTGCGCTGGGGAGACTCACTAATAGCCAGGGCACCGGCCGGGACATCCTCGCGGATCACGGTTCCCGCCCCCGAGTAGGCGCCATCGCCAATATTAACCGGGGCAACATACATGTTATCCGAGCCCATGCGCACATGGTCCCCCACAATGGAGCGGTGCTTATTCACGCCGTCATAGTTCACAAAGACAGAGGCGGCACCAATATTGGAGTTCTCACCGATGGTCGCGTCCCCCACATAGGAGAGGTGGGGGACCTTGGAACCGGCACCGATATCAGCATTTTTGGTCTCCACGAAGGTCCCAATTTTTCCTTCAGCCCGCAGCAGGGTTCCCGGCCGCAGGTAGGCGAAAGGACCCACGCTGGCTCCCGCCTCAATCCGTGAGTCCGAACCGTGGGTGCGCACGATCGTGGCCGCCGGGCCAACCTCAACGTTCTCCAGGGTCGAGTCGGGCCCCACCACCGCACCGGTAGCAATCGAGGTGTTACCCTTCAGCTGGGTTCCGGGCAGAATCGTGACATCATTGTCAATGGTTACGGTCGAGTCGATCCAGGTGGTCTGCGGGTCAACGATTGTTACCCCCCGCCGCATATGCTCTTCTACAAGACGGTCGTTGAGTTTGCGCCCCAGCTGGGCAAGCTGCACACGGTCGTTTGCCCCCTCAACCTCCCAGCGGTCTTCGATGGCCAAGGCCGCGGTGCGGTGGCCAGCTGATCTGGCGATTTCTAGCACGTCGGTAATGTATTTCTCGCCCTGGGCGTTGTCGGTAGTGACATTAGCCAGCGAGTCCCTGAGCACGTCCGCGTCAAAGGCGTATATACCCGAGTTGATCTCTGTGATCGCCAGCTGATCCGCGCTGGCGTCTTTTGCCTCAACAATGGCGGTGACCTCTCCCGCCTGGTTGCGCACGATACGCCCGTAGGCTCCGGGGTTGTCGAGGTGGGTGGTCAACACCGTTACGGCGTTGCGGTCTTTTTCGTGGAAGGCCACGAGCTCACGCAGGGTTTCGGCGCGCAGTAGCGGGACGTCACCGTAGGTGACCACCACCGTCCCCCGCACCGGCTCATCGTGGTCCAGCCCCAGCAGACCCACCTCGACGGCGCGCCCGGTACCCGGGATTTCGTCCTGGTCAACAATGCTCACCTGCCGGTCAAAGTTCACAATATGCTCAGCCACTTTATCGCGCTGGTGTCTGACCACAACTGCCAGCCGGCGGGGTTTGAGTTCTCGGGCGGCAGCGATGGCGTGTTCGACCATTGACCTGCCACCGATACCGTGCATCACTTTGGGGGTAGAAGATTTCATGCGAGTCCCAGCCCCAGCGGCTAGAACAATAACAGCGGATGGGACATTTTGAACTGCGTTAGTCACAGGCGATGACTCCTCAACGGTGGAAAGACACTAGCCGGAACATCAATCACGCTAGTGTAGCTCCGCCACCAGGACTCGAACCTGGAATAACGGCTTCAAAGGCCGCTGTGTTGCCATTACACCATGGCGGATTATTTTGCGGGGCCGGCCGGGTTTAAAAACCGTGACTGCTTTGCCCGCCAAAAGAAAACAATACCAAAAATCCTATGGCAGCTGTTAACCCCCTGTACGGGGTGGCATGATCCTATCGACCCAGCCAGGGCACAACCACGGAGAGGTCTTTTTCTATTCTGGCCACGGCCTGCTGGGCTGCGGTGTGTCCGCGGCGGTAGGGGTCGGCTATTTCGTCCTGGGTCAGGGGTGCGGCGTCGTGCTGGCGCAGGTAGGAGACGGGGTCAACCCGTCTGCCGGAGCCGTGGCGTAGTCGGCTCATCTGCCCGAGCAGGTGTACCCGGCTGCGGTATTGGGGCCATTCGCGGCTGATCCAGTTGAGGTGTTCTTTTTCCATGACCAGCACCAGGGCGGATTCGGCGACCATGTTCCGGGTGATTTGTTGGGCGCTGTGATCCTGAAAGTCTATGCCGCGGTTTTCTAGTTCTCGGTCGATGTGGGGGGCTACCGGGGCTCCCACCACGGCCCCGGTCCCGGCGCTGTCAAACACCCACGGGGTGTTTGTGTCTGCCAGATGGCGGGCAAGGTATTTTGCGCAGGCGCTGCGGGCGATATTCCCCGTGCAGACAAAGAGGATTTTTTTCTGCGGCTGCATGTCGGGTGAAGGTGTTTGTTCTCCGGTGTGCCAGGGTATTCGCGTTTGTTTTCTGGCGAGGTTGCCGAGCAGAGATGACACGTTGAAGCTACTCACAGCACTCTTTTCTGCAAACTGTACGGTACCCGTTTATCCTAACAATTTTTTGGGGGCCTATGGCGGGGTGGAGCGTATGCGGAGGGGCCTCGACGATGGTTTGGTACCCTTGTCAACTGTGGCACATATACTTGGCGGCGAAGACCTGCATCTTGAATTTCCAACCCGACCCATTTTTGAGGGAGTTACCGTTGGTGTCGGTGAGGGGGACCGGATCGGGATCGTCGGGAGGAACGGTGACGGCAAGTCCACCCTGCTTTCTTTACTGTCCGGAAGGCTCAGCCCCGATTCGGGGCAGGTGACGGTGCGTTCGGGTACCAGGATTGGTTTTCTGGACCAGGCCGATACCCTGGACGATTCTTTGACGGTGGGGCGGGCTATTGTGGGTGATACTCCCGATTATGAGTGGGCCTCCAATGCCGGGGTGCGCGATGTGATTCGGGGTCTGGTGCCCGATCTTGACTGGGAGGCACCGGTGTCCTCGCTGTCGGGTGGGCAGCGGCGCAGGGTAGGTCTTGCTGCCCTACTTGCCGGTGATTGGGACGTGCTCATGCTTGATGAGCCCACTAACCATCTCGATGTTGAGGCGATCAACTGGTTGGCTACCCACCTTAAGAAGCGCTGGCACAAAAATTCGGGTGGTCTGCTGGTGGTGACCCATGACCGCTGGTTTCTTGATGAGGTGTGCACCGGCACCTGGGAGGTGCATGACGGTACGGTGGAGCCTTTTGAGGGCGGGTATGCGGCCTATGTTTTGCAGCGGGTTGAGCGTGACCGGCAGGCTGCTGCGGCCGAGGCCAAGCGGCAGAATCTTATGCGTAAGGAGCTTGCCTGGCTGCGCAGGGGCGCCCCTGCTCGCACGTCTAAACCCAAGTTCCGTGTTGAGGCTGCCCACGAGCTGATCGCCGATGTGCCGCCGGTGCGGGATTCTGTGGGGCTTACCCGGTTGGCGGTGAGCCGGCTGGGTAAAGATGTGGTTGATCTTGAGAATGTTGGGGTGACCTACGGTGGGGCTGGCGAGGACTCCCGCCAGGTACTGAGGGATGTCACCTGGCGGATAGCACCCGGTGAGCGCACCGGTATTTTGGGTGTTAACGGTGCGGGAAAGTCCACCCTCCTCGGGCTGGTGACCGGTGCGGTGCGTCCTTCTGCGGGGCGGGTCAAGCGCGGCAAGACGGTGAAGACCGCTACGCTCACTCAGCAGCTTGACGAGCTGACCGAGGTTGAGAATGACAGGGTGTCCGAGGTGGTGGGCCGTCAGAAGACTTCCTATGTGGTTGACGGGAAGGAGATGACTCCGGGGCAGCTTCTTGAGCGACTGGGATTTTCTAGCGCCCAGTTGTCGACTCCGGTGCGGGATCTTTCCGGCGGGCAGAAGCGGCGTTTGCAGCTGCTACTGATTTTGCTCGATGAACCCAATGTGCTGATTTTGGATGAGCCCACCAATGATCTTGATACCGACATGTTGGCGGCTATGGAAGATTTGCTAGATACCTGGCCCGGCACCCTGCTGGTGGTGTCGCATGACCGCTATTTTGTGGAGCGGGTGACCGACCAGCAGTATGCGGTTATTGATGGCGAATTTCGGCATTTACCCGGTGGGGTGGATGAGTATCTGCGGCTGGCAGCGGCAGGTTTGGGCGGGCAGTCAGCGGGTGCTGGGGGGGCTTCGTCTCCCCTGGCTACGCAGAATAGGGATACCGGTTCTGGGGTATCCGGCGCCCAGGAACGGGTAATGCAAAAAGAGATAGGTCGGATTGACCGCAGGCTGGCTAAGCTGGCGGACTCTCGGGGGGAGCTTCTTGAGCGGATGGCTGCCCACGACCAGGCCGACTATCAGGGCCTTTCAGCCCTGTCCCAGAATCTTACGGATCTTGATACCGAGATTGAGGCGTTGGAGACCCGGTGGATGGAGCTCTCAGAGCTTCTGGAGGGGTAGGCCCCGGATACCGATAGCCGCGGTTTTTCTGTAACATTTCGTCATAAACCCGTGTATCGGATCCAGCAAAAACGCAGAACAGGGGACACGCTACCGCTGTGAGCACGGTAAACCTGCACGCCGTGTCCCCATAAATATGGACAATAGGGTTCTCCCGCTCCGCTCTTTGAGGATGCTTAATAGTGTGATGAAGGTATCTGCATTAGGAAACAAACCGTGAAGGAGTGGTTTTTGTGTCTCGTCCGAGTAGTTGGGAGCCTTTGACGGGTGGGGATCCGTGTCCGGGTAATCCTTCGTCGTGGTCTTCGTTGGCGAATTTTTGGGATGGTCGGGCTCTGGTTTTTCTTAAGGTTAAGAATGATC
>NZ_JBUZLI010000001.1:0-127060 GCF_055285355.1 Rothia sp. 18CD1-1 | reverse complement strand
TGTGCTTGATGATTATTATATGTATAGTCTTGATGAGCTGTATCAGCGGATACCGGTACCGACGGATAGTAGGAGTCTTCAGGCTCGTAATCCTTTCGCTACTACAGAGCAGGTGCGGGGTGATTTGTGGGAGTTTGATCCGGTTTATTTGGATACTGCTTTTGGGAAGGTATCCCAAGAAGGTGGGGGTGGGCAGAGTTACGCTGCTTTGTTGGGTTTGCTTGCTCAGTTGAGTCCTCAGGAGTTGGCTGATTATTTTGAGTCTCATCAGGATCGGGGGCTTTATAGTCTTCATATGTGGAGGTTGACCCTGGAACAGGTTCAGCAGACCCAGACCTGGTGGAACGCTGAACTGTCTTTTGATGAGAGGGGGAACTATATTTCGTCGGGGGACGCACAGGTCCCCGAGTATGGCATGCTCACTTATGAGCAGCGGAAGGTATTGATGCTTTATGCTCCGGGGCTGATCGGGAATCTGGACGGGGTGCCCTATTCTCATCGGTCGGTGGCGAATACGACCCTGCTACACATGGTCTCCTCAGATCCGGAGGATCAGAAGAATTGGGATATTCCCTACACGGTGGAGGGTGATATTGCCCAGCATATCGGGGACACCGCGGCCACAATCTTAGACAAGAATCAAAAGACCGTAGATATGTATAACAATACTGTTGATGTGCAGGTGGTGACGCTTCAGTTTTCTGATCTTTCGGGTGAGGGTAGGTCTTGGGATGATATTAAGACCGCGGTCTCGACCGGGAACCTGGACACGGCTGAGAACGCCTCTTGGTTAGTGCACGGGATTAATACCAATGCTCAGAAGAGCGCTGAGAACCATATCGACGCGGCCAACAGCCTCTATAGCCAGGTCCAAGATCAAAACCGAAACTCTTCTGCCTTACATGCTTCGGTGGCGTGGATGAATTACGAGGCTCCGGGAGGGATTGGTACGCCCCAGGTCTGGGGAAATACTAACGCTCACGTTGGTGGTGCCCGCCTGGCTCAGGATGTAGACACTTTTAATACCATCCACGGTGGTGCTGATCAGGTACGGACGAACCTGGTGGGGCATTCTTATGGGACTGATGTGGTGTTCTCTGCTCTGACCGATATGGGTACGAAGGCTGATTCTGCGGTGTTGTTGGGTTCTGCTGGGTTGGATAGGAAACAGGTTGCCGCCTACAATGACGGGGAGCTTGACCTGGCCCTGGAGGATAACCCGAATAGGGAAGGGGCTCAGAATATCTACCATACGGAAGCCTCCGGAGACGGGATTGATAACTGGGGCCGGTTTCCTGCTACTAAGGCTCACCCGGATAAGGTTGAGGGTATTACGTCTTTTTCGTCTGAGACTGATCCTGAAGGGCGGTTACATGATGTGGATCAGCATGGTCTCTATACCGAGGACGAGTCTAACCGGGGTTATCTGACCAGGGACACGACAGCTTTACGGGATACTTCTTTGATTATTCGGGGTGAAGAGGATGAGATTACCGAGTATTCCCCGACTCAGAAAGAGCTGGATACTCCGTCACCGTCACCATCGCCGGGTCCGGCCCCGGTCCCGCCTGCTGATGATCATCCAGCCTCGCAGCCGGAACAAGACCGGCCAAACCCGATACCACAGCCATCGCCTGGGCCGGCTCCTGCTCCGCCTCAGGATTAGCCCCCTCTACTTCTAAGGTGGTTTCACAACCCATGCGATCTCGTATTACTACGCTACTGATTACCTGTCTGACCAGCCTGCTCATTCTGAGTGGGTGTGCTCTGAACCCAGGAGGAAAAATGGAAGAACCTACCGCTAATGAGCTGTTCAAGGATTATTATTCGGCTTTGACCGGGACTATTGCTGCGAGCGTGCACGGGGAGAACTACCGCTGGCGTAACGAAACTGAGGACTTCCCTTACCCTAAGGAGGCTAAATGGACTGATTTCAGTCCCTACATCACCTCCTGTAATTCTGAGCAAGAAACCGCCAGAATAGACGGGAGACTGCGCACCTACGGGCAAGATCTAGGTCTAGACACCGAACAGATCAGCCAAGCTGCCGATAGGGTCTGGGCTTACTGGGAGTCTCGTGGCTGGGAAGTCAAAGATATTACTTCCGCTAAAGAAACACGGTGGAAGGAAATTATCACTACCACCGATACCGGTATTTATCTCAAATATATGGCCAGTGATGGCGGTGAAGTTATCCACGCTGAATCTCCTTGTATTCATGGTTTCTTTGATGACTATGCTAAGCGAGAGCCTGCCGAGGAGCCTATCACTTATCCGGCGGACAAGCCCGATCTGGATAATCTGCCTACACCCAGTACCACCCCTGGGGATACCGAGACCAGCAACGACCCTGAGGCGACAGCCTAGGACTTCGGGAGCGAGGGGGGGGGAGGGGATCAGTTTTTATCTGTCTCTGTCCCTCACACTCTTTGTTAGTGAGTTCTCTTTATGGTTACTTCTCAAAAGACTTTTCTGTATACGCTTCTGGTCCTCATCACCAGCCTGCTTTTTGTGAGTGGGTGTGCTCTGATCCCAGGAGGAAAAATGGAAGAACCTACCGCTAATGAGCTGTTCAAGGATTATTATTCGGCTTTGACCGGGACTATTGCTGCGAGCGTGCACGGGGAGAGCTATCGTTGGAGGGATGAGACTGAGGCTTTTCCTTACCCTGAGGAGGCCAAGTGGACCGATTTCAATGTCTTCATCACCTCCTGTAGCTATGAAAAGAAATTAGCCAGAATAGACGGAGTCCTGCGTACTCACGGGCAAGACCTAGGCATTGACACCGGTCAAGCCCAGCAAGAGGCTATCAATAGGGTCTGGGCTTACTGGGAGTCTCGTGGCTGGGAAGTCAAAGATATTACTTCCGCTAAAGAAACACGGTGGAAAGAAATCATCACCTATACAGATAAAGGTGTTTATCTTTCCTATATAGCCGGTGCTGGCGGTGAATCCATCGATACAGAAACCCCTTGTATTCACGGTTTCTACGATAAATACAATGATGATGGCCCCGCTGAGGAGCCTATTACTTATCCGGCGGACAAGCCCGATCTGGATAATCTGCCTACACCCAGTACCACCCCTGGGGATACCGAGACCAGCAACGACCCCGAGGAGACAGCCTAGAAACCGGGAACCAGGGGCGGGTTCTATTTGTCTAGCTCTTCTCTGCCGTATTCTAGGCGGCAGAATACCGGTACCCCGCCCAGCTTCTGCGCGTTGAGGCCGTCTAGCGGCGGGTTCTCTGAATCCAGTAGCATGGCCAGGGTGGGCCCCGAACCTGAAACAAAACCGGTCACTGCCCCTGCCGGTAGTGCGGTAAGCCGCCGCCCCAGTTCCGGCGCCAGATACAGGGCCGGCTGCTGAAGATCGTTGCGGATCAACCCGGCGAGACCTCGCGGATCGGGCACCCCGCCAGCCAGGAATACCTCGGCCAGATCTACCGGTACCCGTGGTAGATCACGCGGCTGCGGGTACCTGCCCTCGGCTCTCCCCCGGTCAAGCTCCCCAAACACCGCCGGTGTCTCCAAACCCCGCTCATTGAGCAGCATCACCAGTTCAAGGGGCTGCGTTCCGCGCGGGATACTCAGAGGGGTCAGCTTCTCCCCCGCACCCCCACCCACCGCTATTCCGCCCAGCAAACAGAAAGGTACATCGGCACCCAGGCCCGCCCCCAGCTCGCGCAGCCTCACCGCGGGCAGCGGACTCTCCACCCACCCTGCCTGCACCGTGTAGCGGTTAACCGCTTTCAGGGCCGCAGCCGCATCGGCAGACCCACCCGCCATACCACCGGCCACCGGCACCTCCTTCTCAATATGTAGATGCAAAGAAACCCCGGAAGGGTCCACCCCCTGAGCCTCCAGCACCGCCACTGCCGCGCGGTGGGCAAGATTTCTCTCGTCCAGCGGCACAGAATCACGGCTAAACATCCCCGACCTCTCAAGCTCAGCCAGGGCAGAACCGGCCGCAATATCGAGTGAAAGCCCAATACCCGGCCCGCTACCAGCGGTCACGGTAACCCGCTCCCGCAGACTCACCGCAGCGTAGAGGGAAGCAACATCGTGATAGCCGTCCGCACGCCTGTCCCCCACCTCAAAATAAAGATTCACCTTACCCGGAGCGGTAGCGCTGACTGAAAGAGTCCCGGACTCGGCCAGTCCCCCACCCGCCGTGTTAGCACCCACCGTGACCCCCTCTCTCCCGTCGTGCCTCCCCGGCCTCAGCTATTCTCACAAAATCAAAAATGGTCAGCATCTCTCCGCGCGCAGACGGGTCCACACCGGCCGCCTCCAACAGCTCACCAGCCCTTCCCGCCGACGACGCCCACCCGGCAAGCGCAGCCCGCAGGGTTTTACGACGCTGCGCAAAGGCGGCATCGACCACCTCAAAAACCTTTTCTCGCGGCAGGGCAGACGGTAGCTGCTGTCGCCGCTGAAAAGCAACCAGACCGGATTTGATCTTGGGGGCGGGCCAGAAGACATTGGTGCCGATCACCCCCGCCTTGGAGACCTCGCAAAACCAGTTGGCTTTGACACTGGGTACCCCGTAAACCTTGGACCCCGGCCGGGCAGCCAGTCTGTCCGCAACCTCGTTTTGCACCATGACCAGCGCACGAGAGATAGATTCGAAACGGGCAAAAAGGTGGAGAAGGACCGGTACCGCCACGTTGTAGGGGAGGTTGGCCACCAGTGCCGTGGGCTCCCACGGGAGCTCTGTCACTTTTAGTGCGTCCCGGTTGATCACCGTGAGCCTGTCTTCGGTACCCGGCCGGTAGGTGGCCACGGTCTCCGGCAGTTGATGAGCCAGTGCGGGATCAATCTCCACCGCAACCACCCGGCCGGCGGCATCGAGAATACCCAGGGTGAGAGAACCCAGCCCCGGGCCCACCTCAAGCACGGTCTCGTGCGCGGCCAGCTGGGCCCGGGCCACAATACTGCGAATCGTGTTGGGGTCAATCACAAAGTTCTGTCCCCACGTTTTTGTGGGGCGAATACCGACATGCTCGGCCAGGCCGCGAATCTCCTGGGGGCCGAGTAGCTTCTCTTCAAACACAACCCAAGTCTACCCAAACCCGCAGCTACCCGGCGGCCGAAAACCCGCACCCATCTGCGGCCTATCCACTATACTTTGGGAAGCTGCCCGCAACAACATCGAGGAATCCATGCCCCCCACCGCTTCTTCTTCCGATACATCCCGCACCGGTATTTCTATTTTTGCGAAAACTGTTGGCTCAAATATTTCTCTGGTATGCGGACTCGTGCTCACCCTGGTGAGCCTCTACCCCTTTATCTACAACAACGACTCCACCCTGCGGGCACCCTTTGATCTCAGCGTCTACCACGGGGCGGTACGGCACTGGGTTGAGACCGGAAGCATCTATGACTGGGCTTACCCTCCCGAGTATATTTACGGGTTTACCTACCCGCCTTTTGCGGCCCTGTTCTTTTCACCAATAGCGCTCTTTGACTCGGTGAGAATTCTTTCCCCCATCTTTCTACTGGCCAACACGGCCGCCACGGTGGCCGCCACCGTTGTGAGCCTGCGCGCTCTCGGCTACCGGGGACGTACCAGCCTGGGGGTAAGCCTCTGGTTGGCGCCGCTGCTACTGCTGACCTTCCCGATCAGCCAAAACATGTGGATGGGTCAGATCAACATGTTTTTGCTGCTGCTCATTCTGGTAGATACCCTGCTGCTTTCAGGCACCAGGTATAGCGGGATCCTCACAGCGGTTGCGGCCTCAATCAAAATGACACCGGCTATTTTTGGGCTCTATTTTGTGGCCAAGAAGGACTGGGGTGCTCTCACCCGTTTTATTCTGACCGGTGCGGCCGGTATCCTGGTGAGTTTTCTGGTTGCCCCCAAAATTTCGCTGGAGTTTTTTACCGACAAGATTTTTGAGGCAAACCGGGTGGGCTCCATTATTGAACCGCTGAGCTTCAATATTTTGGGGGAAACATCCCGTCTTTTCCCCGCACCCTACAACGTGATTCTCTACATTCTGCTGGCGGTTGCCCTGGCACTGGTAGCCTACACGTCAACGGTGCTACTGCACCGGGACGGGCAAGAGCTGTACGCGGTCACCGTCATGGGCTTTTTCATGCTCATGGTCTCCCCCATCTCCTGGAACCACCACTGGGTGTGGGTGTTGCCCGCCCTACTGGTCTGCGCGGTGGGCGGCTACCGTGCCGCGGATCAAACCTACCTATTTTTGGCTATCGCGGGCACCCTCATTTTCACCCAGCGTTTCGAAGCCTGGTTCTCGGGCAACGGCTGGGAGATTGGTCAGTGGCCCCTCTACGCGGTGGCCATGCACCTGCTACCGGCGGTATGGACCGTGCTCTTTATGTCCCTGCCCCTCTACCGGCAGGCACAATCTAGAGCCCGTACACTCTCCGCGAGTTAGCGGTGATCTGGCGGCACAGCTGCTCCAGATCCCTACCCAGGTGCTCGGCCATAAACCGCACCGTATAGGTGACCATATAGGAGGCGTTGGGCCTCCCCCGGAAGGGGTGGGGGGTCAGGAAGGGAGCGTCCGTCTCAACGAGGACCAGCTGCGGGTCCGCCATGCTCAAAGACTCCTGCACAGCCCGCGAATTCTTGAAGGTCACGGTCCCGGCAAAACTCATATACCAGCCCCTGCTATTACACAGCTCTGCCAGCCGGGTATCCCCGGAATAGCAGTGAAAAACTGTGGTCTCCGGCGCGCCCTCTTCCAGTAAAATATCCACCAGGTCGTCGTGGGCGTCGCGGTCGTGAATCTGTAGAACCTTCCCGTGTTTTTTCGCTAGTCGAATATGCTGGCGAAAACTCTGCTGCTGTATCCGGCGGCCGCTGCCCGCGGTACGGAAATAGTCAAGGCCGGTCTCCCCCAGCGCTCTCACCCGGGGATGGGCCGCAAGGGTATCAATGTCTGCTAGCGCCTCCTGTAATCGACCCTGCTCCTCAAGCCGGGGGGCCTCGTTGGGGTGCAGAGCCACGGCCGCCAGCACCCGGGTATCGGCTGCGGCAGCACAGACCGAGTAGAGGGAACTGGGCACATCGTAGCCCACCTGCACAATACCACTTACCCCCAGTGCCTCACCGGTGTCCAGGGCGTCGCGGGCCGAAACCGTCACGGCACCGTCCAGCAAATCCATGTGGGTGTGATTATCCATCACCGGGTAGGGTAAAGGCTCCGGAGCCGGCGGGAAAACCAGGTTGCGGCGCCTGCCGTCCTCGCCCCTCTCAGACCGGCGGCGGGTACCTTCACCGCTTTCCTCACCGGGAGAGCTGTAGCGCTCAGCCAGATAGGCTGGCGGGGTTTGCCCCGGAACCGGTCGCTCCTGATCGGCCACCACCGACGAACCCATCTCGGCGGCATCGGGCAGCTGACAGTTCCAGCGGGCGGCAATATCTGCAAGAACATCGCTCTCGAAGCCGCTCTCAGTAGCACGGTCGTCTAAACGCATCGTTATTTTCTCCCTCCGGGCACGATCGTATCTGCCCTAACATACCACCAAACAATTGCCAAGCTAGGGGTTTCTGCGCTGCTCCAGGGTCGCCTGGTAGAGCTCCCTGGTAGACACACCGTGTTCTGCCGCAACCTGCCCGGCAGCGTCCTTGAGCCTGATGCCGCCGGAAACCAGCGCCTCCACCAGCCCGGTGAGTTCCTCCACGGGCTCATCCGGTGTCTCTTCCGCACCGGCTACCACCAGCACAATTTCACCGCGCACCTCGGTGTTCTCAGCCCAGTCGGCCAGCCCCGCAAGGCTGTCACGCACCACCTGCTCATGAAGTTTGGTGAGCTCGCGGCACACCGCCGCCGGCCTCTGAGCACCAAAAACCCGCACAAAATCTTTCAGGGTTGCGGCAAGTCGGTGAGGCGACTCGTAGAAAATCATGGTGCGCTCTTCCAGGGCCAGCGAGCGCAACCGGCGGCTACGCTCGCTCCCCTTACGCGCCAAAAACCCCTCAAAAGTGAACCTTCCTGAGGGTAGGCCCGAGACCGCTAGAGCCGCTAACGCCGCGCTGGGCCCCGGTGCTACGGTAACCGGCAGTCCCTCCCGGGCTACCGCGACGACTGCGGCGAATCCGGGATCAGATACCGTGGGCATACCCGCGTCAGACAGTAGCAGTACCGTTTGTCCGCCGCGCACGGCTTCCAGTATCTGGGCGGAGCGGAAAGACTCGTTGTGGTCGTGGTTGGTGATCACCCGTCCGCGGGTTTTTACTCCCAGGCCCGCTGCCAGCCTGCGCAGGGTTCGGGTGTCCTCGACCGCGACGAGGTCTGCCTGAGCCAGGTAGTCTTTGAGGCGCTGGCTAGCATCTGCCAGGTTGCCTATGGGGGTGGCTGCCAGTATCAGCGCCCCGTGCCCATTGTTCTCTGTCATTGTTTGCCCTCTTTTTTGTTCTATACCCAGTTTCTGAACCACATGCGCCAGCCCCACTCGGTGTAGGGGATGGTTTGGGCAACCCAGATGGGGTAGAAGAAGATGGAGACAAGTAGAGCCATCACCACGAATATCCCCACAACTATCAGGCCCGCCCGACGGCGTTTCACCGAATCGGTGCCCCGGCCCAGGGCAAGGCCCAGGCAGCCGGCCAGCATGAGCACCAGGAAGGGCTCAAAGGAGAGGGCGTAGAAGTAGAACATGGTGCGGTTGGGGTAGGCGAACCAGGGGAAATAACCCGCCGCAAAAACAAGGAAGAGGGCACCGAACCTCCAGTCGCGCCGCAGTATAAAGATAAGCAGCGCAAACAGGGCGACGATGATGAAGGACCACCAGATGAGCGGGTTACCAATATTGAGTACCGCCTGTGAGCACCTGTCTACCTCGCAGCCCTCAGTGCCTGTGCTGAGAGACTCATAGTAGTAGGAGGTAGGTTTACCCAGGATAAGCCACTGCCACGCATCGGATTCGTAGGCGTGTTCGCTGTCTAGCTGGCTGTGAAAAGAGTAGGCACGCACGTGGTAGTCCCACAGGGAGCGCAGGGCCGGAGGCAGCCACTGCACTCCCTCACCCGGGGATTCTGCCGCCCACTGGCGGTGGTAGGCGTCATTCGAGAGTAGCCAGCCTGCCCAGGTGGCACTATAGGTGGCTGCACCCACAACAATCATGGAGAAGAAAGCCGGGATACCGTCGATCATAGCGCCGGCGGCCGCCCACTGTTTGACCCCCACGATACGGCGGGCGTTCATATCCCAGGCGACGGTGAGTAGACCAAAGATAGCCACAAAAAACAGGGCGTTCCACTTGGTGCCCACGGCGAGCCCGGCGCTGACACCGGCCAGCAGCCGCCAGTAGCGGAAACCCAGAAACGGCCCGTATTTCATGAAGGACTGGTCGGGCAGGCCGGAGTGCTCGGCGGCGTGTGCGGCCACCTTAGCTGCCAGTTTCCTGCGGGCGTAATGGCGGTCAAGGAGGAGGAAGACGAAGGCCGCAAGAATCCAAAACATGAGGAAAATGTCGAGCAGGGCAAAACGGGACTGCACCAGGTGAAGGCCGTCTATGCTCAGGATCAGTGCGGCGATACTGGCTACCGTCACCGACCGAAAAAGTAGCCAGGCGGCAAGAGCCACCAGGGCTATCGACAGGGTGCCAATCAGTGCGGCCGAGAACCGCCAGCCGAAAGGATTATTGTCGCCAAAGAGCAGCATACCGGCAGCTATCATCCACTTCCCCACCGGCGGGTGAACCACAAATTCGGCGCTCTGCTGGATCCCGCTCGGTCTCCCGGCCGCAAAAGATTCATCGGCGGTCTCGGCCCAGTTACGTTCGTAGCCGTAATGAAGCATTGAGTAGGCGTCTTTGGCGTAGTAGGTTTCATCAAAGACAATGCCCTGCGGGTGTGCGAGATTCCAGAACCTCAGCAGCCCACCCAAAAGGGTCACCAGCAGGGGTGCTACCCAGCCGTAGCGCGGCATGGCGAGGTTGGCTACGGCCAACCTCGCGTTGAGGACGGCCTCGCTAAATACCTGCCGAGTAGACATCGTGGTGGCTGGTGTGGGTGTGTCCGTATCTGTCTTCACCCTAGCAATCATAGTGGTTTGCCCCTGTCCGACGCCTATAGAGCCCTGGTGTGTGCCGTTTAGAGAGCCGAGTCCAACCGGCGTCGCAAGTCTTCCCGGGTGGTCAACGCGGAATCGGCGACGATTCTACGTTTACGGGTGGGCCAGCTGAAAGCCAGCACCACCACCGTGGCGAGAAGGGTCAGCACCGCCACCGCTGCCGCCGCGTCCACCCAAAACTGAGGGGGGTAGAGCCGGATCAGGGTATCTGAGGGGTTGAACTCCCAGTTGCCTCCGGGGAAGAAAAGCCGGTGGAACCCGGTGAAGAAGGAGTCCCAGCCCACCACTGCCAGCACACCCAACACCAGTATGATGCCCAGGGTGCCCAGCCCGCCGGCAAAGAACGAGCTACGCAAAAGGCCCGGCGCTCTGCGGCGCATTCCCCGGGCACTGAACACCGCCAGAACCAGCACCACCAGGGCTAGAACCCCGGTGGTGAGGAGCAGCCTTTTCACATCGGTCATATGCTGCACCTCACTGGCCAGAAAGAGAGGCTGCCCCGATGCGGTGCGCAGGCCGCTCAGGTAGCTTTCGGGGGCCACATTCACGATGTAATTTACCCCGTAGCTGCCGTACGTCATACGGTCATCGGTACTCAACCCGTAGCTATCCTGGGGAAAGCCCGGCCGGTGGTAGGCAAGCCAGAGAAAGCCGCTGGTGGCAACCAGCCGGATAGCCACCGTCAGGGTCACCACCGGCACGCTGAGCGCAATAAGTGCGGCCCGCACACCCGGCAGGAGGGCACGCCAGCGTCCTCCCTTTCTCTTCTTCCCGTCGCGGCCGGACACGGGACCGGCTGGCCGACGGGAACCCTTGACCGCCCATTCCGGTGGTTTCGGCCCCGAATCCCGGTCAGAAACGGTCTCCATACTGTCGGTGGCGGGGGCAATCGCCGGGGAAAGCGTCTCCCATTCCCGCCCAGAATCGGCAGATTTGTGTGCCATGCAGCACTCCTAGAAAATTGGGGATAGTCGGGGAAAACACCGCGCCTGCGGCCACCTCAACCTGGTGCGCCTACCGCTACCAGTCACCCTTCCACGACTCGTCGTCGTAGTTGTCGAAGGGAATATTCCAGTCGCCGTAGCCGTCATCGGGGTCTGCCTGCGGGTAGCCGGTGTTTACGGTCTCCACAATATCGCCCACGGTAAAGAGGTCAAAAAAATACTTGGCGTCCTCGGGCAGCATACCGATACAACCGTGCGAAACGTTGGCGATACCAACCGAAGAATAGGCCGTGGGTAGCGCCTGGTGCACGAACACCCCGCCGGTGGTCAGACGGGACACGTTGCTGGCCCAGAAAGATTCGTAATAGTGGGAGTCACCTTTGACCAGGCCCAGCGAGGACGAATCAAAATAGTAGGAAGCCGCCTGCTCCATCACCATGAGCTTACCGGTCACCGAGGGCCAGTCTGCGTTACCTAGGGTTATTGCGTTTTCACGCACCTGCTCATCGTTGACGTAGAGCTTAATGGTTTTAGTGTTGTTGTCGGCATAGGCGTAGCGTTTGTCACCGATCCTAAAGGTTTTGCCGACATTGGCGTTGCCGATCATGCCGTGCCCGATGTCCATACCCAGCATATTGACCTGCACGTTGACGCTGGTGTTTGCCGCCCAGTATTTTTCGGGCCGGTAGCGGAGCAGATAGTCAGAGTACCAGCGGAATTTACCGGCCATGTCGCCGCCACCGCTCACCAGGATCGCCTCTTCCATGGCCTCTTTGTTGACCACCGGCTCGGAGAAGGTGAACTGCAGGACCATACCCACCCCGTAGCTTCCGCCGTCGGCCACATTGAGCATGACGTCGGCCTCGTAGGCGGCGGAGACGGTGGAGAAGGTGAAGGTGCCGGTCCCGGTACCGCCCTGACTGTCGGTGGCGTACCACCGCACCGTGTATTCGGAGTTGAAGAGCAGGTTTTCACCGGTGACCCAGCTGGTTTTATCTTCGCTGAGCTCGCCCACCGCGGTAACGGTGCTGCCGTTGGCGGTAGTGGTCATCTCAACACCGGTAAAAGTTCCCCCCTCAACGGAGACGGTCACGGGCTCCACCGGGTTGTGTTCTACTGTTTCGTCAACACTGAGAGTGACCGAACCCGAGAATTCTTTGTCCGGGTCGGGGCTAGTGGTGGCTGCGGGGGACGTGGTGTCGGGCCGACCGGCACCCTCGCTGGTGGCGTTTGAGGCGGACGCGCAGGCGCTCAGTGCCGCCGCACCGGCCAGCGATACCGACGCCGCAAGAAAAGGGCGGCGGGGAAAGGAACGCGATTGACTATCGGGGCGTTCTGAATGGCTCACAGGGGGTGACCTACCTTAGGTGTTAGCGATGATAAATGGTGATAGGTGGTGAAGATTTAACTCTAGCTGACTACAGCCGGCCAGCCGCAAACAACCCGGTTTTACCCAGGATTTACTCAGGTTTTGTGTCTGTCGATGCCGCGAAAAAACCCGCAGCTAGTCCAGAGCGCGCAGGGGCGGGTAGTCTTCACGACCCGCGGGAGCCTCCACCGGGGCCGTATCAACCGAGTCTAGATCCTGAAGCGGGCCAACCCGCACAAGCTCCCAACCCTGGGGGGCGGTGAGACGCTCGGCATGAAACCGGCAGAGATCATAGGCGTGGGGCTCACGCAGCTGGGATAGCGGACCAACCACCGCGGTCGACTCACTGTAGGCGTAGGTGAGCGTATAGATAGCTGGGCGAGTGCAGGTTTGGCGCGAGCACAGGCGGTTTTTAGGCATTGACACACATTCCTATTCTCAAACAGCCTGCTTGCGCAGACGGCGACGCTCCCGCTCCGAGAGCCCGCCCCAGATCCCGAACCTCTCGTCGTTATCCATGGCGTATTCCAGGCAGGCTTCACGTACCGGGCATTCACCGCACACGCGCTTGGCGTCGCGGGTGGACCCCCCTTTTTCGGGGAAAAAAGCTTCGGGGTCGGTCTGGGCACAGAGGGCGTCAGCCTGCCAGGCCAGTTCACCGTCGTCACCGTCGGTACTGTAGAGACCGGCAGCGGCCTCCCACAGGGAGAGCGCTTCGGGGTCAGAAGAAAAGAGGTCGATTTTTTTCTTCTCGGGTTCTCCCTCCACCGGCTCCGCATCGTCTTCACCCTCGTCGAGGGCCTGCCAGTCTTGAGTCCCGTCTACCGTGTCGGCCAGGGTGAGGAACCCGTCCGCGGTAAAATTTTCCCGATCGTTGAGGTCTTGAGCAGAGTGCATGATGTGGCCCCGAGTTTCTTCCGCGTCAGCCCGGTCACGGTGAGCGTAAAAACCCATCTTCGTCCCTTCTGTGTACCTGATGTTAGAGGGTGTTCTAGCTTATCAACGGCGGGTTTTCACGGTGAGAAAACACGCTGCCGGTTCCTCTGTTGTGCCGGGCGGGATCTCCCGCGATGGCTACGGCGTGTAGCATAATCAGGGCACAAATACACCTCTGATAACGCCACACTTTGATGGACAGAGCAATAAACCCTGAAACCTAATTACACGCGCGTACACCCCGTTTCGTCAAGCTGAGAGTAATTTTTTCGTATTTTGGCCGCTTCATCGTCATCGTTTTAGAACTTTTTGTGGTATTGACCCCAAATCGCTTGCCAAAAACCCGCGTAGCTCCTAAAGCAGTGTGTGTGCCTTTTCGCTGGTCACCACCCGATCCAGTGTCTTACTGTCCCAGCCGTAGGCCGGATCAAGCAGAAGCAGACCCCGTTGCCGTGACCACAGCCCCAACAATTCCACAAGGTAGTCGGCGGTAAGGTACTCGGGCGCTGGACAATAGAAAGAACGGGCACCCTCTGCGGTATAGGAGTCGGCCGCCCGCTGTGCCAGCTCCAGCAGCCGCGCGTAGCTGATCCGGCTACCGACAAAAACCGGGTCCGTATCACCGGGGATCGCCAGCTGTGAATACATGTCGTCGCAGGAAGGCACCAGCGCACAGTAGTCCAGTGCCCCGTCGGGTAGCTGACCCGTAAAACGGGTGCTCAGCGGGCCGCGGTCAACAAGCACCGGATAGTCAACCGCAAGGCCCTCCACCCGGTGCCGGTCAAAGGCACATACCACCTGCGACCGGTCGCCGAGCCTTTTCCCGGAGAGGCCCGGCCCCTCTTCGGCCAGCTCAATCCGCGCCCCCACGCGCAGGGAAGCGAGCACCAGCACCAGGGTCCGCCAGTGGGTTTCCATAGCAATGGTCACGGTATCTGCTGCGGCTATCTCGCACTCGTCCACCAGAAAATTGGCTGTCTTGCTCACCCAGTTTTCCAGGACCCTGCCCGAAAGTTCCACGCGCTCGCCACCTTCTGAATACCAGGTGAGGGCCGGTGTTTGAAACGAGGAGAGGACGCTAAAAAAATGCTCGAGTGTTCTGGCTGCCATGCCTCTACGGTAGCAGGCTGCTACCGTAGAGGGCCCCGCACCGGAATGTTTTCGGTATTCCCCGCACGGTAGACGGGTAGCCCCCTTTGATTACACCGGAGCAGACGGTAGCCTAGGTAAGGTGACTTACCCTGTGACCGGACCAAAAATCGGTGTTGTTGGCGGTGGGCAGCTGGCCCGCATGATGGCCTCTGAAGCTCACGAGCTCGGTATAGATTTACGGGTTCTTGCCGAGGATTCTTCCGCCTGTGCCACCCGGGTGGTGACGTGTGCTCCCGTCGGCGACTACAGGGATATAGAGTGTTTACGGCGGTTTGCCCAAGACCTCGATGTACTCACTTTTGACCATGAACACGTGCCCACCGATTTTTTGCGGACCCTTGCCCGCGAGGGGGTCAATGTGCATCCCTCCCCCGAAGCCCTGGTGTATGCCCAGGATAAGCTCCGGATGCGGGAGGCGGTACAGAGGCTCGGCCTGCCCAACCCCCTCTGGGCAAAGGTGGACACCGTCGATGAGCTTCTAGAATTTGGGGATCGTGCCGGCTGGCCGGTGGTGCTCAAGACCCCGCGGGGTGGCTATGACGGCAGAGGGGTGCTGGTGGTCAACAGCCCGGATCATGCGCGGAGTGAGACAGCGGGTTCCTGGTTTGCGCGCCCGGGCGAGCGGGGCGGTTCTTCCTCCCTGCTGGCCGAGCAGAAGGTACCTTTTAGGCGCGAACTCTCTGCCCTGGTCGCTCGCAGTGTTTCGGGGCAGGTGCGCGCCTGGCCGGTGGTCGAGTCGGTGCAGGTTAACTCCGTGTGTGACGAGGTGATTGCACCCGCCCCCGGCCTTGATACAGACGTAGCTGGGGCGGCGGTGGCCGCAGCCTTGCGCCTTGCCACCGAGCTGGGTGTCACCGGTGTCATGGCTGCCGAGCTTTTTGAGGTTCCCGGGTCCGAGCAGGGGTTTTTAATTAATGAGCTGGCCATGCGCCCCCACAACTCTGGGCACTGGACCCAGGATGGTTCGGTGACCAGCCAGTTTGAGCAGCACCTGCGGGCCGTGCTCGACCTTCCGCTGGGTGATACGGGCCCGGTCGGCGAGGTGACCGTGATGAAGAACCTCTTGGGCGGCGACACCACCGATATTTTTGCCGCCTACCCCGCTGCAACCGCGGCGGAACCCCGCGCAAAGATCCATTTTTACGGTAAACAGGTGCGGCCCGGCCGTAAAATTGGTCATGTCAATGTTGTGGGAGCCTCGGGTGAGACCGACGCGCTGCGTGCTCAAGCGCACCGGGTGAGCCGGCTGCTTACCGGCAGTTACGAATAACCTCCCGCACCCGCGTGCCCCGGCCCCGCACACCCAGCACCGGCACCCACCGCCCTATCAGGATTGGAGAGCGCTATGAGCTCAGCCTATGATTCCCCGTTACCGCTTGTTGGCCTGGTCATGGGGTCGGATTCCGACTGGCCAACCATGGAGGCCGCTGCCGAGGTCCTCGAAGAATTTGGGGTCCCCTACGAGGCGGACGTGGTCTCTGCCCACCGTATGCCCGAAGACATGGTGAGCTACGGCAAACGGGCGCAGGAGCGCGGTATCCGGGTTATTATTGCCGGCGCGGGAGGGGCCGCGCACCTTCCGGGTATGCTGGCCTCTCTCACCCCCCTACCGGTGGTGGGGGTCCCGGTGAGACTCAAGAACCTTGAGGGCGTAGATTCGCTGCTTTCTATTGTGCAAATGCCCGCCGGTGTACCCGTAGCAACCGTGTCGATTAACGGGGCCCGTAACGCTGGCCTGCTTGCCCTGCGTATTCTGGGGGCCGGAAGCGATGATCTTGCCGCCCAGGTGCGCTCCGATTTGGAACAGTTCTCGGCGGGCCTGCGCCAGTCTGCCCTGGATAAGGGTGCGGCCCTGCGCGCCAGGGTGAGCGAGCGACAGAAAGGCGGTACTCTCCAGGAACCCGCTCCTGCTGAAGATCATCGCGAGAGCCTGCCCGAATCCGCTAAAACCCGCCCCTACGCGCCCTAGAGTGGCCCGGTCTTTCACCCGCTCCCCAGATTTACCGGATAGGATAGGGGCTCAGACAGGCGGTCATCGCGTGTGATCCTGCTGTGGCGAAGGCAGGTAGTCGCCGTCTTTTGTTCCTAATATTTCAACCAAACTGCCAGGAGGCACGGTGGCCCGTCAAGGCTTTGAGGACTATCGAGAGATTAGCGCCATGCGCGTTAAAGGCCAGCGGCTGGGGGTATCCTCCCTGACGGACCCGATTAACCACCCCGAGCACGTCGGCGATGCGTCACGGGTCAGGCGGGCCTGGCTTTTCACTGTCCTCACCCTTGTATTGCCGGGTTCGGTGCAGCTCATCTCTGACCGTAAGGTCCTGGGTAGACGGGCGCTTACGGTGACCTTTTCGGTATGGGTTTTACTGATCCTTCTGGTTGTCCTCTGGTTTCTACGGCGCTCCCTGGTGCTGTGGTTTTTGACCAACGATTTTGTGCTGATTGCTCTGGCCCTTCTTTTACCTGTTCTTGCCCTGGGCTGGCTCTACCTGTTTATTGACACTCTGCGGGTTATCCGGCTGCGTCTTCTACCGCAAAAAGCTAAAACCCCGCTGGTGCTCGGTGTGGCCGCTATGATGCTGGTCGTGGGCGGGGGCCTGGGCTACAGCGCCTATATGGCGAACACCGGCCGCAGTGCCCTCGATAAGATTTTTGCCGGTGGCACGAACCTCACCGAGCACGATGGCCGCTACAATATTCTGCTCATGGGCGGCGATGCCGGTGCGGACAGGGTGGGGCGCCGCCCCGACTCGATGACCGTGGTGTCTATTGATGCTCGCACCGGGCAGGCGGTCACCATCTCTGTGCCCCGCAACACCCAAAACGCCATCTTCTCCCAGGATTCGCCGCTCTGGCAGGTGTATCCAGAAGGCTTCAACTGCGGCGACGAGTGCATTATCAATGCGCTGTACACCGATGTCACCCAAAACCATGCCAACCTGTACCCGGATTCTAACGACCCCGGTGCCGAGGCGACTATGGACGCGGTTTCGGGTGTTCTGGGCATAGAGATCAGCAACTATGTGCTGGTTGATATGTCCGGTTTTGAGGCCCTGATCGACGCCCTGGGCGGGATCACGATCGATGTGGGGGGCAGGGTACCTATCGGCGGCGGTACCGATCCCGTCACCGGTGCTCAAAACCCGATCGAGGGCTATATTGAGCCCGGTGTGCAAAAACTCGACGGCTACCATGCTCTCTGGTATGCGCGCTCCCGCGAGGGTGCCTCCGACTATGATCGTGAGGCCCGCCAGCGCTGCGTGCAGGCCGCTATGCTCAAGCAGCTTGACCCCTACACCGTGCTCACCAAATTTGGTGATATCACCGCCGCCGGTGAGCAGGTGGTGGAGACCAATATCCCTCAGGACTCGCTGAGTGCGCTTGCCGATACGGCTCTAAAATCTAAGAACTACGACCTCATTCAGTATGCCTCCGGCCCGCCCTACTATTCCGATATGTTCCCCACCTACCCCGATTTTGATCAGCTGCACGCCGATGTGGCTCGGGTCCTTCGGGACTCTGCCGAGGGTGTTACCCCCACCCCGGTCGCTGAGGCGGCCGGTTTCAGCGGCACATCGGCCGGGGCCGGGATACAGCTGACCAGCAATGTGACCATTGAGACCGTGGCCGAGCTCAGCACCAATGGCACCTGCTCCGTACCCTAGGGTGAGGCCCTGTTCCTGTGGACACATCTGTGGTCGCGGGCCGGTGGCGGTCTGAGCCCCGTTGATCTTTCGGTAAGCTGGAGACCATGAGTAATATTCTTCAGTCTGATATTTGGGCACAGTTTCAAGAGTCAAACGGTCACCAGGTTTTTCGCGGTTCCGGTGATGGCTGGAGCTATATTGCCACCCTGGAGGGGGGTAAGACCGGCCGCTACCTCTATTCTCCCTACGGTCCCGAGGCTGATTCTGCCGAGTCCTTTGATGCTGCGCTAGCCCATATGGGAAAGGTAGCCCGCAAGAACGGGTGCTGGTTTATTCGGGTTGAGCCCACCCGGCCGGAGATCTGGGGGCAACAGTCGGGCGAGGCTTTTTTGGCAGCCCGCGGTCTGATACTGTCTCCGCGGCAGATTCAACCCGGCCACACCCAGATCATCGACCTTGACCGGTCTGAAGAGGAACTGCTCCAGGATATGCAGTCGACCAACCGTAACCTGCACCGAAACATTCATAAAAAGGGCGTGACCTTTGAGGTCTCACACAACCCCGACGATATTGATATTCTGACCCGCTATCTTGAAGAAACCGCCCAGCGCAATCACTTCAACAGGCAGCAGGACAACTACCTGAAGCAGGTGGCCCGGATACTCATGCCCGTTGATGCCGCCAGGCTGATCATCGTGCGCGATGGGTCGGGGCAGGCTATCGGCGCGACCTTTGTCTACGATTCCAATGACACCCGCACCTACGCGCACACCGGAACCTCCTGGGAGCACCGGAAACTGCGCGTCAACAAGCCCCTGGTCTCCCGAATGATCATGGATGCCAAAGAGAAGGGCCTTGCCCACGTTGACCTCTTCGGGATCGCCCCCACCGACGACCCCGACCACGAGTGGGCGGGTTTCACCGCCTTCAAAAAGTCTTTTGGCGGTAGGTCAGTGGCCTACCCCGGCACCTGGGATCTACCGGTTTCTCGCTTCGGTTACCGCCTCTACAGGGGTATACGGGCTGCCCGGGAGGCGGCAGAAAATAGCCGAGAGAGAGTCTTGCCTGCCGGTCATAGCCTGCTGAAAAAGGCCCGCGAAAAATTGGGCGCTCACCGGTAGGCCCCGTTCGTGCGGCAGATTCTCGCCGGCCGCACGAACGGGACCCAGCGTGGGGACACGAGCCGTCCGCGGCCTAGCTCATGCGGGCCTTAGCGGTGCGGTTGAGAATGTTCTCCCAGCGGTGAAGATCGTGTTCGGCCTCGATAGTGCGCACGGTTCCAGACTTGGAGCGCATCACCAGAGACTGGGTGGTTACCCGGTTGGTGTTTCTGCCGTAGCGGACCCCGCGCAGCAGCTTGCCGTCGGTGATACCGGTGGCGGCAAAGAAACAGTCTTGGGAAGTCACCAGGTCATCGGTGGTCAGAATCTTCTCCAGGTCGTGCCCGGCCGCCAGTGCCTTCTCGCGCTCGGCCTCATCGGTGGGCGCCAGTCTGCCCTGAATAAGACCGCCGGTTGCCTTGATAGCGCAGGCGGCAACAATACCTTCGGGGGTGCCACCGGTGCCCATCATAATATCCACCCCCGTCCCCGAACGCACGGCGGCGATAGCGCCCGCCACGTCACCATCCAGGATCATGCGGGTGCGGGCACCGGTTTCCCTAATCTCTTCGATCAGCCCGGCATGACGCGGGCGATCGAGCACGCAAACGGTGAGCTGGTTAATGGGTTTGCCCAGCGCCTTAGCCGTGAGATGCAGATTCTGCTTGACCGGCAGACGCAGATCAACCAGGTCCGCCGCGTCGGGCCCAACCACCAGCTTTTCCATGTAGAAAACCGCCGACGGGTCAAACATGGAGCCGCCCTCGGCCACGGCAAGAACCGATAGTGCGTTATCCATACCCAGCGCGGTCAGCCGGGTGCCGTCGATGGGATCTACCGCCACATCGAGTGCCGGACCCGCCCCGTCGCCCACCTTTTCTCCGTTGAAAAGCATGGGGGCCTCATCTTTTTCACCTTCACCGATCACGACCGTCCCGTTAAAGCACACGGTAGAAAGCCGGTAGCGCATGGCGTCAACAGCCGCGCCGTCAGCCCCGTTCTTGTCTCCGGCACCAACCCAGGGCCCGGCGGCGATAGCTGCCGCCTCGGTGGCGCGCACCAGCTCCAATGCCAGGTTGCGGTCGCCGTGCACGTTCGTGTTGTCTGTCAGGTTCTCTGACATCTGTCCTCACCTTCGAGTATTCGCTGCGCAGAGCGTTATTCCAGATTGCGGGGCAAGCACCTACCGGTGTCAGCCCCTGCCTACCAGGGTAGTCGCTCTAGAGGCCTTCAGCACCCCGCTGCCGCCGTATTTCTCTCTCTTAAAATCACATTTGGGAAAATTTTTGCGGTGCGGTAGGTATTCTGTGCCGGCTCGTGGAGAATATACGGGTGAGCAATTCCGTACAACCCCCCAAGAAAGCAAAAGACTCGGCCGAGACCGCAGCTACTCCGGAGGGGGTTCTTCCCCAGATCACCGCACAGCAGGCGCGGCGTATTAATGCCCCGGCCCGCAACATGGTTGTTTCCATGCTGGTGCTGGTTGCGCTGCTGATCCCCATTCTTCTGCTGGCACCTCGGCTGACCAGCACCAAAAATCAGTACAGCCCCCAGGTCGATATTGCCAGTATCGCCTACCTGGCGGGGCAGGAAGCCGGCTACGGAGTCTCCTCCCCCGCCCCCGAAGGCTGGACCTATAACTTTGCCCGCTGGAACTCCCAGCAGGCAGATGGTATCAGCTACTGGAATACCGGGGTTGTATCCCCCAACCGGCAGTATGTTGAGCTACTTCAGGCCGCCGACACCAACCCCACCTGGGTCGCCAGCAAAACCAACAACTCCCCCGTCACCGGCCAAACCCAGGTAGCCGGGGTTACCTGGCAGATTCGCGTGTACACCGACCAAGACGGCAGGACCACCACCTACTATGTGGGCGATGTCGATAGAACCACCATCGTGATCTTTGCCGACGACGCCACCGACACCGCCACCCTTGAAGAGTTTGCCGGCTACGCGGTCAGCTACGCCGCCAACCCCGAGCACACGGTGGAACCGACACCGGGAGGAACAAGCGGAATCCAATAGCGGCACAGCGGGTGCACCTATAATACATAGAGTTTGTTGATTGACTATCCGGGAGCTCGCGTGACATTCACCCCCGCACAGGCCCTAGAAAAACTCCTTGAAGGCAACCGCCGCTTCCGTCAGGACCGCGCCGAACACTCCGGGCGTACCGGTAGCCGCCGGCTCGACCTGCTCACCAAGCAGTCCCCCTTTGCCACGGTTCTTGCCTGCGGTGACTCCCGGGTCTGCCCCGAAACCCTCTTCGACCGCGGGCTTGGCGATCTTTTTGTGACCCGCACCGCCGGGCACACCCTCGACTCCACCGTGCTCGGCTCCCTGGAATTTGGGGTAGCGGGGCTGGGTACCCCGCTCCTACTGGTGGTGGGCCACCAGAGTTGCGGGGCCGTACTCGCGGCCAAAAACGCCCTGGAAACCGGCACTTTTCCCACCGGTTTTCAGGGAAGATTTGTGGAGCAGATTATTCCCGCCGCCGCATCAGCCGCCCTCACCGGCACCACCGAGGTAGATGGTATCGCCCGCGAACATACCCGGGCCACCCTGACAAAAATCCTTGACCTCTCCCCCACCATCGCTGCGGCCACCGCCGCCGGCACCACCGCCCTGGTGGGCGCCCACTACAGTTTCAGTAGCGGTGGCGTTGAGATCCTCGATAGCGGTGGAATTTTTGACTAATCTCTCATAAAATTCCCTGCCCCGCCGCCGTCATGAGACAGGCCTCACCGCAAAGGACTAAGCTGGTGGTATGGCTGATAACACTGAATACCGCATTGAACACGACACCATGGGCGAGGTCCGGGTCCCCGTCGACGCCCTCTACCGCGCACAAACCCAGCGCGCCGTAGAGAACTTTCCCATCTCGGGGCAGACACTGGAGGCTGACCACATCAAAGCGCTCGCGCTCATCAAGAAAGCCGCGGCAACCGCTAACGAGGAACTTGGAGTACTCGACAGCGAGCGCGCTACGGCAATCCGCGAGGCAGCCGATCTGGTTGCTGCCGGCGGCTACGAAGAGCATTTCCCCATCGACGTTTTCCAGACCGGCTCGGGGACCTCATCGAACATGAACACCAACGAGGTGCTGGCAACCCTGGCAAGTCGTTCACTAGAGGACCGCGGTGTTGAGGTGCACCCCAACGACCACGTGAACGCCTCCCAGTCCTCCAACGATGTTTTTCCCACCTCCGTGCATGTGGCCGCAACCGCTGCACTCATCAATGACCTCAAGCCCGCGCTCGCCCACCTGGCTGAGTCGCTGGAGAAAAAGTCTGAGGAGTTTAAAGATACGGTGAAGTCGGGGCGCACCCATCTCATGGATGCTACCCCGGTCACTCTGGGCCAGGAGTTTTCCGGCTATGCGGCTCAGGTGCGCTACGCGATAGAGCGTATTGATTCTTCTCTGCCCAGGGTTGCCGAGGTTCCTCTGGGGGGTACGGCCGTTGGTACGGGTATCAATACGCCCGCCGGTTTCTCGGCCAGGGTGATTGAGCTTCTGGCGCAGGAGACCGGGCTACCGCTGACCGAGGCCCGTAACCATTTTGAGGCGCAGGCTAACCGTGACGGCCTCATTGAGGCATCGGGGCAGTTGCGGACTATCGCCTACTCGCTCATGAAGATCTGTAACGATATTCGCTGGATGGGTTCGGGCCCCAATACCGGTCTGGGCGAGCTGCATATTCCCGATCTTCAGCCCGGGTCCTCCATTATGCCCGGCAAGGTGAACCCGGTGATCTGTGAGGCTGTGATCCAGGTGGCGGCTCAGGTGATTGGCAACGACACCACCATTGCGCTGTCCTCAACCAACGGCGCCTTTGAGCTCAATGTGGGTATCCCGGTGATGGCGGCAAACCTGCTTCAGTCGATTCGTTTACTGGCCAATGCTTCCACCGTTATGGCGGACAAGATGATCGATGGGCTGGAGGCCAACGTGGAGCGTGCCCGTTTCCTGGCCGAGGCTTCCCCCTCCACGGTGACCCCCATGAACAAGCTGATCGGCTATGAGGCCGCGGCACAGATCGCCAAATACGCGGTAGCGCACAAGGTGACTGTCCGCCAGGCCGTGCTTGCGCTGGGTTACGTGGAGCGCGGCGAGGTTACGGAGTCCCAGCTTGATGAGGCACTGGACGTGACCAAGATGCTCGGTAACAACTCCTAGCCTGCTCGCTACTGCCCGCAAAGCGTTGGAGGGCGACCGGTCGGGGCGATGAACCGCTGAACACGAGCGGTTCATCGCCCCGACCGGTGTCCTTTTACTGTTTAGAGCTGCCGCCAGATGCTGGCATTGCGCCAGTTGGATCGTGCCATGGCTACAGCCTCCCCCGCCCCGCGGTTGAGGGCTATCTTTGACAGCGAGGTGGCGAAACCGACGATTTGGCCGGCCTCAACCTCCGGTGGCATGGACAGCGCATTGGGGTCGGTCATCACTTCTACCAGGGAGGGGCCGCGGTGGTTCAGCGCGGTCTCCAGCGCCTTCTTGAGGTCGCCGGCCGACTGCACCCGCTGGGCCTGGAACCCCATGGCGGTAGCAATATCCGCATAGTTGGTGTCGGGCACATCAACCCCGTAGTCCTCAAATCCCTGCACCAGCTGCTCCAGTTTGACCATGCCCAGGGTGGAGTTGTTGAAAACCACCACGGTCAGCGGCAGGTCATACATGGTGGCGGTCAGCAGGTCACCCAGCAGCATGGCAAGACCACCGTCTCCCGAGACAGAGATAACCTGCCGGTCGGGGTGGGCAACCTGGGCACCGATAGCCTGGGGTAGCGCGTTAGCCATGGAGCCGTGGAGGAAAGAACCCAGCAGGCGACGTTTACCGTTGGGGGTGATATAGCGGGCGGTCCACACGTTGCACATGCCGGTGTCAGCGGTAAAAATGGCGTCGTCGGATGCGACCTCGTCGAGGGTTGCGGCAGCAAACTCGGGGTGAATCGGGCCTGTCTTAGACGGTTTCTTGGTGTAGGCGCCCACCACCTTGGTCATGATGGTTTCGTTTTTCTTCAGCAGGCCCCTGAGCCAACGCCGGTTTTCTTTTGTGACAACCAGGGGGATGACAGCCCGCAGGGTCTCCGCCACGTCGCCCTCCACCAGCAGGTCAACATTGGTGCGGCGGCCCATGACCTCGGCGGCGCGGTCAATCTGAATGGTGGAAACATTGGGAAGGAACTGGTCGTAGGGAAAGTCGGTACCCAGCAGGAGCATAAGATCGGCATCTTTCAGCCCCTCAGCCGCCTGACCGTACCCCAGCAGACCGGTCATACCCACATCAAAGGGATTATCGTACTGAATCCATTCTTTACCGCGCATGGTGTGCCCCACCGGTGCGGCTGCCGCATCAGCCAGGGTCACCACCTCGTCATGGGCTCCCTCAACACCGGCACCGGCAAAGATAGCAACCTTGTCGGCCCCGTTGATACGGTCCGCTATTTCCTGGATAGTTGCGGCGTCGGGCACCAGCCGGCCGCGGTGCAGGCTACCCCACTCCGGCACCCTGTCCACCGCGTCTTCTGAGGCTATATCGCCGGGAATAGAGACCACGGCCACCCCGCGCCGGGCAATGGCGTGGCGCATCGCAGAGTTCACGATCCTCAGGGTCTGGTGCGGAGTGACCGCCATCTCGTTATAGACCGAGCACTCCTCAAAAATACGCTCGGGATGGGTTTCCTGAAAGTAGCTGCTGCCGATCTGATCCGACGGTATCTGTGAGGCGATAGCCAGCACCGGGGCATGGGACCTGTTAGCGTCGTAGAGGCCGTTGATGAGGTGGGTGTTGCCCGGCCCGCAGGACCCGGCACAGACCGCTAATTCGCCGGTGAGCTGAGCCTCAGCGCCGGCGGCAAAGGCAGCGGCCTCTTCATGGCGCACATGCACCCAGTCGATTCCGCCCTGTGCCGCCCCACCCGAGGCCCGCACCGCATCAACGATGGGGTTGAGAGAGTCACCAACCACACCGTAAATACGTTTAACACCCGCGTCGGTGAGCTGTTTGATCATCTGTTCTGCCAGTTTCACTGAGGTTTCCTTATCTTTATCTTGTGCCAATAAACGCCGTTATATACAAGCTGTTTGTACCCGGGTATATTTCGTTTTCCGGGCTACTGTGGTAGGTCTCTCGCCGGCTTGGCCTGCCGGGTTTAGACCCGTTCAAAACCGAACCTTGTCCCCGACTCCCAGTCCAGTGCAGCCTCAATACGGTCCCGCATACGGTCGTTGCAGAGCCGAGATATGCTGTCCGGGTCGGCCCAGAGTACCGCCGAAGATTCTTCGTCGTTGACCCGCGCCTGCCCCGAGAGGTAGCGGCAGTAGAACGTGTGGTCGAGAAACTGGCAGCGGTCACCGTTGGTAAACCGCTGGGGCGGGTCCGCTTTCACCTGGGCTAGAGCCACAACCTCAACGGTAACATTGGCTTCTTCTTCCGCTTCACGGAGCACGGTAAGCGCGGGGTTCTCGCCGGGGTCAACGATTCCGGTCACCGGTGTCCAGGCCCCGTTGTCTGCCCTGCGGACCAACAGAATTTTTTGGTCTTGAGGGCGCTGGATAACGGCGGTGGCGCCGGAGAGCCAGAGCATGTCGTGGCCAATCTTGGCGCGAAGTTCGCTAATAAATTCTGGGGTTGGCATATCTTTCTCCTGAGGTTTCTCGGCCCCGGTCTAGACCGGGAAGAAGAGCGCCACTACGGCCCCCACCATCATAAAGGGTCCGAAGGCGATATGGGTACCGGCCTGTGCCCGTCCGGTGGCGAGCAGGACCAGCGATACCAGGCCCCCCAGTGTGAAGGTGACCAGGGTGGCCCAAAGAATATTCAGCGGTGAAAAGAAACCGCATACCATACCGATAACCCCGGCGAACTTGACGTCGCCTAGCCCTATCGCCCGCCGAGAGACCGACCGGATAAGCAGGTAGACACCGCCCAGGAACACTGCCGAATAGGCCACCTGCCGTATCCGGGCAATATCGTGGTCGATCCAGAGGACCGTGAGCAGACCCAGGCCGATCACCGCGTACATGGGGAGCACTATTTTATCGGGCAGTCGGTGCGTTGCGGTGTCGATGCGCCACAGAAGTAGCGAGCACACCACAAAATAGGCGGTGACCAGCAATAGGATAAGCGCCTGCACCCACGCGATACCACTGCCAGCCTGCGCAGCGTCCAGATAGCGTGATATGTCGCGGTGCATGGCTAGGAGCCGAACCTGCGCTGACGGTTAGCGTAGTCGCGGAGGGCACGCAGAAAATCTACCCTGCGGAAGTCCGGCCACAGGGCTTCACAAAAATAGAACTCGGAGTAGGCTGACTGCCAGGTGAGAAAGCCCGAGAGTCGCTGTTCTCCCGAGGTACGGATCAGCAGGTCAGGGTCGGGCATCCCCCGCGTGTACAGGTGACGGTCTATGTCGGCGACGCTCAGCTGCTGCGCCAGCTGCCCCATATCTACCTTATCGTCGAGGGCTTCGAGTAAAAGTTCCCTCACCGCGTCAACAATTTCTTGCCGGCCGCCGTACCCCACCGCAATATTGACCTGTGTGCCGGTGACCCCGGCGGTGAGGCTCACCGCCCGGTCAAAGGTGCGGTTGAGGCTCTCCGGCAGCATATCGAGTTTACCCACCGGCTGGATCTTTGCCACCCCGCTCTGCGCCAGAGAATAGACGAGCTTCTCAATGACTTCGAGCAGGTCGGTGAGTTCGTCGCTACTGCGTTTGAGGTTTTCGGTGGACAGCATATAGAGGGTCACCATGGGAATCTTAAGCTCCCGGCACCAGCCCAAAAATTCTAGAACCCGGTCTGCCCCCGCCTGGTGCCCGTGCCTACTGGTCTCACCCAGCTGTGCCGCCCAGCGGCGGTTACCGTCCATGAGCACACCAATGTGCTGGGGAAGTTTGTTATCGGCGATGGAGTTCACTAAAGATTTTTCGTACACGGTGTAAAGAGGCTGTGAAAATTTCACGGTCTCGGGCTCCTCCTCTAGTAACTCTGGACGGGTGTGCCGAGATATGGACGGTATGCCGGTCTGGTGTAACACTTCTTATCGTACCTGCCGCGGATCTGATTCCTAGACAGCTGTGCCCCCGGACCCGGCCGGGGTGGGCTACAAACCTCTTTCCAAAAGGAGGGTGAACGGTCCATAATTGGTGTATTGCACGATACCCTATACACCCGTGTATGTTGACGAGTAAGAGAGGGTGCCCCTATGCCAGCGCACACACTGCCACAGCCGGGCCCTCAGGGCGATCTCACCCGGCCCACCCCGGCGGCCCACCAGACCGAGCACCGGGAGCCCCTCCAGGTAGGTGGATACGAGAAAAAACCGCTTTTACGCGGTTGGATTCACGCCGTATTTGCCCCGGTCGTTTTTATAGCCGGACTCGTGCTCATCACTGTTTCCGAAAGCGGCTGGCAGCGCTTTGCCTGCGCGGTGTTCGCCCTCACCGGCGTGCTGCTGTTTGGGGTCTCGGGAATGTACCACCGGGCCTACTGGCCCGAGGGTCTACGGCTTTTCTTTAAGCGGCTGGACCACGCCAATATTGCGCTGGTGATTGCCGGCACCTACACGCCCCTTGCACTGAGCCTTTTGGAGGGCCACAGGCGCACCCTGCTGCTCTGGTCCATCTGGGGCTGTGCCCTGGCGGTGGTACTTTTCCGGGTGCTGTGGACTCACGCACCGCGCTGGCTCTACACCCCTATCTATGTGGCCATGGGGCTCATGGCTGTCTTCTATCTGGGTGACTTCTGGGCCGTGTCACCGGTTGCCACCGTCCTCATTGCCGTCGGCGGTGGTTTTTATATCCTGGGTGCGGTCTTCTACGGCACCAAGCGTCCCCGCCTCTTTCCCAAGGTTTTTGGTTTCCACGAGCTTTTCCACGCGTGCACGGTGGTCGGCTTTGTGATGCACTATATAGCGGTGATGTTCGCTGTTTTTGCCGCCTAGGTGCGGCCTAGGATTTTTCTGTGTCGGGTGTGTCTTCCCTGGTGCCGCCTTCACAGGCAGGTTTTTTCTGTTCCCGCTGCATCTCGCGCAGCTCTTGTTCTCTGGCCATGGCGTACTCGTTGCGGTAGCGCATTCGGCGGGCACGACGGCTCATATCCAGCATCAAAAAAATGATGCAGGTTCCCAGGATCATCATGACCACGAACCCGAGGAAACCCGGTGACCCGATGGGGGTACCATCTTCGGCGTATTCGGTAGGTACCGTAGAATCGGCAAGAACCACTGCCGATACCATCGTGCTGTCAACCATGCTTCTCTCAATCCGGGCGGGGCATCTTTTTCCTCACCCATTGTACTGTGCGCCCGGGATCTTTTGCCGGCACCGGATTCTGCCGGTTTGCGGCTGCGCCCGCGGGTGTCAGCTGCTAGCCATCGGTAAAATCGATCCCCTCGGCAAACGAGAATTCGGGAAGCTCGGTTGCCACTCTTGACTGGATGAGCACGTAGTCCTCCCAGGGCCATATTTTTTTCTGCTGCTCAGGGGTGATAGCAAAGAAAAGGTCCCCGGCCCCCACCTGTGAGCGGTGGGCCAGCAGGGCACGATCACGCACCGGAAAATAGTCGGCGCAGGGAATGCGGGTGGTGGTCTGATGACGGGAGACCGGGGCAGTTTTGCCCTTATCCGACTCCAGCTCCATGGCCAGATAGCGGGCAAAGGGGCTCTCTAGCCCGGCATCGGTGAGATAGTTGTGAAAAGCTCTCATGCGCTCGGGGTTGAAGGCGCGATCGTAGTAGAGCTTCAGCGGAGACCAGGGCTGCCCCTCTCCCGGGTAGGCATCCGGGTCGCCGGCTTTCTCGTAGGCTTCCACGGCCACCCGGTGGCTCATAATGTGATCGGGATGGGGGTAGCCGCCGATTTCGTCGTAGCTGAGTATCACGTGCGGCCTCAGCTCACGCACCAGACGCACCAGCGGTGCCGCGGCCCGGTGCAAGGGAAGGGTGGCAAACCCTCCCCAGGGTAGCGGCGGTAGCGGGTCCCCCTCGGGAAGACCGGAGTCAACAAAACCAATCCACCGGTGCTCAATACCCAGAATTTTCTGTGCCTGCGCCATTTCGCGCCGGCGCACCCCCGGCAAATCGCGGAGGGCTGCCGGGCTGTTTTTTACCTCCTCGTTAAGAATGTCCCCGCGCTGACCACCGGTCATGGTGGCTACCATGACGCGCGCACCGCGGTCCACATAGGCCGCCATGGTGGCGGCCCCTTTTGAGGATTCGTCGTCGGGGTGGGCGTGCACCGCCAGGATGCGCAGACCGGTGTAGTCGTCGGCGAGGGGAACCAGGTCGGTGCCCTGAGGATCGGGGGTCGGTGGGTTGGTGTTCAGCGTATTTTTAGCGTCGCTCACGTAGGTACTCCACTGTTTTTTCGGTACAGTTGATACGGCTGGGTCGTATACTCCCACCGCTGGGTAGGTTTGTGCGTACCTGCTATCTTATCGAAGTTTGGTGTAAAAATTGCACCGGTAGACCGATGAATCGAGGGCATGTGAGCACCCTGCAGGAGTCACGCTACGGTAGGCGGCGCCGGGGGTGGAACCTGCCCGGCTGGGCATGGACTGTCCTCGCGGTGTTTGCCTCGATGGTAGCCCTCGCTTTTGGCTGGTGGGTGCAGACCTCGGAGTCTGCCGCCTCTCCCAAGTATAAGGATGTGGGCCACAGGGTGGTGAGCGCAGATGAGGTGTCGCTCACCTTTGAGGTGGTTAAAGACCCTCGGGCGCAGGCGGTGTGCGCGGTGAAGGCTCTCAATAGTAACCGGGCGCCGGTGGGCTGGACCGAGATTACCGTGGGCCCCAACTCCGCCGAGCAGGGAGATGCCCGGGTGAGACAGCAGACGGTGACCTTCCGCACTCTTGAGGAGGCCACCGCGGTAACGGTGGACAGTTGCTGGTCTACAGGCAGCTAAATTGTGCCCGTTTCCGGCGCTAAAATCTTGGGTCAGGCCGCTGTGAGCCGTAGAATTGGTGCTGATTCCGCGGAGGTTTTTACCTCCGCGTCTTATGTTTAGAGCGGGCATCTTACGGATGCTTAGCACAGTATTATCAAGGAGAAATAGTTATGGCTGACGACAAATCGGGTGCTTGGCTCACCCAGGAAGCCTACGATCGTCTATCGCGAGAGCTTGAGTATCTTTCCGGTAGCTACCGGCAGGAGATTATTGATCGCATTGCTGCTGCCCGTGACGAGGGAGACCTCAAAGAAAACGGGGGCTATCATGCCGCCCGCGAGGAGCAGGGAAAGAATGAGGCCCGTATTGCCCAGCTGAAGAATCTGCTGGAGAACGCCACCGTGGGCGAGGCCCTTAAAGATGACGGCGTGGTGGAGCCGGGTATGGTGGTTGAGGCCGAGATCGTGGGCCAGCAGATGAAGTTTCTGCTGGGTTCGCGTGAGGTTGCCGACTCCCTGGTGGGGGATTCGGACCTTCAGGTGTTTTCTGAGAACTCACCGATGGGCGCGGCCATCAACGGGCGCCGGGTGGGGGAAGAGGTCACCTATGAGGCGCCCAGCGGCAAAACCATGAGGGTAAAAATCAAGGATGCGCATCCTTTCGCCGGCTAAGTTTCCGGTGGAAGATACGGAAAAAGGCGCGTTCCGAGTGAAATTTTATGACCGGGCCACCGAGATACACTTCCGCGGCCCGGTCAGCGCTATCATCACACCTTTCGGAAAGCACCGACGGTCTGTGAACCGCGCCCGGGGCACGGGGCCGGGCTAGTAGACCACTACCGGCTGGTAGCCGGCCTGCCTCAGAGCGGCAAGCACCTCCTCGCAGTGCTCGTGTCCCTTGGTCTCCATATCGATGGTGATAAAGACATCGCCCATGGATAGGGCCCCGGAGGCCCCGGTGTAGTTCACCCCGGTCACGTTCGCGGCGGTATCCGAAATAAGCTTCGAGATAGTGGTAAGCTCACCGGGACGGTCGGTGAGCATAATCCGCACGGTCAGGTAGCGGCCGGCGGCGGATAAGCCCCGCTGAATCACCTTGAGCATCAGCATGGGGTCTATATTGCCGCCGGATAGGAGGCACACGGTGGTACCCAGGTCACCGTATTTCTCTGTGATCTTTGTATCCATCACGGCGGCGACCGGCACGGAGCCGGCGGGTTCAACCACCAGCTTGTTCCGCTCCATCAAAAAGATCAGGGCTCGCGCAATATCGTCTTCGGAGACCGTGTGCACGTCATCCACCAGCTCTTTAATGATCGAAAAAGGCATCTGCCCGGGCCTGCCCACCGCAATGCCGTCGGCAATAGTTGAAACCTTTTTGAGCGGAACCAGCGCATCGGCGGCCAAGGACGGCGGGTAGGCCGCAGCGTGCTCGGCCTGCACACCGATAATCCGAATTGTTCTGCCCAGCTTCTTTTCGACCGCCCGCACCGCCACAGAGATACCCGCGAGTAGGCCGCCGCCGCCCACACCCACAATAATGGTGTCCACGTTGGGCACCTGCTCAAGAACCTCAAGCCCGATGGTCCCCTGCCCTGCAATAATGTCGGGGTTGTCAAAGGGGTGCACAAAAATTGCGCCGGTCTCTTGGGCGTAGCGGTTAGCCTCGGTCAGCGCTTCATCGACGGTGGCACCGTGTAGGATCACCTCTGCTCCGCGCGAGCGGGTTGCCGTCACCTTGGGTAGGGCAGCACCCAGCGGCATGTAGATACGCGCCGCAATCCCCAGCTTTTGGGCCGCCAGGGCAACCCCCTGCGCGTGGTTGCCCGCCGAGGCCGCAACCACGCCGCGGGCTTTCTCCTCTGCGGTGAGCTTGGCCATGCGCACATAGGCACCGCGTACTTTGAAGGACCCGGATCGTTGCAGGTTCTCGCATTTGAGATACACCTCAGAACCCAGTTTTTCGCTCAGTGCCCGCGAATGGTCCACGGGGGTTTTATCAATGACGCTCTCGAGCAGTCGCGCTGCCTCTTCAATATTTTTGAGCCCCACCGGGAGCTGTGCTGCTGAATCTGACACCGGTTATCCTCTGCACGGTTGACTGTATTACTGGGGTTCGCTCGTGGCTTTCTCTGCGGGCTCGGTATCGGCCTCTTTGAGTCTCTCCAAACGTTCCTTGACCTTCTCCGCCACTGCCTTACGCTTTTTTCTCTCTATCTCGTGCGGATAGAGAAAGGGTTCTGTGCGTATCTCGCTATCGTGCTCCCACTCGCGGTTGGAAAGGTAGCGAATCACGGTATTGAGCACGGCCAGCACGGGCACGGCAAAAAGTGCTCCGACAATACCGTAGAGCATCGACCCCATGGTGACCGCAAAGATCACCGCCAGCGGGTGAAGCGAGACCGCCTTGCCCATCACCAGCGGCTGCAAGATATGGGATTCTACCTGCTGAACCACCAGCACCATGATCAGCATGATAATGGCGTTCACAAAACCGTTGGCCACCAGGGCCAGCAGCACCGCGATAGCACCGGTGACCAGGGCACCGACCACCGGAATAAAAGACCCCAAGAACACCAGGACACCCAGAGGGAATGCTAGCGGGACCCCCAGGAAGAAAGCAGAAAGACCGATACCCAGGGCATCAATAAAGGCGACAAAAACCTGCACGTGAACGTAGCTCACCAGGGATTTCCAGCCGCGTCTACCGGCACCGTTAACGGCCGGACGGGCCTGCCGGGGAAAGAGCCGAACAATAAAGAGCCAGATTTTCTCGCCCTCCAGCAGAAAGAAGATCAGGGTGAAGAGCACAATCACCAGACCTGTGCCCACGTTGCCCGCGGTTGAACCCACCGATGCTACGCCCGAGAGGATGGACCCGGAATTATCTCTGATCCAGTTGGTTATTTCTGAGACATAGGAGTCAAGCTGATCTGTGCCCAGGTCTATGGGCAGGTTGTTGAGCCACACGATCACCTGCTGGTAGCCTTCAACCACCTGGTTGGACAGCGACGAGAACCCCGAGGCCAGCTGCTGACCCACCATGGCCAGTAGTCCCACCACAATCACTATTAAACCGATTTCTGCGATGGCGGTGGCCAGCCCAGCGTTCAAACCGTGTTTGCGGAAAAAATAGACGACCGGGGCTATCAGCCCGGCAAGCAGGGCAGCGATAGCCACGGATATCACAAGAAGGCTAACCTGGGCCAGTGCCCAGTAGATGCAGGCGGCCGCAACGGCTACCACCAGTAGCCGCCAGGACCAATCTGCGGCGGTTCTGAGCGCGAAAGGGATGTATGGGCTTTCGTGCGGGGTCGGCCCTGCTGTTTCGACCTGCTGGCCGTGTGGTTTTGTGCTCATGTGTTTTATCTTTCCATAGAGTTTTACATCTGGGCTAGATGTGTTTGCTGACCGGCTCAACGGCAGTGGCCGGCACGTAAATAAGGACGCGCGGAGCCTGCACTCCGTGCGTCCTTGGGTTGGTTAACGGTACACCTAGCTGTCCGCCAGTTCTCTCACGTATCCGATCACCCGGAGGATTTCGATGTAGAGCCAGACCAGGGTGACGATCAGGCCGAAGGCCAGCCGCCAGGATTCCCGCTCGGGGGCACCGTAGTTGATGGCCTCACCGATGTTGGTGAAGTCAAGTACCAGCGAGTATGAGGCCATCACGATAGCGAGCAAACCGATGATGAGGCCGATGGGGATGCCCATGACCTCGAAGCTTCTCATGTTGGTGCCGAAGAAGAGCGCGCTTCCCAGGTTAACCAGGCAGAAGATGAGGTATGAGATGGAGGCAATCATGAAAATCTTGGTTGCCCTCGCTGAGGCACGTACCCTACCGCTGCGGAAGAGCACTAAAACGGTGGCGAACACGATGAGTGTGCCGAGCACCGCCTGAACCACGATACCGGGGTATCTTGCCTCAAAAATGCGGGAGATTCCGCCCAGGAGCAGGCCCTCGGAGAATGAGTAGGCGATCACCAGGGCCGGTGAAACCTGTTTCTTGAGCGCGTTGGTGAAGCCCAGGACCAGTCCGCCGACCAGGCCGACAAAGACCAGAGGGTAGAAGAACCAGCTGAGCACGGCACCGACCAGAAGAACCGCGAGGTTGAGGCCGGTTTTCATGATGACGTCGTTGATGGTGAGCCGGCCGGTTTCCAGCGGCCCAGCGCTGGGGGCGCTGTACATGGTGTTGAGGTCAGCGGCCGTGGGCTGGGTGTACTGGCCGTATGCCTGCTGGTTGTAGGTAGCACCGGTTGTCTGCCCCGAGTATGCGCCGCCGGCACCGAACTGGCCGAAGCGCGAATCACGCTTTTCGTTGTTGGTGATAGATTGAATGAGTGGGTTGCCTGCCACGGCTACGAACTCCTTGGATAGTTTTTAGCGTTCACCAAAGTCTAGCGAAGATCGGGCTTTTTAAGAAAGTTTTGCGCTGATAGCTCTATCGTTTTTTAGTGTGTTTTGAGTTGGGCGAGTTTTTTCTCTATATAGGTGAGGACCGCGCCCTCGCTGTTGTTGCCTATCACCGTATCCGCTGCGGCTTTTACCTGCGGTGTTGCGTTCTCCATAGCGACCCCTTCCCCCACGAAGCGCAGCATTTCTAGGTCGTTGGAGTTGTCGCCAAAGGCAATCATGTCTTCGGCGGCGATCCCTTCTTTTTCGCCGAGCCATTTGAGGGCGGAGCCCTTGTTGACACCCCGCGAGATCAGGTCAATGGCCCCGAAGCCGGAGGCAACGGGCACCACGTTGGGCGGCAGTATGTCGACGAGTTTCTCGAGGGTGTCTTCTAGATCCCGTCTCCTGGTTTGCACCGCAACCTTCACCACGGTGTCATCGCCGATCTCCTGCGGGGAGTCTATGATTTTCACGTCGGGGTAGAAACGGTTGATGAAAGAGTCGTAGTCGAGGCTCTGGTTGGAGTCTGCCCCCATGAAATCGAGGTGCTCGCGGATAATTCTGCTGATGGGTTCAATACGGTCTTGGGGCAGATAGGCATCACCGTGTGCGGAAAGTAGGTAGCCGATATCCGGGAGCTGGCCGAGCGCGTCCACCACGGATTCAACGGTCTGGCGGGTAAAACCCGAGATCAGAAGGTCTCCGCTGTCGTCGGCGATATAACCGCCGTTTTCGGCGATGTAGGTGATTCCGCGGCCGTGGAAACCCTCCATGTACTGGAGTAGTATCTGATACTGGTTGCCACTGGCTATCACGAATCGGACGTTCAGCTCGGCCATCTGGTCAAGGAGCCGGTCAAAGAGCTCACGGTCAAAACTTTTGTCGGTGTCGGTGAGTAGGGTGCCGTCCATGTCGGTGGCGATGAGTTTGAGAGGCATGTGTTGTCCTGTCATCGTCGACTACCGCCGCCACCTGTGGGCCGGTGGCGGGTAGCTGCGGATAAAGTTTTGTACTTACGAGTATAGTAAGGCTATCGCCGACGGCGCGCACTCGGCAGGTAATGGTTACGCGCACTCGGCAGGTAATGGTTAAGCGAGGCTCCTAGGGTAGCGGGTATTCCGGTAGATTAAGGACATGTAGCAGCTGCCTTCACAGTTTCTGCATGTCAGGCGAAAGATAAACGCCCTGTTCTCGGCTAGCTCAAAGAGCTGTGATCCCGAAAAACAGCTGGGCAGGACCGGCGACTACCGGATAAAATTCTATGAAACTTTCTTGCCACAACGGATACAAATGTGCACGAACTACGATTTAGCCGCCTGGCTGGTTCACTTCCAGCGGGTGAAAATCACTTGCCAATCTTCTGGGAAACGAAGAGCTTGCGGTGATGGAGGATCTCCCCGTCTTTACGTGGGTAGTAGTGCCAGCCGATCCCTGCCCAGAACTCGTCAGCACCTTCGGAAAAAGCAATCAAGGGACAAGCTGCGTAGTGGCTGATCAGATGCCTTGCAAACTCGGCCCCATAGCGCTGTCGGCGGAAGTCACGGCGGATTTCAAAGAACCAGATTTCTTTGGTCAGCGCTTCCGAGTCAATCCCGATGTAGCTATCGGAGAGCGGCCAGTCTGTCACCTCTGCGCGCCCGACTTCCACACCGTCGGCAAGAAACTGGATGTACTCTTTGCTGCCCAGGGTGTCGTCGCCGACTCTTCCAGCCCTTTCGTGCCACCAGCGGTCATTGAATCCCTCAACCACCTGGAACGGAGTCACGTAGTCCTTAACCTGGCGAAGCACCTTCAATTGTAAACAATCCACATTCACAAGAATACGATAAGCGGTCATCATTTCAGCCCGATTGTCTTTGAGGATATTCACTATCACATTCGCGCCTATGACCCCTGGACCGCCTACGGGCAGTCTAAGACAGCAAACGCACTCTTTGCCGTGGAGGCGTCCCGCCGTTGGGCAGACGATAATATTTTGGTCAACGCAGTCATGCCCGGGGCCATTAAAACCAATCTGCAGCGCCACAGCGGTGAGCTGGTATCCCCTGAACGATACTGGAAAACTCCCCAGCAGGGGGCGGCAACATCAGTCCTTGCGGCAGCCTCTCCCCTCATGGAAGGTGTGGGCGGACTGTACCTCGCAGACTGTAACGAGGCCGAACCTATCACCCGCCGAAGCGGCAACCCCTACGATGAGATGTCGCTTGTTGCTCCCTGGGCAACCGATAAAGCCCTGGCAGAAAAACTCTGGGATGTCTCGGAAGCAATGCTAGAAGCCAGCCGGTAATAAAAAAAGGGGGGTGCCGGTAAAAATTTTTACCGGCACCCCACCGAGGTCTACACGGATCACCCGTTTTTATCTAGCGGTTCTCAACCCAATTGATCGACAGGTAGCGCCTGGCGAATAGCCACCTACCGTTTTCTTTACGATACCGATCATCGTACCTAATTGATGCCACCATATTTTCTTGCTGGCCGTTGTCGCCAAGAGTGATGTGGTGGGCGAGGCAGTATGCGACCCCGGTTGCCCTGCCATCTTCAATAGAGTACACCGTGCTCTGCCCGTTGAAATGTGTCTTCGTGTGGTATTCCGTGAGTCCCTGAAAGAGGGGCCTCAGGTTCTCCCTGCCAGTTATGGTCTGTTGAGCCTCGGGGTTATCCAGATAATCCACGATATAAACGGTGTCCTCCGTGAAAAGGTTCACCTGTTTATCAACTTCGCACTGATCAGCATAGTAGGCATAATGATCCACGAGTTCGCGAATCAGACGCCTATCTTCAAGATCCTGAACGATATTTTCACTCAATTATTTTCCCCTTACATATCAGCACCCGGACTACCAGGTCCTTAGGCTGTGCCTCCACTGGGACTCGAACCCAGAACACAGGGATTTTAAGTCCCCTGCCTCTGCCAATTGGGCTATGGAGGCTCGGATCCTATCCGTGCCCAGAAAATCCCGGACACGGATAGAACTTTCTACCTGAAACAGTTATACCAGAAAACCCTCTAGAGTCTTGCCTTGGTTTTCTCCGGTGCCGTTCCGGTGGCAGTCTGGAAAGCCAGCCGCGGCGACCTCTGGTGTCTAATGGAGGAGGTATCCCGCCCAAAGAGCTGGTTGAGTGCCCAGGTGGCCATCACGCGAACGGTACGCTCGGTCGTGGGAATAGCGATACCGTGGTAGCCTCGGTGCATCAGCCAGGCCAGCGGGCCACCAACAGTCTTACCCTTGAAATTAGCCACGCCCTTCCACAGGCCCATGCCGGCAACCACGCCGATCGTCTCGTGGTAGTAGTCAGTCAGCGCGTCACCGCGACGTGAAGCCAGCAGGTTCTCCGCCAGTTTAAGCGCCTGCCGCGAAGCATGCTGGGCGTTGGGCACACAGAAACCGCCCACACCGCCGCCGCTCAAATCGGGCACAGCGGCGTTATCGCCGGCTGCCCAGGCGCCCTCAACCACGCCCCGGTCCCCGGTCACGCGCAGGTCCGCACCCACCCGCACCCTACCGCGCTCGTCAATGGGCAGGTCGGTGTTCTTCAGCATGGGCGAAGCGGCCACGCCGGCGGTCCAAATCAGGGTGTCGGTATCCAACTCCCCCGCCGGCGACTTATCTCCCATATTGATCAGCTGCAGGTGGCCATCGGTGGCGTCCGCCAGCGAGGTGTTGAGCAGCACCTCAATGCCGCGGGCGCGCAGCTCGGCAACAACCTTCTCCGCCCGGTCTGCGGGAACCTCGGGCATCACCCGCGGTGCCGCCTCAACCAGCACAAACCGCAGATCAGAAACACGCAGACGATCGTTGCGTTCAACCGCCACGCGCGCCATATCCTCCAGCTCAGATATGGTCTCGATACCGGCAAAACCACCGCCCACAATCACAAAGGTCAGGGCGCGGCGGCGGGCATCATCGTCGTCAAGCAGGGAGGCAACCTCAATCCGCTCAAGCACCCAGTTACGCACGGAGACAGCCTCTTCAATGGTCTTCATACCGATAGAGACCTCGGCGAGGCCGGGAATGGGGAAAGCGCGGGTCACGGAACCGGCACCAATCACAATCTCGTCATAGGGGATCTCGAACGAGGGCCCCGCGTCGATAGGGTCGATCGTCGCGACCTTTGCGGCGTGGTCGATCTTGGTCACCCTACCTCCAACGATCTCGGAGTCACGCAGATGCTGACGCAGCGGCACCGTGGCGTTGCGCCCCTCCATAGAACCGGCGGCGACCTCGGGTAGGAAAGGCTGGTAGGTCATGTAGGGGTTGGGGTCGACGACGGTCACCACACCGCCGGACTCCTTGATAGCCTTCTGAATTTTCTTTGCAACGGTGAAGCCCACATAGCCGCCACCCACAATAAGCACGCGTGGACGATCCTGAGCCAGTTTCGTGAATGCCATATTTTGCTACTTTCCTCATATAAAGGTGCGTACATCTATTGGTAAAAGACGGTTCGTTCCACCGCGTACAGTCTTTCAACAGCAGGCGCACATGCGTGTACGCTACGGGAACGAATTACTTACAAGCTATATTGCCACTTAAAAGCCGGTTTGCCCATTCCGGTGGTGGGTTTCCCACCGTTTCCTCAGCCTCAACCGGGCTAAAAGCCCAACGACCGGCGGGCTGTCCCCCGTTATGCCCGCCGGGTTGATCGCCGGTCACCGATCTTCTTCAACCGCCGGATAGAACCCACCGTAATAATTACAACCCACAGGGCAAACCCGACGAGCACCACAAAGGGCAAGATCCCCGAGTCCTCGGCGGGACGGTGCGCGGTGGGGGCTGCTGCCTCGGTCAACTGCTCCCCGCGAATATGCACCGGTGTTTCCGATGCGCCGGGGGTGGGCTGCGCTGTGGCGCTTCTCTTACGGTGCACCTGAATCCACTCGCGCACAGACCCCAGCGGGTTGCTATCGGTGTTATCGGGGGTCTGGGCGTCAAGAGCTTTGCCGGGGTTGATAATGCCGTAACCGTAGGTGGCGTCGCGCCCGTCTACCCCGGCGTCATCGGCCGAGGCGATAATGCGCTGAATCACCTGGTTGCCGGTGAGGTGGGGATATTTTTGCTTGACCAGCGCGGCCAGGCCCGACACAATAGGGGCTGAAGCGGACGTGCCCGACCACAGGGCGTACCTGTTGCCGGGAATCGCCCCTATAAGATTCTCAGACGGTGCCGCCACCGCGATCGAAATACCCTGCGATGACGAAGACCATGAATCGTGGCGGTCTTTATCGACCCCGCCCACCGTCAGCACCCCCGGAATCGTGGCCGGGGCACCCACCTGGGTCAGCCCCGAGCCCCGGTTGCCGGCGGCCGCCACAACAACCACTCCTTTTTCTTCCGCATAGCCGAAAGCAGAATCCCATGATTCGGGCCAGCCGGTCTGGTCAGATCCCACCGAAAGGTTGATGATATCAGCCCCGGCATCAACAGCCTTGCGCACGGCTTCGGGAATCTGCTCGTCCACCGGTTTACCGTCGGTATTGCCGGTCCCTATCTCCAGGGATATCGGGAAAATTTTAGCCCGCGGGGCGATACCGATGATACCGGCGGGTTCGCCCGGTGAACCGGGGTGGGGTTCGGTTTTCTCGTCCCGGTGTCCGTGACCGGCAATGAGGGAGGCAACCAGGGTTCCGTGCTCGGGCTCGACACCGATCCCCTCCCAGCCCCGTTGATCGCCGGCACCTGAGGCGTCATAGCCGTCGAGCACATTGCCGGTGAGATCTTGGTGGGTACCGTCAACACCGGTATCGATGACCGCTACCGTCACACCCTCCCCGGTGGCTTCTGTCCAGAGGTTTTCAAAACCGTAGTCGGTCAGCCAGTATTCCCGGGCACGGATCGAGTCCCCCGCGGGGGTGTCGATCGTTGGGATGGAGGGCAACCCGGTCGGGGTACCGGTAGACGGGGCAGACGGACCGGCGGTGGGATCTACCGCCTGCGCCGGAAGCCCGGTAAAGCTCCCCAGGGCAAGGGCAAGGCCGGCGGAGATACAGAACAGTTTTCGACGCATGGCAACCTTTCACAAACCGTTGACCTGGGGCCGGGCTACACCAGTGACAGGGCCAGACCGTCAAGAATATCGAACTCGCTGGCGGTTGCACCCGATACCGCCGACTCGGTGAGTTCGTGGACCCTTTCAACGATGCGCGCCCAAATCAGAGCACCTGCACCGATCACGTCCACCCGGCCCTCGTGCATAAAGCCCAGGGCTGCCCGCTGCCGGCGGTTCATGGCGGCAAGTTCTGCTGCCGCAGCCTGAATATCGGCCAGGCCCAGCTCTGTGCCGTTAATTTTTTGCCGATCATAGGAGTCAAGGCCCAGGGACTGGGCAACTACCGTAGTGACCGTTCCCGCGACCCCCACCAGTCGGGTTGCTGCCGCCAGATCAACCCGCTCCAGCGCGGCCTCTAGGGCGCGGTCGGTATCGGCCAGCAGAGCGGCTTTTTCTCGCTCGCTCACCGGGGCGGAAACCGAGTGGCGCTCGGTGAGCCGTACACAGCCGATATCGGTGGAGACCGACTGCGTAACCCCCTCACTGTTACCCAGCACAAACTCGGTGGAGCCGCCGCCCAGGTCAACCACCAGTGTCGGCTCCGGGCTATCGTCCACCGCGCTGAGTGCGCCGGTAAAAGATAGCTGCGCCTCCTCCTCCCCCGAGATCACCTGCGGGCGCACCCCAAGAATTTTTTCGACTCCGGACAGAAAAACCTCGCGGTTAGCGGCATCGCGGGTGGCGCTGGTGGCGCCGTAGCGGATTCTGCTGACACCGTAGGCTCTCAGAAGACGGGCGTAGTCGTCGGTGGCCGCAAAGGTGCGTTCCAGAGCCTCGGCAGAGAAGCGTCCGGTGGAGTCAACCCCCTGGCCGAGCCTGACGATCTTCATCACCCGTTCAAGCTCACGTAGCCGTGGACCGGATACCGTATGCTCCACATCGGCGATCAGCAGCCGGATAGAGTTCGTTCCGCAGTCAATGGCCCCAAGACGCACAGGTTCACCTACCCTTCCACGGGAGTAGATTCGGCCGGGGTAAAATTTTCACGCCAGGCAGGGTCGCAGGCGCACACCTGCGGTGTCCAGTAGTCGGCAATGAGGTCGAGGGTTTCATCCCCCAGAGGGTTGATACCGCGCCCCACCGCCAGGGTATGCCCCACCAGCGCGTGCAGGCACTTGACCCGCTCCGGCATGCCTCCCGCCGAGATCCCTTCAATTTCGGCTACCTCGCCGGTTCCCGTGAGCAGGCGGATACGCTCGCGTTCGGCCAGATAGTTGCGGTGGGCGTCACGGTAGCGGGCGGCCAGGTCCCGGTCGTTGGAGAGCCTGTCTGTCATTTCGTACATTTTCCCTTCGGCTTCCAGGCGGCTGACAGCCGCGGTGATGACCGGGTGCGCCAGGTAGAAGACCGTGGGGAAGGGAGAGCCGTTGGTGAGCCGGGGGGCGGTTGCCGCCACCAGCGGGTTACCGCAGACGCAGCGGGCGGGAATTTGGGCAACATCGCGCACCGGTCGGCCCAACTGCCGGGAGAGGACGTGAATGTCGAGGTCGCTGGCGGGCAGGGTTTCTTCGCTAACGCCAAAACCGCCGGGGGTGTGGGTGGTGCTCAAGCCTATCCTTACCTGTGAGGGTTCTATATATCTTCCGGTGCGGGCCATGCGCGGGCAGGGTTTTATTTTACCCGCCCGCGGTGGTGGCCCCGGTGGACGGGGTGTGCTCTGCGGTTGGGCTCTCCGCCGCTCCGGAGGAACCGGGGGTCACATCACTGTTGGGTGCTGTGCTGCTCTGGGCGGTGGGACTCTGGGTGGTGGGACTCTGGGTGGTGGGACTCTGGGTGGGCCGGGGCTCTTGGCCGTCCAGGGCTGATTCCTGGAAAGAGGCCCAGAGGCTGTTGGTCCATGACCGTTCGGGGGCCGTCTGCGCGGCGGCCGAGGTGTCGTCAGCCAAATTTGTGGAATCGTCGACACCGGTTACCAGGTAGGGTGTCTCACCTTCGGTCACATAGAAAAGACGGCTCCGCGCCTGCTGTCTCACATAGTTGTCGTCCTGCCACCAGCTGAGCTGGGTTTGAAGCTGCTGGTTCTCGCTCTCAAGCCTGGCAATGTTTGACTCAACCTGGTTGATTTCTGCCTGCTGGGTCAGAAAGGTGGACAGCGGCGCGTAGGCGGCAAAAGCGATAAACACAAGGATAGCCAGCCCCAGCACAAACCTGCCCGAAAACATGTGGGCTGCTACCGGGCGCGGCCCGACCGCGTCGGCGGTTTTTCTACCTCGAGATTTTCGTGCGCGAACGGCCGCCGTCGACCGCACGGTTCTCTGGTGTGTGAAGCCGAAGAAAGCCGCTACGGGGTTAGGTTTCTTACTGCCTTTTTTCCGTACCATGGGTTCCTCACCGGGGTTGGGTGGTTTGGGCTTTATCTTATCGTGTCTGTCGGGGTCCGGCCAGAGAAGAGAAAGGAGTCTAGCTCAGCGTCTCTCACGGGTGGTGCCTCGGCAGGTATACCTGCCGAGGCACCTTGATGTCTCCGCTGCGTGGAAGCGCTAGGTTAGCGGGTAAAACGCGGGAAAGAAGACTTGCCAGCGTAAACCGCGGCCTCCCCCAGCTCTTCCTCGATACGCAGCAGCTGGTTGTACTTAGCGACGCGCTCTGAGCGGGCAGGTGCACCGGTCTTAATCTGGCCGGCATTGGTGGCCACCGCCAGATCGGAAATGGTCACGTCCTCGGTCTCACCGGACCGGTGCGACACCATGCAACGGTATTCGTGGCGCTGGGCCAGTTCCATGGCGTCCAGAGTTTCGGTCAACGAACCAATCTGATTGACTTTCACCAGTAGGGCGTTGGCGGCACCGTTCTCAATACCCTTTGCCAGCCGCTCGGGGTTGGTCACAAAGAGGTCATCACCCACGATCTGCACTTTATCGCCGATGGCCGCGGTGAGGGTCTTGTAGCCCTCCCAGTCGTTTTCATCGAGCGGGTCCTCAATGGAAACCAGCGGGTACTTGGCCACCAGCTCTTCATAGTACTTCGACATTTCTTCAGCCGACTTTTTCTGGCCCTCAAAATCGTAAGAGCCGTCGTTGAAGAACTCGGAAGAGGCAACATCCAGTGCTAGGGCGACCTCTTCACCGGGCTTGTAGCCGGCTTTCTCGATTGCCTCAATGATCAGATCGAGCGCCGCCGCATTTGATTCAAGGTTGGGGGCAAAACCGCCCTCATCGCCCAGGCCGGTTGCCAGGCCGCGGTCGTGCAGCACAGATTTGAGTGCGTGGTAGACCTCGACACCTGCCTGAAGTGCCCGTGAAAAAGTCTCGAAACCAAGAGGAGCGATCATGAACTCCTGAATATCCACATTGGAATCCGCGTGTGAGCCGCCGTTGAGAATGTTCATCATGGGCACGGGCAGCACGTGTGCGTTCGGTCCGCCCAAGTATTTGTAGAGGGGAAGCTCTGCCGATTCTGCGGCCGCTTGAGCAACAGCCAACGAAACACCCAGGATAGCGTTAGCACCCAGCTTGCCCTTGTTAGCGGTGCCATCGAGCTTAATCATTGCCGCATCAACCGCACGCTGGTCGATAGCATCAACACCCACAATCTCCTCGGCAATCTCGTCAATCACTGCACCGACAGCGCCCAGAACACCCTTGCCCACATAGGTTTCTTTATCACCGTCGCGGCGCTCCACCGCCTCCCACTCACCGGTGGAGGCGCCCGAGGGAACTGCCGCACGGCCAAAGGCGCCGTCCTCGAGTAGCACCTCAACCTCAACAGTGGGGTTGCCGCGTGAATCAAGAATCTGACGTGCGTGTACTGCGGTAATCAAAGCCATGAAATGCTCCTTGAAGCTTGAATAGTTTGGCTGCTGGTAGGCTCAGGTGGGCCGCCAATGCGGCCACAACCAAAGTTTGTTTCCGGTATCCACTCTACCAAAAATCCCACACAAGCACACAGATTTTCAATATTTCCCACTAAAGAACTGTGCGTATTATCTCCATTTTTCTCCGGTTTATTCCCACCCATACCCACACGACACCGGGCCGGCTACGGAAAAAGATTTTAGCGGCCCCTCACAATACCGCGAGTATAGGCCCTCAAAGCCCGCTCGGGGTCAAGACCCCGCCGCCGGGCAGATACCACCAGGCTGTAGAGCACCGCGCCCAGCTCCTCCTCGCTATCGATTCCCTCCCCCGCGTCAGGAAGAGAATCCGGCTGGCCCACCCCGCCCCGGTCCGCTTTCTGCGAGACCTTCTCGGCGTAGGCAAGCGCGGGTAGCTGCGGTGGTATACCGTCAAAGACAGACGTGCGCTCCGGCTTCTCTCTCTTTTTCAGCTCCTCCCAGCGGGCATCGGCATCGGCCGCCTCGGCCCCATCAGAAAAAACGTGGGGGTGCCGGCTCTCCAACTTGTCGTTGAGACGGCGCAAAACATCAAGAACCGTGAACCCGCCCTCAGCAGCCGGCACCTCGGCAGCAACCCTCGCATGAAAGACCACCTGCAAGAGGACATCGCCCAGCTCCTCTTTGAGAAGCTCCCGGTCCACTCCGTCAGCTGCCTCAATGGCCTCAACCACCTCATAGGATTCCTCGATAAGGTAGCGCACCAGAGAGCGGTGGGTCTGCTGTGCGTCCCAGGGGCAGCCACCGGGTGACCGCAGCCTGTCCATGATCGCCACCAGACGCTCAAACTCCTGCCCCGCAGCTCCCGCATCTAACCGCACCTGTCCCACCTAAGCCCCCGCATTCTCTATACCGGGGCCCTCAGATTTTTCGGCGCGCATGAGCCTCAGATAGGGTTCCTGCACCGACCGCAAGAGCAGCTGTTTCTCTTCCATCGACACAAAGGCACCCTCAATGGCGTTGGTGGTCAGCTCAAAAAATTCTGCCGGACCGTAACCAAAATTCCGGGCGAGTTCGCTAAACTCGGCGGTTATGCTGGTAGCACTCATCAGCCTGTTATCGGGGCCAATGGCAACCAAAAAACCCGCCTGACGCAGCATATTGACCGGGTGCTCAGCGTAGCTTTCTGCCCGGCGGTCAGTACTCTCACCGCGGACAACCGCCGTAGCGGCACTTGTTTGTAGGTTAGATGAGGGGCACACCTCAAGCGTGATACGGCGATCTTTCACCCAGCTTGCCACCTCTCCCAGCTGCACAATCGGCTGAGCGGGGTCAACACCGGGCATGAGGGTCCCCTCCGGGTCAACCTCCCCGGCACTCGTGTAGGCAAAATCTTCGGTGATCCGCACGCCGTGGCCCAGCCGCAGTGCCCTGCCGTCGAGCAGGGCGGAACGGATAGACTCAAGACCGGCCGCTTCGCCCGCGTGCAGGGTCACCGGAAAAAAGTGTTCAGCCGCGTAGTCCAGGGCCCTGCGGTGGGTAGAAGCCGGGTAGCCGTCCTCGGGTCCGGCAAGATCAAAGCCAACCACACCCGTCCTGCGGTGCCGCACCGCGAGCCGGGCAACCTCATAGGAGGAATCCCGGTGGCGCATAGCGCACACAATCTGGTTGACCAGAACCCGGCCACCGCCGCGGGAAATAATCTCCATACCCTCATTCAAGCCCTCAGCTACGGCGGCAAGGGCCCGCTCCATGCTGAGACCACCGGCCGTGTGCTGTTCGGGGGCCCAGCGCACCTCGCCGTAGATCACGCCGTCGGCAGCCAGGGTGAGCACGTGCTCCCTGGCTACCCGCCGCAGGTCCTCGGCACGCTGCATGAGCGCGACCGTGTGCTCAAAGGTCTTAAGGTAGCTGGGCAGAGAATGCGAATGCGCGTTTTCCTCAAACCAGACCCGCAGCTGTTCGGCGGTCTGCACCGGCAGACGGTAGCCGGTCTCTTTAGCAATATCGAGCATGGTCTGCGGCTGTAGACCGCCGTCCAGGTGGTCGTGCAGGCTGATCTTGGGTAGCCGCTGGATCCAGCTCAGATCGGCATCTTCATCGCTCATGATCTAGAAGGTCCAGGAGGTCAGAGCCCGGTTGATGTGCTCGGGAATGTTTGCACCGGTACGCGGAAACATTCTGAGTTCCTCCATGTACTGCTGGGCGGGAAGGTGGTCGCTGTATTTCACAAAGGCCTCCTCGTTCGAGTAGTCGAACTGGGCTACCGGCGGTATACCGGGGGTGAATCGGAAACTGATTGCCAGGGGGGACCCCTGCCCTTCAAGATAGGAATCCGCCTTGAGTTCTAGCACGTTGAGCACCTCCTCGGGCACCAGCTCAAAGGTTTTCCGCTGGTCCCAGAAACCGCCGGTGCGCACGTGGGTGAGCGCGTCGTAGTAGGAGCCCAAGGCACGGATACGAATGAGCACGGTGGAGACATCGCGGGCACTACCGTCTGCACCAAAGAGCGCCTCCTGTGCCGCCGAAAGTCTGGAGACCACCTCGGCCTCGGTGAGTACCAGGTTACCCTCGGCCTTGGCGGTGGTGGAGGGCTTGGCAAACGATTCTTCCGGCTGCCGGTATGAAGGCGAGACATCGTAGGCCAGAGCGCTTTCGGGTGCGTCGAGCTCGGCAGTAGCAGAACCGGCAGCCGCGGTGCCGACGGTGGACTCCTCGGGTTCGGGCACAGTATCAAAGTCGTCGTCCAAATGCTGGGGAATGGCGTCGGGCGACCGCACCGGTTCGGGCACTGAAAATGCGTTCATTTCTATTTCTTCTACCTCCGCCGGCTGCGGTTCTGCTGTCACTGTTTCTCGGGTAGAACCTGCTGCTGTGCTGTCGACAGCACCGGCTGGCCCTTCCCGGTCATCTACGTCGGTGTGCTCGGCCAACTCTTCTTCCCTGTCCTCGATAACTGCGGCAGCTTCCTCTGCGGATACGGCGGCGGTACTCTCTGTGCGGGCAAAGGCGATGTCGGCAAAGGTCTGCTCGGTTTTTGTATCTTCGGTCGAGGACTCTGGCCGGTTAAGGCGCGCACCGATACGGTCGAACCGGTTGCCCAGCGGTGAGGCTGCTTCGTCTTTGTCGACGTTTTCCCTGGGTTCTAGATCATAGGTGTTCCCCGGCTCTGGTAGGCTCTCGCCTGCCCGGTTCTTCTCTACCGGTGCCGATTCTGCAGCGGTATAGGTGAGGTTGTTGGTGGTCTGGGTTGCGGTATTGAGGTATGAGACCTGCACCTGGGGGCTGGAAACGGTACTGTCTTCAATCACGATCAATGCCCGGCTCCAGGGGCCGCGCGGTCCTTTTTCCTCGTCGGTGTAGAGTTCGGCGACGCCGCTGAACCAGCGATCACCGGGTACCACCACCGTAGATTCTTTTTCGCTACCGTTTGCGAAAAAGGACAGGCTCATATCGTTGCCGGACTGTTTCAGCTCCAGGGTGAGGTGGCCGCTAGCCGATGCTCGCATAAGCTCCACCAGGGTGTGCAGACCGCTGCCGGTTTGTAGCTGGGTGTCGTCGCTGACTCCGGTATCGCCCTCGGTGTGTACCGGGTGTTCGGCGGCACTCGGGGCGCTCTCGTGAACCTCATTATTCTTTCGACGGTTGAAAATTCCCATGGGGCTCCCTCTTCTTACAGAGTTGATGGTTATCTGCCGGTTCGGGCGGTGTATAAAGCCCGGTCAGCTTCAACCCTACCCAGAAACGGTGGGTACGAGGCGTAGCTCGCCCACCGTATCAGTACTTCTACGTGAAGATTCAGGTTCAATACTAGCGCCGGAGACGGTATATTGCGGGTAGCTGGAGACGATCACCGCCAGCGGGCTACCGCACACTGTGCACACTTCTCCTGTGCACGGTCTTCCATAAGGCAGCATCACCGGTCAGCCAACAGCCGGGACACCGATTGCCTCGTGGCTGAGCGGCACCGGTCATTCACCGCAATATTCAACCCTTGAAGCACCTGACCCATCTAAAATAATGCACACCGTTGCGGATATAGTGTATTAATGGCTTTGCGGCTACGATGGCCTATACTGCGGGAACATCGCTTGTATGTGGCGGTATCGCAATTACCTCGTTCGGCATCAGGGGCGCTGCGTTCCGCCAGCTGCCACCGGTGCTGGGTACTTTATTGACTTTAATAAAAAATGTTAAATAAGATTAAATCAAAATTTTTCCTGTTATTAGCAAGCATGTGGATTTTTTACTCCATAGGTTTTCAAATATTAATATTTACAACAGAGAGAAGATTTATAAGGCCGGGAGAGCTGTTTTTTACACTTATATTCTCTTTATTCTTCTGTATACCCTATTTTTTCTCATCCAAAAAATAAAATACGAATCTTCCGGGATGGCACAGACTCCAACCCGAAAGATTCGTATGTGCTGGAGCCTACCCGTAACTACTGCTCGATCGGAACTGCTCGGCGGAAAGCTTGGCCCGCTCCCAGCGCACCGCCCGTAGAGCGGTGGTTGTCATCACCTGCACGCCGTAGCCAATAGCCCGCTCATCGGGCACAAAATCACCCTGGTGAATATCGTAGGTCTCTCTGCCCGGGGTGCGGGTACCCAGGCGGATCATAGCACCGGGCACCTCCTGTAGCATCCAGGCAAAATCCTCTCCGCCCATCGACTGCTCGACCAGCACCACCGAATCCTCACCCAGTTCCTGCCGGGCAGCACTCTCAATCATTGAGGTCTCCTCCTCGGTGTTGACCACCGGAGGGACACCGCGAATATGCTCCAGCTCCACCTCAACACCGTAGGGGGCCGCCACCTGCTCCACCACGTCGTCGAGAATCTCGCCGGCCCGATACCAGGCATCGGCGTCAAGACATCGCATGGTCCCGGCAAGAAAACCGGACGAAGGAATAGCGTTCGGCGCCACACCGGCCCGCACCTGCCCCCAGGCAAGCACCACACCGGACTTAATATCGAGCCGACGCGACAGCACCGCCGGCACATTGACCGCAATCTGGCTCATGGCGTATACCAGGTCCTCGGTCATGTGGGGCCGGGAGGTATGCCCGCCGCGCCCGCGCAAACTAATCCGAATCGTATCCGAGGCAGAGGTTATCGGCCCGATACGGCTACCGATCTTACCCACATCAATCTTGGGCCAGCAGTGCAGGGCAAAGGCACGCGGCACGTCCCGCAGCACACCCTGCGAAATCACCTGCACCGCACCGCCGGGCAGCTGCTCCTCAGCCGGCTGAAAAATAATCCGTACCCGCCGCCCCAGCGGGGTCTCCCGGTCAAGCTCGTGTAAGGCCAGAGCAGAACCCAGCATTACCGCCAGGTGAATATCATGCCCGCAGGCGTGCATCACACCCGGATTCTGTGAGGCATAGGCCAGGCCTGTCTGCTCCACAATGGGGAGCGCGTCAATATCGGCGCGCAGGGCAACTGCGCAGGACCCCTGCCCCACATCGACGTAGCAGCCGGTTCCCTCCAAGCGGACCGGTTTCATTCCCGCCCGTTCAAGCCGACGAACAATGCTCTCCGTGGTCTTGTGCTCCTGAAAAGATAGCTCGGGGTGCGCGTGTACGCTCCGGCGAAAATCAACCAGCTCAGGAACGAGCGACTCAATACGCGGACCAATAATTGGGCCCGGCGAATCGAGCAGGGCCGCAACAGAACGATAAGCCATACCTTTAACCTACCCTCCCCGGCACGGCGGCCAAAGCGGGCTCCCGCCGTGGAGAACAATACTTGTATCTATCGTACCGACTAGAATAATTCCTTAATAATTCTAAAGTATTGGATAAGACTACATGAGGCTGGAGAATAGAGATTCTCTCCGGTCAAAATCAGAAATTTGTTAGAAAGGGCTCCCAGCGAAGACCAGTTTGCTCGCGAAGAAGCAATATATAGCCCCAGAGCTCCTAGCATAAAATCGCCACTGCAACAACAGCCCATTCTTTCCTAGTAGTTTCGGTGGCGGTTTCCACGATTACCCTCCTTTGCAAAGTAAATGGCAAGAGGAAGAAATACAGCCGAACCGCATATAAAGAAAGCACTCATGGCAAGAAGGATTGAACCTATGCGACCCGAAGAAAAATATATTACTCCAAGTACTATTCCAAGGATTATTCCCGACGTTGACAAAAGAATTACTCGCTTCATGATTCCTCCCAATACATGTCAGGATATAACATATATTGACTACATGATATTTATCGTGAGACACGATAACAAAAGGCAGTTGCTCGATCTTCTCGGCACCCTGATCAAGTCCGTATAGTGGTACTCACAAGGTCTACCAAAAATCAGACCGTCTGCACACCCGCCCTCTGGTATCTACCCAGGGGATAGGCCGGTCACACCGACCACAAGAGGATAAATAAAAGGGCGGGTCTCCCAGACCGGGCTCCCTAGAAAGCGCGGGCGATAATAGCCTGCTTGACCTCCGCTATCGCCCGGGTAATCTCAATACCCCGCGGGCACGCCTCGGTGCAGTTGAAGGTGGTACGGCAACGCCACACGCCCTCCCTGTCATTGAGAATCTCCAGACGCATATCCCCGGCGTCATCGCGAGAATCAAAAATAAAACGGTGCGCATTGACAATGGCGGCAGGCCCAAAATACTGCCCATCGGTCCAGAAGACCGGGCAGGAAGAGGTGCAGGCGGCACACAGAATACACTTGGTGGTGTCATCAAAACGCTCGCGGTCTTCCTGAGACTGGTAGCGCTCCCGCTCCGGCTCGTGACCGTCGTTGACCAAAAAGGGCATGATCTCGCGGTATGCCTGGAAGAAAGGCTCCATATCCACGATAAGATCCTTCTCGCAGGGCAGCCCTTTGATAGGCTCCACGGTAATCGGTTTACCCAGGTCAAGATCCTTGAGCAGGGTTTTACAGGCCAGGCGGTTTCTACCGTTAATACGCATAGCGTCTGAACCGCAGATACCGTGGGCGCAAGACCGGCGGAAGGACAGCGAACCGTCAATTTCCCACTTGATCTTGTGCAGGGCGTCAAGCACACGGTCGGTACCGTACATGCTCAGCCGGTACTCGTCCCAGTGGGCCTCACTCGAAAGTTCGGGGTTATAGCGGCGCACCCGCACGGTCACATCATAGGTTTTAATACCGCCGGCACCGCCCCGCTCAGAAGCTATCTCAACCTTTGATTCCGGTTCGCGTGCTTCAAAATCAGTCATTTTAGTACTTACGCTCCTTCGGCTCATAGCGGGTGAAGATCACGGGTTTAGTATCAAAACGCAACCCCGAGATACCCTCAAACTCTGAATCCGGATCCATATAAACCATCGAGTGCTTCATAAAGTTAACATCATCACGCTTGGGGTAGTCTTCACGAAAATGACCGCCGCGGGACTCCTGCCGGTGCAGGGCGGCCACCGACATCACCTTGGCCAACTCAAGCAGAAAACCCAGCTCCACGGCCTCAAGCAGATCCAGGTTGAACCGTTTGCCCTTATCCTGAATCGAGATGTTCTGATAGCGGGCCTCAAGCTCCTCAATCTTGGCAACAGCCCGGTGAATAGATTCTTCAGTGCGGAAAACCTGCATGTCGGCGTCCATCACGTCCTGTAGCTCTTTGCGGAGCACACCCACCTTTTCAGGACCGCTACCCTCACGCAGCCTAGCCAGTGCAGCCACCGTGTCCTCTGCCGCGTTATCCGGCACCGGCAGAAAATCTGCCTCGGCGGCATACCGGGCGGCGTTGATACCGGCACGTTTACCAAAAACGTTAATATCAAGCAGGGAGTTGGTGCCCAGGCGGTTAGAACCGTGCACAGAGACACAGGCCACCTCACCGGCGGCGTAGAGGCCGGGAATGGTCTCTTCCGAGTTCTCAAAAACCTCAGCCTCAATATTGGTGGGGATACCACCCATGGCGTAGTGGGCCGTGGGGAAAACCGGAACCGGCTCGGTATAGGGCTCCACACCCAGGTAGGTGCGGGCGAACTCGGTAATATCGGGAAGCTTAGCATCAATATGCGCCGGCTCCAGGTGGGTGAGGTCCAGCAGCACATAGTCCTTATTGGGTCCGCAACCGCGCCCCTGGCGCACCTCCTCGGCCATAGACCGAGCCACAATATCTCGCGGGGCAAGGTCTTTAATGGTGGGAGCATAGCGCTCCATAAACCGCTCACCCTCGGAGTTACGCAGAATACCGCCCTCACCGCGGGCAGCCTCGGACACCAGAATCCCCAGCCCGGCCAGACCGGTGGGGTGAAACTGCACAAACTCCATATCCTCAAGCGGAATACCGCGGCGCAGCGCGATCGCCATGCCGTCACCGGTCAGGGTGTGGGCGTTAGAGGTGGTCTTGAAAATCTTGCCGCAGCCGCCGGTGGCAAAAACCACCGACTTCGCCTGAAAGACGTGCACGTCGCCGCTGGCTAGATCGTAGGTGACCACCCCGGCGGGGCGGCGCCTACCGTTTCCATCGTCAACCATCACCAGATCAAGCACATAGTATTCGTTGAAAAACTCCACACTGTGCTTTACGCAATTCTGGTAGAGGGTCTGCAAAATCATGTGTCCGGTGCGGTCAGCCGCATAGCAGGCCCGACGGACCGGCGACTTACCGTGGTCCCGGGTGTGGCCCCCAAAACGGCGCTGGTCTATCCGGCCCTGGGGTGTGCGGTTGAAGGGAAGCCCCATCTTTTCAAGATCAAGCACCGCATCAATTGCCTCCTTGGCCATCACCTCGGCGGCATCCTGGTCCACCAGGTAGTCACCGCCTTTAACGGTGTCGAAGGTGTGCCATTCCCAGTTGTCTTCTTCAACATTGGCCAGGGCCGCGCACATACCTCCCTGGGCCGCCCCAGTGTGGGAGCGGGTGGGATAAAGTTTGGTGAGGACGGCGGTGCGCACCCGACGGCCCGATTCGATGGCCGCGCGCATACCGGCACCACCGGCACCAACAATCACTACATCGTACTTGTGTACCTGCATGGAAAGCTCTTTTCTCAATCGTGTGGACTGTGCCGCTTAGGAGGCCTTGCAGATGGAAGCCAGCAGCTCATCGGGGGCGTTGGCGGGGCAGGGGTCAAAGGTGAAAATCACCAGGGTGCCCACCAGTATGACAAAGGCGGCGGCAATGTAAAGGATGCCTTTGAGCGCGACTCGCGTGCGGTCCTTCTCCGCGTAATCCATAATGATGGTGCGGATACCGTTGGTCCCGTGCAGCATGGCCAGCCACAGCAGCAGCATGTCCCACACCTGCCAAAAGGGATTGGCGAGTTTACCGCCCACAAAACCAAAATCAATGGCGTGCACACCACCCGGTTGCATGAGGTTCACCCAGAGATGACCGAAGATGAGAACCACCAGAAGCACACCGGACACCCGCATAAAGAGCCAGGCGTACATTTCAAAGTTGGTGCGTTGTGACGAGGACCTGTTGTATTTGACCCCGTCGACGGTGGTGTCTTTGCTGCGCGGTACCGCAATTTTTGTTTTAAGAGGGGTAGCCATATTCTTAGCCTCCAAAGACATTTATCAGGTGGCGGATAAGGAAGGGAACCATCACCAGGCCCCAGAGGATCAGCACGCCCCAGAGCATGGCTTTTTGGGTCTTAGCTCCGTCTTTCCAGAAATCAACAAGAATGATGCGGATACCGTTGAAGGCGTGGTAAACGATTGCAGCGACCAGCACCGCCTCCCCCAGCCCCATGATGGGGTTCTTGTACACCTCCATCACCGCGTTGTAGGCTTCGGGCGACACCCGCACCATTGCGGTATCGAGCACGTGCACGAGAAGAAAGAAAAAGATGGCAATACCCGTGATGCGATGAGCCACCCAGGACCACATGCCTTCACGGCCGCGGTAGAGGGTGCCCTTTGAGTTGTTCGGCACTGAATAACCTCCTGGTCCCGTCCGGGGCGAGCCGGTGTATCACAGCGCCTCGGGCGCCCCGTAACGGCATGAAATTGAGTGTTCAACTATGAAAAAGAGTACCAGGTTACATGCACCTTTACTGCTATCGTGAGCGCAGAAAATGACCCCTAATACCCCGCAATTAGGAAATATTTTTGTAGCCATATTGCCTCCAGCCTGCCGGGAAGCGGAACTTTTCCCCCTCCAGCGACCGCCGGGGACACGCTCCCGCGCGAGCGCAGGACACATTTTCCAATTTATGAAGCAAAAAACTGTATTGTATTAGATGATGAAAACTCCACTAGAACGGTTTTATCCGCTTATTCCCGCCGGCGGAGTAGGCTCTCGACTCTGGCCTCTTTCACGGGCCCACGCCCCCAAATTTCTGCTCGATCTCACCGATCAGGGGTCCTCGCTTCTCCGGCAGACCTACGACAGGCTCAAGGACCTCTCCACAGATTCGGTCATGGTGGTGACCGGCGAGGCGCACGCCAACGCCGTCACCCAGCAGATTTCCGAGCTACGCGGTGCCGACCTTGTACTGGAGCCATCACCGCGAGATTCTGCCGCAGCTATCGGGCTAGCCTGCGCCATTCTGCACACCCGCGACAGCGAGGCTATCATTGGGTCTTTTGCCGCCGACCACGTGATCGACCCCGTTGAGGAGTTTCAGAAGATTGTGCGTGAGGCCGTGGAGACCGCCGCCACCGGCAAGATTGTCACCATCGGCATCACCCCCACCGAGCCCTCCACCGCTTTCGGCTACATTCGGGCGACCTCCCCGCTGGGTATAGCGTCCGCGCCGTCGGCCCTCGCCGTCGAATCTTTTGTGGAGAAGCCCGATGCTGAGACCGCCGCCCGGTATCTGGCTTCCGGCGACTACACCTGGAATGCCGGTATGTTTGTGGCTCCTGCCGAGCTGATGCTGGCTCACCTTGCCGCCAATGAGCCGCAGCTTTATGCCGGTATTGAGCAAATTGCCGCGGCCTGGGATACTCCCGCACGCGAGGAGGTCATGCAGTCGGTGTGGCCCACCCTGCCCAAGACCGCTATCGACTATGCCGTAGCCGAACCGGCCGCAGCCGCCGGGGATGTGGCCATGGTACCCGGTTCCTTCAGCTGGGACGATGTGGGTGATTTCGATGCCGTTGCCCGCCTCAATCAGGAAAAAACCGGGGATAAGCTCACTCTTTTAGGGCATAGAGAGAAGATTTCTGAGCACAATTGCTCGGGGATTATTGTGGCTAATTCTCAGCGGCGTGTCTCGGTGATTGGGCTTGAAGATGTGGTGGTGGTTGATACTGACGATGCCCTGCTGGTGACCTCCCGGGCACAGGCCCAGAAGGTTAAAGACACCGTGGGTGAGCTCAAAGAGCTGGGCCTCACCGACCTGCTTTAGCCCGCCGATACTATTCGGTCCGGTGGGGACACAGCCCCGCACCATTATGCAAATGATTCTCATTTGCGTTATATTGGTGGTTATGCACATTCAACACCGTATTTCATCTTTCGCCGCCCTCATGGCGGTTGCCTCCCTCACCCTGGTGGCCTGCGGGGCCAACACCGCCGACAACACCGGCGGTAGCGCCTCCGCCACCGCCTCAGAAACCACAACCGGGGCACCCATCACGGAGGGCTCAACGCTGAGTTCCCGTATAGCGCTCACCTATGACGGCGGCATTATGGTGGTCGATGCCCGCACCATGGAAGTGATCGACACCGTTGAAAAAGATGGCTTTCTCAGGCTCAACCCCTCGGGAGATAACCGGCACATGACCGTCTCTGACGGCAGCAGTTACACGGTCATGGATATGGGGGTGTGGGAACAGCCGCACGGCGATCACAGTCACGTCTACACCACCAAGCCGAGCCTGACCTCCCTATCTTTTGGAGCTGACCACACCGGTCACGTCATCACCGACAACGGCCGTACCGCCATGTTTGCCGATGGCACCGGGACCTTTGAGGTCTATGACCCCACCCAGCTCACCGGCGATAACAACTACACCGCCACCAGTATCCCCACCGAGACTGTCACCCTGGCCAGCCCTCACCACGGCTTTGCTATACCTCTTGACAACAACCGCTACCTGGTGTCCCTGGGGACAGAGGAAGAACGGACCGGCGCCGCTGTCGTTGATGCGCAGGGAAATATTATTGAGCAGAACACCGAGTGTCCGGGAGTCCACGGCGAAGCTATTGCGGCAAACGGTGTCTTTACCGTGGGCTGCCAAGACGGTGCGCTGATCTACCGCGACGGTGCTTTCACCAAGGTATCCAATCCCGAGGATCCCTACTCCCGCTCGGGCAATCAGGCCGGTTCTGCGGACTCCGATGTGGTGCTGGCAGACTATAAAACCGATCGGGACGCCACTCTTGAACGTCCCGAACAGTTTTCACTGATTCACACGTCCACCAATGAGCGGCAGAAAGTACAGCTACCCGAGGGAGTCTCCTACACCTTCCGTTCACTGGCGCGCGGACCCGGTGGTGAGGCCCTTCTTCTCACCACGGACGGAAAACTACGGTTTTACGATCAGAACAGCGGCGAGGAGCTGGGGAATATTGACCTCATGGATGCTTGGGAAGAATCCGAGACCTGGCAGGATCCCCGACCGGCCCTGTGGGTCGACGGCGACGTAGCCTATGTCACCGATCCGGCCTCCAAAAAGCTCATGGCGGTGTCGCTGAAAAATATCGGTAGCGGAAGCGCGGAGAAATTTGCCGAGCTACAGCTACCCGAAACACCCAACGAGATCAGCGGTGTCACCGGCAAAGCTGTCAGCGGAGCCAGGGAGGCCGACTCGCATTAGGTAAAAATCCCCGAGTCAGCGCTGTACAACCTTAGGCGCGTGAGAGTGGGCCCAGCTGCATATGACGCAGGTGGGCCCACTGCCGTCCGTCAAAACTGAAAACCTCTAGCCGGTCAACCGTAAAACTGCCGGTCTCTTTCCCGGCAGACCGAAACTCTTCTAGCGACTGTCTCAGCGCCTCTTCCGGCAGCCGCATAGCCAGGGTGAGGTGAGGGATGTAGGGGAAGGGGGAGACACTTTCCCCCACCTGTTGACGGCACAGCATGTGGAGTTTCTCCAGCTCTTCGGCACCGGTGGCAATACCCAGGTAGGTAACCTGCGAGAGGGGAGAAAAACTTGCCGGCTCCCCCAGCTCCAGCTGAAATGAGGGCTGGGTACGCAGCAGGCTGTCAAGCACACCCAGCGTCTCGGACCGCTGAGGGTCCCGGCAGATCAGTAGCGTAATGTGGCTGTGGATCCCGCTATCCTCCACCCCCCACCGGCGCTGAAAGGCACGAATCCTGTCGCTCAACGCCACCGGGATAGGGGCTGTAATACTGAGATACCGCTGCCCCCCACGCAGGGTGGGGGACCCCTTCTCTACCACGCTCACAGCACCCAGCTCTTCCTCTAGACCCCGGCCGGGCGCATAAAACCGATACGGTCGTAAACGTTGTGCACGGTCACCGAGGCAATGTCTCGGGCTTTTGCCGCGCCCACGGCAAGCAGACGGTCCAGCTCTGCCGGGTCGTCGAGCAGTTCAAGGGCGCGGGCACGGATCGGGGCCAGGGTGTCGGTAACGATCTCCGCCAGGTCAACCTTGAGATGGCCGTACATCTTGCCCTCGTAGTTTTTCTCGATATCGCTTATCCGGTCACCGGTCACCGCGGCGTAGATCGTCAGCAGGTTGGAGATCCCGGCTTTATGTTCGCGATCAAAACGGATCTCGCTGCCGTCGTCGGTCACCGCGGACCTAATTTTTTTGGCGGTTCTCTTGGGGTCCTCAAGCAGCCAGATAATTCCCCTGTCGGACTGCGCCGACTTGCTCATTTTGGATCGCGGGTCTTGGAGGTCGTAGATTTTTGCGGTTTCGCGAAACTGCAGGGGTTCGGGCTCGATAAAGGTGGTGCCGTAGCGGGAGTTGAATCGTTGGGCTAGGGTGCGGGTCAGTTCCAGGTGCTGGCGCTGGTCTTCGCCCACCGGCACGCGGTCTGCCTGGTAGAGGAGGATGTCCGCCGCCATCAGCACCGGGTAGGTGAAGAGACCAACGGTGGTGTTGTCGCTGCCCTGTTTAGCGGATTTGTCTTTGAACTGGGTCATGCGGGCGGCTTCACCGTAGCCGGTGATACAGTTGAGCACCCAGGCTAGCTGGGCGTGCTCGGGTACGTGCGACTGCACAAAGAGCGGAGTTTTTTCGGGGTCGATACCGGCCGCAATATACTGGGCGATCATGGTGCGGGTGCGGGTGCGCAGCTGGTCCGGGTCCTGGGGCACGGTAATGGCGTGCATGTCCGGGATAAAGAAGAAACAGTCGTTGTCCTCCTGCATGGTAACCCAGTTACCCACCGCACCAATATAGTTGCCCAGGTGCAGGGAGTCCGAGGAGGGCTGCGCCCCCGAGAAGGCCCGCGGCCTCCCCCGAGAGGCGTTGGGGATCAAGCTGTGAATACCATCTTTTTCTTCTACCACCGTTTCTCCTTAGTCCTCATCCCTGATATCTTTCAACATGCCCATCCCGTTACGGGCAGTGGTGTTGATGGTGTCGAGGGCGCGATCTATCATCCCCTCGGAGTCCTCTCCTGGATTCTGCCGCTGCTGGGCTATCACCCGAGACTGCACCACAATGATCTGAAAACTGTGCGCCAGCTTGTCGTCAAGCATACTGTTCTCGCGACCGCCATCAGCTGCCGCCCGGAGGTTTTTCTGCGAAGCTGAGATCTGTCTGATTACGATGGCCGCGGTATAGCTGGCTACACCCAGCCAGCCAAGAATAATACCGGCCATGATCCAGCCCAGCATCGACTCCTCGTGCCGTGCCTGAAAAACAGCAAAAATAAAGAGAGCGATAAAAACGAGGCTACCGAGGACTGACCCCGCAACCGCTCTGGATATGGACGGGGTCGAGGCCTGAGGACCGGATGATTGCATAGCTCCCATTATGCCAAAGTCTGGTACCAATTGACGCAGGTCTTTCCTCAACCTGCCAACCCACCCTACCGCTAGCACCCGGTACGGTGAGCGGCAACCGTAAAGAGGTACTAGGATAGGTGTTATGACCCACACCGTACCCCCCGCAGCAGGGTTGGCCCCGCCGCCCGACAAACTCCCCAAATATATTCGGCTGGCCACACACCTCGATACACACTTTGTACGCTCGGGGAAACCCCACGATGTGCTACCCACCGAGCGCAGTCTCCAGGAGTATTTCGGGGTCAGTCGCGATACCGTCCGGCGAGCCATCGGGGTACTTCAGCAGCGCGGTCTGGTCTATAACGTGCAGGGGTCGGGAACATATATTGCCGACCGCTTAACCAATGCTAAAGAACCTCAGCTGATTTCTTTTACCCGGGATATGCAAGCCCGCGGAATGCGTCCGGGAACCTCCACACTCACCTGCCAGCTGGTTGCGGCAAACGTGCGGGTGGCACGAGACCTGGGACTCAAGGAGGGCGCGCACGTAATTGAGATTGTTCGCCTACGCCGGGCAGACGGGGCACCCATCGCCTACGAGACAGCGCATTTTCTACCGGCCGCTTTTGCGCACATGGAGCCGGAGACCAGCACCTCTCTCGACGCACAGCTGACCCGCAGCGGCTACCGTATTGAAAAATCTGTGCAGCGGATAGCGGCAACCAATCTCACCTCAACCGAGGCGAAATATTTGGCGGTTCCGCAGGCATCTGCCGCCCTGGTAGTCGAGCGTGTCGGCTACACCGCACGCGGGCAGGCCGTGGAGAGCACGTCTGCCCTCTACCGGGCTGACCGCTACGACTTTTTAGTGGAATTAAACCGATAATATATAACCGGTTTTATTAAAGATATATGATATTATCTTGCCTGCACGATGATTGAATGTATCATCCCTCAAGCTTCCCCCGATACCCGCTTTTTTGGAGATACACATGGCCCCAGAGAAAATATCCCGCAGAAACATCGCAAAAGGTGCCGCTTGGGCTGCCCCGATTACTCTCGCCGCAGCCACGGTACCCGCCTACGCCGCATCCACGCCCTTTACCGGACTCAACGGCTGGGTGGGCATCGGGAAAGTCTGCGGTTTTAACGGCACCTACGACTATATCCGGCTCGACGGCAGGGGCACCTACCCCACCCGCGGACTGTGGGTTGAAAACGCCAGCGCAGACACCGTGATTACCAACGCCGCACTGACCATCTACCTCCCCTCGTCTTTCGGTACGGTCACCTGGACCGACGGAGGCGGGTCCGGCGCCTGGACCGTACCCACCGTGGATACCGGTGCTCCCCCGCAACCTGCCACCATAGCCTACACCACGAGGTACACGGGTACCTGGACTTTTGACAGCCAAAACTCTGTCATGCTATCGAACAGTTCACCGTATTTCTTCTCCTCCTCCGCCTACGGCGACGGCCGATGCACCCAGGCACCCAACTTTAACGCCTACTCGCTCAGGCGCGTCACCATCAACGGCCGCGACTACAATATCAGCAGGCAGATTCGCCTCTAACCGCTGCCACTGCACATCTAAAATTTTTGCCGCGAAAAAATATTTTTTCGCGGCAAAAATTTTATCCGGCTTTGGCCGGGGCTACCCTCTCGCGGCTACACCCCGGGTAGAGGCTCCAGGGCCCGCTCAGCAGCTTCCACCACGTTCACCAGAAGCATCGCCCGGGTCATGGGCCCCACACCGCCCGGGTTAGGGGAAACCCAGCTAGCCTTCCGAGCAGCCTCGGGGCTAATATCGCCGGTCAGTTTCTTCTGGCCGGTCTCGGGATCCTCAACCCGAGAGACCCCCACATCGAGCAAAATTGCGCCCTCTTTCACCCAATCTTCCCGCACAATATAGGGCTGACCCACCGCGGCCACCACAATATCGGCCTGCCTCAGAGCGGAGTCAATATCAGCGGTTCCCGTATGCACCAGGGTGGGAGTTGCGTTAACATTCTTACGGGTCAAAAGCAGCCCCAGCGGCCGCCCCACGGTAACACCGCGACCAAAAACCGCCACGGTTTTACCCGACCAGTCAATACCGTGGCGCTCCACCAGCTCAATAATGCCGTTGGGGGTACACGGCAGGGGGGAATCCAGGTCTCCCCCCGTATTCAGCACCAGTCTGCCCAGGTTAGTGGGGTGCAAACCGTCGGCATCTTTGGCCGGGTCGATCCTCTCCAAAATCCGGTTGGTATCAAGATGACCGGGTAGCGGCAACTGCACAATATAGCCGGTGCAGGAAGGATCGGCGTTCAGCTCATCGATCACCGCCTCCAATTCCCGCTGCGAAATGGTGGCGGGCAAATCCCTGCGAATAGAGGCTATCCCCACCTGGGCACAGTCCCGGTGCTTACCGGCAACGTAGGAGTGCGAGGCGGGGTCGTCCCCCACCAGCACCGTACCCAAGCCAGGCGTTACCCCGCGGGCCGCCAGAGCAGCAACACGTTCGGCCAGCTCAGCCTTAATGGTGGCGGCAGTAGCCTTACCGTCTAGAATTTTGGACATAATTACCACTCCTCGATTCCACTATAGAGAGGGAAGCGCTCGCACAGGGCAGAGGTGCGAGCGCGAAGAGCCTCAAGGTCGGCTCCGGGTTTAAGGGTCTCAGCAATAATGTCTGCCACCTCGACAAAAGCTTCCGCATCAAAACCGCGGGTGGCCAGCGCCGGGGTTCCAATCCGCAGCCCCGAAGTGACCATCGGGGGCCGGGGATCGTTGGGCACCGCGTTGCGGTTGACGGTAATCCCCACCTCGTGAAGCAGATCCTCAGCCTGTTTTCCGTTAAGGTGGGAGTCACGCAGATCAACCAGCACCAGGTGCACATCGGTGCCCCCCGAGATAAGACGCACACCGGACTCGGCAACATCGTCACGTAGCAGACGCTCAGCCAGGATTTTTGCCCCCTCAAGCGTGCGCCTCTGCCGATCGACAAACCCCGCACCGGAAGCAATCTTGAACGCGGTAGCCTTGGCGGCGATCACGTGCATGAGAGGTCCACCCTGCTGGCCGGGAAAAACCGCGGAGTCAATCTTTTTCTTGAGCTCCTCCGTGCACAGTATAAAGCCCGAGCGGGGGCCACCGATCGTCTTGTGCACGGTGGAAGAAACAACGTGCGCGTGCGGCACCGGACTGGGGTGAAGGCCGGCGGCCACCAGCCCGGCAAAGTGCGCCATATCAACCCAGAGATAGGCGCCCACCTCGTCGGCAATATCGCGGAAACGCGCAAAATCCAGCTGGCGGGTGTAGGCCGACCAGCCGGCGACAATCACCCGGGGCTTCTCCCGCAGGGCCAGTTGCCGCACCCGGTCCATATCCACATGCCCGGTACTCTCATCGACACCGTAGGCGACAATCGTGTACAGCTTACCCGAGACATTGAGCTTCATACCGTGGGTCAGGTGCCCCCCGTGGGCCAGTGAGAGACCCATCAGGGTATCGCCGGGCTCCATCAGGGCCTGCATCACCGCGGTGTTGGCCTGCGCACCCGAATGCGACTGCACGTTGGCGTGCTCGGCCCCAAAAAGTTTTTTAGCACGCTCGATAGCCAGGGACTCAACAATATCCACGTACTCACAGCCACCGTAATAGCGGCGGCCTGGGTAACCCTCAGCATATTTATTGGTGAGTACCGACCCCTGGGCCTCCAGCACCGCCCGCGGAACAAAGTTCTCGGAGGCAATCATCTCCAGGGTATTTTGCTGGCGCTTCTGCTCCAGTTCAATGGCTTCGGCGACCTCGGGGTCAACGTCTGCCAGGGGTAAATTCATGACGGACTCTGTCGATGTCATGCAAACTCCTTCCGGGGTATCGGTGGCGCGGCATCGGGCACGCGGCAGTCGTGGCTAGATGATCGTGGCAAGATCCAGGCACTGCTAGGCTCAATTTTATGTGACCATTATCTATAGTGGCACTATTTGCTCACGCCACACCTACAAATCGCCGACGCCACCGGGCAAAGATACAACCGGGCGGTCTTCCCACCCAAAGATATACAGGTCGCAACCTCTGCGGGGCAAGCAGAGACATCACCGAAGATAGGGTCAACTATCCATCGTTATGCAGCAAACAGCCCTTTACCGCGTGTCCAATGTAGCCATAACTGCAGTCCCGCCCGTACCCATAAGACCACCCTTCAGCCAGCTATTGGCCACCAAACATTGGTAAACTTAACCCTACATTTATGCACAGAAAGAACAGACCTAGTCGCAGGAGATCTGAGTTTTTCGACCACGCACGTAATCACACACCTTTAACCTTATAAGCGCGAAAGGGCACAACATGGGGACTGCTCAATCGCGCCGTGAAGCGAGGGAAGCCCACCGGAAGAAAACTATCCGCAGGCGAATCGCTATCGGCGGCGCCAGCACCATCCTCCTCATCGGGAGTGTGCTGGTCTATATTCTGACCTGGCAGGCACCTGCCGACAACACGGCCCAAGCCATTCCAAGCTCCTGCGACACCACCCGCCGTGTCACCGTGGAAACCACCAAAATTATGGCCGAGGTACTCGACGACATTCCCGTCGATTCTTCCGACTGTATTGTGTTATCCATCTCCACGGAAGAGAGGGCGCACAGAACCGCCAACAATATCATCAGCGGCAGGTCCGCCCCCAACCTGTGGATCCCGGATTCCTCCATTCGCGCAGAACTAGCGCTGTCCGGCGAAGCAAACGTGATCACCAGGGCGGAATCACTGGCCCAAACCCCCGGAATCATAGTCAGCAAGCACGACGCCGCCGAGGCCGAAACCTGGAACCTTGCCCTGAACGACACCGAAAATATTGATACGGGTGACCCCCTCACAGACTCCGGTTCCTTCATCGCCCTGATCAACGCCACCGCCGAGGTGGACACTGGCCAGGCAGACGCCCAAACCCTCAGCGCCACCACCGCTGCCAGAGCCGAAGAACTCGCCACGGCCTCCCCCGCAAAAACCACCGAGCAGATGATTGAGGGGGTCGCCACCGGCACCGTAGAGGCCGCACTGGTGACCGAGGCAAACTACTCCCGCTACCTGGCCGACCACAGCGGCGAAAAAATCAGGGCCTACGTGCCCGCATCGGGAACCGGGGTGCTCAACTACCCCATGTACCAGCCCACCTCAACCAGTCAGGCTAACAGAACGGTGGAGTTAGCCGCCGAAAAAATTAGCACCTACCTGGCATCAGAGACAGGCCAGCAGGCACTCACCGATGCCGGGCTGCGCACCCCCGATGGGGCCCGGACACCCGAACACTCTATCGGCGACTTCACCCCGCTTCATACCCGAGACCCCGAACTGCTCACCACCGTGTGGGGTTTCTATCTGAGACAGGACGGGCAGAACAGCTAGTGGGAGAAGTGGCGGGCACCGGTGGTATACATGGTCACCCCTGCCGCGGCAGCTGCCGCGATTACTTCCTCATCTCGAATCGACCCGCCCGGCTGCACCACGGCACGGACCCCGGCATCAAGCAGCACCTGCAGGCCGTCCGCGAAGGGGAAGAAAGCGTCTGAGGCAGCCACCGCACCGCGCGCCCGCTGCACACCGTTAGCTAGGGTGTTCGCCCGCTGGACTGCGAGCTTACACGAGTCAACCCGGTTGACCTGCCCCATCCCGATCCCCACGGATGCTCCCTCGTGAGCCAGCACAATACCGTTAGATTTTGTTGCCCGCAGCGCCCGCCAGGCGAATTCAAGATCGGCGAGGGTCTGCCGGTCTGCGGGTGCGCCTGCGACCAGCGTCCAGTTGGTGGCACTGTCACCGTCGGCTGTGAGCCGGTCTGCCTCTTGAAAGAGCGCACCGCCTGAAACCGCACGGTACTCTAGCGGCTCCAGGGCAAAATCCGGGGGCAGAAGGAGAATACGCAGATTTTTCTTACCCTCCAGCAGGGTGAGAGCTTCTGCCGAGTAGGCCGGGGCCACTATCACCTCGGTGAAAACATCCCTCACAGCTTCAGCCATACCCGCGGTGACTTCGCGGTTAGCCGCGATCACCCCACCGTAGGCTGACAGGGGGTCGCAGGCATGTGCCCTGGTGTAGGCATCGGCGATCTTGTCCGGGGCTCCCTCGGCTGCCACCGCAATACCGCAGGGGTTGTTGTGCTTGACGATGGCAACAGTTGGCTGCTCAAAATCGTAGGCGGCCCGTAGCGCGGAGTCTGCATCGACATAGTTGTTATAGCTCATCGCTTTTCCGGAGAGCTGCTCGGCCTGGGCAATGCCGGGTTGAGCGCCCGTATCAGCGTAGAGTGCTGCCCGCTGATGCGGGTTTTCGCCGTAGCGCAACGTCTCAGAGCGCTCAAAGGTGAGACCGGCAAAAGGCGGCCAGTAGTTTGCCTGCTCGTCACGATTGAACTGGGCCGCAGTCCAGGTGGCCACGGCTGTGTCGTAGGCGGCAGTGTGGGCAAAGGCTTCTGCGGCCAGGCGGCGACGCGCGTCGAGACTGAAACCACCGTCTGCGGCGGCGGCCACCGTCTGATCGTAGTGGCGAGGGTCAACCACCACCGCCACCGTATCGTGGTTTTTAGCGGCGGCCCGAACCATTGAAGGCCCGCCAATATCAATTTTTTCGATCACCGCGTCTTGCCCCGCGCCCGAGGCAACGGTCTGTGAGAAGGGGTAGAGGTTGACCACCACCAGGTCGAAAGGCTCAATCTCCAGCTCTTTGAGGGTGTCAAGGTGCTTGGGTTTACGGCGGTCGGCAAGGATACCGGCGTGAACGTGCGGGTGCAGGGTTTTCACGCGGCCCTCAAGACATTCGGGAAAGCCGGTGAGGTCTGATACTTCCGTAACCGGGATCCCGGCATCGGCAATCACCTGAGCGGTTGACCCGGTGGAAACAATACTCACCCCGGCCCGGTGAAGGCCGCGCGCCAGTTCTTGTAGTCCAGTTTTATCGTAGACAGAGATCAGTGCGCGTTTGACAGGCACACGGTCGTGTTCGGTGGAACTCACGGGTACTCCAATTCTTTTGTGCCCCTGGGGGCGATGATAGACGGTGTTGTGCTGGGCCGGTCAGCACCGGCGGTACCGGGTCAGCTCGTGTTTATCTGCCCCCGGCGAGAAATGCTACTAGCTTTCCCCAGCCGCGCTATGGTGTCAACCAGCAGGTGACGTTCTTTGATTTTTATACGCTGGTGCAGGCTCTCTTCGGTGTCGTCGGCGGCAACATCTACCGCCGCCTGAGCGAGAATAGGGCCGGTATCAACCCCCGAGTCAACACAGTGCACGGTTGCACCGGTAATTTTTACGCCGTAGGACAGGGCGTCCCGTACACCGTGGGCACCGGGAAAAGACGGTAGCAGCGCGGGGTGGGTGTTGATAATCCGGTGTTCAAACCTGGCCACCAGCTCCGCATCCACAATACGCATAAACCCGGCAAAAATAATGTAGTCGGGGTTGTATGAGGCAATTTTTTCTTCGAGGGCTCGATTCCAGTCACCGCGGGTGCGAAAACCCCGGGGCTCCACCAGAAAGGTAACGATACCGGCGGCCTGCGCCCGCTCGATACCGGTGCAGGGCTTATCCGCTCCCACCGCCACCACCTCAGCCTCCAGCGCACCGGCATCGGCCGCGTCAAGGATCGCTTGCAGGTTTGTTCCAGACCCAGAGACCATCACAAGTATGCGCATAGAGAGAAGTCTACCGTTTCGTTCTCTTTCCGCCCATCACCCCACCGTACCGTGCGCTGGGCGGGACAAACCTGATAAAACGGGTATCCTAATGTCTATGTCTTCTCAACTCACCGAAGCCCAGGGCACCGACCGGTCAGCGCTTCACGCGCAGGAAAAAGTCCGTATCTTGACCCGGCTGCTGATCGGCGCGTCGGTGATTGGGTTTGTACTGCTCATGTACCCCGGCTGGTTTATTGCTTTTTCCCTGCTTTTTCTGCTGCTGGGTCTTGGCTGCGGGATCGCTGCTCTTGCCACTATGCCCCGTGCCGGCAGCGGCCCCTTCGACTATGTGCTCATAAGTTGCCTGCTTCTGGCTGTGCTGCTGATGTCTCTCAACGCCGGGGTGCAGCTTATCTTTATCAACCAGGTCAACGCCTACTCTGACTGTCTGAACAGTGCCCTCACGGTGAGCCGTCAGCAGCAGTGCCGCCAGCAGTTCCAAGACGATTTTCTGGGCGGTTTCCTCCCCGGCCAGTAGCTACCGTGCCGCGGTGTTTCGCCCCGGTCCTTTTTTCGACCGGGGACGCCTGATCACCCGGCCCCGGCTGAGCTTGGGCTTGCTCGGGTCCTGTTCCTCTTCACCGGTCTGCTGTAGGGCTTCGCCGTTTTCCCGTCGCGGTTCGGAGTCCGTGCCGGACTCGGCAAGAGCGATAACGGGGGTCTCGCGTTTCGGTGCGGTCTCGGGCTGTTTGGTCTTGGGTTCTTTCTCGTTCTTGTGTACCCGTGCGGTGTCGCGGTCTGTAAACCGGTCCGGTTCTTCCCCGGTGTCCCGCTCAATCAGCGGAGCCACCGCCGACCCCGCAACCACTCCCAGGGCCACCCACAGGGCAGAGAAGAGGGCAAAGATGAGCGGGTCTGCCCCTATCTCGGTAAATCTGCCCACCCCCAGCGAGCCGCGGGAAAACCAGCCCAGCATGGCACACCACGCCCCGCTGAGCGCCCCGATTGACACTGCCAGGCAGAGGGTAGATATCGGCCAGGAGATCCAGCGCAGCCGAATCTTGAGCGAAACCCACTCGTCGAGGTGGTTTTCTCCGGCACGGAAAAACCACCAGCCGGCGAGCGCACCGGAGCAGATGGGAACCAACAGAGCCAGGTAGGAGAAGGGCTGCACCGGGTAGGGCATGGCACCCAGAACGGGGAGGTTGGGTAAGGCGCCCAGGTCACTGATGTGGAGGTTGGCTACGGTACCCCGGCCAAAGGAGAACCCGGCTCCGGTGCTCCACGCCATTGCCCACACCACCAGGTTGGGCACAAAGCCCAGCTGGAGCAGGGTGATTGCCGTATCGCCGATACCGCCGGCGTGCAGGCTCTGGTAGAGGGCAAGAATATCGTTCCAGTTATAGAACACGGTTGCGGTAAAAAGTAGGGCGCCCCCGGCTACCAGGCAGAGAAATGCAACAAGTGATGATCTCACCAGGGCCCAGAGGTAGGATCCGGCCCATCGCGAATACTGGCTAAACTGCGAGACCCACTGGGCGGCGTTGACACCGATCATACGCGGCAGAGACCGCGACTCGTACCAGCCTCCCGCTATCAGACCGGCACACACGATACCGCAGGGTATGAGGGCTGCCAGGAGTGGGCTGGTTGAGACGGTTGCTGTTGAGGTGGCCAGACTGAGCGCCGCCGAAACCAGCGCATAGGTGAGGGTGCCGGCCACCGTGGGTACCCAAAACTCTCCTTCGTACGATGCCCGCGCCAGGCGGCGGCCCGACCTGAAACACAGGGCCAGCGGAATGAGGGTGAGCCCCAGCGGGGTCAAACTGATAGTGCCCGAGACCGCGGCGAACCCCCCGGACGCCGGGATACGCAGGGCCAGGGGTACCCCGTGGATCAGCTGCCAGATCTGTGCAGAAAGGCTCACCAGACTGGCCGGGTTTTGGTCATCGAACCCGCCGGCAAACCAGACAGCCATGAGCAGCACAAATACGGCGAGGAAAGCGTAGGTGGCTGTCAGGAACAGTTCGAGTGCGCCCTGTAACCAGAGCGGCATGGGCGCCGGGCGACGAACGGTGCGGGGGTCTGAGGGATTGGTGCTGGTTTTCATCGTCTTTATCTTGTCATGAACGGGGCGCTCACTAAACCGACCGGGGCCCTATACTCGCAAAAATATGGGTGATATTGTCTCGGCCCCGGTATGTGCGCCTAAACTTGTGAGCATGGTTTCTTTCGCTTCTTCTTTTGTGCTTGTTACCGGAGCCTCGTCCGGTATCGGTGCGGAGTTTGCCCGCCAGTATGCTGCGGCCGGTTACTCCGTGGTTCTTTCTGCCCGCAACCGGCAGAAGCTGGAAGCCTTGGCCGGACAGCTCAGACACAGGTTCGGTGTGGAGGCTGAGGTGCTAGTGGCTGACCTTCTCGACCCGGATGACCTGTCCACGGTACAGGAGAGGCTCAAACAGAGTGAACTGCCGGTGGAGATACTGGTCAACAATGCCGGGTTTGGGTTGGGGCAGTCTTTTGATCGGGCGCCTCTTGAGCGGCACCTGGCCCAGGTGGATGTGCTTGCCAGGGCCCCGCTTGCTCTCATGCACACAGCTATCGTTGCCATGCTAGCCCGCGGCGGGGGAAAGATCGTGAATGTGGCTTCGGTTGCCGCGTTCACGCCCGGTGGCACGTACTCGGCGGTAAAGCGGTTTGTGGTGTCGATCAGTGAGTCCGCCAATTTTCAATACGGTGCCAGAGGCATAGCGGTAACGGCCCTCTGCCCCGGCCTTACCCGCTCTGATTTTCACCAAAATATGGGGGTGGAGGAGCCCCGCCTACCGGGATTTTTGTTTCTTGAACCCCGCCGGGTAGTGCGGGAGGCCATCGCGGCCAATGGTGCGGGAAAGGCCCTGGTGGTGCCGTCGCTTCCCTATAAGGTTTTGGTGGCTGCCTCCCGTCTGCTGCCGAGCAGGCTGGTGGGCAGGATTATTTCGCGTACCCGCGACTACTAGGATCAGTCATCGACGAAGGGGTTGCTGGCCTGCACCCCCCACTGCCGGTAGATTTCTGCTTTAGACGAGATGATTTCAAGTTTGTGCACGGCGGCCGTTGCACCCATCAGCCCCTCAAGCGCGGCGGTGGGTAGCGCCCTACTCCCGGCCCCCGGTGCACGAGCACCGCTACCGGCCTGCCTTCCCGCCCATTCAAGCGTTACGCTGCTGTCTATCTCAAGCACATGGTTGCCAAAGCGGTCCAACAGTTCTGTGAGCCAACGGTCGGTTTCGGGGTAGGGGTAGAGGTTTTTAAGTTCGCCGAGGCTGAGCACCGAGATATAGAAGGTGCGGAAAGATCGGCGGCGCAAAAAGGCAAGTACCCGCGGGTCCGGGTCTGCTCGGCGGATTTCGGCGAGAATATCGGAGTCGAGCAGCAGGCCCTTGCTGGGATTCATGCGGCTTTCAATAGACCCACGGTGGCCGTTTCTACCGCCGGTATCCCGGTGGGGTTGGGCATGAGAAGAAAGTTCAGGAATTCAGAACGCTGGTTGGATATACGGGTGTAGTCCTGGATGCTGATAGCCGAATACCCCCCGCGGGCAGGAACAGCTGCCGCTTGCAGGCTTTTTTGGATGGTTTCGTTGGGGCGAGCAGTGGTTGTCATATCCACACCGCGCTTTCGCGCATTCCTTTCGATGTGCTCTTGCCTGTACCAGCCTGCGTTGGTAACAAACGCGCTATCAACGCGAATACAGACCGCTTCGTCATCCGAGCCACCCGTGAACATGGGGTTGGCGTTCAACCAAAGTCGGAGCTTGTCAGTTGAAACTCTTGAAGCTGATAACAACAATAACGCACCCGGCCAGATTTACAAACAGTTTTTTCACATTTCTTCATATAGTGGACTCCAGCGTGAGCGACGACGGGCCCCACCGTGGCGGCGGGTCCACCGGCTCAGGCCCCGTTGGCTTCCAGCGAATCGCCGCGGGCTCTGTGCCCCTCCCCCTGCTAGGCTGGTGGGGTTGGTCTTCTGGTGCCCGCACAGTAAGGGTTATTGTGGCAGAATCTTCAGCCTTCCCGGTCATTCCCGTCACCGCCTCCGAAATTATCCGGCAGGTCGGGCACGGGGCCTATTCTCGCGGCCAACAGTACATGCGCGCCGGCCGGGTAGCCCGCTACAGCTTCACCCGCGAGACCCTCACCCTCGAGGGCACGGTGAACGGGTCCGCACCAGACCCCTACCGGGTCACCGTCACCTTCCCCACCGCAAAAGCCACCGGCTCACGGGCCTTTTCCGCACGCTGCACCTGCCCGGTCCGCACCGACTGCAAACACGCGGTCGCGCTCATGCTCACCGCCATTGACCGCGCTGATAAGGCCCGTAAAGCGCTCACCGTCTCATCGGCCACGCTCAAACCGGGTGGCTCCAGCCCGAAAAGTATTGCCGGGCGCACTATTGATCCCCGGCTTCGCGCCCACCTAGAAAAACTCGGCGTCTCCACTGCCTCCCAGCTTCTACCGCACGCCGAACGTCAACCTGTCGCCGGTCCCCGGCTACCCGCATGGCGCAGAGAACTCTCCGCAACCCTTCAGGCCCGGCCTGTCCACGGCGATACCGGCACCCGCACAGTATCTGCCGCGCTCGATCTCAGCTTTCACGTGGGCACCCGGTACGCGCCGGGACACAGCGGCTCCCTTCCACAGGTCAGTCTCCAGGCGCGGCCCCTACTCCGGGGTGCCCGAAACACGTGGATTAAAGGCGGTCTCTCCTGGGAAAATTTTCGGCAGGACCCGCGGCCGGGTACCTCGCTCGCCCACCGGATCTACCCCGAACATGAGCGCTGGTTGGCCGAATTCTATTCGGTGGTTTACCCCTGGCAGTCACCCTACGTCTCGCACCGCGACCGGGTAACGCTCTCGGCGGTGTCGTCCTCCCTGCTCTGGCAGGTGCTGGGCAGGGCGAAAGATATTGGTCTGCCCCTGCTCATCGACGGCCAAGAAGCCACCGTGGCCGTAGCCGACCCTGCCACGGTTCAGCTGCTCCTAGAAAGTACCGCTGAACCCAACCATCCCGATGGGCTCCGCCTCACCCCGGTGCTCAGTTGGGATGGCGCCTCTCTGACCGTCGAACACTGCCACCGGCTCGGCAACTCCCTGAACGGTTTTCTAGCCCTGGGTTCCCGTGGGCAGGAGACCTATGTTCGGGCAGCTCAAGAATCCCGGTGGGAACATACCAGACAGCCCGCCCTCGACCTCCTCGACACCGACGGTGCTACCGACACACCCGACTGGGCTCAACACCCCACCGATCTTCTCTTTATCCCTCTTCGGGATTCGCTCGACCCTGTGGTGGATTCTCTCACCCGTGCCGGCACCGTCCGTATTCCTTCCTCCGATCTTGAGGGGTTCTATCGGGATTTCTATCCGCAGCTTCACCGAACCTTACCGTTACGGGCCGCCGATAGCTCCGTAGAGCTCCCCCCGGTACAGCCACCGCAGTTGGTGCTCACGGTGACCTACAGTCGGGATCAGGCGCACACCTCCTGGGAGTGGGAGTATCCGCTAGATCCCCTGGACACCGCTACCGATCGTAAGGTAGTGCGGCTGGCTGTAGCACACCACCCCGGTGACGACGGGTCCGATGTACGCGATAGCGCCTACGAGCAGCGAGTGCTCAAAGCGGTACACGCTGTTCAACCGGCGGTCCCCCTCACCCGACACACCTACGAGGGGTGGGCCACCCGGACCCTGGTTGAAGATTCGCTCCCCCGCTACCGGCATCTGCCGGGGGTGCGCGTTGATACGGTGGGTCCCGTGCCCGAATTCCGTGAGAGGGAAGGGCAACCGGAGATTGTCGTGTCGGTTGAGTCAACAACCGACCGCGACTGGTTTAGGCTGGGTGTAGCGGTCAAAGTCGGTGAATGGTACGTGCCCTTCGCCAAGATTTTTGAGGCCCTCAACGCCCATCAAACCCATATGCTTCTGGGAGATGGCAGCTATTTCTCTCTCGACCGCCCAGAATTTGTGAAATTACAGGAACTTTTACGCGAGGCTGACGAGCTCACCGAGCGGTCCGGGCAGCTCACTATCTCCCGCCATCAGGTGGGCATGTGGGAGGAGCTTGAAGGTCTGGCGGCCGACCTTGAGACCGTTGATGCCTGGGACCGGCAGGTGTCGTCCCTGCTTGCGGTGGAGGACACCCCTCTGCCCGATCCGCCCGCGGGTCTCCAGGCGGACTTACGGCCCTACCAGCTCGACGGTTACCGCTGGCTTTCTTTCCTCTGGGAACACGAGCTCGGCGGTGTTCTGGCCGACGACATGGGGCTGGGAAAAACAGTTCAGGTTATCGCGCTGATGGCCCGCGCCAAAGAAATCTGGGCTGGCCGGGCAGATCGGACCGGCGGCAGCGGGACAGACGGCGAGCCTTTCGCCCCATTTTTGGTGGTTGCCCCCACGTCTGTGGTGCCCGCTTGGGTCCAAGAAATCAGCCGGTTCGCGCCGCATCTTGAGGTAAGAACTATCTCCGGTTCCCGGCAGAGGAATGGGCAGCATCTAGCTCACACCGTGACCGGGGCCGATATTGTGGTTACCTCCTATGCTCTGTTCCGGCGCGACCAAGATTCTTATATCGAGATCGGTACCCGCCGGGCATGGAACGGTTTGATTCTCGACGAGGCACAGTTTGTCAAAAACGCCAAGACCAAGGCGCACCGGGCAGCCCGGCAGCTACCGGCCCGTTTTAAGCTGGCGGTCACCGGCACCCCCATGGAAAATAACCTCATGGAGCTGTGGTCCATGTTTTCGATCGTGGCCCCGGGGCTCTTTCCCTCGGCCCGCAGGTTCAAAGATTTCTATGTCACCCCCATCGAATCCGGAGAGGATAGAAAAGCCCTGCCCCGGCTACGGCAGCGAATCCGCCCGCTGATGAAACGGCGCACCAAAGACCTTGTTGCCGCAGAGATACCCGAGAAAAATGACACACGGATCGACGTGCCGCTCGCCCCGGCGCACCGGCACGCCTACGACACCGCCCTTCAGCAGGAACGCAAAAAGGTGCTGGGGCTCATCGAAGATATGGATAAAAATCGTTTTACCGTGTTTCGTTCCCTGACCACCCTGCGTCGTATGGCGCTCGATGCCTCCCTTGTTGACCCCGACCTTTACGCGGGCGTGGAGTCTTCAAAGCTTGACTACCTTGAGCGGAACCTTCCCGAGATCATTGCCGACGGGCACCGAGCCCTGGTGTTTTCGCAGTTTACCTCCTACCTGAAAAAGATCGCCTCCAGGCTTGACCGGCTGGGGATTGACTACCTCTATCTTGACGGTTCAACCCGCGACCGCGCCCGGGTGCTGTCCGACTTCAGCAAGGGCGGCGTCCCCGTTTTTCTGATTTCTCTCAAGGCCGGCGGTTTTGGGCTGAATCTCACCGAGGCGGACTACTGTTTCATCATGGACCCCTGGTGGAATCCGGCGGCGGAGCAGCAGGCCGTTGACCGTGTACACCGTATCGGGCAGACCAAAAATGTGATGGTTTACCGGCTGGTTTCTACCGGGACTATCGAGGAGAAAGTGATGGACCTCAAAAATTCTAAGGCGGCCCTGTTTGATGCGGTGGTCGATGAGGGACAGTTTTTCAGTTCGCGCTTAACCGCCACCCAGATTCGCGATCTGCTGGATACACACTAACCGGCCCGCCCCAAGCTACCGGGTGATTTAATGCTAGAAAATACGTCTGCCGACACCCACGAGTGCGCAAGCTATCTACAATGCCCTAGCCCCTAGAAGCCCTCCACCGGGTGTAAAGGTGCATAGCCCCCACCGCTAACGAACCAATGAGCATACCGAAAACCATAGCCACAGAGGTTTCGGCGCACCAGGCCAGCACAGCACCCAGCCAGCCGTGAACGAGCGAGTGCACCCACTCTTCAAAGCCGTGGGCTATCGAAAAGGGCAGGTGCCAGCCCAGCTCGTCAAAACCGGTCAGTAGAATATGGCCGCCCACCCAGAGCATGGCAAAGGTTCCCACCACCGAGATAACATCCATCACCCCGGGCATGGCCTTGACCAGGGCCCGGCCAAACTTCTGAGCCCCCGCGCTCTGCCGGGCCGCCAGTGAAAGACCGATGTCATCCATTTTGACCAGCAGCGCCACCGTGCCATAGACCAGCAGGGTAATCATCACGGCAACCACCACCAGGGAGGCCGCACGCACCCAAAAAGTACTGTCCCCGGCCACGGCGTTGAGAGAGATCACCATGATCTCCGCAGACAGAATAAAATCTGTGCGCACCGCCCCCGAAATGATTTTTTTCTCGGCCTCCTCACCCTGCTCCAGTGCCGGTGTCTCATCTTCTGTATGCCCGGACCCGGTGAACATCTCAATCACCTTTTCGGCCCCCTCGTAGGAGAGATAGAGCCCGCCCAGCATGAGCAGGGGGGTCAGGGCCGCGGGGAGAAGCAGGCTCAGTAGCAGGATAGCCGGCAAAATAAACACCAGCTTATTGCGCAAAGAACCCAGGGCAATCTTTTGAATGATGGGTAGCTCCCGCTTGGGGTCGAGGCCGTTCATATACTGGGGAACCACCGCGGTATCGTCAATGACCACCCCCGCAGCCTTCACACTGGCACGGCCGGCGGCCGCCGCAATATCGTCGGTACTGGCAGCGGTGAGCTTCACCAAAGCCGCTATATCATCGAGTAGGGCAGCAAGACCGCCTGCCATAGAATCTCCCTCACAAAGCCGCACGACACCGCCGCGCCCAACAATTTTTACCTACCCAGCATACGCCAGACTCACCGGTTGCCGGCCGGAGACTGCGCACAATCAACACGCCACGGGGCATAACTCCCAGAAAATACCCATATGCCGGTGCTAACTTGAAACAGCAGGGGACCTCTTCAACCCCCGCACGACCTACCGGCACAAGGAAAGAGCAACCGCATGATCGATTCGATCAAGAAACTGTTAGAAAACGAAAAAATCCGTTTTCTGCTTGTGGGCGGGTTCTGCTTTATACTCACCATGGCCATCAACTACGGGCTCAAATACACTGTGCTCTCGGAGAAGCCCACCACAGCGCTGATTATCGCCACCACGATTGCCTCTATTGTCTCCTACATTCTTTCTTCGCAGTGGACCTGGAAAGATGCCGGTGGAGACCCCAAGCCCAAGGAGATCGTGGGGTTTATTCTGGTGACCCTCGGCGGCATAGTGATCAATGCCGCCCCGCAGTGGGTTTCCCGCTACGTCTTTCACCTTGAGGTTCCGCACGTCTCCTTTGTGTTTCAAGAGGTCTCGGATTTTATCGCCGGCCCTATCCTGGGCACCCTGCTCGCCATGATCTTTCGGTTCTGGGCACTTGACCGCTTCGTTTTCCACGGCAAACAGGCCCGTATGAAAGCGCAGATGTCAGAGGTTGTTCCGATGACCCGCTCGCAGCCGCAGGTTCCCACCGGCCCCGATACCGGCTCCGTCAACAAAGTAGCCTAGGTATACCCGTGGCGAATCTTACGATGGGTCCCCTTTCTTGTTTTCTGCGCCGGCAATCATCAACTCGAGGGTGAGGCAACCTCTATGTGTGAGAAAGAAGGTAGGTTCCCCGTGGTGAGGCCCAACTCCTACGAAGATTTTATCCGCCGACACTCCCCCCTGCTCGACTCGCTGGTAGAGGTTGGCTGGAGTCGCAGCGAAGCCTACACCCGTTTTACTATCCTCTTCCCCCACGAACCGCAGGAATACATACTGCGGGCCTTCAACTCTGGACGCTGGGTTTTTGTGGGCCGCAAAGAACACCTGACCAACCACACCATGATGGCTTCCGCTCTCTGGTACGCGATAGCGGTCACCTTTGATCTGGAGCCGGACCCCGCGTACACCGCTATCATCCTGGACCCTCTCATAGTGCAGGAGGTGCCCCGGCTCTTTGATGCGGCGGGGGTCAACGCTGACCGCATCGCCCTCATCCTGGGCAAGATAGGGGCCGGCGTTCGTTACCTGGCAGAGAACCCCTATGCCAGGCTTGAGGAAAGCTCCTACGACGATTTTGTCCAGGACCTCCCCGCAGAGGCGGTAGGTATCACTGACGAGGTCATGGCCTGGCCCCCCTCCCGTTTTCTCATTGAGGACAGTCTGGGTGATGGCAGCTGGTCGGTAGCGCTCATGCGGGTGGGAATCTGCCCACCCGACCTTGAGGAGCTGGGGCTGACCCTGGAGAGCTCCTCGCTGAGCAACCGAGCTTTCCGGAATGCGCTGGGAGAATTTCTCAGCTACTGTGTGCGCTACGACCGTAAACCGACGGTTTTGCTCTACGGCAGCTGGTCGGTGGCGCAGGCTCAGCTGGGTAGGGTTCCCCTCCTGGGTGCTGTCCGGGGTAAGTACGGTTCCTGGCACAGGGCGCTCAAGCTTGGGAGGGGCATGGTCACCGATGCGCTGAAGATGAGTGCGGCCGCCGCTGTGCCCGCGCGCCCCCGCGGCACCGACGACTTACCCACAACCGTGGGTATCGACGAGCTCAATGCCCACGGGATCGGGGTGGTGGAGACGCCGGCCCGGTCTACAGCCGAGAGAGAAGAGCACGCCTGGGATGATTTCACCGCGGTGCTGCGCAGTCGTTTGCGGGGGTTGCCCTGGAACCAGAGTATGCGCGTCTACTATATTTCACCGCACACGGTGGAGGCTAAAGACTACACCCCGTATCTGCGCATTATGCGCTCCCCCGCCGGCTATCTCTGCGAGGTGACCGCAGCCGAAGAATTTTTTGTCTCTCCGCCCAACTATGACACCGATTATCTGCGCGAACACGGCTGGTTTGAGCCTCAGAAGGCCGGGTTGCAGGCCTGGAGCCAGAATTTTTTTGATGTTTCTGCCGCGTCTTCCGCCCTGGTTGATGCTGTGCGTTTTGGGCTAGGATGTATCCGACCCGACTATTTTCAGTCGGATGACCCGGCTCATCCCGGTGATGCCGAGGCCCCCGGGCTAGGCCGCTAGCGGGCAGTGCCTCCGGTGCGGTTATCTATGTTTGGCTAAGGAGATACACGATCGCTGGCAGTTCTGTTTCACGCACCGAGGCCCTGATTCGCCGTAACAAAAAGCTGGCCCGCCGGGCCGGCCGGCAAGCGTTGAGGGACATTCAGCGGCTACCGCCAAAGAGGCGCCTGTGGCCGCTACTGATCTTTATTATGATCCTGCTGGTGTGTTCTCTTTTCTGGTTGGAGTCGCATAACCGGGGCCCCTCATCGCGTGAGGGCACGCGGGTGGGCACCGGGTTTGAGTCCGGCACCGTACACCGCTATTCCACAGCGATCGCGGTTCTCAATTCCCTTCAGGTACGGCAGGCCGGGGAGAAAACCGGCTACGCCCGCACACACTTTGGTGAAGCCTGGCAGGATACCGACAATAACGGCTGCGATACCCGCAATGATATTCTCGCCCGCGACCTCTCCGCGATTACCCGCGATAGCCGTTGTCGGGTGCTCACGGGGACCCTTCATGACCCCTATACGGCGGTCACCGTTGATTTTACCCGCGGCCAATCCAGTAGTGCCGAGGTTCCGGTAGACCACCTGGTGGCGCTCTCCAACGCCTGGCAGACCGGTGCAACCCTGCTCAACGAGCAGGAGCGCGCCCTGTTCGCTAACGACCCGCTCAATCTCCAGGCAACCGTTAAATCAGCCAATACCGAAAAGTCAGACGGCGACGCTTCCCGCTGGCTACCGCAGTCCGGCTACCGGTGCGAGTATGTGGCCCGGCAGATCTCTGTGAAGTCCGCCTACCGGTTGTGGGTGACGCCGGAGGAAAAGCGGGTGATGGAGGAGGTTTTAGGTACCTGCCCCGATCAGCCCGCCTATCGCTCAGACTATGCCTTAACCCGCTAGTTGTCGTCTTTTCTTTCGGGCGTGATGATCTGTATCTCTGAGGTGCGTTCCTGCTGTATCGCCTCGTGCTTGGCGATACGGGCGGGGTTTTTGCGCACAAAGTACCAGCCGATGCCCAGCAGGATAAACCATACGGGCATGATGAAGAGCGCTGTACGGGTGTCTTCGTAGAGGGAGAGCACGTAGAGCATGAAGAGGAAGAAAGCCAGCACCAGGTAGGTGGTCACCAGGCCGCCGGGCATCCTGTAGTGCGATGCCGCGTTGCGTTCGGGGAAACGCTTGCGGTAGACGATATAGCAGACGAGGATCATGGCCCAGCTAAAGACCGCGAGAATAGCCGCAACCGTGGTGACCGTGGTGAACGCTTCGATCACGGAGTCTCCCGAGTAGAGCAGCACCAGTGAGGAGAGCAGCAGGACCGCGGTGAGGAAGAGGGCGTTGCGGGGTACCCCCGATGCGCTCAGCTTGCTGAAGAAGCGGGGGGCTGAGCCCTCTTCCGAGAGGCCGTAGATCATGCGGGAGGTAGAAAAGATACCCGAGTTAGCCGACGAGGTTGCCGAGGTAAGCACCACAAAGTTGATGACGGAAGCGGCGATACCGAACCCGGCCAGGCTGAACATGGCGACAAAGGGGCTTGTTTCGGGGTTGATTTCTGTCCAGGGAGTCACCATGAGGATCACGGCGAGGGTGAGCACGTAGAAGGTGATGATACGAACCGGGACGGCGTTGATTGCCTTGGGCAGGGTGGTGTTGGGGTCGTGGGTCTCTGCCGCTGCGGTCCCCACCAGCTCGGAGCCAAAGAAGGCAAAGAGCGCGATTTGGAAGGCTCCCAGGAAGCCCATGGCGCCGTTGGGGAAGAAGCCGCCGTGCTCCCACAGGTTGGAGACCTGTGCGGTGTTCCCGCTTTCTGGGGTGAAGCTGATGGCGATCAGGACTGCCCCCACCACGATCAGAGCGATGATTGCCACGATCTTGATGAGGGCAAACCAGAACTCTATTTCTCCAAAGTTCTTGACCGAGGGGAGGTTGAGGGCAAGAAGTAGCCCGATCACCAGTAGGGCCGGTATCCATTTTTGAATCTCGGGCCACCAGAACTGGGTGTATCCGGTGATTGCGATGACGTCCGCTACAGCGGTTACCACCCAGGCAAACCAGTAGGACCAGCCCACAAAAAATCCGGCGCCGGGGCCCAGAATGTCTGAGGCGAAGTCGGAGAAGGATTTGTATTTGAGGTTGGAGAGCAGTATTTCACCCATGGCGCGCATCACCATGAAGATAGCCGCACCGATGATGATGTAGACAAAGAGAATGGAGGGGCCGGTGAGCGCAATGGTTTTGCCGGACCCCATGAACAGGCCGGTACCGATGGCGCCGCCGATGGCGATGAGTTGAATGTGCCGGTTACTCAGCCCGCGTTGGAGCTGATGGCCACTAGGGTCCCTGTGATTTTGTGTGTTCGGCATGAGGCCTCCCAAGGTATGTGATGCTGTTATCTTGTTTATCTTGCTTCGAGTCCTACATCATATAGTGGTCAATTCTAGCCCCTTCAAGGAGGTAAAGATAACTTAAACGCGCCAGCCCACCCCGGGTTAGGGTAGTTTGCCACCTCAAGTCGCTGTCGGCGGCTGTCCCCGGGTGGTGCCCGCAGCCGATACGGTGACGGTGCGGAATGTTAGGAGTTTAGATATTTTCCTTGTAAAGTTAACAGGAACTGTGAACTACTAGTGTCTTGGAAGGTAAAATACCCTTGGCTTCACTCTCTAATGCTGCGCTGCGTCTCACCTCGGGCGCCCTGATCCTCAACTCCGGTATCGGCAAGCTCTCCCTGGACGAGGACACCTACAGCTACCTTCAGCAGATGGCTCAAACCGGCGTGCCCCAGGTGGAGAAGCTGTCCCCCACCACCTTCGGTAAGGCACTGGCCGCCTCCGAGACCGCCCTCGGCGCGGCATTGCTGTGCCCCCTGGTTCCGGCAAAACTAGTGGGTCTCGGTCTCACCGCGTTCTCGGCCGGAATGCTCACCATGTACTTTGGCGATGACAGCATGACCCTCGATGACGGTATCCGCCCCTCCCAGCAGGGCACTGCACTGGCTAAAGACGTTGTGATGCTCGGCGCGGGCCTGGCCCTGCTCTTCTCGCGTAAGAAGAAATAAAAACCACGGATAGAGAGATCGGGGACCTACCTGGCAGGTGGGTCCCCGTTGTGCGTGTTCCCCGGTGTGGGCAGGGGAATCTCGGGTATGCCCCTAGCGGCGCCGGTAGGTGAGATCGTGAGCTGTCCTCCCGGCTTCCTCGGCCTTCCTCTCGAAGGAGGTGCGCACGCGTCCCTCCCAGCGCGGGGCCCAACCGCCCACCGGGTCTTCAGGACTCGTGCGCTCACCGGAGTGTAGGTTCTCAAAGTCAGGGTGAGCATCGAGCACCTCGCGCATAACCAGCGCATATTCGTACCAGTCCGTGGCCAGCCGCCAGACACCTCCGGGTTTGAGAACCCGGGCTACCGCGGTGGCGAAATCGGTGGAGACGAGTCGGCGTTTGTGGTGGCGGGTCTTATGCCAGGGATCGGGGAAGAATACCCAGAGTTCGTCCACCGAGCCTGCGTCCAGCATCTTATCGAGCAGTTCGGGCGCGTTTGCCTGCGCCACCCGCACGTTGGTCACTCCGGCGGTTTTTGCCTTGCGGATCAGGTCCGCGATGCCGGGGGTATAGACCTCAACCGCCAGAAAGTTGGTTTCCGGCAGCTGCGCGGCCCTGTGCACAATTGCCTCCCCCAGCCCCGAACCTATCTCAAGGACCAGTCGAGCATCACGGCCGTATATTTTCTCGGCGTCAAATGATGCCGTATCCGATACAGACGTATCAGTGATGTCGCGCGGAATATCGAGGACATAGTCCGCAGCGTGTTTTTCCCAGGCGGCCAAGCGCCGGCCGGTGAGGCGGTCTCCTCGGCGCACAAACGAGAGCGGTTTCCTATGGTAGGCGGGAGGGACCTCCCGCCCAGCCAGGTCTCCGCCCTCAGCCGTGTGCGCCTCTTGCGCCGCTTTCTGTTTTTTGGTTTCCACAAGCTCTCCTCGGTGATGGTAGCCGGTGCCGGCGGAAGGGACCCAGGCCCACACCGACAAGCCTGTACCACTATACGTGAGATGGGTCTGCAAGCAGGGCAGACGTTTATACCTTCCGTCTGTCACGGTAGAGTACCACGGCGTGTGAGCCGGCCGCCGGCCGCTGACCGCGGGATAGGTGCACGATATCGCCGCCGCTTCCCGCCGCGAAAACCCTCGATGATTCGGCGAGCTTCTGCTGGGTACGCTGAAGCTGGTCCATCAGATCCTGCACATGGGCCTGCATCTGCTCCACCTGATCTTGAAGGGTCATGATCCTTCTGATCCCCTCCAGCGAGACACCCGCTTGGGAGAGCTCCTGAATCTCCTGCAACTTCTCAATATCGCGCTGAGAGTAGCGGCGGGCGCGTCCCGGAGCCCGTGAGGGTTGCACCAGACCCATGCGGTCGTACTGGCGCAGGGTTTGCGGGTGCATCCCCGCAAGCTCCGCGGCAACCGAGATCACAAAAACAGGTCTGTCCGATCCTAGAGTCATGTTTTACCGCGCCACCTTACTCATCAAATCTGCCCGAACATTGTCCTGGGGGGCCAGCCGGGTAAAGCGGTCGAATGCTTCTTGAGCTTCATCTGAAAGGTTGTGCGGCACCTGAACCTGGGGAATAACAATCAGGTTCCCCGTGCCCTTTTTCGTGCTGAATCCCTTCCCTTTAGCCCGCATCTTACGGCCCGACGGGTGGCCCGCTTTCATCCGAAGCTTCACCCTGCTGCCGTCCGGGGTGGGAACCTCAAGCACCGCGCCCTCAACAGCCTCTCTCAGGCTCACCGGGAAACGCACCAGCACATCATTGCCCTCGCGCTCAAAAACCGGGTGGGAGTCAACCTGCACGTGAACAACCAGGTCCCCGGCCCCCGCAGGACCCGGCATACCCTTACCGCGCAGCTTGAGCTTCTGCCCGTCTTTAATACCGGCGGGAATCTTCACCTTGACCTCGGTGCCGTCGGGGCGGGCTAAAGTCATGGACACCCCGGTAAAGGAATCCTTGAAACTGATCCGCGCCTGGGCTTCGGCATCTGCCCCCCTACGCGGAGCCTGCTGAAACCCCCCAAAACCCTGAGCTGACCCGCCACCAAACATGCCGCCAAGACCACCAAGAAGATCTTCAATATTAATATTCTGGTCACCGGAGGTAGAAAAATGCACATTCTGCCCCCCACCAAAGCCTCCGGGGAAACCGGCACCGCGGGGATCCGCAAACCCTGCCGCACCGTATTGACGGATCTGGTCATATTCCTCCCGGTCCTTCTTATCGGAGAGAACCTGGTGGGCCTCGGTTACCTCTTTAAATTTCTTCTCTGCCGCCTCATCACCGGGATTCTGATCCGGGTGATACCGACGCGCCAGTTTGCGGTAAGCTTTCTTGATCTCGGCATCTGTGGCGTTCTCGGAGACGCCCAGCACCTTGTAAAAGTCTTGATTGAGCCAATTTTCACTAGCCATAGTACGTCTCCTCTCAGTTAGACGGTTGTTCTTTCAAGATTCTTATAAATTTACTATCTTTTCTGCCACCCACCGGCGGCATATATGCGGAAAAAATGGGCGGATACGAAACCCGCATCTGCGTTTCATACCCGCCCACAAACCAGCTTCTCACTACTCAGCGGTAGCCACTGCCACCTGCGCAGTGCGCACCACGCGGTCTTTCACCCGGTAGCCGTTGCGCAGAACCATCGCGATATGATCCGGCTCCACCTCCGAGGTGGGCTGCTGCATTACCGCCTCGTGCACCTTGGGGTCAAAAGGCTCACCCACAGCACCGTAGCGCTCCAGGCCGTGCTTACCCAGGGTCTCTTCCAGCTTGCTGGCGATAGCGGCAAAGGGGCCGTCTTCAAGATCACCGTGGCTGCGGGCAGCGTCGATATCATCGATCACCGGCAAAAGTGCAGACACAAGATCGGCAATCACAAACTCGCGCAGCTGCTCTTTCTCTTTACCGCTACGGTTCTTGAAGTTGGTGAACTCCGCCTGAAGGCGACGCAGGTCATCAAGACGTTCAGCAGCTAGCTTCTGATGTTCGCTGAGTGCTTCCTCGGTGTCCCCGGGTTCCGCCGCGGCCTCGTCGGCCTCGACAATCTCCTCAGCTACATCCTCAGCCTCGGGGTGGCCCTCCGCGGAGGGCGCGTTGAACGCGTCTTCCAGAGGGTCCTCACCCTGCTGCCCCTTGGTGTTCTCAGACATGGTTAGTTCTTCTTTTCCTCGTCGTCATCGATTACTTCTGCGTCTTCGATGTCCTCTTCACCGGCGGTGTCAGCCTCAGCAGCCTGCGCCTGAGCGTAGATCGCCTCGCCCAGCTTGACCTGGGAAGCCTGCAGCTTCTCGTAGGCTGCCTTCACGGCGTCGTCGTCTTCACCCTCAAGAGCTTTCTTGAGCTCGTCGACATCGCCCTGCACCTCGGTCTTGACGTCTTCGGGCAGCTTGTCGGCATTATCCGCGATGAGCTTGTCGACAGAATAAGCAACGGTCTCCGCCTGGTTGCGGGTCTCGGCTGCCTCACGGCGTATCTTATCCTGCTCGGCGTGGGCCTCAGCGTCCTTGACCATGCGGTCGATATCCTCCTTGGAGAGGGAGGTGCCGCCGGTGATGGTCATCGACTGCTCCTTGCCGGTGCCCTTGTCTTTAGCAAAGACGTGCACAATACCGTTAGCATCAATATCGAAGGTCACCTCAATCTGCGGCACACCGCGCGGAGCCGGGGCAATACCGGTGAGCTCAAAGGTGCCCAGGTTCTTGTTGTCGCGGGTGAATTCGCGCTCGCCCTGGAATACCTGAATCGAAACTGACGGCTGGTTGTCCTCGGCGGTCGTGAAGGTCTCACTGCGCTTGGTCGGAATAGCGGTGTTGCGCTCGATCAGCTTGGTCATCACGCCGCCCTTGGTCTCAATACCCAGGGAGAGCGGGGTGACGTCGATGAGCAGCACGTCCTTGCGGTCACCCATCAGCACGCCGGCCTGGATAGCCGCACCCATAGCCACCACCTCATCGGGATTCACACCCTTGTTCGGTTCGCGACCGGTCAATTCCTTAACAACCTCGGATACGGCCGGCATACGGGTTGAACCGCCCACCAGGATCACGTGCGCAATATCGGAGACGGACACACCGGCTTCTTTGATCACGTCGTTGAAGGGCTTCTTGGTGCGCTCCAGCAGATCCTTGGTCATGTCCTGGAACTTAGCGCGGGTCAGTTTCTCGTCCAGGTGGATGGGGCCCTCGGGGGTTACCGAGAGGTACTGTAGGGAAATGTTGGTGGAGGTGGCCGATGAGAGTTCTTTCTTAGCCTGCTCAGCCGCTTCACGCAGACGCTGCAGAGCAATCTTATCCTTGGAAAGGTCCGCACCGGTCTTAGCCTTGACCTGCTCCAACAGCCAGTCAACGATCCGCTGATCCCAGTCATCGCCACCGAGCCTGTTATCACCGGAGGTTGCCCGCACCTGAATGGTGGAGAAGCCGTCTTCGTCCTTGCCCACTTCAAGAAGTGAAACGTCAAAGGTTCCGCCGCCGAGGTCGAAGACGAGAATCAGTTCATCTTCTTTACCCTTTTCGAGGCCGTAAGCCAGTGCCGCCGCGGTGGGCTCGTTGATGATACGCAGCACGTTGAGACCCGCGATCTCGCCGGCCTCCTTGGTAGCCTGCCGCTCAGCGTCGTTAAAGTAGGCGGGGACGGTAATCACCGCGTCACTGACCGAGTCATTCAAGAATGCTTCGGCATCGCCTTTAAGTTTCTGCAGGGTGCGGGCCGAAATTTCCTGGGCGGTGTATTTTTTGCCGTCCACTTCGGTCGACCAGTCGGTACCCATGTGCCGCTTGACCGATGAAATGGTGCGGTCGACGTTGGTAACCGCCTGGCGTTTTGCCACATCACCAACGAGGACTTCGCCGTCCTTGCTGAAAGCAACGACGGAGGGGGTGGTGCGAGCGCCTTCGGCGTTCGCGATAACGGTGGGTTCGCCACCTTCGAGTACTGCCACAACAGAGTTGGTGGTACCGAGGTCAATGCCTACTGCACGTGCCATAAAATTTTTTCTCCTGATATAGATGTTTTCTTTTGAGTTTTATCGCAAGTCGCTGCCGCTACCTCCTGGCTTATACCTACCGCGCGGGGTCCGGTCTGCGTTTTGCTTCGCTATCAAGTTTCCCACGTTTTGGGCCAATGTCAATAGAGTTGAGTTAAGTTAGCTCAATTTTTATGATTTTTTATAGCTCAGGATAATTTTTCGGGGACCGAAGGGTCGAGGGAATCCTTGATTTTCCGGGCTTGTGAGAATCCGTTAGAACAATTATCAGCTCTCGGTGAACAAGGCTCAATCTTGAGCGATACGCGCTCAAGGTACGGCGGCAGCACCCTGCCGGGCAGGCTGATCGGCCCCATCGAGCTCACCCACAACAGCCCCCCACGGGTGCGGCCGTGCAAAGATAGCTACATGTACAAAATCATGACAGTCTGCACCGGAAATATCTGCCGCTCCCCCATGGGCGAGTACCTCATTCGCGACGCCGCCCGCAGGGCCGGGCTAGACCTCGAGGTAGATTCATCGGCAATCACCGCGGAAGAGGTGGGCAACCCCATCGACTCCCGCGCCCACAGGGTACTCGCCGAGGTCGGCATAGACGCCGGTGCCCACCGCGCCCGGCAGTTCCGCGCCCGTGACTTTGCGCACCACAACCTCATTCTGGCAATGGATCTCAACCACTACAGGGCACTCACACGCATGGCTCCCACCACAGAAGACCGCGCCAAGGTACACCTCATGAGAGAATTCGATCCGGCACTCGCCCAGCAGCCGCACGACTCGCTGGGGATCTACGACCCCTGGTACGGCGACCAAGAAGATTTCTACACAACCTTTACCATGATCCGCGACGCCGTCCCCGGGGTCATCGCGCGAGCCAAAAACGACACCGCAGAGAACTGATCCGTGCACGAATTTACCGATACGGAGGCATTCCTGCACGCCATCACCACCGGCATCAGGCTCACCGATACCGCACCCTACGTCATTGCTATCGACGGACGAAGCGGTGCCGGCAAGACCACCCTGGCCGCCCGCCTGTCGGACCGGCTCACGGCAGCTGCTCTGGCCCACGATATTTTCCATATGGAGGACCTCTACCAGGGCTGGGGCGGGCTGGCCGCCGGTGTGGCCCAGTGGAAGAGGAACGCGCTGGCCCTGGCCTCCGGTACACCCATGGTGTACTACGGCTGGGACTGGCGGGACAGCAAACCCACCGGCCCCCACGTACAAAAGGTCGCGCCCGCCACTGTTCTGATCTGTGAGGGAGTGGGGGCCGCCCAGGGCAAAGCCGACATCTCCTGCTGGATCGAGTTACCCGCCCCCGCAAGAAAGAAAAGGGCTCTAGCCCGTGATGGACAACTCTTCCGACCCTACTGGGAGATGTGGGCCGCACAGGAAGAAAGGCTGCTAGCCACCGGCCCCCTAGCGGGTAAAATTAATCTGCTTCTCCACGCTTCAGAAGATTCAGCCCAGCCGCCACCCCACCGGTGACCGCAACACCCAGCCCAAGGAGGCACCAGAAAATAACCGTGAGCGCACAAACAAACCTCCCTCCCATTGGCAAACTCTCGCTAGTATCGTTAGCCCTGCTCACCGCTGTGGGGCCGCTTGCCACCGACATGTACCTCGCCGCACTACCCACCATTACCAACGAACTGGGTACCACCGCCTCACTCACCCAGCTCACCCTCTCCGCCTTCATGGTGGGCATGGCTATCGGCCAGTTTGTTGCCGGCCCCCTCTCCGACAAACTGGGGCGGATGCGCCCGCTCTACGTGGGAGTGGTGCTCAGCTGGCTTTCTGCGCTGGCCTGTATTTTTGCCCCCACTATCGAGCTGCTGATTATCGCCCGCTTCATCATGGGTATAGCCGGGGCCACCGGGCTGGTGGTTGCCCGCGCCATCGTTGCCGACTCAACCAGGGGAAACCAAACGGCAAAGCTCATGGGAATCATGATGATGATCAACGGGTTTGCCCCCATTCTTGCCCCCGTACTCGGCGGCTTTGTGCTTGAACTCGCCTCCTGGCGCGCAGTCTTTGGGCTACTCACCGTCTTCATGACCGCCTCCATGATCCTCACCTTTACCGCCCTCACAGAAACCCTGCCGCCGCAGCGGCGCCGAAAAGGATCGGTGCTCTCTGCGTACAGGGGCATACCTGAGGTACTGGCAATACCGCGTTTCCGCGGCTTCATGCTCACCTCCACCCTGGCCTTCGGCACGCTCTTTGCCTATGTCTCCGGTTCCAGCTACGTGCTACAAAACGTGCTGGGGCTCAGCCCGCTACAGTACACCCTGGTCTTTGGGATGAACTCGGTGGGTATTGTGGGCATGAGCTCACTGGTCACTTTTCTGGTAGGCCGCGTGTCCATGCGTAAGATGCTGACCGTCGGTGTCGTTCTGCTGGTGTCCGTGAGTATCGGGCTCACCGTCGATTTCGTGTTTGGCCCCAACCTACAGGCCACCCTGGTGCTGCTCTTTTTGAACACCTGTGCCGCCGGGCTCATTTTCAGCAACGCATCTTCCCTGGCCCTCATGGAGGGCCGGCGGCTTGCGGGGTCCGCCAGCGCCTCCCTGGGCACAGTACAGTCAATCATCGGCGCGCTGGTACCAGCCCTGGTTGCCCTGGGAGGGACCTCTGCCACCATGCCCATGGCACTCACCATGCTGGGATTCTCCCTGGCCTCTGCTACCGCCCTGTTCACCACCCCAATTCGCTACGGTGACTGGACCAAGGAGGGAGCGGAATTCCACAGCGGCGGCCCCAAGACCGGAGACATCACACTCCGGTAGGTGCTGGTCGCCTTCCCAAAACAAGGTTTAATGGTGAGTATGACTACAGTAGTGATGCTCTCCAGTGGCTACCCATCGGGCAGGCTTGTCGATGCCTCACAGCCTCTTATCAGCATTGAAGATCAGGGGCTCACCCGCGGCGACGGCGTGTTTGAAACCATGCTTTCTGCCGACCGCCGCGTCAGAAAATTTGAGGCGCACCTGGAGCGGTTAGCGAAGTCTGCCCGAATGCTAGAGCTCCCCCGCCCCGATTCAACAGCGCTGGCCGCCGCGGTTGACCTCGCTCTCTCCGCCGCGGAGCCCGGCCCGCGCACGGCGGTTGGCGAGGAACACCTGGTGAAGATCATCATTTCCCGCGGGGCCCCCGAAGCCGGCCCGCACTGCTGGGTCACCGTCTCCCCCGCACCGCAGAAAACCCTGGACCAGCGTGTTTCGGGGGTGCGGGCTATCACCCTACCGCGCGGGCACGATCCGGCAGACGACGGCTCCTACCCCTGGCTGCTCACCGGAGCCAAGACCCTCTCCTACGCCCTCAACATGGCGGTACTGCGCTACGTGCAGAAGCAGGGTGCCGATGAGGCAATTTTTGTGACCAAAGACCGGCGTATTCTCGAGGGTGCCACCAGCTCGGTTCTGGTGGCAAAAACCCTTGCGGGGGTCAAAACTCTGCTCACCCCGGAGCCCAACCACGGTATCCTACCCGGCACCACCCAGGGGGCTATCTTTTCTGCCGCCCGCCGCGACGGCTGGGAGCTGGGCTTCGGACCGCTCTACCCGCAGGACCTCTATGAGTCAGACGGGGTCTGGCTGACCTCATCGGTCCGGCTGCTGGCACCGGTAACACACCTGAATGGCACCCCGCTGGCGTCCTCCGCCCGGACAACCGAGCAGCTTCTAGGCTACCTCACGACCTCCCCGTAGAATCAGCTAACCCCGCGGACAGAGGGCGCCTGAAGCTTCACGGTCCGAAAGACCGTGACAGCTCAATGGATAAAGCGGATACTACTGCCAGATAAAGGTGAGGCTACCGGCCCAATGGGCAATAAAATAGCCGGCAAGGATCACCGCCAGAACACCCAGCACAAACCGGAGATCAGCCGGAGAATAGGTGGGTCTGCGCGCCCAGGTCCGCTGCTTCACGGCACCAAAGCCGCGGGCCTCCATGGTGATGGCTAACCGGCTGCCCCTGCGAATGGCCTGCACCAGCAGGGCAAACACCTGCCCTCCCAAGGTGTGAACCCGCCCAAAGAGGTTGCTCCGGGATCCCACACCGCGCGCACGCCGCGCCTGTCCCAAGGTCTTCCACTCATCAAGCATCAGATCTACCAGGCGAAAAGCTGCCAGGGCCCCCAGCACAAACCGGGCCGGTAGCCGCACCGTCTGCGCCAGCGAATCCGCAATATCTACGGGGTCGGTGGTCGAGATCAGCAAAAGCCCCGGCAGTACCATGGCCAGCCCACGCAGCATCAGGGCGGCACCGGTCAATAAAGAATCGGTGGTCACCCATATCAAACCCAGCTCGATCACGGTGCTACCGGTTTTATCGGCCAGTAGCGAAACTGACCAGCCCGAAAAAACGGTGGCAAACAGGACCGGCCAAAACCGGCCCAACAATCTCACCGGGTTCACCCCCCACAGGGCCAAAAACAGCATTTCAAGCAGAAGAATAGAACCTGTACTCACCCAGTCTTTAACCACCACCAGGGCGCACGTCAGCAGTAAGGTGGCCCCCAGTTTCACCCCGGCGTTCAGGTTCACCGCCCCGCTTTGACTCTGACCAACCGGAACCACAGTATCTATCACAGCTGCCCCACCTCGCACACGTGCCCGCTCTTCGGGCCGCCCAGCAGAAGAGCTCTGCCACCAACCGCCCGCGCAAAATCAAGGTCGTGGGTTACCGACAGTACCGCGGTCCCCCGATCGAGCAGCTCCTTCACCAGGTGGAGAAGCTGCCGCCAGGTGTTGGCGTCCTGACCGAAAGTGGGCTCGTCCAATATCAGAACCCGCGGTTCGGTGGCCAGGGCGGTAGCAACCGACAGCCTCCGCTTTTCACCGCCCGAAAGCGTGAAAGGATTTGCCTGCTCAAGGCCCCCCAACCGCAGCCTGTCGAGAAGGTCGTCGCACCGGCTGCGGAGCTGATCTTCATCAACTCTTTGCCCGCGCACCCGCGCCAGGCGGCGGGGGCCAAACTCCAGTTCCTCGCGCACCGTGGCCCTCATAAACTGCTGCTCGGGCTGCTGGAAAACCAGTCCGATCCGCGATATCACATCTGTAGGACTCCAACCAGCAATGTCTGCCCCCGGGTCCTGCGCCCTCTGCCCGGGGATCAGAGACCTCAGCGGACGCGTTGCCACCAGCTGTCCACCTGCCGGGTAAAGCAGCCCGGCCAGGGTCAGTGCCAGGGTGGACTTACCCGCACCGTTGTGCCCCACAATACTCAGGTGTTCGCCGGCTCTCACGTCAAAATCCAGCCCCGACGCCACGGCCGGCAGATCAAGCCGCGGGACCCTGCCGGCGGCGAGCTCTCTGCGCCGCGCCCGTATTGTTTTCCGCCGGGGATACTCGCGGGTTACACTCAGCCGGCTGGCACGAATAAGGACTTCACCCGTCACGTCCCGGCCCTTCGGGGTTTCGGGTCGCAGACCGGGTACCCAGACACCGGCCTCAGCCAGCTCACCGGCTGCCCGATCAAGCACTTCCCCCGGCGGCCCGTCGTGGGCGATACCGCCGTCACGGCCCAGAACAATAACACGATCCATATGCTGCGCCCACAGCCCAACCCTGTGCTCCACCACCACCAGGGTAGCGCCGGTAAGCCTCTGAGCGGCAAGCACCGAGTCCCGCACCCGCTCCATACCCCGCGGGTCTAGGTTTGCGGTGGGTTCATCGAGCAGCAGAGCCCCCGGCCGCATAGCAAGAATACCGGCAAGCCCCAGACGCTGTTTTTGACCACCAGAAAGGTTCGAGGTGGGCCGGTCAAGCGCCAGATCCTCCAGGCCCACCGCCGCCAGGGACTGCTCCACCCGCTGCCAGATCTGCCGGGGATCCACGGCAAGGTTCTCGGGCCCGAAAGCAACGTCGTCCCCCACACGGGAAAGCACCACCGAAGACTCCGGGTCCTGCTGCATCAACCCGGCAGACCCCCTTGCCTCTCGAGGGGATAGTCCACCCACGGTGAGGCTGCCCTGTAAAATACCGCCGTCATTATCGTGGACTATTCCGCCGATGGCGTGAAGCAGGGTTGATTTGCCGGCGCCTGAGGGCCCCAACAGGAGCACTTTCTGCCCGGGATCAATCACAAAATTGAGACGGGAAAAGGCCGGTTTCTCTCTGCCGGCGTAGTGCCAGCCGCAGTCAACCGCCTCGATACGGGCGGCAGAAGAAAGGTGATCCCCCATGCCTAGCGTGCTACCCTCTCCCCGCGGCAAAGGAAGACAGCACCCCGGTCTTTGCCAGCGACCGGGCCAGCAGCCAGGACGATAAGCCGGCCAGGACCGCGCCCGAGAGAGCCGCACACACCGTGTAAATCAGAGCCTTGGGGCCGGAAATTTCTGCGGCATAATAGATGACGATTTCAGAGACACCCATTGCTAGGCCGGCCACGGCACCGGCGGCCAGGGCACTGTACATATTCCAGACTCGATAGAAGAAGACAGCGAAAACCAGTTCGGCCCCGATGCCCTGCACAAGACCCGATAGCACCGCGGTCCACGAATACTGGCTACCCAGCAGGGCCGATACAATCGCCGCCAGCAGCTCGCAGTAGAGCGCGGCACCCGGCTTACGAATAATGTAGCCGCCCAGGACACCGGCAAGTAGCCAGACCCCGGAAACCAGCGGCATAAACTCCGGGGCCAGAGCCAGTGCGGCGGTGGATACCGGATACACCAGGTTCGACCACAGCCAGAACAGAAGACCGCAGGCAACGGCAAGAACCGACGCCACCACAATATCGTTCACCCGCCAGGTGAACACGGCTTTGTGAGCCATAAAATATCCTTCCACACGGGAAGGGGAGCCGCAGTGTCTGCGGACTTTGAGACTCGACTTCCTCCACCGGTACTAGCCGGATCAGGTTCGAGGGTCTGCTTTCGCACTCTCAGCACCGGCGGTGCTCCCCTGTCGTTTCTACACAGCGCATTTTCTATGCGCACTACCTTTTGAGTATAAGCCTACCGAGACACAACTTGGTGAGACGCAGTGTGTACCGGCAGCCTAAACCTCGGTGATACCCCCGGTTTTAGCTGCCTGCCTGGCTTCAAGAGCGTGCGCCCGGCGGGAAATAGCCACCTTGATCACGGTGCCCACCAGGCCGGTCAGCAGAGACCAGAGGATGATGTCTCGCCAGCGTTCGTCGTCATCGGGGTTGTTAGCCGGCGGCTCGTTGCCGGTGATTTTCTTCCAGCTGGCCGAGAGCGCCTTGTTGGCTAGCGCCACGCCTCCCAGCGAAGCCAGTGTGCCGGCAATCCGGATCGGGTTCATTTCTTCCTCCCAAAATGTAGAACGTACCCTCAAGGATATACTGTCCCCGGCAGAAACACGCCCCATAAAAGTTGCTGTTTGTGACAGCTGTGAGCGGATATCGTTGGTTACTCTTGAGACTATGACAGTGCGGACAGACGAGCAAAGCATGCGACCACCCGTAGGTAAATCGACCATTGTTGCCTGGGCCCTGTGGGATATGGGCGGGGCCGCCTTCAACGCTATTATGACCACCTTTGTTTTTGCCGTCTATCTGACCTCGTCGCTGTTTGGCGACCCGGCACACACGTCTTCTGTGCTATCGACGGGTCTCACGGTGGCCGGTTTTCTGATTGCGGTACTTGCGCCGGTCACCGGTCAGCGCAGTGATGCCGCCGGTAGACGCACCTTCTGGCTGACCTTCAACACCTTTGCCACCGCCACTGTGATGGCGCTTTGTTTTTTTGTGGCCCCCGATCCCGGGTATCTGCTACTGGGGGTACTGCTTCTGTGCGTGGGTAATATTGTCAACGAGTTCGCGGTGGTCAACTATAACGCCCTGCTTCCCGAGTTTTCTACCCCGCAGAATGTTGGGCGGGTGAGCGGTCTCGGCTGGGCTTCCGGATATTTTGGTGGGATTTTTGCGCTCACCCTGGTACTGCTGGGTTTTATCGGGTTGGGCGAGGGGACCGGGCTGCTCGGTATTCCGCCCGAGAACTCCTATAATATTCGGGCGGTGGCACTGTTTGCCGCTCTCTGGTGCCTGGTTTTTTCTTTACCGCTACTACTGACGTTGCGGCGACGGGACCGGCTGGCTGGCCCGGTTGTCGTGCCGCCTCGCGTCGGGCTGGTTGAGTCTTATAGGCAACTGTGGGCAACCATGCGGGCCCTCTATCGTCGGGCGCCGCAGACCCTGTATTTTCTTCTTGCTTCGGCGGTTTTTCGCGATGGTCTGGTGGGTATTTTTACCTTTGGGGGGATTCTTGCTGCCGGCACCTTTGGGTTTTCCACTACCGATGTGATTATTTTTGCGATTGCCGGCAACGTGGTGGCGGGCCTGGGTGCGCTGGCCGGGGGAAAAATGGATGATTTGGCGGGACCTAAAACGGTGATTGTTTTTAGTCTGGTGGGGATTCTTGTGGCGGCTACTCCCCTGCTTTTTGTGCAGACCCAGGGTATTTTTTGGGTGTGCGGGCTTGCCCTGTGCGCTTTTGTGGGGCCGGCACAGTCTGCTTCTCGTACCTATCTTTCGCGGCTGGTCCCGGCGGGAAAGGAAGGGGAAATTTTCGGCCTCTATTCCACGACCGGTCGGGCCGCGTCCTTCCTGGCGCCGGCGCTGTTTACGTTCTTTGTTTCTCTGTTGGGGAGACAGATTTGGGGCGTGCTGGGGATCATGACCGTTATCTTTATTGGCCTGCTGCTGGTGCTGCCTCTGAGCAGTGTGCCCCGTCGGGCCACACTGCGGTCGGGGCCAGATTCTGGTTCCTTCTAGCGCACCACTCCGCCGGCACGTAGGCTTTCTAGAGCGAGAGTAAATTCTTGTGGTGGGATTTCGCCGTAGATTTTTTCGAGTTCTTTTTTGAGCTCTGCCGCCGGTAACGGTGTGTTGAGTAGCCTCCAGCTGTCGGCGGCGAAAGCCGATACCTCCGAGAGTTCACTGTCTCGGTAGAGGAGGAGTCGCTGTCCGATGAGGTAGCCGCTGGTCCCCGGTGCCCGCTGAATTTTTGTCGCGTCTAGCGGGGTGTGCTCAGGTTCTTCACAGTACTGTACGGTCTCTTGATTTGCCGCCATCGTTGTTTCACCGGCCAGGAGTTGCTGTATCAGCCCCAGGGTGTCGGTGATCTCGTGGTAGGTCAGTCGTAGGGCTCCACCGCAGTCTTGCACCAGCTCGATGAGCCGCTGTATGCCGTTTGTGGTCTGAGCCAGTCCCGATGTTTGCTGCACGATTTCAAGCAGTGAATCGGCAAGTGCCACCGGTTCGAGGGAGGGGGTACAGGGTTTGGGGCTCCTATCCAGGAGCACTATGCGCGTGAGCCGGTACGAGAAATCTCCGGTACCGGCCACATTCATGCCCAGTTTTGCCGGATCGTACTGGGCCTTGGGTTTGCCCTTGGTTTCTATGATTGACAGCGGTTTGGGGTAGGGACGAATGTGCAGGTGCCTATCCACCACCGCGGTCTCATCTGACAGGTAGGTCAAATGCCGGCCCAGGAAGCGTGATGCCGTGGTTTTCCCCCTGCCCGACGGGCCGATGAGAAGTAGTGCACGGTGGTTTTCTGCGTTGCCCAGGGCAGCCGCGTGGAAGAGGCTCAACCGGCCGGCCAATTTTTTGAGCATGATGAAGGTAATGGCGACGGTGAGCTGTTCCTGGGCCTCTGCCGTATCGTTCACCCGGATCACGGTGTCGGGCCCGGGGGCAGGTACGGGGTTTTCTTGTGCGGTGATAAGTACCGTATGTGCGAGGTCGTGAGGGCTTCGCGGATTGGTCCGAAATTCTTGGGGGTTCATCGAGGCCCAGGAGTCTTTGACGGCGGCAATAAATTCTGCGGGCACTGACTCGTCAAAGATAAGATGCACCGGTACCCCGGCTGGTTTCAAAGATATGCCGCGGTACATTAATTTCTCCCCTGCCGTACGGGGTTGGGTGGGTGAACTGTTAGTTTTCACGGGGGATTTCGGTTCGGTGAAAATTGAGGTAGCTGCGTGAGGCGGTGGGCCCGCGCTGTCCCTGGTAGCGGTTGCCGTAGGCGCCGTCACCGTAGGGGTGCTCGGTTTTGCTGGTAAGTCTAAAGAAGCACAGCTGCCCCACTTTAGAGCCCGGCCAGAGCATAATCGGTAGGGTCGCCATGTTGGATAGTTCCAGGGTGACGTGCCCGGAGAATCCGGGGTCGATAAAACCGGCCGTGGAATGGGTGAGCAGGCCCAGCCTCCCCAGTGATGATTTGCCCTCAAGTCTTGCCGCGATATCGGCGGGCAGAGTGACCTTTTCGTAGGTTGAGCCCAGCACAAACTCGCCGGGGTGCAGGATAAAGGGTTCTCCCGCGGCAACCTCTACCAGGTGGGTGAGCTCGGACTGGTCCACCGAGGGGTCGATGTGGGCGTATTTGTGGTTATCAAAGAGGCGGAAGAAACGGTCGATTCTCACGTCAATTGAGGCCGGCTGAACCATGGACTCGTCATAGGGTTCCAGCACGATTCTGCCGCTGTTAATTTCCTGACGGATGTCGCGATCTGAAATAAGCACACTCTAAAAATATCGCACCGTGCGCCACCGGATCCTAGGAACTCGCCAAATACGCCAAATAGGGCTATCCTAGAGAGAGCGTTGTGAACGCACGCGGCTGTAGCTCAATGGTAGAGCGCACGCTTCCCAAGCCTGATACGCGGGTTCGATTCCCGTCAGCCGCTCCAAACAGGTTCCCCTACGGGTACAAGATATTCACTAGATAATATCCATGAGCTCTTGCATGCTCTTATCACAAGGTTCTACACTGAAAACATCTGAAGAGGGCAATTCTCATACCTTCTCGCTGTGGCAGATCCTATATGGCGTGCATCTTGGGTTCTCATAGGACTTGGGTTCAACGCCCCGGCTAGGAGCCGAATTGCGTCTACAGGAACGCCGGCAGCAATCATTGCTGCCGGAGGGTATGCGGCCCTACGATGCGTATTTGGTAGGTAACAATGTTGTTTTCTCGGGCATCTCAAGACCAGGTTCTGAGTCAGTTGCGAAATTGTGAACTTGAGATTTCTGCTCTTCCCCATAGAACTCAAGACATGCAGCGCGCACAAACGATCATTGAAAACCTCAAAGCTGAAAACGCTACTGTAGATGAAATAGATGCCGCGTTAGCCAGCAACGGCCTACCTACAGTAGCCGAAGTTGGCAAAGCGACAGCAGAGAGCTTGTTTGCAACCTGGAGGTTGAACCGAAGGCGTCGAAAGCTAGAAAAACAACTAGCAAAGTTCTAGTCAGCTCACTTGAGTGAAATGGGCTTAAAGCATTGCCGCGTCTGTAAGGGATAGATCCTGCTTTAAGGATCAGTTTGTGGTGATCCGCGAGTTCAGGCGGGCGGCTATAGGATCGTCGCGTTAGAATGAAACCTACGAGCTAGGGCTGAGTCAACGATTGGATACGGGAGTGAAGAAAGTCTACCTCTACGTGCTAGACGGGATGGCTGAATGGGAGGTTGGAAACATCCTGCAGGGTCTCAGCATGGAACCACAGCTCAAACAAGGCCATCGGGACTACGAGCTCCGAACGGTTAGCCATGACGGAAAACCAGTCAAAACCCTTGGCGGGCTTACCATTGTGCCCGATGGTTCACCCGGTATCATCACAAATGATCAAGCAGCGGCATTGCTGCTACCCGGTGCAGATTCGTGGGAGCGGGAAGAACATCAAACCATCCTCGATAGAGCAGAAACATACCTTGGTCAAGGAATTGTCGTTGCGGCAATCTGCGGGGCAACACTGGCACTGGCAAACCGAGGTGTCCTTAACCGTTACGCACACACTAGTAACTCGCCTGAATATCTCAACATGTTCTCGACAAACTACACCGGAGAGATGCTATACCGCAGAAAGAACGTATGGGTAGATAAAAACCTCATCACCGCTAACTCTGCTGCGGGGCTACAATGGGCAAAAGCTATATTGGAACAGGCCAACGTCTACCCAGCGAAAACCATCGACACCTGGTATCTGTACTACTCAACAGGAAACCCAGAATACTTCTTCAAGCTCACGGCCAATTAGCGGACCATAGTTTTTCATAGGCAGGAATAATACCGATACCCTGCCGTCACCTCGCCGCAGTCGACGTCATCACCGTGGGCCCACCCGAAAACTCTACCAGTGAGATACACGCCTAAATCCCCAAAATTTGATCAGGGCATACAGCGATGCACATTTATTCTGTCATCAGGTGAGCGAGTATCGTGAGGAAATTTTTCACGGCTGATGTGGAAGCGATTCTCTTGCGTGATACCACACTATAGGGTCGCTCAATCCCGGTCGGGCTGAGCTGCTGTCATTTCATATACACTAAATTGGACACGTAAGGGGTTGTTTACACGATGGATACACGACGAATCGCAGATAGTTCGCAACTTAACAGCGATACCGCCATGATCCGTGTTTCTCACGTGGTCAAGCGCTTCAAAGACGTTATCGCGGTTGATAATCTATCCTTCAAAGTCCCAGATGGTTCGCTGTTCGCGTTTCTCGGGTCAAATGGTGCGGGAAAGACAACCACGATTTCATGTATGACAACCCTTCTCGCTCCAACAGAGGGAACAATCACGGTAGACGGATTCAACGTCGTTGACGAACCCCACAGGGTACGGGAAAGGATCGGGGTTGTCTTTCAGCAGTCATTGCTGGACCCGCGTTTGACGGTTCAAGAAAATCTCGCTCTGAAAGCAAAGATCTACGGCGTGGCAGGATCGCGCATTGACCAACTTTCAGAATTGGTGAATCTCGCGGGTTTCCGGGATAGGACTTACGGAAACCTGTCCGGCGGCGAGAAACGCCGCACGGACATCGCGCGCGCACTCTTGCACAGTCCGCGGATCATTTTCCTAGACGAACCCACCGCCGGTCTCGACCCACAAAGTAGGGAACAAATATGGCAGGCGATTGGTGGGTTACGCGATCAGCTGGGTCTAACCGTCGTCCTTACCACGCATTACATGCAAGAAACCGAGTTTGCAGATCATGTTCTTGTGATTGATAGGGGGCGCCAAATCGCTTCGGGTACTCCGATAGAGCTTCGTGCACAGTTCTCTACCCCGAGCCTGCTGATCAAGAGTAGTGATTCCACGCGGGATGCGATTATCGGCGCAATCGAGCGCTTTCTTCCCGAAATGGATTGGTACGAGGAAGGCGGTGCAATTATCACCCCGCTGACACGAGCATACGACGCGCTTCCCATTCTCAACAGCCTTGGTGATGCGGCTGCCGACTTCCACGTTGTGCAGGGCTCGATGGATGATGTTTTCCTCAACCTCATGAAAGAAGCTCGTGCATGAGAACAACACAATCTCTAGTCATTCGCAATCTCACAATTTACGCCAGGGATCGTATGGGCGTATTCCTCTCGCTACTCTCTTCGCTGATCCTGCTCCTGCTTTATGTCCTCTTCTTGGGGACACTACAGGTAGACAATCTGAAAGAGATGTTCCCGGATGCTAGCACGAGCACAGTTCTGGGCTATGTCAGTAGCTGGGTTTTTGCCGGGATCGTCATGATAACAACGTTTACAACGGGCTTTGCGGCACTTGGCACATATGTTGATGACCGCGTGACCGGCCGGTTTAAAGAATTCCGTGTGTCGCCCATTCGTCCTTCTCAGCTGATCGCGGGGTACCAGCTTTCGGCAACGATCGTGTCACTGGTGATGAGCTACCTTGTGATGGCCCTTGGTTTGGTTTTGCTGTACTTTTTGTACGGTGTGCGGCCCGGGGCTATGAACATCTTCATCGCGGCGGGCTATACGGCTCTTTTGTCTCTCACTTTCTCGGCGTTGTCATCATGGGCTATTACGTTCGTGTCAACGAACGGGAGCTTCACGGCCGCTAGCACGATCATGGGCACCCTCCTAGGTTTTCTTGCCGGGGCATATCTCCCGCTCGGTGTTGTCAGTGAAAACGTGCGCAACATTATCAACTGTCTTCCCTTCTCCCCCGCGGCCATGCTCCTGCGTGACCCTCTCGCGGGAAGCACGCTAGAGAAGCTATCTCCTCAAGATGAAGCGGTCCAAGCTGTGAGAGAATACTACGGACACACGCTCACCGTTGGTTCAACCGAGATTCTCCCGTGGATGGTTGTTCTGGCCCTGCTCGCCATTACTATTGTGTTTACCGTTCTTGGCGCGTACCGAATCGAAAAAACCGTAAAATAGCGTGATTTGCCTCCCCGAATTCAGAACCATGCGCCGAGTTTACCGCCGATTTTCCGCGGCCGTCCCCTCTCAAGCGCTACTACTGTCAGGCCGCGCCGTTCCGGCTAGGTCCCGTTCGCCGGGCCGGGCTAGAGGGCCAACAAGCTCGTGGGCGGTATACGGTTCTTCAAGGAAGGCCACGTCCTCCTCACTCAGTGTCAACCGGGTGGCCGCCACAGCTTGTTCCACCCGCCGGGGTGAGGAACAGCCCACAATGGGTGAGGCAGGCCCGTGCGCCCAATGCCAGGCCAAGGCTACCTGCGCCATCGGCACATCCAGCCTATTGGCCACCTGCGCCACCCGTTCAACAATCGGCATATCCTGGCGCTTTGCCGCATCGTACTTGTTCTGCATAACGGTGTCGGTGGTGGCCCGCGTAGAGTCCGACTCCCAGGTGGGCCGGGTCAGATGGCCGCTGGCCAAAGGACTGTAGGGGGTGGGCAGCGCACCAAACTGGCGGACAACCGGCAGCATTTCACGCTCCGGCTCACGGTAGAGCAGGTTGTAGTGGCATTGCATGGTTGAAAAGGTCGTCCACCCATGATCCACCGCTATACGCTGTAGATTATGGTACTGGTAGGCATACATTTCACTGGCGCCCAGCGCACGTACCTTACCGGCCTGCACCAGTTCGTCTAGGGCCTGCATGGTTTCTTCCATGGGCGTGCCATAGTCAAAACGGTGAATAATGTACAGGTCCAGATAATCCGTGCCCAGACGCTTCAACGAGCCTTCCACCTCGCGACGGATCGCTGCGGCAGATAAGGCACCTTCATTGAAAAATACTTTGCTGGCCAGGACAACCTGCTCACGCGCCACCTTCAACTCTTGTAGCGCAGTACCAATGTATTCTTCGCTCGTGCCGTGGGCGTAAACATTGGCGGTATCAATTGTGTTCAGCCCCGATTCTAGAGCCTTTGCGATCACTGCCGTTGTGGTGGCCTGATCTACTGTCCACCGGTGAAAGTCCGCACTAGGCTGCCCAAACGACATTCCGCCCAGCATCAGTTGTGAGACTTTTACACCGCTGTTCCCGAGTTCAAAATATTTCATTGTTTACCCCTGTTGTGACCCTGATACCGGACGGGTAGATACCAGATAATTTTGATAGGCCGCGGCCTGCTCGCCCAGGCCCGTATCCGTGATATTCAGTGCCCATTCAACCACAAACGGGCCAAGAAACCGTGTTCCGATGAGGTCGCTGGTTGCCTGAAACGGACTCAATAGTTCATCGATGATGTAGCCGATACAATCGTGGGCGTAACCCGACGCACCCACACTCACGAGACTCAGCGACAGGCCATACTCTCAAGACCGGGCTTCCGCACCCCTCGGTTGGAGCGCACGAGCACCGTTTGGCTCTGCAAGAAACCTGCCCGTACTGTGTTAAAATAAAACTCTAGACCGAATCAGTAATACCCTGCCAGTTTGCTGCCGGACTTCTCTCCCACTAGTATGTAGTTAACCGTTCAGCCCGCTGCTCTTTACTCGGAGTAGACGGGCTGGATTTCTATTCTGAAACCGCCTCGCTCATCGCAGGCTGCACTTCACCATATGTCCGCAAGATACTCAGAAGGAACACCCATGAAAATCGTGATTATTGGGGCAGCTGGGCAGATCGGCCAACTCACCGCCCGTTATCTTCTCGATCAGACAGATGCTGAGCTAGTGCTTTTTGCCCGGCGGGCGCAGAGCCGTCTTGCCCGGTTCAGTTCAGACCGGGTCACCCTTATCGATGGTGACCACTCCGACGTCAACGCCCTCACCCAGGCCATGGTCGGCGCAGACGCTGTTCTCCTCGGTTTTGTTGCCGACGACACCACTTTTGCACCTGTACAGGAAGCTATGCAGGCCGCCGGTGTCAATCGCGTCGTCGTGCTGAGCGTACCCGATATCTACCGGGAGATTGAAGGGCCTTTCCAAAAATGGTACCGTGCCAATACCGGGCTCATGTGGCAGACCCCCATCCGCACCCTGGCGGATAACCTTGAGGCCGGCGATCTTGACTATCTGATCCTGCGTATCACCTGGCTCTACAATGCAGAGAATAAACCGCTCAACGTCACCCGCAAGGGCGAGCCCTTTACCGAGGCGCAGGTAACCCGAGAAGCTGTCGCCCAGTTCATTACAGACGTTCTGGCTAATAAACTCTCTTACAGCCGGGAGAGTCTTGGCCTGGGCGAAACCGATACCGCCTGGGAAAAACCCAGCTTCTACTAGGACCTGCAATAGAGCCCAAAGGCATGCGCGTTAGTGCGGAGGCGGGTCACTTTGATCTTTATGACCTAGCGCCCTGGGTGCCCGAGGCGTTCGGGTATATCACGCCTTTCTTTGCCAAGAACCTATAACCTAGTATCCACGCGAAAACCGTGGGTGCCCCGACCACGGTTAGGGGCACCCACGGTTTTATCTACTAATTTTCAGGTATATACGGTACAGCTATGCTTGCTCTTGGGCAGCCTGCACAATCAGCTGGGCGACCTCCGGCGCATGGGATACCGGAGAAACATGCGAAGAGTTCAGCTCGATACGCTTCACGGGCTGCATACGCTCCGCCATCATCCGCTGATTTTCGGGGCTAATCATTCTGTCTTCGGTAGACACCTGGTAGTAGCTGGGCTTTACCTTCCAGGCTGGGCTCTTGACTGTCCCGGCAAAAGTTTCCGCCTGCGGTGCCTTCTGGGTTACCGCGAGCACCGTTGCTTCTTCCCGATCAATATCCTGGCAGAAACTCTCGTGGAACTTCTCCTGCCCCACCCACAGGTAGCCGTCCGAATCCTCAACAACGTTAGAGATAGCGGCAGCCGGTTTCTGTTCAGAAATCGATCCGGTTGACTCCCCCTGATCCGGGGCAAAGGCCGCAATATAGACCAGGGCCTTTACTTTGGGGTTATTTCCCGCTTCGGTGATTACCGCCCCGCCGTAGGAGTGTCCGACAAGGATCACGTCGTCTTCCGCCTGATTAATCATCTGGACGGTTCGCGCAACATCACCTTTAAACGAGGTCAGCGGGTTCTCCACAGCCTGCACGGTGTAACCCTCTTTCACCAGGTGGGGTATCACCTTTGACCAGTGCATAGCACCGCCCCAAAAACCGTGAACAAGAATAATAGTTGCCCGAGCCATAGTCGGCTCCCTTCCATACGGTGTCACGCTGCCATAAAACGGCTCCCAGTATACCCTTTCAGCCCATAGTGTCCTTGTGGCCCACATCAATCTGCGCGCACGTCACCGATCCGCGAGCTCGAATATTGATGCAGCTCCTCCTACTTCAGATAGGAAATAATTGTTCTCGTGTAGACCTCAACTAGTTCTAAGACCCGGCTAAATTCCACAGATTCGTCGGGCATTCCCACAGAAGAACCATCGCAACCATACCAGTATGCGGGGATTCCCCTATACCGCCAGTAGCGCGCATCCGATAGCGCAATTTCAGGTGCACCGCGTACTTCCTTGCCTGTCACACGAGCAATCGTAGCCGCCAAATTTTCAAACAGTTCACCCCGAGGCTCCGAGTAGTCGGCAGCATCGCTTCCAACCAACTCTAGACGTGCCCCGGGAAATTTTTTAACGATTCTCCGGGCACGAGCAACCACATTTTTTGTTGAGACGCCCTGCGGAGTCACAATCATCACCGATAAACGTGCTTGAGAAGGGATGAGGCTCGGCAAATCTCCACCACTGATCTTGCCCACCGTCACCGAGATTTTCTGAAGCTGATCCACCATCCCGCGACCAACCCTCGCTTCATACCAGGAGGCTTCCTCAGGTGAAGCAACTGGCCTCCTCACAGCTTCCGGAAGAATAGTTGGAATTTCCTCAAGTTTCTTGAGCTCACACGCAATATCCATGGCAACTTCTACTGCATTTTCTGAAAAATTATCATACCCAGCTATAGCCCCTTGGGTAGACACCGTAATTTCTAGTTGTGTATAGCCCTTGGAAGAATATGAAATTACCTGCTCGTGTGTTGGTTCAGCCAGCAAAACACCGTCGGCAAGCATTTTTTCAGGGACAGTGTCAAAGAGATACCCAGCTCCTCGACCCCACCCTGTTTCTTCATCAGAAACAAGGGCCATAGAGAGCTGCCCTTTAAATAGACTTCTACAGCGATTTGCGTATCTGTAGGCGTAAAGCATAGCAACAACTCCGGCTTTCATATCAGCCAATCCTCGACCATAGATTCGGCCGTTCTCTTCCTCGGCGGCAAACGGATCACGCGACCAGTTTGCAAGGTTTCCGGTGGGAAGTATATCAAGGTGCCCGCATAGCATCAGGTGTTTCGACGGTAAGGAGACACCCCCTGTACCACCGCCAGTTTTACTCTGGAGGCCGGAGAAATTTGCAAGAATATTTGGCATCTTAGCGGTGTGAGTATACTCTTCGTACGGGAGCTCCCATTCACCAAGCGCCTCACACAAGACACCCATAACACCGCGGGTATCTTCAATATCTTCACGCGAAGTAAACATTACAAGTTTCTTTAATAAAGATAAAATATTTTCAGAATCTTCTTTTATCCATGAACAGATTTTTTCTTCCATTATTCCCTTTCTCGCTGTCAACAAGTTGACCTTATCAGGGTATATTTTTATATGCAACCACAGTATTAAAAATTTCCGCCTCTCCCCTCTTTTAGACTAAATTCTCCAAATGATAGATCAAAAATCTAGAAACATGTGCGTTCTCGGATAGTGCGAATGACCGAGGTGTCTGGGAGCTCGATCATTTTGACCCCATTGTCGATACCCGCGGCGGGTATCTTACCGGCTACCATTCAGCTGACGCGCAAGCGGCTCTCCTCCAGGAACTCATTGACACCGTTGAAGACCATTCCATCGATGTGTCTCCGCAGCATGTTCTGCCCCTGCACCGAGCAGAACAGGCACACCGTATCCTTGAGCAAGCACACGGCTACGGCAAGATCGTTCTCGTTCCGCAGGATAGGCGGGATAGCCGGTAAATTCTAAAGTTTTATTCAAGCTGCCCCACCTTCACTGACCAAAATATATGATTTTAAATAAAGCTACTTCTGGGCGAGATCAAAATACACGGGAGGAAAGGAGATCATCCCATGATCGTCGTCAAGTCACTGAAAAAACACTATAACGGGCATACCGCTCTCAGTGAGGTCAGCCTTGAAGTCGAACCGGGCTCAATAGTAGGGTTTATTGGCCCCAACGGCTCAGGCAAGTCAACCACCCTGAGAATCATATCCGGTCTCGAACACCCGGATGCCGGCAGTAGCCGCATCGACAATGAAATATCCGGACAACTCACTAGTCCCTGGTCAACCATGGGAACTCTACTCGACAGGCAGGGTGTCAACGGTGAACTCACGGGGATACGGGCCCTCCAATCGGTTGCATCTGCCTACCGGGTGCCCAAAAAAGAAATTCTAAACCTGCTCCACACGGTTGACCTCGCCCACGCGCAACAGCGAAAAGTCAAAACATTCTCCCTAGGAATGAAACAACGCCTCAATCTCGCGATAGCGCTCATTACCCAGCCCACATACCTTATTCTCGACGAGCCCATGAACGGGCTCGACCCCGATGGAATCATGTGGCTACGAAATTTTCTTACTTCCTACCGAGATAACGGAGGCGGAATTCTGCTGTCATCACACACGCTCACCGAGGTCGAAGCAATAGCAGATCGCTTTGTCATCATCAGAGAAGGCAGAACCATCTGGTCAGGGAACAAAACTGAACTAGATGGCCCCGACGACTCGCTCGTGGATTCAAACGACCGAGAAAAACTGTACCGGGCACTCGCAAAACACCGTTATGATTACTCTACCCACGGCAATACAATACGGGTAAAAAATATAGAACCCGCAGATCTCGGCGCTGTCCTCCACCGGGAAAACGTGGTCATCACCCACCTCAGCAAAGATCGCAACTCCCTCGAAAAACTATATCTATCTCTCCACAGCGACACGAGGAGCAACCAATGACGGCACACTACACAAATCACACCTTTGGGCAGCTCAAACTTCAAGGACACATTTTTCTTGGATCTCGTTCCATCCGCCTGCTCAACTATGTTGGCCTCATCATCATGTCCGGTATTGCTCTTGCCGTAGCATACAGCGTTTCCAGCTCCTACAGCCGAGGTGAACCCTTAGAAAGCACATCCTTTCTCTACGAAATATCAGTCTTCGGCTTTTCCTTTGCCCAAATATTTTTCGGTGCAGCAATCATCGTCTTCATCTGTACGGAATGGGGTTCCGGATTTATTTACACCACCTACGGGGCCAGCCAAAGACCAATAAGGTTCACCCTTGCAAAACTTTTTTGGCCTCTCGTCTTTGCAATTTGCTCGTTTTCACTAACTCTCCTTATCCTCATCCCGCTTGAGAACTCACTGATCGGCACAGGCACCCCCTACGCGCTCTCCCTCACCGACCTCACGGTGTGGAGACAAATAGCCATAGCAAGCTTCAACCTCACCAGTAGCGTCCTTTTTGCAGCCGGGCTAGCAATCATATTTCGCCACACAGCATCAGCCCTAGGGGCCTACATTGCCATCAGTATTATTGCGCCCATGGTATTCGGTCTCATCCCTCTGGATATTTCTCAAAACATAAGCCGATGGCTTCCCAATAACATTTATGGCTACCTTATTTCCCAGGATCCAATGACAGTTAGCGGGCTAAACTACCCGCTCCTTTTCCTCGCCGCAGTCACCTACCCAATCCTTACAATTGCCCTCGGAACCTACCTGTTCAAGAAACAACCCGTATAACCGTCACCTCCGCCTCGGGCAGAACTAGACTGAAAGGATAAAGGCTCCCCGAACTCAAGGATTACACAGCTTGTCCCCTCTCGTTCTCTGCTCGCTGACCATCATCATTACCCTGCTCAGTAGCGGTATCGCCAAAGCCAAAGACCCGGCCAGCACAGCGGCCGCCATCGTCAACCTCAACATCAACCGTTGGGTCCCCATGAAGGCGGCCTCAAAACTTGTACCCTGGGGCGAGATTGTTCTGGGCCTATGGATCTTTTTTGCCCCCGGGCAGCTAGCGATCCTGGGCGGGGTTGCCGCGGTACTCCTCTTCAGTTTCTACTGGCTAGTAATCGCCCGCGCTGTCGCCACCGGCAATACCGCCAGTTGCAACTGCTTTGGCGGAGACTCCACCGCCCCCATATCGGGCTTCACCCTGGGGCGCAACACCGCGCTCCTGGCAGCAGCAGCCGGCACCCTCATCAACGCCGCTACCAGCGGAAAATCAGTACTCGGTGTCCTTACGGTACTGAACAGCACAGACTGGCTCTGGCTACTGGGGGCCGCCCTGGCCGCGATCTCACTCTGGTGTGTCTACCGGGCCGAACTGGTGCCCTCCCCAGAACCCACCCCTGCGGTTGAGCCCGCCACCGGGGCAGACGAAACCGCTCACAGAATAAACCCCGGGGACGACGACTACATTCGCCTCCCCATCCCCTACGGCACGCTACGTTCACTCACAACCAACACCGTGTCCTCCCTGCGAGAATTAGCCGAACAGCAGGCCCGGGTTCTCATCTGGGTCTCCCCCGGCTGCGCGCCCTGCCGCACCGTACTGGAACGGGTGGAGGACTGGCAGAAAAAGCTACCCATGCTCGGAATAAACCCCGTGGTCTCCGTAGAGAACCAGCGGGGTCTGCTGGGCTTGGGGCCCCATATTGAGGTTTTTGTCGACGAAAATTTTTCCACCGAACCGGTCTTTGGGAGGGGCACCCCGCTGATAGTTGCCCTGGGCACAGACGGCCTGGTGGCCGGCGGCCCCGTAGCCGGCAGAGACAGCGTTCTACAGTTGATGGACGACCTCATGGTCGAGTTTGACCTGGCGTAAAATCGGCAGTACACCCCAAAGAGTTTGAGGAGCATCTATGCACGAGAAATCACTGTGGCAGATTCAGGTCGAGCGCAACCCTGGCCATTCCGACTGGTATATTCAACGTTTTAAAACCATGGCCGAGCAGGGGCAGGATCTCTGGGGCGAGGCCCGCCTCATCGACGCCATGGTGCCGCGTCAGGCAAAAATCCTTGATGCCGGGTCCGGCCCCGGCCGTATTGGCTCCTACCTTCACGAGCGCGGACACCGGGTCACCGGCGTCGATATTGATCCCAAGCTCATTGCCGAGGCGAAACGGGTCTGCCCAAAGGCCCGCTGGATCACGGCAGATCTCACCGACCTCCACCGGGCCCTGGGTTTAAGCGGGCACACTGAAGCGGCAGAAGATGGCTTTGACTCCATTGTGTGCGCCGGCAACGTCATGACTTTTCTGGCGCCCTCCACACGGCTACCCATTCTCGAGAATTTTCGGGCGGTACTGGCCGACGGCGGGCGGGCCGTGGTCGGCTTCGGAGCCGGCCGCGGCTACGATTTCGCTCGGTTTTTAGCCGATTCTAGCGCGGCGGGGTTATGGGTTGAGCAAAAATTCTCCAGCTGGGATCTGCGGCCTTTTACCGAACAGTCAGATTTTCTGGTGGCGGTGCTGTCCCGCTCATCTGCGCACTAGGTAATTACCAGAGCAGGTTCCACCGTTGCAGGGTTTCTTCCGGCAGCAGGGAGCCCGCCGCAATGGCCAGCAGAATCACCGCAGACACTATAGCAACAGTTGCAGACCTCCAGCCGGGGTGTAGCTCGTTGAAGGTCACCAGACCCGGGTGCTGCCTGTTCATCTGCACCACGTTAATGCGGGGGTACACCACGGTCTGCGACGAGATGTCGGCCGCAATAGCGCGCATAGTTTTCTGGTCCCAAATCCTACCGTCAAGCCTCAAAACTCCCTTTCCAGCGGCGTCGAGCGCCCACATAGCCGGCACCCCCCTATATCTCAACGACTTAGCGCCACCGTCGGGAAGGTTCATGGCTTTCTTGGAAGCCAGCCGCTCCGTGAACACGGTTTTCTCAATGTCGGCAAGAGCAACCGCCCTCCACCCAAAGACCCTCCCATTCAGCACGTGGGTGCTGGTTTTGATCACGACATTGGGTTTGAGCACCGAATACATCACGAAGAGAGCCCCCAGCACCACAAGAATCATAACCAGCGTGTAGGGTAGGGCAAACCTACGGCGGGTGAGCAGAAAGAGAATGCCCACAACCACGAGCGCCGGTGCGAGCGCGGTGATAATCCGCCGGTGGTAGGAATGAATGCGGGGGTGGTAGATGCCGTTGGCGGCCACTTCACCGTATTTATCGGGGACCTGGTGTGCATATTCAGCCATAGGAAATATCCTAGTCGGTTGGTCTTGGCTTCACCTGTTCTAGCTGTGTGTTCTCGGTGAGCTAGATTAGAGTCATGCGTTTTAGTTCTCGTATTGACCGGGTTTTAGCCGGTTGGTTTCTTGGCCTGTTATGTGCCGTGGTGATCGCCCTCGGTGCCCTCGCCCTGATCAACCGAACGGTTTACGAGCCCGCCGGGCAGGTTCGCCAGTATCTTCAGGCTCTCAGGGAGGGTGATGGCGGGCGGGCGCTGGGTATTCTCGGGGCCACCGTGCCCGACTCAAATGCGGCCATGCTCGACGGTCAGGCGGCGAAGAGGGCGGTGGCGGAGCTCGAAAACCTCAGGGTAGCGGGCACCAGTTTCTCAGATGATGGACAGCGAGCGACCGTCACTATCGCCTACTCTCTCGCCGGGGAAGAGAACAGCACCGACTTTCAGCTGTCGAGGGTGGGTTCCCACTGGGGTGTTTTTGATCGGTGGCATATTGACGGTAGCGAGCTACCCACCGTTGAGGTCAGCTCGTCCTCGGCGCATGCGGCCACTCTTAATAATGAGAAGGTGTCGGTAGACGGCGGTTCGCAAAAGTTCGCGGTTTTTTACCCGGGACGGTTTACCGCAGCCTATGAGTCGGCCCTCTACTCGGCTTCTGAAGAAAACGTTGATGTTATTTCTGCCACCGATAGCTCTCAGAAGTTAACCGTGGAGTTGGCTCCCAGCGATGCGGCCCTTAACTCGGTGCGGTATCAGATCAAGTCACAATTAGATTCTTGCGCTTCACAGAATTCTCTTTATCCCACCGGCTGCCCCTTCGAGTACAGTTTTACGGGCAGGGTTACCGGAGACGTCTCCTGGACCATCGAGGAGTACCCTGACCCGCAGGTGAGTATTGACGATAGGGGGCAGTGGGTGATCCCCGATGCGGAGGGGAAAGCAAAAATTGAGTTCACCCAGCTAGACCTCTATACCGGTAAAACTTCCCCGGTGAGCCGGGAGGTTACCTTCACCTACAGTGGTAGGCTCGAGGTGGGCGAGGAACAGGTAACGGTGGTGCACGACTAGCCAGCTAGAGGCGGCCGGTCTCATCCTGTTCTCGGAGCCTTTCAAACATTGCGTTATAGGCGGCGAGCTCGGCATCACCATCGCGGTCAGCTTGGCGGTCTTCCCGGCGCTGCACTTTTTTGTCGTCGATTGACCACTGCACGGCAACCGCCACGGCGATGAGCATAGTGGGCAGCTCACCGATCCCCCACATGAGAGATCCCCCCAGTTTTTGGTCATCAATGGCGGAGAGGCCCCAGGGCCTCCCGATATTCCCAAACCAGGAGGCTGCAAGCAGCGACTCCATGTTCATCATGGCAATACCCACAAAGGCGTGGTAACCCAGGGTAGCAATCAGCAGTACAAGCCGAATCGGGTAAATAGGCCGGTACGGAATCGGGTCAATACCGATAAGAACCAGGCAGAAAATGTAGCCGGTCATCAAAAAATGCACGATCATGAACTCGTGCCCCACATGGTATTCCAGCACAAAGTTCAGCATGCTCGTCCAGTAAACCACAATGATGGAACCGGCAAAGTTGACCGCGGCAAAAATCGGGTGGGTGATGACCTTTGACCAGCCCGAGTGCACGATGCGCAGAATCCACTCACGGGGCCCTCGTGTACCGTCCTGCCGGGGCTCTAGGGCTCTTAGCAGGAGGGTGACCGGGGCCCCCAGCACCAGAAAAATGGGCACGATCATGGTGAGCGACATGTGCTCAACCATGTGTGCTGAAAACATGACCCGCCCGTAAACGGCCAGGGCACCCGAGGTCACATAGGTGAGCAGGATCAGCCCGAAAAACCAGGAAAGCAGACGGGGCACCGGCCAGCGGCCACCACCGCGGCGCACCTTGAGGAAAGCCCAGAGATAGAGGTAGGCCGCAAAGAGGCAGAAAGCAACCCAAAACCAGTCAAAGCGCCACTGGGTCAGCCACTCGGTACCCCGCGGTTCCGGCGGCATGTCATACCAGGTGATAATGCGCACCGGCGGTGCGTCTGTGGGCAGGGTTTCCGGTGCCGGCGGCGCGGTACGGGAGAGTGATACGGCCAGGCCGCTGGTCGCCCCCATAATCACGAGCTCGGTGAGGATAGCCGCCCAGAGACCGCGAATGAGCTTGATATCGCCGCGCTCCATCCCGGGTATGAGTACCAGGCGGTGGCCGGCGCCGATAGCACCCAGAAGGAGGGTGAGCGCCAGTTTTCCCAGCACCAGAGCACCGTAGGGGGTGGTAAAAAGTTCACTCCAGCTATTGAGCCTCACGAAAGCATTGATAAGCCCCGAGAGGGTGACCAGGATAAATCCCCCCAGAGCCAGCACCGAGTAGCGGCGAAGCACCACCACCGCCATGGGTGCGCGGCGGGTCACTGCGGTTTTGCTGCCCCTCTTCTTCTCTGACAGGGTTCCGGTACCGGCATCGTCCCCGCTCATAGTGCGGGATATGTAGGTGAGTGCGATAAGCCCTCCGCACCACATCATCACGCCCACCAGGTGAAGACCCAGCGAATTGACCGCACCCATATGGTCGTTTCCGCCCGATGAGTGACCCCCCAGGGCCATATCGACCAGCGCAACCAGGGATACCGCCAGGGTCAAAAGCAGACCCATGAGCGAGCGCACACCCAGAGCCAGGGTCGCTACCGTTGCCGCTACCACCGCGGTGGTGGCCTGCTCTTTACCCGCGTCGATGGTCGTAATATAGCCGATCAGTTCTGAGGTGTAGTCGCCGGTACCGCTCACGGGGCGGCCCGAGATGTCGGCGTAGGAGAGCACCAGCACGCACAGGGCGGCGAGCGTCCAGGTGACCGATGATGCCGCCGCAAGATTCATGATAGAGACGAAAGCGGGGTATTCTGCGCGATCCCGGTTTTTTTCCCTCTGCTGCCTGCTGTACCTGTGGGCCATGTTGATTCTGAGCGGCCGCCGAGTGGAATCGCTGAATCGCGGAATGATTCCGATCGCAAAAAGTAGCGACCCCATCGCGGTGATCATGGCAAAATTATGCAGGGTTTCGGCGATAGGCAGTCCCCAGCGCACGATTGCGCCGGCGTCTGCCAGCTCGGTTGCGGTGTTTGCGCCGGTGGCTGTCAGGGAAGCTACAAGCAGCAGGAAGGCCGCCACCGGAAAGGCCCAAATCCACTGGCGACGCGGGCCCCGGCTACCCTGAGGTTGGCCCGGAATTTCCCCGGTCACTTTGCGGTCTGTCTTGACCCGGTTCATCGGAAGAGGCTCTCGCCAATAAACCCGTTCTCGGTGCAGCCTGCGGGTATGGCGAATACAGCCGAACCGATGGGCACAGTCCAGGTGTTGAGCATATCCAGCTCGGCCAGCCGGCTCTGGATGGGAACAAACTGCTTGATCGGGTCCGCCTGGTAGGCGGCAAAGATCAGCCCAGACCTCGATACTCCCCCACTGACCTGGCCGTCATCGGAAAACCCCGACGCCCGAGAGACGGGCATGTCATAGTTATAGGGGCGGCGCAGAATATTTTCGACGGGTTCCTGCGCGGTAGCACGACGGATATGAGCGTAGGGCGCTATCACGGTGAAGCCTAGCTCGTTGGTAGCCGAAAGGTCTGCGGGGTCTTTTTCTTCTTCACCGGTCAGCGGGGCGCCGTTGCTTAGCTTGCGGCCGATGGCGTCTTCGCGGGCCGGTCTATCCACCCGGTCCCAGGTGTCGAGGTTCATGTGGATCCTTCGGATCACCAGCGAGGTTCCGCCGGGCTCCCAGGGGGTGAGATCCCGGTGGGTGCCCCACACGAATTCGTCCATGCTGCCATCGGAGGCTTCGGGGTTGATGGTGCCGTCGATCTGCCCAAAAAGGTTACGCTGGGTAGTTGCGCTCGATTCTGACCCGTGGGCCCGGCGAAAGCCCTCCTGCACCCAGCGCACCTGCCCAAAGGAACGGATATCTTTGAGAAACAGACGCTGGGCGTGAGCGAGGGTCACGCGGTCATCGGAGCAGAGCTGGATCAGCAGATCGCCGTCGTTCCACTCGTCCTGGAGCCGGTCAATCTTTTCGAAAGCCGGTAGCGGCCGCAACCATGACGGCTTCATGTCGGGGTTGGCGATATCGAAGATGCGTTCTCCAAAGCCCAGGGTGACGGTGAGGTTTGCGGGTATCTCCGCCAGTTCTGGTTCCTGGTCGATCAGGGGGGCCTGACCGTTAGTGAGGTCTGCCGCGTCGGCGGTGAGGATTCTGAGTAGCCGTTCCAGCCCGTCTTTGTCAATGGAATCGTTGATGTCGATGGCGATAAAGATACCGTAGGCCGGAATCCGGGTGTCTATCCCGGCCTGACGCTGACCGTAGAAGCCTACCTTGGCGGTGCGCAGGGGCAGACTTTCTCCGGGCTGCGAGGGCCGCTGCACCGCAGAGATACCGGCTTCAGCACCCAGGGTACCGGCAATCCCCAGGCCCACCCCAGCAGTACCGGCAAGCAGGGTGCGGCGGCTGGTTGTACCCCCTCCCCTATGACCGGGTTGTTTTTCAGGGATCTGCTCAGAATCTTGGGTCATGGTGCCTTCTTCTCGGTTTTCTCTCCCCGGCAGTTAGCAGCGCGGCAGTGTTGTTTCTTCACTGTCGGTTGCGTGGTCCTGGGTATCAGCGTGGCCCGAGTGCTCGGAGGCGGTCTCGTCGGCGGAGTTCTCTTCACCTGGCGCATAGCTTTCCTGGGCTCCACTGTAGTCGCGGGCTTGCGCGGTAAACTCCAGGTCGTCACCGTTATCGACGGTGAGTGTGACCGTTACCGAGCTACCGGCCGGCAGAGAGCAGGTGAGGCGCATGAGCATAATATGGTTGCCGCCGGGTTCAAGGGTGAGGGTCTCACCCGGCCCGATACTGAAATTCTCCACCTGTTTCATCGCGGTACTACCCGTGGCGGAGTCAAGTTCGGTGGCGTGCAGCTGCGTGTTCCCGGCGTCGGTGGCGCTCGACGACGCACCCGTGACGGTCACTGCCTGCTCACCGGTGTTGGTCACCTGCCCAAACACGGCAGTCATACCCGATTCTGCGGCTTTGGCCCACGCATTTTCCACGGTGAGTCCGGACGACGATTCGGCTGACGCAGAGCTGCTAACCACCCGATCCTGGGTTTCTGTCTCTGTCCCGGAGCAGCCGGTCACAACCAGAGCGCTCAGGGCTATCAGGGCCAGGGCCGGTTTGAGGTGTGGTGAAAACATCTTTGAATTCCTAATCTTTGCGGGAACGGCTTTTGAGTATCACGGTGGTCAGCACCGCAACCGCGGCCGCCAGCCCCGCCGTAAAAATCACGATATTGGTTGCGTTGAATCCGCTGGAGGTCTCGGAGGGTTCCCCGGTCTCACCAGCGGTGGGGCTCTCAGTCGCGGATCTGCCCTCCCCCACCGTCAACCGGTAGGTCCCCTGAATAGGGTGCCCGTCAGAGGAAACCACCCGCCAGGTAACCGTATAGGTTTCATCCTCGCTACCGTGGCCCCGTATTTTCTGGCTGACCCTGCTACCGTTCACCTCAGCGTCACCGCTGGCGACATCGGTCCCGGCCGCGTCGGTAACCCTGACCTGGTTGGCGCCGTCCACGTCAGTGATCTCTCCGCTGAAGGTCATGGTGATCTCCCCGGGTGCCTCGGTGAGCACCCGGTCCGCCACCGGATCCGTTGCGACCAGTTCGTCGTGGGCCAGTGCCGGGGGCGCCCCGAGAGCTACGAGCACGGCCACGGTAGCGGCCACGAGAGAGGTCAGTGCACTTTGAGGTGCGTATTTCATGGGTTTTTCCTTGAACAGCGTGTCAGAACACATACCAGCTGAAATGTACAGAAACATTCTATCGGAGAACCGTCCGTACCCGGCTCCATTAAAGACCAAAGACCGCCCGGTGGGCGGTCTTTGAAAAGCCTCACAAGAAACTTATTTCTTGGTGGCGACTGCTGCCTTCAGCTTGGAACCGGCAGTCAGCTTAACACCGTGGCCTGCCGGGATCTGAATGGTCTCGCCGGTCTGCGGGTTACGGCCGGTGCGTGCTGCACGGTCGGTGCGCTCAATCGCCATCCAGCCGGGGATGGTGATTTTCTCACCTTCAGCCACGGAAGACTCAAATACCTGAAACAGTGCGTCTAGCACACCGTTCACTGCTGCCTGGCTGGTGCCAGCTTTCTCGGCTACCTCTGCTACGAGTTCGCTGCGGTTCTTAGCCATAGATGCCCCTCCTGAGACTCAATATTTTTCTCGGCGGTATAGCTACTGTTCAGCTAAACCTTCTAGCCAAACCTTACCAGCTTGACTTGGTGATACCGGGCAACTCGCCGCGGTGTGCCATCTGACGGAAACGCACGCGGGAGATACCAAACTTCTGGAGAGTGCCGCGGGGGCGACCGTCGATCTGGTCGCGGTTGCGCACGCGCACCGGTGAAGCGTTGCGGGGAAGTTTCTGCAAACCTACTCGGGCGGCTTCGCGCTCTTCAGGGGTTGCGTTCTCATCGACCAGGGTCTTTTTCAGTGCCTGGCGCTTTTCTGCGTAGCGGGCAACAATCTCTTTGCGCTGCTCGTTACGAGCGATCTTTGACTTCTTAGCCACGACTTATCGCTCCTCTCGGAAATCTACGTGCTTGCGTACAACGGGATCGTATTTCTTAAGCGTCATACGGTCGGGGTTGTTACGACGGTTCTTGCGGGTGACATAGGTGTAACCGGTTCCCGCGGTTGACTTGAGCTTGATGATCGGACGAATGTCCTTACCTTTTGAAGCCATGTTTAGATCTTCTCCCCGCGAGCAATAATTTCGGCTACTACCGCCTCGATACCGCGCACGTCAATAATCTTGATACCCTTGGCTGATACGCGCAGGGTAACGGTGCGGCGCAGCGAGGGCACGTAGTATTTTTTCTTCTGCAAGTTCACATTGAAACGGCGCTTGGTGCGACGATGCGAGTGGGAAATGCTGTGTCCAAAGCCGGGAACAGCTCCGGTCACCTGGCAGACTGCTGCCATAGTTTTCTCCTCCGTTTGTTGACGAAATGACGGTGCGCAGTGGGTGCACACTTGATTTTCACAAGCGGCTTGCGTCCCGTCACCTAAGGTAGAGCACCGGGTTATTCTCCGGGCTAGAGTGTTTGAGACTCAGCTTGGGTGAGAAAACAAGCCGGGTCCCCGCCGCGGGATAACGGTGAATATTTTTAAGGTGTCGAGAGGTGTTGCCACCAATGCGACAGCCTTAAATACTAGGTAAATACAGGCCTACATGCAACCTATACGCTCCCGGTTACAGGGCATGCGGGTAAAAGTGTATTCTCCGCCGCACTGTCTTGAGGTTTCGGTTGCACACGCAAAACCGTGTCCCATAATACCAGAGTTTTCCTTGATTTTTCGCGGTTTTTAGAGGGTGAAAGGTCCCCGAGACACCGGCGCATACCCGTTCCCGCCCGCTCTTCAACCGCAAACTGTCGATATGTGATTTTAAAGTCTTAATCCGCGAGTTCTTCCACATATTTAAAGCGGGTGAGCTGCGGGTATTTGGGGGAGAGACCGTCTCCCGAGCTGGTGCCGCGCAGGCGGCGGCCCACCCAGGGCACCACGAACTCCCGGGTCCACCGGGCTTCGTCACGCAGACGCTGCATGCGGGTTTGCTTCGGCTGCGCGGGTAGCTCCCCCGGCGCCACGAGATTGACAGATTCGGCGCTGAGGGTATCCAGTACTCGCACCGCCATCTTGGTGTGCCCCGCCGTGTTGAGGTGTAGCCTGTCGGGGGCAAAGTAGCGCGGGTCCGCGAAGTCCCGCATCCGCCAGAAATCGACGATGGTCACACGATTTTCGTCGGCGATCTCGCGTAAAAGCTCGTTGTAGATAGCGGTCTTGGGGCGGGTTGATTTGAAAGCGTTGAAGTCCCGCACGTCCATACCGGTGAAGGTGAAAACCTCTATCCCCTCGGCGCGCAACGCCGCAAAGGCATCGTTCATGCGCTCCATGAGTTTATCGATATTGGTGTTGGGTCGCAGAATGTCGTTTCCACCCCCGTAGAAGCTGACCAGGTTGGGTTTGAGGTCGATCGCCGCCTGCAGCTGCTCGTCAATGATGGCGCCAAGGAGTCGCCCGCGAATCGCCAGGTTAGCGTAGAGTGCTTCGGGGTCAGCGAGCATAAACTGTTCGGCAACCCTGTCTGCCCAGCCGCGCACGCCGTTGGGGCGCACGGGATCAATATCTCCGACCCCCTCGGTGAAAGAGTCTCCGGCGGCGACATAGCGGATGCTGTCTTCGGTGTTGAGGATAGATGACATGAGATAGTCCTCCCTGATTACGTCGGGGTTCTGATGACTCCACTTTACTCCCGGACCGTTTTCTCCTTTTTATCTCGGTGCCGGCTACTGCTGGACCCGGCCGGGGCCGCGGGCTAGTTTTCTGCCCGGCCTTTCTTCCAGTAGCCCATGAAAGAGATATTGCCCCTGTTAATGCCCGCCTCGTTAACGCAGATCCGCCGCAGGGTTTTAATGGTCCCTGATTCACCGGCAATAAACACGTAGAGTTCGTGCTGGCGATCGGCGAGACCCCACACAATCTCGTCGGCCGCTACCGGTTCCACGGCGGTTGCCCCCTGTGGCTGAGGTAGGCCCAGTAGCTGCCGCAAATCGTGCTCAAGTCTTTCACCGTGGGCGACCGTTGTGTGCCCGTCCGTGCGCGGTAGCCAGTGCAGTTTTATCTGCGGATAGCCTAGCAGTAGCGGGGCCCCCTGGGTGTGGGCGAGCACGTCATCGTCTGCCGGGACTTCCAGGAGCAGATCTGCCCGGGTATCCGGTGTGAGAGTACGCGCTATGGAGAGTGCTGCCGGTACCGCCGTTTCATCGGCGAGGAGGATAATGCGCTGGGCGTTGTGCGGGTCCCAGGAGCTCCAGAGGCTACTGCCTCTCAGGGGCGCAAGCAAGGAGACGAGGTCACCCTCGCGTGCTGCCTCCGCCCAGGCTGACCCGGGCCCCTCCTGCCCGCCGGGGCCACCGTGAATCACAAAATCTATATCGATTTCGGGCACGAGCCCTGCCCCCGCCACGGGCCCCGGCAGAGCTGTCTCACCACCGGGGCCGGGGCGGAAACTGCCCGGTACCGGTGGTAGCCCAGCCCCCGGTACAAGCCGGGAATCACGCACCGTATAGGTGCGTACCCAGCCGCGCTGTTCCGGGCTTTCCGCCATGTAGCTGCGATACCAGTTTTCGGTGAGTTCCCGGTCGAAAGGTTTCCTCTGACCAGCCGGAGGAATAAAAAGTTTAATGTAAGCGTCAAGGGTCCGGCCCTCACCGTTCGAGATGCCCTCGGCTGCCCGGTAGAGGGACTCCCCCGCGAGCGAGATCCGCACATAGTGCCGTGAGAGCCTCCGGGCACCGGTGACCCTGAGGGGGAAGAGACCGAACCGGGTGGATGTAGAGGTGGTGCGGCAACGCGTACTCATACGTCTCCTCGCTCCTCTTTTCCCGTTCCGGCGGCCCCGTTCCCGCCGTTCTCTTGACCCGAGACAGCGCGATCGGTGACCCGAAGAGAGAAACCGCCCCCTGTATCTCGCGCGTGAGGGACAACTACCGGGGTGCCGGTATGGAGCGGGTCAGCAACCGATGCACGCAAACCAAAAACCCTGTACAGATTCTCACCGGTCATGACCTGCCGGGCGTCACCGGAACATACAATGGTGCCGTCTTTCATGGCGATCAGGTGGTCTGCCACCCGGGCTGCCAGGTTGAGCTCGTGCAGCACCATGACCATGGTGGTTCCCCGATCCTCATTGAGGTCGCTGAGCAGGTCCAGCAGGTCTACCTGGTGGGCGAGGTCCAGGTAGGTGGTCGGCTCATCGAGCAGGAGGATATCTGTCTGCTGGGCCAGGGCTAGGGCAATCCATACGCGCTGACGCTGGCCACCGGAGAGTTCCGATACCGGCTGCTCTGCCAGCTGCATGGTGTTGGTGGCTTCAAGGGCCCAGGCTACCGCTTGGTCGTCTTCTGCCGAGTTTCGTTTGAAGAGCCCCTGGTAGGGGTAGCGTCCGCGAGAGACCAGATCCGCTACGGTAATGCCGTCGGGGGCAATGGGGCTCTGCGGCAGTAGGCCCACCCTGCGGGCAAATTCTTTGCCGGGGAAAGTGTGCACGTTTTGACCGTCTAAGGTGATGGTGCCGTTGGTGGGTTTGAGGAGCCGGGACATCCCCCTGAGGAGTGTTGATTTTCCGCAGCCGTTGGGCCCAATAATGGCCGTAATTTTGTTGGGGGGTATATCCAGCGAAAGATCTTTGACGATTGTTGTGGCACCGTAGCCGAGGTCTACCCCGTGCACGGCGAGTACCGGTGAACCTGTATTTTTCATTCTATTTCCCCTCATTTTTGTGCCCGAGTAAGAAGCCATATCAGGACCGGGGCCCCGAATGCGCCGGTAAGGATACCCACGGGCAGCTGGCCGGACAGGATATAGTTGCCAGCAATAAAGTCTGCAAAAACCACGATGATCGCTCCCGTCAGTGCTGAGGCAAGGAGGGAGTGTTGGCCTCCGATGAGTCGCCGTGCTATGGGACCGGAAACAAACGCCACAAAGGCTATGGGGCCTGCCGCTGCGGTGGCTGCCGCGGCAAGAAGAACACCGAGAATAATAAAGACCCAGCGTACCGCGGGCACGTTGAGCCCCAGCCCGCGGGCGAGGTCTTCGCCCACCACGCTGGCGTGCAGTTTGGCGTGTAGGAGCGCGATGGTGGGAAAGAGTATCGCCAGTACTATCAGCAGAATTTGTATGCGTTCCCAGTTCGCCGAGGAGAGGGAACCGGTCAACCACACCATGGCCGACTGTGCCGAGTTGGTGTCTATCCTGCTCAGGAGGTAGGTGACCACGGCGTTTGCCAGGGCCGAGATTCCGATACCCATGAGGATAAAGCGGTTGCCCACGCTGCCCCCACCGGTGGAGAGCAGCATGATGATAACGGCAACGATCAGCGAGCATACTACCGCAAAGAGCGAGAGTGAAAACCCGCTTGCTCCCCAGTACGCGATGCCGAGAACAGCACCCAGGGCTGCGCCCGAGCTGATACCGATGATGTCCGGTGAAGCTAGCGGGTTGCGCAGCAGCAGTTGAAATATTGCGCCTGAGCAGCCGAAGGCGGCACCGGTGAGTAGGCCGAGTACGGCGCGCGGTAGTTTGTCGGAGAGTACAATAAAGCGTGCTCCGCGGGCGTTTTCGATGCTTCCGCCCTGCACGATGGTGATGAAGTCGCCGATGGTGACCGTGTAGCTGCCCAACAGGACCCGCACGGCAACAGCTGTGATGAGGAGAAGAAAAAGTGCGGCAATGACGGTGCGGGGCCGCCGTCTGCTGCGTGATCGTAGTGCGCGGACCCGGTGTGCGCTGATCGCGGTGTCGGGTATCTGGGGCATTAGAGGTTCACCGCTTTCTGGTTGCGCACCAGGTAGATGAATACGGGGACACCGATAACTATCATGGTGACTCCCACCTGTACTTCTTCGGGGGAAAGGATAATCCTTCCCACGGTGTCTGCGAAGACCAGCAGGGCGGCGCCGAACAGCCCGGAGAGCGGGATGAGTAGCCGGTAGTCGGGGCCCACCAGGGCGCGGAGGGCGTGCGGTGCCATGAGTCCGATGAAGGCGATGGGGCCGGTCATCGAGGTGGCTGTGCCGCACAGCAGGGTGATGCCTATAAAGAGGGTGAATCTTTTGAGGGCGACGTTTTCGCCCAGTGAAGCCGCCATGTCATCGCCCAGCGCAAAGTTGTTGATCGCGCTGGAGCCCAGGAGAAGAATTGCGGCCCCGGCCACGATCATCGCTACACCGGGAAAGTAGTCTGCCATGTCACTGCCGGCTACCGTGCCCACCTGCCATTTGCGGAGGCTGTCGAGTACGTCGTGAGAGCTGATAATAAATGCTGAGGTGAGCGAGCCTAGACCCGCCGATATGGCCGCACCCATCAGGGCCAGTTTGACCGGTGTCGCCCCGTCCCTGCCAATGGAGGCCAGGGCGTAGACCAGTACCGAGGCGGCCGCTGCCCCGGCAAAGGCCAGGAGCGCAAAATCTGTGGCCGATGTGGCGCCCAGGAAGGCTATGCCGGTGACAACGGCGAAGGCTGCACCGGCGTTAACTCCGAGGATTCCGGGGTCTCCCAGGGGGTTTCTGGTGACACCCTGCATGCCCGCGCCGGCGATGGCCAGTGCCGCACCGATGGTTGCCGCCCAGACGGTGCGCACAGCACGCTGGCTGAGAATGGAATGCTCCACGGCGGTGACGGGTTGGCCGGTGACATAGTTCCAGACTGTTTCGGGGCTCACGCTGCGGGTTCCCAGCATGATGGAGAGGGCGCAGGCGATGGCTAGCGCCGCGAGGAGTCCGGCGCACACCCAGTTTTTCCGTCGTGAGCTCTTTTTGCCGGTGGTGTCGCGGGCGGGCCACTGCGCATCGTCCGCAGTTTTTGTGTTCACGGTAGCCTTCCCTGTTGCGGTTCAAGGCTGCCGGTGCCCCGAGAGTCGAGGGGCCCCGGCAGCCTGTTTACCCGTGCTGCTGTGTCTATGCCGCGTTGCGGGTATTGGTGACCGCGTTAGACATATTTTGCAGGATAGCGGTGTCGTTGACCGCCCAGACCAGAGAGAGCGGCGAGGCGGCTGAGAGCGCCAGTCCTGCTGTTTTGTCTGACTCAAATACTATTGCGTCATTTTTGAGGGCGGGCATGTTGGCAAAGAGGCTGTTGTCTTTGACTTTTTGGATATCACCTTCGGCCTCGACCCAGGCCCAGACGGCGTCTGCCTCAACGGTGTCGAGCACTTCGGCTGAAATATTGGTGTAGAAGGTGGAGTCGTCGCCCTCGTTCTGCTTCACGTAGTCGGCCTGTTCCATTCCAATGAGGGTGAAGAAGCGGGGTCGGGTGTCTTTGGACGTGTAAGCACCAAAGGTGTTCTCGGCGGTGTTAAATGCTCCCGCGATGAAGGTTGCGCCCGCGAGGTTTTCGTGGGAAGCTGCCGCATTTTTAACCGTTGTTTCGGTGTTTTCGATGATCTCTGCCGCTTCGTCTTCTTTCTGAAGCATCCGACCGGCCATGGTCACGACCTCCTGCCAGGATGCTGCCCAGGAGCCGACTCCCTCGGGGGCGGGGATGACCGGGGCGATCTCAGAGAGTTTGTCGTAGATTTCCTGGTCCATGTTGCCGTAGGGGCAGAAGATTGCGTCGGGTTCCAGCTTGGCGAGCTCTTCGTAGTTGGGCCCATCTGTTTCGTCGTAGCGGGTGGGTTGGGAGCCGCCGAGTTCTTGGAGTTTTTGGTCGAACCAGGGGGTTGATTGGTTGTCGTTGCCGCCCCAGGATACGATGGGGGCACCGACGGGTACTACGCCCAGTGCCAGGATGGCGTCGGGGTTGATCCAGTTTTGTACTACGGCGATGTTTTGGGGTACGGAGGTAAATGTGGTTTCACCGTAGGCGTGTTTGATGGTGTAGGAGTCTGCCGACTCCGAGGCCGAGGAATTGGCTGAGCTGTTTGAGTTTCCGGTTGAGCACCCTGCGAGGAGGGCTGCTGCGGCGGTTGCTGCACCCGCTTTGAGGAAGGCACCGCGTGAGAGTGAAACCATGTGTTTGTTCTCCAAACTGTGTGAGGGGTGTTACCCCTTCTTCGCTATCGCTGGTAGGGCACTTAGGGCACCCTAACTGATAAGGATATGTAATTTTTAGTCCTCCGACCAAACTTGGCGAGCAAGTTCACATAACTATACAGTTATTACAGCGCTGGTAAGTATGCCGCTCTAGGGTGAGGTGTATCGCGGCTAGCTATGTGCACATGACAACGCTTCGCAGGATTGCCACATGTATGCACAATACTCTGAGCACGCCAAATCAACTAGACGGTCAATTATATTATTATGGCACTCCATGGGTCTCTACCAAGTTCGGCACGGTAACCCCTGTTGACGCAACAGAAGGGCTGGCCTTGAAACATCGAACCAGCTCATTATTACATTTTATGGACCCCTGCACGCAAATGAGAACTTACTTGTCAACCCTTCATTTATTATTGAAAATCTAATTTGTCTTATTATGAATTTAATTTATGCTGAACAGAATTCATCACCAGATTTTGATAAGACAACCCCAACCATGTAAAATTATTTATGAGTAAAACTTAAGGATCGAAGGAGACGTAGATACAAAATTCACAGTTAATTGCGTATAATATAATACTAACACCCTAAATAAGGAGTATGAAATAGATGAGTACCGATTATATATCTATAACATCACTTTTTATTGCTCTTGTTGCCTTTGTTGTATCCATTCTTGATTGGCTTCAGATAGGTAGAGAAGAACCATGGAGTGTGGAGTGGGCATCAGACGGAGCACTTATTTTAAAAAGACTCCATTATTGGCCAGTCTGGATTGAAAATTTACACAACTTCCACGGAGGTCAAGTTCAAGTACTCAATGATGCTGCACATATAGGATGGCCCATGCGGAGAAACTCACAGCAGCCACTATGTGTAAAACCAGCAATAGAAGGAACTTTTATTACGGTCTGCTACCGTAGACTGAATCTTATTGAAATACTTCAGTTTAAGCTCGAAGATTTTATTGACAATATCCCCCGAGAAGCATCAGGAAAGATTGACTTCAAATTAATAAAGATAAAAAACAAGATTAATCGTAAACGTAGCAATTATTGGGATACATCTAAGTTGCAGGGTAAAAAAAATTGGCACACCCCAGTGATAAAAAGATAAAAACCAATCGTTTAGATTTTCCAGTTACCTTGTCAACCGCAAATTACCTACTCAAAATATGATTTTTAGCATGAGTCCCTACTGGACTCGAGCCGGTGTCTCCCTATTTAGAAGATAGAACAGGGTATTCTGTAGCGATCCAATTCCGCGTATTTCAAGGCTTCTTTTTGTAACTCGTCCGCTTCCATGCAAGGTTTCGCGATCTCTGGTTAACAAATGTGAGCAGAGGGCCCCCTGTCTGATACCTCTATCTAAAAGGATAAGAACATGAGAAAATTTGGTTCACTCTCCCGAGAACTTGAAAACAAAAACAGTCCGATTCATACATACGTGAAAGAAAAATTTCCACACACGAAAAATTTGGTACGCACATATAAGAAGGATCCCTCAGAATTACTAGTCCCAACGGTAACCCCTATTAATAACCATCGTTCTAGTATTTTGGGCGAGGCTTTCGATTTGTTGGCACGTTTCGTAGCGAATCCTGAATACTATCCAGAACAGGCTCTAAAACCGCTCATTGGTCAGAACCTTCTTGAACATGGTGAAGATGCCGTTTACACCATGCAAGAAATCGATTTGAGACCGAATAAAGATTTGTCACCTGTTGCTGCTGCTGTTTGCTGGTATCTTGCGCTGACAACTCAGGCATATAGAGCCGGAGGCATCCGAGAAGATTCACCGCTGGCTTCTTTTATCTATGATTGTGATGTTCAGGAACTTTTAGATTTAGCCTCCACTGAAGATATCGAGGAACTCAAGCAACTTCATTCTATTGCCAAGAATAACCTTTACCCGATTTTTGAAGATGCTACTCAAAAGAATTTATTTCTTGGTCCAGAATTCTCTGGTTCAGAATATTGTAACGCTGATGCAGACATTATTGCGAATAGAACTCTGATTGAGATTAAAACTCGCATCGGCAGGAAGAATAAGAGTGGATTTTATGAAGATAATTTGCGTCCTGAGGACGTTCGCGCGGTTTTGGGCTACATCCTATTCGATCTGGAGGATAAATATCAGTTAAAAGAGGTTGCTTTTTACTCAGCTCGTTACGGCAAGCTGTTCAAGATCGATCTCAATGAGTTCCTAGAAGCCCTCGCCGGCAAACCAGTATATCTTGATGAAGCAAGAGCTGATATGAAGAGAATTCTTGAAGGCTCGTTTGATGAATCACCAATCACAAGCAGACGAGTATTCTGCAAGTAGACAGTAGCCAATAACTAAAAGAGCCACCTTATCAACACTGTGTTGGAGCCTGGATTTAACTGTCCGGGCTCCTTGCATTGCAAGAATATGGAGGTGCGCGTTGCGAGGAACGAGCAAAAGCGCGGGCCCGTATATTCTCATGTACAAGCAAGGAAGCCAAGGACTGTCAGTGCCAGAGACGCCTTGATTACCTTGAGAACGTATGTACATGTTCTAAGAAGTCAAGAAGAAGCTTCTGCTAGGTCTTTTGCGGAGGCGCTGAAAAGTGCACCTCCAAAAACATCTAGGCCAAGCTGCTGAGTATGGTAGCTATGAGTAGGATTGTCGTTCCTATAATTGTCATTGCTACAGACCACTTTTTATGGATAGCTTCTTGTTTTTCTCTTTCGATAGTATTGTCACTGACAAGGAAGGCAAACGTATTTGGTTTTATTTCAAAAATCATTCTGACACTAGCCCAAATATTGATTGCTGTCCCGATAGCTGCCAAGATCAAAGAAATAATAGTTAAAGATGACATTCTAGAATCCTGTTCTACGAGAAAGTTATTCTATCGACAAAGGAAAATAATCAGTGCTAGCAAACCAATTCAAAACAAAAGGATGCACCCACCTTTGTAGCAAGTACATCTCTAGAAAATCGAATGATTGTACATGAGCCCCCTACCGGATTCGAACCGGTGACCCCCTGTTTACAAGACAGGTGCTCTGGCCAGCTGAGCTAAGGAGGCAGTGCCCGAAGGCAACCCTTCTAGTCTAGCGAAAAATCCAATGAGTTTTCAATTTAGTATAAGAAAGGGTGGGACAGCCCGGTATGCGGCCGTCCCACCCTGATAACCCTAAGGTTTTAGGTGTTAGTTGTTATTCTTGGCCTCGATGATACCGTTGAGCCAGGGTTCCAGTTCAGCGCTAGTGAACTGCTGTCCATCGGCAAAGAGGGTGGGAGTCCCCCGCACACCGTTCGCTGACGACTCCGAGTTCACCACGTTCACCAGGGACCGCCAGCTGTTGTTATTCATGTCGTCGGCAATATCCGCACCGTGTTTCTGGGCAATCTCAATAATCTGGTCATTATCAAGAACCTGACCCTGATGGGAGAACATCTCTTGCTGCCAGGCCAAGAAATTATCCGTTGAAACCTGGTTAGCTACGGCGTAGGCAGCATTTGCCGAGCGGGCAGAATAATTCCCCGCGGTGCTGCTGTCCAAGAAGATGAGGTTACGTACCTCAAGAGTAATCCTGCCCTCGTCGATGAGTGTCTTGAGGTATTCACTATTTGCCTGTTCAAACTCTGCGCAGTGCCGGCAGTTATAATCTTGAAAAAGCACCAGGTGTACCGGCTTACCGTTTGAAGAGGCATCTTCAGCTTTCTCAACACCCAGAGGCAAGGAGGTCTCCTCGGCGCCGGCAGTCGCCGTATGGGACGCTGAAGCGCTATACAGCGAGTTGGAATCCCTACTCGGCTCCTGGGAGGTGTTCTGTTCGATCCCTCCGGCTGTTAGTGTGATTCCGCCGTACTGGTTGGAGCTTGCCGGCACCGGCCCCGCATCATCGATTCTATTGCGGTTACTCTGCACGATCACAATGGTTACGATAGCGATGATAGCTACGGCAACGAGTGCTACGGTAGCTTTGATCCAGCCGCCGTTTCCCTTTTTAGAAGATTTCGCTTGCTTCTCAGCTAGCTTGCGTGCCCGCGCACGAACATCGTCAGAAGATTTGTTCTCTGCCACTGATACCCTACTTTCTATCTCATCAATTCTCCTAGCTTAGCCTAGAAAACGGGTAGAGCTCTTAGAGATAGACCTTAAAATAAGGATAAAAACAAGACTCTACATGGTTTTCGATGAGAACGAAAGGAATACTAGCCTGCGGCCGGGGTCAGCTTTAACCTTATGTCCCTACACGCCCCTGGGGGGTCTCAGGAAAAATATCGACCAAGACAGAAGACA